>JANMTS010000058.1:0-136050 GCA_031390755.1 Holophagales bacterium
CAAGGGGCTGGAGTTCGACGACGTGGTGCTCTGGAAGCTCCTCGGCCCGGACCGCGACCTGATCGAGCGCTTCGAGCGTGCCGGTCGCCGTCCCGCGGACGCCCATCTGGACCGCGAGCCCCGCTTCAAGCGCCTCCTCCAGCATCTCTACGTGGCCGTCACCCGCGCCCGCCGGCATCTCGCCATCCATGAAGGCCCCGAGCCGCACCCCTTCTGGGACGGCGGGGGCGGCGGGCGCTTCGGAGGCCTGCTGGAGCGCGAGGCGGTCGAGAGCCTCTCCCATCTCTTCCGGCCCACCGCCTCCCCCACCGAGTGGACCGCGGAGGGCGACTACTTTCTCCAGCGTGGGCACTTCCGCCAGGCCGCCGAGTGCTTCCGCCGGGCGGGTCAGGCCGAGAGGGAGATCGAGGCGCTGGCCCATGCCGACGAGGAGCGCGAGGACTGGACCGGCGCCCTGGTCCGCTGGACCGGCCTGCGCGCGCCGTCGCGGCAGGCTCCCCTGCTCGAACGCCTCGGACGGATGGCCGAGGCCTGCGCGCTCTTCCGGGAGGCGGGTCTGGAGCCGGATGCGCGGCGCTGCGAGGCCCGGGTCCTGGAAGGACGCAAGGCCTGGAGGGAGGCCGCCGCCATCTGGGAAGGCCTGCGCCGCCACGCCGACGCGGCCCGCTGCTGGGAGCGCGCCGGCGATTCCCGACGCTCCCGGCTGGCCTCGGCCCGCGCGGCCGAGGAGGGCGGCGACTTCGGCGCCGCCGGCGACTTCTGGCAGGAAACGGGGGACTTCGAAGCCGCGGCGCGCTGCTTCCGGGCGGCCGGCGATCCGGTCCGGACCGCGCTCGCCCTGGCGCGCCACCTGGAAGCGGACGGGCTCTGGGGCCGCGCCGCCGCCGCCTACCGCGCCGCCGGCCGCGCGCAGAGCTCCCACACCTGCCGCGCCCGCGCCCTGGAGGCCACGGGCCGCAACGACCGGGCCGCGGTCTACTGCGAACGGCTCGGGGAGACCGAGCGCGCCGTCGACCTCTATGCCCGGGCCGACCTCTGGACGGACGTGGCCCGGCTGGAGGAGTCCCGGCCCGGCGGCCGGCGGCGGCTCCTCCACCGGATCCGGGAGCTGACCGCGGCCGGCGGCCGCAACGACCTGGAGCAGGCCGCCGGGCTGCTCCAGATCCGCCGGAAGGTTCTCGTCGAGCGCCTCTGCTCGATCCCCTGGTTTCTGCTCACCGAAGGCGAGCGCCTCGTCTGGGACGAGCTGCGCGACCTGGAACGGCTGGAGCATCGGGTCGGCGCCCTGCTCGCCGAGTCCGAGCGGGCCTGGAGCCGTGCCGCCCGGCATTGGGAGCGCGCCGAGGAGCCCGCCCGGGCGGCCGAGGCCCGCGTGGGGCGCAGAAAGCTCCTGCTCCGGCGCCAGGAAGGCCCTGCCGCCTCCGGCACCCTCGCAGGTGCCGGCCCCTCTCCTTCGACTCATCCCTCCCGGGAGACGCTCCGGCTTCTCGTCCAGGGAACGATCCCGCACGGCGAGCTTCCCGCCGCCGTCCGCCACCTCCTGCAGGGGTGCCCGGCCTGCGCCCTGGAGGTCGAGCGGATGCGGCGCGCGGTGCAGCCGGCGCCGAGCAGCTACGACGGCGCGCTGCTGCGGCTGCGCCGCCGCATCGCCGAGGGGGGTCTCGAGGCGCTGCGCGAGCCGGCCACGGCGAAAGGGCTCTACGCCGAGCTGCTCACCCACGAAGCCGTCGAGGGGCTGGCGCAGGTCCACAGCACCCGGCGCTATGCCAGCCTTGCGCTGTGCGAGCTGCTCCTCCAGAAGAGCCGCGAGCTCGGGATCGCCGACCCGGCCGGCGCCCGCAAGGCCGCGGAGATCGCCGTGCGCGTCGCCGAGCAGCTCGACCTCGAGCTGTACGGCGCCCCGGTCGTCCAGGATCTGCGCGCCGTGGCCTGGGCCTACCTCGCCGAGAGCCGCCGCGTGCAGGCCGAGATCGGGCTCGCCGAGAGCGCCATGGAGAAGGCCGAGCAGCTGCTCGAAGACGGCAGCGGCGATCCCCTGACCCGGGCCGAGCTGCTGACGCTCAAGGCTTCCCTCGCCGGCTACTGCGGCCGCTTCGAGGAGTCGATCCGCCTCCTCAACCGCGCCGCCTCGATCTACCGCCACCTCGGGGATCAACACCTGCTCGGCCGCACGCTGCTCAAGAAGGGCACGATCCTCGGCAATGCCGGCCAGTACGGCGCGGCTCTGCGGCTGATCCGCCGCAGCATCGACCTCGTCGATCCCACCCGCGAGCCGCGCCTGATCGTCTGCGCGACCCACAACCTCATCTGGTTCCTGCACGAGGTCGGCCGCGAGGGGGAAGCCACCGCCTGCCTCGACGGCGCCCGGCGTCTCTATGAGAAGGCCGGCGACCGCCGCCTGCTCACCCGGCTGCGCTGGCTGGAGGGCAAGCTCGCCACCCGGCCGCGGGAGGCCGAGGGCGCGCTGCTCGACGCCCGCGAAGGGCTCGCCCGCGAAGGTCTCACCTACGAGGCCGCGCTCGCCGCCATGGATCTCGCCGTGCTCTACGTCCAGGAGCGGCGCGGGGCCGACATGCTGCGCATGGCGGACCAGATCTATCCCCTCTTCCGCTCCGACGACATGTACAAGGAGACCACCACGGCCCTGCTCTCGTTCCAGGCGCCGGCCGGCGGCAAGAACACCGCCCAGCTCCTCGACGAGCTGTCGGGGTGGGTCTCCCGCTCGCGGAGCGAGAAGAATCCGCCGGCCCTCGCCCTGATGCCCTGACGCCCTCAATACTCCTGAAGCCTCCGAGCTGGAGATCCCTTCTATAATGCCGGCTCGATGGCCGCTCACCTCACCGACGCCGCTCTGCTCGCCCGCCTGATCGCAATCGACACGACCAGCCGCAACAGCAACCTCCCGCTGGTGGACCTGCTGTCCGACTACCTGGACCGGCCGGGCGTGCGCATCGACCGCAACCCGTCCGCCGACGGCACCAAGGCGAACCTCATCGTGCGGATCGGCCCGGAGCCGGCCGGCGACCGCCGCGGCCTTGTCCTGTCCGGCCACATGGACACCGTCCCCGCCGAGGAGGACGGCTGGCGGAGCGACCCGTTCACCCTGACCGACGACGGGGACCGCTGGACGGCCCGCGGCTCGTGCGACATGAAGGGGTTCCTGGCCGTCGCCGCGAATCTCGCCGCCGAAACGGCTGAGATCGCCGAGTCGGATCCTGGAAGCCTGCGCGCGCCGCTCGCCCTGGTGTTCACGTACGACGAGGAGGTCGGCACGCTCGGCGCCCGGCGATTCACCGAGACGTTCCCGGACGCAGTTGCTCTCCCGCGCAGCGCGATCATCGGCGAGCCCACGTCGCTGCGCGTCGCCCGCGTCCACAAGGGCCACACCAAGATCCGGATCACCCTGCGCGGACGCAGCGCCCATAGCGGCTATCCCCACCTCGGCCTCAACGCCATCGAGCCCGCCGGCCGGGTGATCGAGGCGCTCGCCACCCTGCGCCGCGAGCTCGAAGCCGAGATCGTCCCGAACCGCGAGCTCTTCCCGGAAGTCCCCTTCGTGCCCCTGAACATCGGCACCGTCCAGGGCGGCTCGGCCATCAACGTGGTCCCCGACCGCTGTGCCGTCGAGGTCGGCGTCCGGCCGCTCCCCGGAGTCGAATCCGACGCCCTCGCCGAGCGCATCCGCCGCATCGCGCAGGCAGCGGCGGCGCCGTTCGAGCCCGAGGTCGAGATCCTCTCGGACAGCCCGCCCATGCTCCTGGACGAAGCCTCGCCCATCTACCGCCGGCTGTGCTCCCTCGTGGGCCAGGAGGAGAGCGCCAGCGTCTCCTTCGCCACCGACGCCGGCTGGCTCCAGCGGCTCGGCATGGACTGCGCCATCTTCGGACCCGGCACGATCGAGGTCGCCCACAAGCCGAACGAGCACCTGCCCAAGAGCGAATTCGCCGCCGCGCGCGGGTTCCTCCAGCAGACGATCCAGACCTTCTGCCGGGAGGACGCATGACGGCAGCTCAAACAGTCGTGCAAGCGGACTGGACCTGGACCGGCGAGGCCTTCGAGGAGGGCGTCCAGGTTCGGATCGGAGACGACGGCCGCATCCTTGAGGTTGGACGCCTCGGAGTATCGGGTACGGCGGGTACGGCGGGTGTGGCGGCCGACATGCGCCTCGAAAGCGGCGCGTTGATCCCCGGCATGGTCTCCGCCCATTCGCACGCCTTCCAGCGCGGCCTGCGCGGGCGGGGCGAGCGCTTCCCTGCCGGCTCCGGCAGCTTCTGGACCTGGCGCGAGGCCATGTACGGGCTCGTGGACCGCCTCGATCCCGACGCCTTCCAGGCGCTCTGCCTGCGGACGTTCCGCGAGATGCGCGCGGCGGGCATCACCTGCGTGGGCGAGTTCCACTACTTCCACCACGGCGCCGAGCTCGACGGCTGGGCCTTCGACGAGCGGGTGCTGCGCGCCGCGTCCGAAGCCGGCATCCGCATCGCCCTGCTGGAGGTCTACTACCGGACGGGCGCCATCGGCCAGCCGCTCGAAGGCGCGCAACGGCGATTCGGGTCGCCTTCCACCGGAGCCTTCTGGGAGCAGGTCGACCGGCTCGCGGGTCTCGTCGATCCGGCCACCCAGACTCTCGGCGCCTCGGTCCACAGCCTGCGCGCGGCGAGCCTGGACGACCTGAAGACGATCTACGACGAGGCCCGGCGGCGCGACATGCCGTTCCACATCCACGTCGAGGAGCAGCGCCGGGAGATCGAGGACGCCCTCTCCTACTACGGGCGGCGCCCGATGGAGCTGCTGCTGGAGACCCTGGGCACGGCCACGGACGTCACGGCCGTCCACTGCACCCATACGCACCCGGAGGACATGGAGCGCTTTCTCTCCGGTGGCGGAACGGTCTGCCTCTGCCCGCTCACCGAGGGCAACCTGGGCGACGGTATCGCCGGCATCGCGGCCATTCCCAACGTCCATGCGCTCGGCGGACTGGTCTGCCTGGGCAGCGATTCGAACGCGCGGATCTCCATGCTGGAGGAGATGCGCTGGATGGAGTACGCCCAGCGCCTCGCGACGGAGAGCCGCGGCGTCGTCCGCGACGCCGACGGCCGGAACGCCCGCGTCCTCTTCGAGTCCGCCACGGTCGCGGGCGCCCGGGCCGTGGGCGTCGACGCCGGCCGCATCGCGCCGGGCTGCTGGGCCGACTTCGCCGCGATCGACCTGGACGCCCCCACCCTCGCCGGCTGGGAGCCGGACACCCTGCTGGAGTCGCTGATTTTCGGAGCCTCGGAAGAGACCGTGGCCGCCACCTGCGTGGGCGGGCGCTGGGTCGATCACCGCCGGGGCTGAAGGAGCCGACGATGTGCGGACGCTACACCCTGAGCTCGGGCGGCGAGGAGCTGGCCCTGATGTTCGACCTGACCGAGGTGCCGCTCTTCCCGCAGCGCTACAACATCGCGCCCACCCAGGAGTCGGCGGTGGTCCGCATCGACGGCTCCCAGGGAAAAAACGCGCCGCGGCGGATGGATCTCCTGCGCTGGGGGCTCATCCCCTACTGGGCCAAGGAGGCCAGCATCGGCAACCGGATGATCAACGCGCGCTCCGAGAGCGTGGCCGAGAAGCCCGCCTTCAAGTACAGCTTCCGCAAGCAGCGCTGCCTCATCCCGACCGACGGTTTCTACGAATGGAAGAAGGAAGGCAAGGCCAAGCAGCCGTTCTTCATCCACCGCCAGGACGGCAAGCCGTTCGCGCTCGCCGGGCTCTGGGCGCGCTGGAAGGATCCCGAGGCCGGACCGCGCGACACGTTCACCATCCTGACCACCAGCGCCAACGAGCTGATCCGGCCGCTTCACGACCGGATGCCCGTCATCGTCGATCCCAAGGATTTCGACCTCTGGCTGGACCCTGCGATCGACGACCGGGAACGGCTGGAGCCGCTCCTCGCGCCCTACGATCCGGACCAGATGGCGACCTACCCGGTGAGCCGGTCGGTGAACAGCCCGGCCTACGACGCGGCCGACTGCGTGGCGCCGCTGGTCGAGGCCTAGCCAGGAGATGCGCCAGAGGGCGTGGTAGCATCCCCCGGCCCCATCCGAATTGGAGTCACGGTTTCGAGGAGCCGAGAACGCATGGAACGAGAAACCCTGGATTTTGACGTCGTCTTCGTCGGTGCCGGCCCGGCCAGCCTGGCGGGTGCCTGGCACCTCGCCCAGCTGATCCGTCAGCACAACTCGGCGTCCGCCACGTCCTCGAACGACAAGCTCGAGATCAGCATCGCGATCCTCGAAAAGGGCGCCGAGGCCGGAAGCCACGCGCTCTCCGGCGCTGTCGTCGACCCCCGCGCGTTCCGCGAGCTGTTCCCGGCAGACTGGAAGAGCGCCCCGTTCGAGGGCAAGGTCGAGCACGAGCACGAGGAGTTTCTCTTCCTCACCGAGACGCGCTCGGTCTCCCTGCCCATCCCGCCGCCGATGGAGAACGACGGCAACTACGTCGCTTCGCTGGGCAAGCTGGTCAAGTGGATGGCCGCGAAGGTCGAGACGCTCGACGAGGTCAACCTCTTCTATGAGTTCCCCGCCGCCTCCGCCCTGGTCGAGGACGGCAAGGTCGTCGGCGTCCGCACCCGCGACCGCGGCATCTCCCACAGCGGCGCGAAGAAGGCGAACTTCGAGCCCGGCGTGGACATCCGCAGCCAGGTCGTGGTCCTCGGCGAGGGCCCGCGCGGCACGCTCGTCAAGCAGCTCGACGAGGCGATGGGTCTGTGGGAGGGGAAGAACCCGCAGATCTACGCCCTCGGCATCAAGGAGGTCTGGGACGTTCCCCCGGGCCGCATCCAGCCGGGCCAGGTCATCCACACGCTCGGCTGGCCGCTCGATCAGCATACGTTCGGCGGCAGCTTCCTCTACGGCATGCAGAACGACCAGCTGATCGTCGGCCTGGTCGTGGGTCTCGACTATCTCAACCCGCTGCTCGATCCCCACCTGGAGTTCCAGCGCCTCAAGACGCACCCGGCCATCTCGAAGATCCTCGAAGGCGGCACGATGGCGTTCTACGGCGCCAAGGCGCTCCCCGAGGGCGGCTGGTGGTCGCGTCCGCGCTCGGCCGGGGACGGCTTCCTGATCATCGGCGACTCGGCCGGCATGCTGAACAGCCAGCGGCTCAAGGGCATCCATCTCGGCATGAAGTCGGGGATGCTCGCGGCCGAGACGATCTTCGAGGCGCTCAAGGCCGGCGGCGTCACTCCGGAGCGGCTGGCCCGCTACGAGCCGAAGATCGAGGAGAGCTGGATCAAGGAAGAGATGTGGGCGGTGCGCAACTTCCACCAGGCCTTCGACCACGGCAACCTGGCCGGCATGATCCAGGCCGGCGTGGGCATGGTGACCGGCGGGCGCGGCTGGGGTTTCCTCGACCGGCTGGAGACGAAGCCGGGCCACGAGCGGATGATTCCGCTCGACACGCCCGCCGGCCAGAAGCTCAAGGCCGGCGCGCCGCTCAAGGCGGACGGCAGGCTGATCTTCGACAAGCTCGCCGACGTCTACAACTCGGGCACGGCCCACGACGAGGACCAGCCCGTCCATCTCCACGTGGCGGACACGGACATCTGCATCTACCAGTGCGCCGTGGAGTACGCCAACCCGTGCCAGCGCTTCTGCCCGGCTGCGGTCTATGAGATGGTGGACGACACCGCCTCCCCCACCGGCAAGCGCCTGCAGATCAACGCGAGCAACTGCGTCCACTGCAAGACCTGCGACATCATGGACCCCTACGCCATCATCACCTGGGTTCCCCCGGAGGGCGGAGGCGGGCCGAACTACGGCAAGATGTAGGCGGGAACAGCCGAACGGGACGGGCCTCACCCTCGCATCCGAAGGTGAGGCCGCGCATCCTAGCCTCTTGTCTTCGAGCCTCCCGGCGGGCTGATCACGCAATCGCCGCTGCCGGTCTCAACCCGGATGACGGTCTTGCCGTCGCCGCGCCGGGCTCCCACCACCTTCTTGCCCTCGCGCCGCAGCCTGGCGTCCGCATAGTGGACGACCAGGTCGCCGCTGCCCTGGTCCGACTCGATGTCGAATGAGGCGTTGGCCGCGGCGTGGATCTCCACGTCGCCGCTGCCGGTGTCCGCGCTGATCCGCTTCGCCTCGGCCAGGGAGCTGCGGACGAGCACGTCGCCGGAGCCCGTGTCCGCCTCCAGCTCCTGCAGCTCGACGCCCTCCACATGGATGTCGCCCGAGCCTGTATCGGCGATCACGCGGCTGGCCGAGCCGCCGCGCACGGTCACATCCCCGGAGCCGGTGTCGATGTAGAGCCGGCCGGCGGAGACCTTCTCGACGAGCACGTCGCCCGAGCCCGTGTCCATCTTCCCGTTGCCCACGAGCCGGCGGACGATCACGTCGCCCGAGCCCGTATCGACCGAGGTCTCGCCGCGGGCCGAGCCCAGGATCACGTCGCCCGAGCCCGTGTCCACGACGAGGTTGCCGTCGTAGGACGCGACCTCCACCTTGCCGCTGCCGGTGTCGATCTTGAGCTTCCCTTCGAGCTGCCCGCCGCGGACGTCGCCGACGACGTTGCGGACCACCACGTTGCTGCCCGCCGGCAGCCCGATCCGCAGGTCGGCGTAGAGAACGGGAGCCGAGGAGCTCTTCTCGGCGTAGACCCGGACCTTCTCGCCGCGGTAGGTGGTGGTGGTGCTCGCCTTGCTCACCAGCCAGTCGAGGAACCAGGAGAGCTCCTGGTCCTTCACGCCCGGCCGGGGATAGGCGAAGCCGTCGTAGTCCTCGACAGGATAGGAGAGCGTCCACTCCTCGTTGCCGTGGCGGTCCTCGGCGCGCACCCACTTCATGCCCTGGAGCAGCTTCTGGGTCTCGGCGGCCGAATCGCCCTGGGCGTGAATGGTGGCGTCCACGACGATCTGGTTGCCGCCCGCCCGCACCAGCTCGATGCGGCCGGCCAGGTTGGCGAGCCGCACCTCCGTGGTGCCGCGAACGGGAAAGGCCTGCTTCACCGCACGTGTCGCCGTGGCGGCGGAGAGCGGCAGGCTGGCACCGGCCACGAGCCCCGTGACCAGCAGTAGCGTTGAAATGTTTGTCTCCATGGGTCGTCCCCCTTCCATGTCCTCGTGCCCACTACGGGCTGCCTGCCGAAAAGGTTGCAGGATAGACTCCCGGCCTCGGAGGAAATCTCATGCGACCGATCGCTGCCGCGCTGCTGGTCTGTAGCCTCGCTTCTGCTCTGACCGTTCCGCTGGTCCGGGCCGTCTCACCCGACTTGCCCGACCGGCTCACTGACGATGCCCTGTTCGCCGCCGACGCCAACGGCGTCCTCCCCGGCTCTCCGGCCTGGTCGCCCGACGGCCGCACGCTGACCTATCTCTGGGGGATTGGCGAGGAGCGCGCTCTGTGGCGGCTCAACGTTGGAGACGGCAAGAGCGACATTCTCTTCCATCTTTCCGAGTTGAAGGAAGGCGACAAGCCGCTGGAGGTCGACGGCGTTCAGTGGTTTCCCCGTGGCACCCGTGCCGATACTCTCCTGTTGACGGCAGGCGGGGACCTCTTCCTCTATCCCCTCTCCCCCTCCGGAGTGGTGCGCCGGCTGACCCGGACCGACGAGGCCGAGCAGAACCCGGAGATCTCCCCGGACGGCTCCCGCGTAGCGTTCGTGCGCGGCTTCGATCTCCACGTCCTCGACCTGGCGACCGGCGTCGAGACCGCGCTCACGTCGGACGGCGAGGAGAACGTCTTCCTCAACGGCGTGAGCGACTGGGTCTACTGGGAGGAGATCTGGGACCGCACCGCCGCCGGCTTCTGGTGGAGCCCGGACAGCCGACACCTCGCCTACTACCGCTTCGACGAGCGGGAGGTTCCGACCTACGCGCTGGTGGACGAAGGCCCGGTCAGTCCGAAGGTTCGGTGGCAGAAGTATCCCAAGCCGGGAGATCCGAATCCCAAGGTGCGCATCGGCGTGATCGACGTCCGGCCGTCCGGAACGACCGGAACGACCGGGGCGACCGGGGCGACCGGAACGGTCTGGATGGCGACCGGCGAGGAGGACTCCTACCTCGCCCGGGTGGCCTGGGCTCCGGCGGGCGACGCGGTTGCGATCCAGCGCCTGAGCCGCGATCAGAAGCGCCTCGATCTCCTGCGCTGCGGCGCCGCGGACGGCGCCTGCTCCCCCCTGCTGACCGAGACGTGGCCGACCTGGATCAACCTCGGCAACGACTTCCGCTTCCTCCACGACGGCCGGTTCCTCTGGGGATCGGAGCGGACCGGCTGGCGGCGGCTGTCGATTCACAATGCCGACGGCAAGCTCGTCCGCACCGTCACTCCGGAGGGCTGGTCCGTGGCGTCCCTCGACGGCGTGATGGACGGCGACGCCGTCGTCACCGCCTTCCGCACCGAGGGTCTCGGACCGGCGGACCGCCAGGTCTACCGCGCCGGTCTCGATCGGGAGTCCTGGGAGCCCCTGGCCGGCGAGCCGGGCAGCCACATGGCCGTGGTCGCTCCGGCCGGCGGCGCCTGGATCCACGGTTGGACGGACGCCGACACGCTGCCGCGTCTCGAGGTCCGCACCGCGAGCGGCGCCTCGATCCCCCTGCCGCACACCGCGCCCGCCGGATACGATCCGGCGGCCCTGCCGAAATGGGAGGCGATGCTCATCTCCGGCCCGGGTGGCGTGAAGCTCCCCGCGCGCATCTTGAAGCCCGCGGTCTTCGATCCGGCGCGCCGCTACCCGGCGATCATGTACCACTACGGTGGCCCCGCCGCGCAGGTGGTCGTGAACCGATGGGACGGCCGGCGGCGCGACCTCTGGCACAAGCAGATGGCGCTGCGCGGCTTCGCGGTGCTGGAGGTGGACAACATCGTCTCCGTCTTCTTCGGCAAGGCCGGAGAGGACCGCGATCATCTCCGCTTCGGGCCGTCCAACCTGGAGGCCCAACTCGCGGGCGTGGAGTATCTGAAGAGCCTTGGCTGGATCGACCCCGCGCGCATCGGCCTCTGGGGATGGTCCGGCGGCGGCTATCACACGCTCTACGCGCTGCTTCACGCGCCGGGTGTCTGGAAGGCCGGTGTCGCCGGAGCGCCGGTGACCGACTTCCGCCTCTACGACTCCGTCTGGACCGAGCGCTACCTGGGGACTCCCAAGGACAACGCGGAGGGTTACCGCCTGTCCTCCGTCACTTCCGACGCCGGGAAGCTCAAGGACCGCCTGCTGATCATCCACGGTCTCGCGGACGACAACGTCCATCCGCACAACACGATCGATTTCGCGGCCAGGCTGATCGCCGCCGGCATCCCCTTCGAGGACGCGGTCTATCCGGGCCAGGCGCACACCTTCCGCGGGCCGTCCGTCCGCCACTGGTTTGCGCGGATGGCGGAGTTCTTCGAGCGTGAGCTGAAGTGAGATCGAGGAGAGGAAGAGTAGAGGATCCCGACCCGGGATCCTCTATGTCTTGTCGTGCCGCTTCAGGATGATCGCCCCGTTGGTTCCTCCGAAACCGAAGGAGTTGGTCAGGGCGTATTCGAGGTCGACCGGCCGGGCCTGGTTGGGGACGAAGTCGAGGTCGCAGTCGTCCCCGGGTCGATCCAGATTGAGCGTCGGCGGCAAGATCTGGTTCTTGACGGCCAGCGCCAGGATTCCTGTCTCCAGGCCTCCGGCGGCTCCGAGCAGATGACCGGTCGCCGACTTCGTCGAGGACATGGCCAGCTTGTAGGCGTGATCCCCGAAGACCGTCTTGACGGCTTTCACCTCGGAGAGGTCGCCCAGCGGGGTCGAGGTGCCGTGAGCGTTGATGTAGCCGATGCTCTCCGGGGCCAGCCCCCCGTCCTTGAGCGCGGCCCGCATCACGCGCACCGCTCCGTGGCCTTCCGGGTGGGGAGCGGAGATGTGGTAGGCGTCGGCGCTCATGCCGTAGCCGACCACCTCGGCGTAGATGTTGGCGCCGCGCTGGAGCGCCGCCTCCATCTCCTCCATCACCACGATGCCCGAGCCCTCGCTGATGATGAAGCCGTCGCGGTCCGCGTCCCAGGGACGCGACGCCTTGTCCGGCTCGTCGTTGCGCTGGGACATGGCGCGCATGGCGCAGAAACCGGCCACCGCGAGCGGAGTGATGACCGCTTCGGCGCCGCCCGCGATCATGGCGTCGGCCTCCCCCATCTGGATCAGCCGGAAGGCGTCGCCCACCGCATGCAGGCCGGTGGTGCAGGCCGTGGCCGGCGACGTGTTGGGGCCGCGGGCGTTGTAGCGGATCGAGACCTGGCCGGCGGCCATGTTGACGATCAGCCCCGGGATGAAGAACGGCGACACCCGGCTCGGACCGCGCTCGATCAGCGTGCTGTGCATGGTCTCGATCAACGGCAGACCGCCGATGCCTGAGCCGATCACCACGCCGACCCGGTCCGCATTGGATTCGTCGATGACCAGCCCCGAGTCCTCCATCGCGAACTGCGTGGCGGCCAGGGCATAGTGAATGAAGACGTCGCTCTTCTTGACGTCCTTCTTTTCCATGAAGTCCACGGGGTTGAACCCCTTCACCTCGCCGGCGATGCGCGTCGGATACTCGGACGCGTCGAAGCGGGTGATGGGGCCGATGCCGCCCCGGCCTTCCATCAGGGCACGCCAGTTCTCGGCGGTCCCAACTCCCAGGGGGGACACCAGACCCACTCCGGTGACGACGACGCGGCGGCGCTCCATGCTGTTCAAGATGATCGGCGCGGGGTGGTGAAAACGAGGCCCGGCGAGGGACCTAGTTCTGGTCCCCGGCGTTGTTCTGGATGTACGTCACCGCCTCGCGCACGTTGCTGATCTTCTCGGCTTCGTCGTCCGGAATCTCGATCCCGAACTCCTCCTCGAAGGCCATGACGAGCTCGACGATGTCCAGGGAGTCCGCTCCCAGGTCGTCGGTGAAGCTGGCTTCCAGCGTGACTTCGTCCTCATCGACACCCAACTGCTCAACGATGATGCTCTTGACTCGTTCCGCAACAGCCATTGCTGGTTCCCTCCTTCGGGGCTGAAACGGCCTGGGGGCCGCGCATGAACAGCGGTTCTAACACAAAGCCGCCTTGTGAGTCCATGCGGGCCGGCTGGCCGCTCCGTCTCGTTTTTTTCAGATATAGAGGCCGCCCGATACGTTCAGAGCGTGCCCGGTTACGTAACCCGCCTCCTCGCTCGCAAGATAGAGCACGGCGGCGGCCACGTCGTCCACGGTTCCGAGGCGCTTCAGGGCGATCGCACCCGTCAGCTCCTCTCGCGATGCCGCGGGCAACGCCGCGGTCATGGCGGTTTCGATATACCCCGGAGCCACGGCGTTGACCGTGATGCTCCGGCTCCCCAGCTCGCGAGCCAGGGACTTGGTGAGGCCGATGAGCCCGGCCTTGGCCGCGGCGTAGTTCGCCTGGCCCGCGTTGCCCATCAGCCCGACCACGGACGAGACGTTGATGATCCGCCCCCAGCGCCGCTTCATCATCCCGCGCAGCAGCTCGCGCGTCAGGGCGAAGGCGCCGGTCAGGTTGGTTCTCAGAACCTTTTCCCAGTCGTCGAGCGACATGCGGGCGAGCAGGTTGTCCGCCGTGATCCCGGCATTGTTGACCAGGATGTCCACCGCCGCAAACTCCTCGGGCAGGGACTTGATGCGCTCGCCGAAGGTCTCGGCCTTGCTGACGTCGAGGGTCAGGGCGCAGGCCTTGCCGCCGGCCTCCTCGATCTTCGCGGCCAGCTCCTTGAGCTTGTCCTCGCTGCGGGCGGCCAGCACCACGCGCGCGCCCTGGGCGGCGAGGCGCAGCGCGATGGCTTCGCCGATCCCCTGGGAGGCCCCGGTCACCAGGGCGGTCCTGCCGTCGAGTCGGAACATCAGCCCTCCTTGCTCTCCTTCGAGTCGCTCTCCTTCGAATCTTGGTCGCCCCCGCCGGACAGGAGCTTCTCGAGCTGGCCGGGATCGCTGAGGCTCGCACAAACCGTGCCGACGGCGATCCGGCGGTTCAGGCCGCTCAGGACGTTGCCCGAGCCGATCTCCAGGAACGTTCCAACCCCGGCGCCGGAGTCGGGACCACGTTCGGAGTCGGCCATCCAGCGCACGGATTCGACCCAGCGCACCGGGCCGTCGATCTGGCGGAGCAGGGCGTCGCGGGCCCCGTTTCCCGTATACACGGGCGCGGCGTCGACATTGACGACGACCGGCACGCGGGGATCGCGGAACGTAACCTCGGCGAGCGCCGGGGCCATTCCCTCGCGAGCAGGCCGCATGAGCGGCGAGTGGAACGGGGCGGAGACGGCCAGCAGGGTCGCCTTGCGCGCGCCCCGGTCCTTGGCCATGGCCACGGCGCGGTCGACCGCGGCCTTGTGGCCGGCGATGACGGTCTGGCCGGGGCTATTGTAGTTGGCGACGGCGCAGACCTCGTCCGGCGTGGCGGAGTCGGCCGCGATCGACGCCACGGCCTCGTCGTCCAGGCCGATGAAGGCCGCCATGGCGCCGACGCCCACGGGCACGGCCTGCTGCATGAGCTGGCCGCGCTTCCGCACGAGGCGCAGCGCATCGGCGAAATCGAGGGCGCCGGCCGCGACCAGGGCCGAGTATTCGCCCAGGCTATGTCCGGCGACGGCAACCGCGGCGGCTGGATTCAGCCCGTGTCCGGGGAGCGCGCGCAGAATGGCGATGGAGGTGGCGAGCAGGGCGGGCTGCGTGTTCTCGGTCAGACCGAGGTCTTCCTCCGGCCCGTCCCAGCAGAGCCTGGAGAGTGCGAAGCCGAGCACGTCGTCGGCTTCCTCGAACGTGCGGCGGGCCTCGTCGGAAACGTCGGCCCAGGCGCGGCCCATGCCGACCTTCTGCGAGCCCTGTCCGGGGAACACGAGGGCGGTCTTCCTTCCGTTTGGCCTTCCGTCTGGCCTTCCGTCTGGCTTGACGTTTTGGCTCAAGGCTCTCTCCTCGGTCGGGCGGCGTCCCCGGTTTCTCCGAGCAGGCGCGCCTCCTGGCTGTGAAGCTCCGCGATCTTGTCGCGGATCTTCCGGTCAAGGAGCGCCTCGGAAAACTCGGTGGCGCGGCGGATGGCGTTCTGTACGGCCCGGGCGTTCGACCGGCCGTGGCCGATGAAGCAGCCGCCGTTGACTCCGAGCAGCGGCGCGGCGCCGTACTCGGTGGGGTCGGTTCGCAACCGGAAGGCGTCGAACGCCGGCTTGGCGAGAAGATACCCCACCTTGGTCCGGATGCCGCGCTCGATCTCCTCGCGCAGCATCATGCCGACCATCTCGGCCAGCGCCTCGGCGCTCTTCAGGATGACGTTGCCGACGAAGCCGTCGCAGACGATGACGTCCACGGAGCCGTTGAAGACGTCCCGGCCCTCGACGTTGCCGACGAAGTTGAGGCCGGTGTTCTGGAGCACCTTGAAGACCTCGCGGGTGAGGTCGGTGCCCTTGCCCTCCTCCTCGCCGATCGACATCAGGCCGATGCGCGGCGAGGGGGTGCCGATCACGGCCTGGGCGTAGAAGTGGCCCATGACCGCGAACTCGCGCAGGTGGACGGGCTTGCTGTCGACGTTGGCGCCCACGTCGAGGAGCACGGTGCGGCCCCGGACGTTGGGCAGGACGGCGGCGAGCGCGGGGCGGTCGACGCCCGCGACCGTGCCGATGACCATCTTGGCCGAGATCATGGCCGCGCCGGTGTTGCCGGCGGTGACCATGGCCTGGGCGCGCCCCTCCTTCACCAGCTCGGCGCAGATGCGGATCGACGAGCGCCGCTTCTTGCGGATCGGGGTGATGGCGGGTTCGTCCATGCCCACGACTTCCTCGGCATGGACGATCTCCAGGTGCTTGGGACGTCCGCCCAGACGGGCAAGCTCCGCCTCCAGCCGCGCACGGTCGCCGACGAGGAGGATTTCGGCGCCGTCGTCCACGGCAGAGCGGACAGCCCCTTCGACCAGGGGCTGCGGCGCGAAATCCCCACCCATGGCGTCTACCGCGATCGGCATGCGACGTCTCAGATCAGGCTCTGGTTGTCGGAAGCGGAAGGCCGTGAGGGCCTCCCCAGAGACTAGGCGTTCTCTTTGACCTCGATCACCTGGCGCTTGTTGTAGTAGCCGCAATGGCCGCAGGCGCGGTGAGGCATCTTGACCTCGCCGCAGTTGTCGCAGAGCGCCACGGCGGGCTGCGGGAGGGCGTCGTGAGCCCGGCGCTTGTCGCGGCGAGCCTTGGAATGGCGTCGTTTTGGATTCGGCATCGTCGTCAGGCCTCTCGGGTCTTCGTTCTCTTCGTCAAATCGGCGTTCTAAGAGTCGAGACGGCTCTTGAGAGCCGTCAGCGCCGCAAACCGCGCATCCCCTACCGGCTCCTGGCAGGAGCATTCGGCGAGGGTGCGGTCGGCGCCGCAAGTGGGGCAGAACCCCTTGCAGTCAGGCCGGCAGAGCGGCTTCATGGGTACGTTGAGCTGGAGCTGCTCGAGCAGGATCGGATCGGTTTCGAGGATCTCTTCCTCGACGGTCCAGACGCCCAGCTCGGACTCCTTCAGCTCGTACTCGCCAGCGATGCCGCTCGCGCGCTCCACCACGATCATCAGCTCGACCTCGGGCTCCACGTGCTCGACGATCGACTTCAGACACCGGTTGCAGCTCAGGGTCTGGTCGTAGGAGAGACGCGCCTTGAAATAATACCCGGGATCGGCGTACACAACCTGCCCGCGCCACCGTACCGGCCCCAGGGACTCGACTTCGGGCTGCGCCAGCGACTCCAGGGAAACGTCCTGCGTCTCGTCCCAGTTGAATGGCTCGTCGCGTACTTGATCCAGCCAGATCTTCATGCCTACCTCCAACCGGGGCAAACGCGAAGACTAGGGGATTCTGCCCCTCTGTGTCAACCCGCGCAGCCATGGAAGCGGAGGCGGAACGAGGACGGGGCTCGCGTCATTGCCAGGGTCATGTCCTCGCATCGTGCCACCGGGCCCAGCAGCGTCTCCCAGTCCTTCCAGCGCCGCACCTGCTTGCGGTCGACCAGCGGGATCTTCTCCAGCATCTGCCGGATGGTCCGCACCGCGATCAGCGATTCGCGCGGCTGGAGCCAGAGGCCGAGCATCAGCCGGCCGTCGCGGTTCAGGGCCGCGTCCGTGTCCGGCGGGACCAGCTCGGTCAGCCGCGGCGCCAAGCTCTCCGCCCTGCCCAGGCTGCCGCCGTCCAGGGCCGTGATCTGCCAACCTGCCGCCGAGCCCTTCGGCAGCGCTCCGGCCAGCAGTCCTCCGAGGCCCTCGGCCGGCAGCGACCAGCGCTTCGAGCCCGGCGGAGAGAAGACCGCCGCGCCCGGCAGCGTGCCGAACGGACCGAACTTTGCGCCGCCCTCCTCGCCGGTATTGAACAGGGCGAACGCGGTCGGCGGCAGCGGCCTCGGCTCGGCGTCCGGCCAGACCGCGCCGGACACCGCGAGAAGCACCGGCCGCGGCTCCACGAGCGTGGGATTCGGCACCTCGGGCGCCGGCTCGGAGGACGCCCGCGCCAGCTCCAGATCGCCGTCCCGGCGCCGCAACAGATAGTCGCCGTCGGCGAACCCGGAGATCTCGCGCTCCAGGCGGACGATGCCCAGGCTCCGCGGTTGCAGCAACGGCCGCGACGCCGGCAGATCCGCGGGCGGCTCGGCGCCTGCGCTCACGGTCCACACCCCCTCCCGCCAGGCCACGTGCAGGACGCGCTCGACCACGCCGTTGCCGGCCCGCTCGTTCTCGCGGATCTCGCCGCCGGCCAGCCAGGGGTTGTCCGCCACCGTGCCCGCCAGCTTCGCCACCGCGCCCAGGGCGGGATAGACCTGGGCCGCCACGAAGAAACGGCCGCCGTCCAGGTCCGAGCAGACCGCGATCTCCTCCGACGGCGGCACCGCGAACGGACCGAACGCCGGCAGAACCGGCGGCGGCACGCCGGCCACCCGCGCGGCCGCGGCCAGCCAGTCGCGGCCGTCGTTCACGACCCGGGAGAGGGCGCCGACGTTCTGATGCGGATAGGGCACCCAGAAGCAGGCCTCGTACGCGCCCGACGCCATCAGCCGCGCGGGCAGGCCGTCCGGATTCGGGACCGCCGCCCGCTCCCGCGGCGCGTAGGAGCGATAGCCGTGGATCGCCAACGCGAGCAGAATGGCAAGCAGAAGGATGAGCTTCCAAGATCGCTTCATGCGCCGACCCCGTTCCTCTTCGTGTCCAGATCCAGGTCGACCAGCACCGCCGCCAGCTCGCGCAGCAGGTCGTCGTCGGCCTCGCCCACGCCGAGATCCACGGCCGCGGCGCTCACATCCGCCGCCAGCTCGGCGAGGACGTCACCCGGCGGGTAGGCGGAGAGCGGCGGCACGATCCGGAACGGCGCCGGCCTGTCCTCGATCACACCGCGCAGCACCTCGGCATAGGCGCGGGCGGAGGCTTCCGGCGTGTGCGCCTTGACGTGGCGGCGCGCGTTCTCTCCCATGGCGCGACGCAGCCCCTCGTCCGCGGCCAGGCTTTGGAGAATCTCCGTGAGCAACTCCTCCTCGGTTTCGTCGAGGTCCACTTTCGCACAGGCGCCGTCCGGGATTTCCGCGAACGCCCCCAGATTGCTCACGATCACGGGCTGACCCAGGCCCAGCAGGCGGATCAGCGTCCCCGACGTCTCGCCGGCCGTGGGATAGCGCAGATTCACGGCCACGTCCGCGGCCACCATGTAGCGCAGGAAATCCTCCAGCTCCGTGTGGCCGACCCGCACGACCCCGTCCGACAGCTCGGGCGTCAGGAGGCCGGCGAGATCATAGTGCGGCGAGGCCTCCCCCACCAGGAGATAGATCGCGTCCGACCGGGTCTTCTTCAGGCGTGCGAAGGCTCGGAGCGTGACTTCGAGACGCTTGGCCGGCGTGATGAAGCCGTAGGAGGCGAGGACAAAGGCATCCGGCGGCAGCTTGAGAGCGGCCCGGGCGGACGCCCTGTCCATCCCGCCAAGCTCTTCGAGGCTCACGTGATGGGGGATGACCGTCGTCCGGGCCAGCGGGCGGCTCGCCAGCACGCGCTGCCGGGTGAACTCGTTGTGGACGATCACGGCGCGGCTCGCGTCCACCGCGCGCTCGAAGAGCGGATAGCTCCAGACGTCGAGCGGGATGCCCGTGTCCACGCTGCGCCGCGCGAGCCCCTGGCCGGTGCGGCCGTAGGCGTAGCGCATCTCCTCCACGTAGCCCTCCAGGTCGCCCTTCGAGAGCGTGAGGCCGCGCACCAGGTGGTGCAGCATGGCCTCGTGCAGCACGAGCACCGAGGGGATCTCCGGATGATCCGTCAGCGTGCGCCAGGCGCGCGAGTGAAAGTCCGGGTTGTTGCCCAGGTGGATCAGGACCGCGTCGAAGCGCCCCTGGTTCCACATCCCCAGGAAGGCGCGCTCGCCATGGACGGGGAACCTATCGCGGATCCCGGCGTCGATCCTCACCCCGTCGTCCACGAACAGCTCCAGCTCCATCTCCCCGGCCAGATGCGGCAGCAGCTCGGCGCTGTAGTCAGCGATTCCGGAGCGCTGCGGCGGCAGGGGGGTGAAACAGGCGATCCTCATGGCGCCGGGAAGGTACCATACTCCGATCATGGCCCGGCGATCCCCCCTCGACACGGAGATCCAGCGCCTCTATGCGCTCCCCCTCGGCGACTTCATCACGGCGCGCAACGAGCTCGCCAGGCGGCTGCGCAAGGAGAAGGACAAGGACGGCGCCGGCGAGGTCGCCGCCCTGCCCAAGCCCTCGGTCTCGGCCTGGGCCGTGAACCACCTCTTCACGGTCGAGGCCGAGAAGATGGACGCGCTGCTTCGCTCCGGGGAGGACGCCCGCAAGGCCCTGGGGACAATTCTCTCCGGAGGCGACCCAGAGCCGCTGCGCGACGCCATCCGCGACGCCCGCGACCTGGTCAGCGAGCTGCGCGAAAAGGCGGTGGACCTGCTGACCGAGGACGGCAAGCGTCCCGGACAGGCCATCGTCGACCGCATCGCCACCAACCTCCAGTCCCTGGCCTTCAGCCCCGACGCCCAGGAGGCGCTCCAGCGAGGCTGGCTGGACGTGGACCTGCCGCCCCCCGGCTTCGAGGTGCTCGCCGGTCTCCAGGTGGCGGCCCTGCCGCCCAGGGCCGTCCGGCCGGCGAAGCCCGTGCCCCAGCAGCCGGTCCGCGAGCCCAGGGCACCGGAGACCAGGAAGGACAAGAAGAAGGAAGAGCAAGAAGAAGAAAAGACCGGGGAGCCCGAGAAGACCGAGAAAGAGACAGCCGAGCAACGCAAGGCCCGCGAGACGGCCGAGCGTACCGAGCGCGAGGAGACCCGGCGCCGCGAGCAGCTCGCCAAGCTCCAGGCCCGCCGGGAGGAGGCCGCCGGCCGCGCCGACTTCCTCCGCCGCACCGCCGACAAGGCCGAGCAGACCGCCACGAAGGCCGAAGAAGCCGCCGACGAAGCCCGCCAGCGGGCCGAGGAGTCCCGGCACGCGGCCGACGACGCCCGCAAGAGAGCCGACGAAGCCGAGCGTGCGCTGGCGAAGGCCGAGAAAGCGGTGTCGGAGATGGAGGGGTGAGTTGAAAATGGCGGCGCGGAAGGCCTGCGGCCCTCACCCCCCCGGCCCCTCTCCCCGCCGCACTCCCGGACCCCCGGGAGAGGGGGGCCGTAACGATCAAGGTTGACTCCATCCGTCTCCGCTCCAGGGCCGGCGGGACGTCGGCGGTCCCAGTGGAGGGCTCGGGACGGGGGCTCCCATTGGGATGGGACCGGTCTTCGGCTGGTCTCCCTCTCCCCGGCACGGGGAGAGGGTCGGGGAGAGGGGAATGGGATCAATCTCCCGGGGGGTGAGGGTTGCTCACACGATCGACAGCTTGGGCTTCATCTCGCTCTGGTGAGCGACCTCTTCCACCACGGCCTCGGCCACCTTGCGGAAGGCCGCGGCGTGCGGGCCGTCGGGCTCCGCGACCACGATCGGGACTCCGGCGTCGCCGCCGAGGACGATCTTCGCGTCGAGGGGGATGGCTCCGAGGAAGGGGGTCTCCAGAAGCTCGGCGGTCTTCTCTCCTCCGCCCTTCTTGAAGATGTCGGTCGTCTCGCCGCAGTGCGGGCAGACGAAGGAGGACATGTTCTCGATGATGCCGATCACCGGCACGTTCACCTTCTTGAACATGGCGAGGCCCTTGCGGGCGTCGATCAGGGCCACGTCCTGGGGCGTGGTGACGATCACGGCTCCGGCGAGCGGGACCTTCTGGGTGACGGTGAGCTGCGCGTCTCCCGTGCCCGGAGGGAGATCGAGGACGAGGTAGTCCAGCTCGCGCCACTCCACGTCGCCGAGCATCTGCTCGATGGCGCGCATCACCATGGGGCCGCGCCAGATCACCGGCGTGTCGGCCTCCAGGATGAAGCCGAGCGACATCACCTTGATGCCGTACTTCTCGAACGGGATGATGCGGTTGCCGTCCACCCGCGGCTTGTCGGTGATGCCGAACATCAGCGGCACCGAGGGGCCGTAGATGTCGGCGTCGAGGATGCCCACCTTGTAGCCGAGCTGGCCCAGCATGACCGCGAGGTTGGCGGCGACGGTGGACTTGCCCACGCCGCCCTTGCCGCTGGCCACGGCCACGACGTGCCGGACCTCGGGGATCAGCGAGGCGTCCTGGGCGATGGCCTTCTGGGCCGCCTCCTCGCGGGTCGCGGGCTTCGTCACGTTCATCGTGATCCGGACCTCCTCCACCTCGGGGATGGCGTGGAGGGCCTTCTCGGCCTCGGCCTTCACGGCTTCGGCGGCGGCGGGGTTGTGGGTGGCCATCTGCAGCTCCACGGCCACCTGGCCCGCGCAGGCTTTCACGCGGCTGACGAAGCCGAAGGAGACGATGTCCCGGCTCATGCCCGGGAACTTCACCCCCTTGAGCGCCTCCCAGGCCGCGGTTTCTAGATCGGTCGACATATCGGGTTCCTTGCGCTTGTCGTCGCGATGGTCGTCGCGATGGTCAGAAGGCTGAACGGACCGGCCGAACAGCCGGTTCCAGAGTGATCGTACCATTCGGGTCAACTCTCCTCGGATTGAATCGCCATCGGCGTATCGGCGGGCGTACCGCCCTGCGCCCTGGGCTCGTCCGGGGGCAGCTCCAGGCCGGCCAGGCCGGCGACCCGGCGCCGGACCTCGGTGGTCAGCTCCCCCTTGCGGCGGATGCCGTAGTCGGCGACCGACATCGGCGCGCCGTAGTGGACCTCGACCGGGCCGGGCCGGATGGCAAAGTTTCCCTTGCGCTGGACGGCGAAGGTGCCGCGGATGCCCACGGGCACGATCGGCAGCCCGGTCTTCATGGCCAGCAGGAACCCGCCGCGCTGGAACGGCAGCAGGGTGCCGGTGGTCGAGCGGGTGCCCTCGGGGAAGAGAAGGATCGAGGTGCCGGCCTTGATCCGGGTGAGCGCCGAGGTGAAGCTCTGCCTGGCGGTGCTGCGGTCGCTCCGGTCGATGGGGATGAAGCCGCCGGCCGACAGGCCCCAGCCGAAGAACGGAATCCGGAAAAGACTGCGCTTGGCCATCATCCGCACCTGTCCCGGGCTGGTGGTGAGCACGGCCGGGATGTCGAACAGGCTCTGGTGGTTACACAGGAAGACGTAGCTCTTTCCGGGCTCCAGGGCGGGGTCGTAGGTGGCGGTGATGCGCACGGCGCTCGCGGTGAGCACGCACCGCGACCAGAGCCGCGCCACCCCGAACGTCCAGTTGCCGCGGGGCGGGATCCAGCTCACCAGGATCGAGAAGACGGAGAGGATGAGGCTCCCCATCACCAGGAACAGGTTCCCGCTGAGCGTACCGAGGACCGTGAGCCAGAGGGGGGGCGGCGCGGCCGGATTGGGAGCCGGATTGGGATTGGTTGTCGCCATGGGCGGCCCCTATTCTCTCCCTGTCCATGTTCCTGGTCCAGTCGGCGGGTCCAGCCGCCCGTCCGGCAGGACTCCGGACACCTGGTCCGGCTGGCACGGCACCTGCTGATAGAATCCCCGCCGATGAGTGTGACAGCCCGCTTTGCCCGACGATTTCGATTCCTGACCCTCCTGAGGGCGAGCCTCGTGCTGGGCGCGCTGTGGGACGTGGTCTTCGCCGTGCTCCTGGGGTTCGTGCCCGTGCCGGCGGCGAAGGCGTTCGGACTGCCGCTGCCGCCGCTGCCCGAAGGGGCGTTCTACCTCTGGCTCTTCGGCGTGCTGCTGACGATGCTCGCGGCCATGTATCTCCTCGCGGCCCACGACCCGCGGCGCTACAGCGGCATCCTGGCCGTGGCGATCGCCGGCCGGTGCGCCGGCGGCGCGCTGCTTCTGCTCGCGGCGGCGCAGGGTCCGCTGCCGGGCCTCTATCCCATGGCGGCGGCGGACCTGATCTTCGCGGCGGCCCACGCCGCCTTCTGGCTGCCCATCCGCACGTGAAGGCGAAACCGTGAAGGCCCGCGACATCGCACAGCAGACCGGGGAGCTGGCCTTCCTGACGGTGCAGGCCTTTGCGGCGCTGTTCAAGCCGCCGTACGAATTCAAGCTGTGGATCCGCCAGATGGAGCAGATCGGCGTGCGGTCGCTGGGCGTGGCAAGTATCACGACCATCTTCACCGGCATGGTGATGGCGCTCCAGACCTCGCTGAGCCTGCCCAGCCTGGGGGTCAAGTACTACATCGGCGCGGTGGTGTCGAAGTCGCTGGTGCGCGAGCTCGGGCCGGTGCTGACCGCGCTCATCGTGGGCGGCCGCATCGGCTCCGGCATGACGGCCGAGATCGGCACCATGAAGGTCACGGAGCAGATCGACGCGCTGCGCTCGATGGCTTCGGACCCGGTCAAGAAGCTGGTCGTGCCGAAGCTCGCGGCGTCGCTGGTCATGCTGCCGGCGCTGACGATCCTCGGCGACGCCCTCGGCATCCTGGGCGGGCTGGTCATCGCGGTGACCACGCTCGACCTTCCCGCGGGGCTCTATCTCAACGACGTCTTCGACTCCCTGAACTTCGGAGACGTGGGCAGCGGCATCGCCAAGTCCTTTTTCTTCGCGTACTTTATCGCGATCGTCGGATGCTACAATGGCCTCAACACGCGGGGCGGCGCGGACGGGGTGGGCCGGGCGACCACCAACACCGTCGTGCTGGCGGCCATCCTTGTCCTGATCTCCGATTTCTTCCTCACCAAGCTCTTCTACGTCCTGACATGACTCGACGCGAAATCGCCGCGAACGCCCCCTCCGGAGGAATGGATTTGCCTGAATCGCTTTACCAAGTCCGCGGCCTGGTGAAGAAGTACGGCTCCCGGGTCGTGCTCGACGGCGTGGATTTCGACGTGATCCGCGGCGAGTGCCTGGTGATCCTGGGCCGGTCCGGCAGCGGCAAGAGCGTGACGCTGCGCCAGCTCAACGGGCTGGAGAAGCCAGACGCCGGCAGCGTGGTCTTCGACGGCGTGGAGATCTCTACGCTCTCGGAGCGCGAGCTGTTTCCGCTGCGCATCCGTCTGGCCATGCTGTTCCAGAGCGGCGCCCTGTTCGACTCGATGAACGTGTTCGACAACGTGGCCTTCCCGTTGCGCGAGCACACGAAGAAGTCGCCGGCCGAGATCGAGGAGACCGTCCGCCAGAAGCTCGGCAAGGTGAACCTCACGGACCGCGACGTGGAGCGGAAGTTCCCCTCGGACCTCTCGGGCGGCATGCGCAAGCGCGTGGCCCTGGCGCGCTCGCTCGCCCTGGACCCCGAGGTGGTGCTGTTCGACGAGCCGACCACCGGCCTCGACCCGGTGACCTCGTCGACCATCGGCAAGCTGATCAACTCGATCCAGAAGGATCTCGGCGTGACCTCGGTGGTCGTCACCCACGACATCCCGCTCGCCCGCCGGGTCGGCGACCGGCTCGCCTTCCTGGTGGAGGGCCGGTTCGAGTTCGTCGGCACCTGGCAGGAGGCGGAGGGCGCCGGCCATCCGGACCTGCAGAGCTTCCTGGCCGGAGAGGAGGAGGATGAGCGTGCCGCGTGACCGCAGCGCCATCCGCGTCGGCCTGCTGGTGCTGGCGGCGATCGCCACCGTGAGCGTCGGCATCTTCCTGATCGGCGAGAAGAACAACGTCTTCAGCCGCAAGAACCACTACCAGACCGAGCTCAGCTCGGCGAGCGGCCTCAAGCCCGGCAACCCGGTGCAGCTCGACGGCGTGGACGTCGGCACCGTGACGAAGGTCGTGCTGCCGCAGGATCCCAACCGGAAGTTCATCCAGGTCTGGATCCGCATCGACAACGACTACGCCGAGCGAATCCGCGGGCCGCTCGACGGCTCCGCCGGACCCAACAGCTCCCAGGCACGCGTCAAGACCCTGGGCCTGCTCGGCGACAAGTACATCGAGATCTCGACCGGCGCGGCCAGCTTCCCGGTGATTCCGGACGAGGGCAAGATCCCCTCGGCCCAGCCCACGAACGTGGACGCGCTGCTCGCCTCGGGAGAGGACGTGATGGGCAACGTGGTCGAGATCTCGGCCTCGCTGTCCACCATCCTCAGCCGCATGGAGAAGGGCGAGGGGCTGCTCGGCGAGCTGACCACCGACTCGGAGTCGGGCCGGCGGTTGAAGACCTCGCTGATCGGGATGTCGGAATCGTTCCAGCGCATCGCCGACAAGATCGACAACGGCGAGGGCCCGCTCGGGCGACTGCTCAACGACAAGGCCATGGCGGACAAGCTGTCCGGCTCGCTCGACCGCCTGGACGCGGTGCTCGCGAGTGTCCAGACCGGCCCGGGCCTGGCGCCGGCGCTCCTCAACGATCCGGCGATGAAGACGAGCGTGCAGGACACCCTGGCGCAGCTCAACCAGGTGTCGAAGGATCTCCAGCGGTTCAGCGGATCGCTGGAGACCAGCGAGGGCCTGCTCCCGCGTCTCCTCAACGACGAGGCGTTCGCCAACGAGATCACCGGCAAGCTGGAGAGCATCGTCGGCCAGCTCGACGAGGTCTCGCGCAAGCTGAGCCGCGGCGAGGGCTCGGCCGCGAAGCTGCTCAACGACCCCCAGATCTACGACGCGGTCAACGACGTGGTGCTCGGCGTCAACGAGTCGCGGCTCCTGCGCTGGCTGATCCGCAACCGCCAGAAGAAGGGGATCGAGAAGCGCTACGAGAACACCGTCGACGAGATGAAGGACAAGGGTCAGACGCCGCCGCCGCTCGACAATGATCCCGTGGGGCCCGAGGCGCCCGAATCGAAGGACGCTCCAGAGCCGCCTCCCGCACCGGAAGAGACGCCGATTCCAACGGCGGAGCCCACCCCTCCGCCTCCCGCTCCCTGAGGAGAAGCCAACTGGGTATGCGACATGGGTAATCACATCCTGGTCACCGGGGGCGCGGGCTTCATCGGCTCCCACCTGACGCGGCGCCTGCTCGACCGGGGAGACCGGGTCACGGTGCTGGACGATTTCAACGACTTCTACGATCCGGCGCGCAAGCGGGTCAACATCGCGCCGCTCCTGGCCGACGGCTGCCGGCTGGTCGAGGGCGACATCCGCAATACGGAGCTGGTCGACCGCCTGTTCGCCGAAGGCAGGTTCGACGGCGTCGTCCACCTCGCGGCGCGGGCCGGCGTCCGCCCCAGCCTGCAGGAGCCGATCCTCTACGAGGACGTGAACTGCATCGGCACGCTGCGGCTGCTCGAAGCCGCGCGCAGGCACGGGCCAAAGACGTTCATCTTCGGCTCATCCTCGTCGGTCTACGGTATCAACGAGAAGGTGCCGTTCGCGGAGCACGATCCGGTCGACCTGCCGATCAGCCCCTACGCCACGACCAAGCGCACGGGCGAGCTGCTCGGCTTCAACTACCACCATCTCTACGGCATGCGCATCACCTGCCTGCGCTTCTTCACGGTCTACGGGCCGTCGCAGCGGCCGGAGATGGCGATCCACAAGTTTACCGACCTGATCGCGCGGGGCAAGACGGTGCCCATGTACGGCGACGGCGGCAGCCGGCGCGACTACACCTATGTCGACGACATCGTCGACGGGCTGGTGGCGTCGCTCGACCTGGCGCCCGGCTTCGAGATCCTGAACCTGGGCGGCGCGGACACCACGTCGCTCAAGGATCTGGTCCACTGGATCGCGGAGGAGCTTGCCGTGGAGCCGCGCATCGACTATCTTCCCGCTCAACCCGGGGATGTCCCGATCACCTATGCCGATGTCTCCAAGGCGGCACGCCTGCTGGGTTACTCGCCCAAGGTGCCGATCCGCGAGGGCCTGAAGAGGTTCGTCGCCTGGTACCGCGCAACCACGGACCATCAACCAGCGAGAGCTGATTCATGAACATTTGCGTCGTAGGAACCGGTTACGTAGGACTGGTCACCGGCGCCTGCCTCGCCGACTTCGGCATGCACGTCGTCGGCGTGGACAAGGACGCCGCCAAGATCGACCGCCTGCGCAAGGGCGAGATTCCGATCTACGAGCCGGGCCTCGGCGCGATCGTCCGCAAGAACATGGACGAGGGCCGCCTCACCTTCTCCACCGACCTCGGGCCGGCCATCGAGGAGGCCCAGGCGGTGTTCATCGCCGTGGGCACGCCTCCGAAGGAGGACGGCTCGGCCGACCTCACCTTCATCCGCCAGGTCGCGGAGTCGATCGGCCAGCATCTGAACGGCTACAAGGTGATCATCACCAAGAGCACGGTGCCCATCGGCACCGGCCGGATGATCGAGCAGACCGTCCACGAGAAGGCTGGCGGCAAGCACAAGTTCGCGGTGGTCAGCAACCCCGAGTTCCTGCGCGAGGGCTCGGCGATCGACGACTTCATGCACCCCGACCGGGTGGTCATCGGCACCCGCGATCCCCGCGCCGCGGAGCTGATGATGGATGTCTACTCGCCGCTCCACGCCGCCGACGTGCCGTTCATCGTCACGGACGTGGAGAGCGCCGAGCTGATCAAGTACGCCTCGAACGGCTTCCTCGCCACCAAGATCTCGTTCATCAACGAGGTGGCGAAGATCTGCGAGGCCTGGGGCGCGAACGTCGAGGTCGTGGCCAAGGGCATGGGCCTGGACAGCCGGATCGGCCCCAAGTTCCTGAACGCCGGCCCGGGCTTCGGCGGCTCCTGCTTCCCGAAGGACACGCGCGCCGCGGCCCAGATCGCCAAGGATCAGAAGCTGGAGTTCAAGATCATCGAGGCCGTGATCGAGGTCAACGACGAGGTCCAGGCCCGGATGATCCAGAAGGTCTCCACGGCGATGGAGGGCGTCGAGGGCAAGACGGTCGCCGTGCTCGGCCTGTCGTTCAAGCCGAACACCGACGACGTCCGCGAGTCGCCCGCCCTGGTCATCGTCCAGGGCCTGCTCGACGCCGGGGCCACGGTCCAGGCGTACGACCCCGAGGCCATGGACGCGTTCCAGGATCTGCTCCAGAACCCGAAGCTCACCTATCGCAAGGACGCGTACGACGCCGCCGACGGCGCGGACGCCCTGGTGATCGTCACCGAGTGGAACCAGTTCCGCAAGCTGGAGCTGGACCGCCTGCACCTGAAACAGCCGCTCATCATCGACCTGCGCAACCTGTATGAGCCCGACAAGATGGCGGCGGCGGGCTACCGGTACGTCTCCATCGGCCGGCCTGAAGGCCGTCCCGGAGCCGCCCAGTTGCGCGCCGTAGGGGGATCGAGATCGTGAAGAGAGCTGTCGTGACCGGCGGAGCCGGCTTCCTGGGATCCCACCTCTGCGAGCGCCTACTCGCCGAAGGCTACCGGGTGGTCGCCGTCGACAATTTCCTCACCGGCCGCAAGGAGAACATCGCGCACCTCCTGGGGCGCGACGACTTCGAGCTGCTTCAGCACGACGTCTCGAAGCCGTTCGAGATCGACGGCCCGGTCGACTGCGTCCTCCACTTCGCGTCGCCGGCCAGCCCGGTGGACTACCTGGAGCTGCCGATCCAGACGCTCAAGGTCGGTTCCCTGGGCACGCACAACACGCTCGGCCTGGCCAAGGCCAAGGGCGCGCGCTATCTGCTGGCCTCGACCTCCGAGGTCTACGGCGATCCCAAGGAGCATCCGCAGAAGGAGAGCTACTGGGGCAACGTGAACCCGATCGGCCCGCGCGGCGTCTACGACGAGGCCAAGCGTTTCGCCGAGGCGATGGCCATGGCCTATCACCGGGCGCACGGCCTGGAGGTCCGCATCGTGCGGATCTTCAACACCTACGGCCCGCGCATGCGGTTGCGCGACGGCCGCGTGGTGCCCGCGTTCCTCCAGCAGGCGCTGACCGGCGAGCCGATGACGGTGTTCGGCGAGGGCAGACAGACGCGCTCGTTCTGCTACGTCAGCGACCTCGTCGAGGGGCTCTGGCGGCTGCTCAACAGCGATCTCGACATGCCCTGCAACATCGGCAACCCCACGGAGATGACGATCCTGGAGTTCGCCGAGACGATCCGCGACGCGGTGGGCAGCAAGAGCGAGATCATCTTCGAGCCGCTGCCCGTCGACGATCCGCAGACCCGGCGGCCGGACATCACCCAGGCCCGCACCAGGCTGGGCTGGGAGCCGAAGGTCACGCTCAAGCAGGGTCTCGAGAGCACGACCGAGTACTTCCGCCAGGAGCTCATCAAGGAGGGCCGCCTGTCATGAGCAGTGCCGCAACGTTGGCGACGATGTCCAACCCTTGCGCCCGCTGCGGGCGTTCGGACGCTCCTGCGATGGCCCGGCGCCCGATGCCCGGGGCGGCCGGCACGGAGATCCAGGAGACGATCTGCGCCGACTGCTGGGCCGAGTGGCAGAAGATGGAAGTCATGATCATCAACGAGCTGCGCCTGAACTTCATGGACCCCGCGTCGCAGGAGACGCTCTCCAAGCACATGCGGGAGTTCCTGTTCGAGGGCGGCAAGGGCGCGGACGGCATGACGAAGATCGGCGACAAGGCTTCCTAGGCCCGCATGACGGAAGCGCCCCCGGAGCCGGAGGAAGAGGATCTCGTCCGGGGGGGCATTCCCCGTCAGATCCTCGTCCGCTTCTTCGCGCTGGTGGTCTTCGTGGCCACGGGTTTCGCGATCCTGAAGTGGTCGCCGCTCGCCGGATACCTGCACAAAAACGAGCTGCTCGCGCTCTTCGACCGCCTCCGCGACATCTGGTGGGCGCCGGGCGCGCTGATCGCGGCCTATCTCGTTCTCTGTCCGCTGGGACTGCCGGCGAGCCCGCTGATGATCGTGGGCGGCATGGTCTGGGGAGTGGCCGCGGGCTCGGTGTACAACGTGACCGGGATCTTCCTGGGCGGGGTGGCCACCTACTACCTGGGCCGGCTGCTGGGCAGGGATCTGATCCTCCACCTCTTCGGCCGGCGCCTGCGCCGGGTGGAGAGGATGGTCGCCCGCCGCGCCGACTTCTGGAGCCTGACCGGCCTGCGCTTCCTCCCGCTCCCCTTCGCGCTGGTGAACTACTGCGCCGCCTTCGTGGGCATCCGCCCCCGGCTCTTCCTCACCTCGACGGCCCTGGGGCTCACGCTCTCGGTCCCCATCTTCACCTACTTCGCCCACACCATGTCCCAGGCCGCGACCGGGGACCGCTCGGGCATCTACCTCCAGCTGGGCCTGGCGGTGGGCCTGCTGCTGGCGCTGATCCTCACGCCCCGCTTGATCCAGGCGCGGAAGCGGAAGCTGCGGCACGAGACGCTGACGGCCCGGCGCCGGACTCGGAGCTCGTCCGGCAGGGCTTGACAAGACTTGACAGGATTTGGCGTCTTGCTACCCTGGGGGGAAGGAGAAGCATGATGACCACCCTCAACATTTCGCTCCCCGAGAGCCTCAAGAGCTTCGTTGAAGAGCAGGTGTCTGGCGGCGGCTACAGCACGGCCAGCGAGTACGTCCGTTCCTTGATCCGCGAGGCTCAGGAACGGAGGGCCAAGACGGAGTTGGAAGGCAAGCTCCTGGCGGCTCTCGGAGCCGAAGCGACCTTGATGGGTCCGGCGGACTGGGACCAGCTGAGGGAACGCGTTCGCCGCACAGCGGCCGAGACCCGCTGAGCGTGAGCCGGCGAGTCGTCGTCCGGCCGCTGGCCAAAGAGGATCTCGACGAGCAGGCGCTCTACATTGCGCGAGGCAGCGTTTCGGCGGCTCTCCGCTTCCTCGACGCCGCCGAGGCCGCCTTCGACCGGTTGGGTTCTCTGAACGAGATCGGACGACGCCGCTCCTTCGTCCATCCGGAGCTATTCACCGTCCGGTCCTGGCCCATCCCGGGATTCGAGAAGCATGTGATCTTCTATCGCGCCGTCGGCGGAGTGGTCGACGTTTTGCGCGTCCTTCAGGCGGCGAGGGATCTCGAGAGGATCTTCGGTCCGGAAGATCCTTAGCCCCGACCAGCTTCGCTAGACCGTCCCCAGCCTCGCGTTGACCTCGGGCAGGTCGATGAGCAGCGCGCCGCCGGTGACCGAGGCGGCGGGGTCGAACTCGTAGTCGCGGATCACCCGGCGGAAGACCTCGCGCAGGGCGCGGGCGCCGAGGCGGGGCTGTTTGGCGGCGGCGGCGGCGATCTTGCGGACGGCCGAGGGCGAGAGGGCGAGGTGGATGCCGCGGCTCTCGAAGTAGGCGCGGCTCTGGTGGTAGGCCGAGTCCGGGCTCTCCAGGAAGATGTTCACCAGCTCCTCCACCCCCAGATCGCGCAGCAGGACCACCGCGTCGAAGCGGGAGAGGAACTGCGGGCTCATGCCGTACTCGAAGAGATCCTCGTTGCGCAGCCAGTCCCGGAGGTGGAAGACCAGCGCTTCCTTGACCGAGTCGCCGTCCACCACGGTCATCGGCCGCAGCGCGCCGCGGTCCTTGCCGATCGTCACCCGGTCGTAGACCGAATCGTAGAGGCCTTCGAAGGCTCCGGCGCAGACGAAGAGCAGCCCGCTCGAATCGACCGTGGCCGTGCCGCCTCCGGACCAGTCCGGCAGGTCGAACGTCACGGCCTCGTTCTCGATGAGCGTGAGGAGCGCCTCCTGGGCGCGGATGCCGGGTACGTTCGGCTGGCCGCCGACCTGCGAGCGGATCTTGTCGACCTCGTCCACGAAAACCAGCCCCGAAGACGCCCGCTGGAGCACCTCGGGGAAACCGGCGTGAGGCCCGAGCTGCTCCCGGGCCCGCTGGAGCAGCCGGCCGAGCACCGCCTCGCCCGGCCGGCCCCGGGCCGCGTCCTCGCCGAGCACGTTGGCGTGGATGCGGATCACGGTCGACCGCGAGGCGAGCTGGGGGTCCGACGCCAGGTAGCCCTCGACTGCGCGCAACAGCGTGGTCTTGCCGGTTCCCGACGAGCCGATCATCAGGATGTTGCCGGTGCGCAGGCCCGCCAGGTGCTTGGACAGCGCCACGGCCATCTCCTTGACGGAGTCCTCCTGGCCGAGCACGCGGCTCGACAGCGAGGCCGCGATCTCCGCAGGTTGAGGCGTGGTGGAGCGGGGGGCGTCCGGCGACGTCATGATTGTTCCCGATCAACCCGTCCGGCTCAGACCCGCATCAGCACGGAGCCCCAGTGCAGGCCGGCGCCCAACGCGACGAACGCGACCAGCGCGCCCTTCGGGGCCATGCCCGCCTGCCGCGCCTCGTGGAAGGCGAGGGGCAGGGTGGCGGAGGTGGTGTTGCCGTACTTCTGGATGTTGTTGAAGACCTTGCTGTTCGGCAGGCCGAGGATCTGCTGGGCCTTCTCGTTGATGCGCAGGTTGGCCTGGTGCATGATCACGAGATCGAGATCGTCCGTCGTGTAGTCCTGCCGCGCCAGCACTTCGCGCGTCACCTCGGGCATCCGGGTCACGGCGAGCTTGAACACGGCCTTGCCGTCCATGACCGGCACGGTGGTCGCGTCCTGGATCATGTTGCAGGTCACGAACGGCCGGTGCAGCGAGCCGCCGCCGGGCACGTAGAGGATGTCCTTGTGGTTGCCGTCGCCGTAGAGGACGGTGTCGAGGATGCCCGGGCCTTCCTTGCCTTCGTCCGGCTCCGCCCGGAACACCATGGCCCCGGCGCCGTCGCCGAACAGCACGAGCAGGTGGCGGAACCTGGAGTTCCACTGGAAGTCCTCGTCCGGCAGCGGCCCGGGGTCGCGGCCGTGGAGCACCTCGAAGGTCCGGTCCGAGAACGGCATGAGCGAGGTGTGGACGTCGGTGCCGACGAGTAGCACGTTGCGGGCGACGCCGCCGCGGATCAGGGCGTGCACCATCTGGAGGCCGTAGGCGTAGCCCGCGCACTGCTGGCGGATGTCGAGCGCCGCCACCGGAGGCATGCCGAGCTTCTGCTGGATGAGCGTGCCCGCGCCCGGGAAGTAGTGGTCGGGCGTCATCGTGGCGCAGACGATGTAGTCGATCTCGCCGGCCTCCATGCCCGCATCGGCGAGGGCGGCCTGTGCGGCCTGCGCGCCGAGCTCCGAGGATCCGACGCCTCGCTCCACGTAGTAGCGGGTTCCGATGCCGCTGCGCTCGCGTACCCAGGCGTCGTTGGTCTCGATGATCTTCGAGAGCATGTGGTTGTCGACTTCGAGCGGCGGAACGGCGATCCCGCTCCCCGCGAGCACGGCACGAGCCTGATTCATCTCCACTCCTTCATGACATCAGAACAGGAACTGCGTCAGTGCATGCCGTCCGGCGGCGGCATCCCGGGCTGGTTGCGGAGCCGGGGGTCCGGCCTCTGCTGGCCCGGGACATAGAGCACGGAGAGGTCGCCGCGCCGGATGAAGCGGTAGGCGCTCGACGGATGGCGGCCGTCGAGGCCGGAGGGCGCCGTCTTCTCATAGAGCCAGACTTCGAGCGGCGAGGCGCCGGGAATCGGCGGCACCTCGTAGTCGACCTTCGAGGGCTTGCCGTACAGGATGAAGATCGCGCCGCGGTCGGTACGGCGGCCCTGGATGCCGGACTCGGAGAACGCCTTGTCGGCCTGGGCCGCGCGGTCCTCGAAGGCCTCGCGCAGGGGATTGCCGGGCCGGTCGGCGTTCGAGTCGCGCTTCGCCCAGAAGGCTTCGACGAGGTCGTGGGCCTGCTCGTCGGTCTGGACGGCGAGGTAGGCGTCGATCTCCTCGGGGGCGGCGAGACGGGCGACGGCTCCGACGAGCCAGCTCGTGTGCTCCGGCCCCAGGAACGGGTTGGTGAGGTCGACCGGATTGCGCGACGCGGTGCTCGCGCAGCCGGCCATGACCGACAGGGGGAGCAGGACCAGGACGCTTGCGAGCTTACGAGCGGCGGAGCAGATCAAGGAACTCCTCCCGCACCGGCTTCTGGTGGAAGATCCCGCGCAGCGCGGAGGTGACGGTGACCGCGCCGGGCTTCTTGACGCCGCGCATCTCGACGCACAGGTGGCGGGCCTCGATGACGACCATCGCGCCCTGCGGCTTGAGCTTCGCCTCCAGGCACGTGACCACCTGCTCGGTGATGCGCTCCTGGAGCTGCGGCCGCTTGGCGTAGAACTCCAGGATTCGGGAGAACTTGGAGAGCCCGATGATCTGGTCGTTCGGGATGTAGGCGATGTGGGCGTGGCCGTAGAACGGGACGAGGTGGTGCGCGCACATGGAGTAGAACGGGATGTTCTTCTCCATCACCATGTGGCTGTAGCCCTCGTCGTTGGGGAAGGTCGTGACCTTCGGCTCGGCCTCGCCCTCCAGGCCCAGGAACATCTCCATGTACATCTTGGCGACCCGTACGTCGGTCTCGGCGAGATTCGGATCCTTGAGGTCCAGCCCCAGCGCCTCGAGCATGCCGCGGACGTGACGGGCCACCACCACGCCCTTGCGGCGATGCTCCTCGTCCAGACCGGCGAGCGCCGCCTTGACATACTCGGGAACGGGAGCCTCGGGACCAGATACTTCGGGATCAACCATTCGGGACACCCCTCCAAGATGGACCGCTATCCTACAACAGGCGCCGGTTCCGTCCCTCTCTCCGCTATGATGCGATCTCTGGAGCGACGTCTGGAGCGACGCCTGGAGCGATGCCTGGAGACTACCCATGATCTACGATCTCTCCCCGACCATCCGCGCCGAGCTGCCCGTCTGGCCCGGCGACACGCCGTTCGTCGCCCGTCTCACGTGGTCCATGGCGGAGGGGGGGAGCGTCAACGTCTCGGCCATCACCACCACGCCGCACCTGGGCTCCCACGCCGACGCGCCGTTCCACACCGAGCCGCGGGGCGAGACCATGGCCGACCTTCCCCTGGAGCGCTACCTCGGCCCCTGCCGGGTGGTGAAGGTGCCGCCGCAGCCGCTCATCGAGCCGCGCCATCTGGATGGCTTCGATCTCTCCAGCCCGCCGCGCCTGCTGCTCAAGACCGAGAGCGTGCGCGACCGGCGGACGTTCCCGGAGCGCTTCTCGGCCATCTCCCCGGAGCTGGCCGCGCTGCTGGGCGAGAAGAAGGTGCTGCTCGTCGGGCTCGACACGCCGTCCGTCGACCCCTTCGACAGCAAGACGCTCGACACCCATCACCTTCTCGCCCGCGGCAACGTGGCCATCCTGGAGGGGTTGATCCTGGACGGCGTGCCCGAGGGGGTGTACGAGCTGATCGCGCTGCCGCTCAAGCTCGCCGGGCTCGATGCCTCGCCGGTGCGGGCAATCTTGCGCTCCCTGGAATCCTGAAGCCGAAGGAGGCATTTCGTGAACAGCAAGGAATTCGTCGCGGGCCTGATGGAAGAGATGCATCAGATCTTCGCCCGCCTTGGAGATACCGAGACGCTCGAAGCCGAGTCGGAAGGCCAGGTGGATGTCGTCACCCTGCTCCGCCTCGCGCTCAAGAGCGAGCTGGAGGCGAGCGAGCTGGCCGGCTTCTGGATGCCGACCACGCCGGAGGTCGACGCCAAGATGTGCCTCGCGCTCCAGTGCGGGGACGAGATGAAGCACTACGGCATGATCAGCCAGCGCCTGAGCGAGCTGGGCGAGGATCTCTCGGAGTTCGATCCGCTCTCCGACGGCCACAGCCCGCTCTACCAGTACCTGCGCGGCCTGCGCACCACCGTGGAGCGCATCGCCGCCGGCCCGTTCACGAGCGAGGCGATCGCCACCGTCCGCAACGCGCAGTTCGTCCGCTTCTGCCGCTCGGTGGGCGACGAAGGGACGGCGCGCCTGTACGACGACGTGATCCAGCCCGAGGAGCAGCATCACCACGAGTTGGGCCGGCAGGTGCTGGAGAAGTACGTCACGACCCCCGAGCTCCAGGAGCTCGCCGCCGAAGCCGTGCGCAACACGCTCGCCATCGCCGACGAGCTGCGCACCCTGGCCGCCAAGACGACCGGCGTCCACAATATCCCTGTGTCTTGACCCCGTTTTTCTGACCCCGTTTCCTGAAGGTAACCAACCACATGGCTCCCGAGATCTCGACCGTCGCCGTCCTCGGCGCGGGCACGATGGGCCGCGGCATCGCCCACGTCTCCGCCCTTGCCGGCTATACGACGTATCTGTACGACCCGTTCGCCGAGGCCTTGAAGAAGGCCGAGTCCACGATCCACCGCAACCTCGCCAAGGGCGTGGAGCTGGGCAAGGTTCCGGCCGACGCCGCGGAGCGCGCCCGCACGGGCCTTCGCACGGCCGAGGCGATCGCCGACGCCGTCCGCGAGGCCGACCTCGTGATCGAGGCGGTCCCCGAGGACATGGGCCTCAAGGTCCGCCTCTTCCAGGAGGTCGTCGCGGCCTGCCCGGAGACCACGCTGCTGGCCTCGAACACCTCGGCGCTCTCGATCACCGAGATGGCCGCGGCCACCGGCCGGCCGGACCGCTTCGCCGGCATGCACTTCTTCAACCCGGTCCACGTGATGAAGCTGATCGAGCTGGTCCGCGGCCTCGAGACCTCGAAGGAGACGCTCGACGCGCTGACCGCGGTGGGCGTGCGCATGGGCAAGGAGATGGTCACCGTCAACGAGTCGCCCGGGTTCGTGACCTCGCGCATCAACGCCCTGATCGGCAACGAGGCGTTCCGCATGCTCCAGGAGGGTGTCGCGAGCGCCGAGGACATCGACAAGGCTCTGAAGCTCGGCCTGAACCACCCGATGGGGCCGTTCGAGATGGTCGACCTGGTCGGCCTCGACGTGCGGCTGTCGATCCTGGAGTTCCTCCAGAAGACCCTGGGCGAGGCCTACCGCCCGAACACGATCCTGATCCAGCACGTGAAGGCCGGCCGGCTCGGCCGCAAGGTCGGGCGCGGCGTCTACGACTACAACGAGCAAGGGGAGAGAATCCGATGACCGGTCTCCAGGACGCCCCTCTCGACGGGCTCGGCGGGCTCGCCGGGCGTACTGCCCTCGTCACCGGCGCCAGCAGCGGGCTCGGCTTCGCCGCGGCGCGCTCGCTCGTGCGGCGCGGAGCCCACGTGGCGATCGCCAGCCGCGGCGGCGACAAGCTTGCGAGCGCCCGCAAGCGGCTGACGGCGGAGGCGGGCGAGTCGGACGTGATCGACGTCGCCGCCGACATCCGCGACCTCGACGCCCTGACCCGGCTCGTCGAGGAGGTCGCCGGCCGCCTCGGCCCGGTGGACATCCTGGTCGCCAACGGCGGCGGTCCGCCGTCGAAGCCGGCGCTGGAGCTGACCGAGGAGGACTGGCAGGTGGGCATCCCCCTGGCCCTGCTGTTCGTGCCGCGCCTCTGCCGCCTCGTGCTGCCCGCCATGCGCGAGCGCCGCTGGGGCCGGATCGTGGCGATCAACTCCGTGTCGTCCCGCCAGCCGATCCCGTCGCTCGCGCTGTCGAACTCGCTGCGGCCGGCCGTGCTCGGCTATCTCAAGACGCTCTCCCAGGAGGTGGCGGCGGAAGGGATCACGGTCAACGCCGTGCTGCCCGGCTACACCCTGACCGAGCGCCAGGACGAGCTGGCCAACGCCGCCGCCGCCCGCACGGGCCGCAGCCGGGAGGAGATCGTGGCCGGCTGGATCGGCAACACTCCGATCGGACGCATGGCCGAGCCCGACGAGATCGGCGCCATGGTGGGCTTCCTCAGCTCGCCCGAAGCCTCCTACGTCACCGGCCAGGCGATCGCGGTGGACGGCGGCTACGTCCGAAGCCTGCTGTAGGGAGAGGCGGCGCCTACCCGGCCGCCACCCGCTCCATCTCCTGCTCCTGGTACTGGAGGAGATAGAGCCGATAATAGATACCGCGCTCGGCGAGCAGCTCCTGGTGGGTGCCGATCTCCCGGATCTCCCCCTTGTGCATCACGAGAATCCGGTCGGCCTTCTGGATGGTCGACAGGCGGTGCGCGATCACGATGCTCGTGCGGCCGTCGAGAAGACGGTCGAGCGCCTTCTGGATGAGCTGCTCCGTCTCGGTGTCGATCGACGAGGTCGCCTCGTCCAGAATCAGGATGCTCGGGTCGAAGGCCAGCGCCCTCGCGAAGGCGATGAGCTGCTTCTGGCCCACCGAGAGCCCGGCTCCCCTCTCCCGCACCGGCGTGGCGAACGCCTCCGGCAATCTCTCGATGAACGGCAGGGCGTGGACCTCGTTCGCGGCCCAGCGCAGGCGGGCCTCGTCGATCGAGGCCTCGCCCAGGCGGATATTCGCGCCGATCGAGCCCGAGAACAGGAAGACGTCCTGCAGCACCATCGCGACGCTGCGGCGCAGGCGCGGGAGGTTCCACTGCCGCACGTCCACGCCGTCCACCTTCACGGCGCCGCTGTCCACGTCGTAGAAGCGCAGCAGGAGATTGGCGAGCGTGCTCTTGCCCGCTCCGGTGTGGCCGACGACGGCGAGCGTCTCTCCCGGCTTCACCTGGAACGAGATCCCCTTGAGCACCGGCTCGCCCTCCTTGTAGGAGAACACGACCTGGTCGAACTCCAGCGCTCCCTGCACCCGCTCGGGCGCGAAGGCCGACTCCGGCGTGGCGATCGACTCCGGCGTGTCCAGCACCTTGAAGATGCGCTCGGACGCCGCCATGGCCCCCTGGAGGATGTTGTACTTCTCCGACAGGTCGGCCAGCGGCTGGTAGAAACGCTGGGCGTACTGGAGGAAGGCGATGAGCGCGCCGATCGAGGTGATGCCGGCGATCACCCGGCCGCCGCCGTACCAGAGGATGAGGCCGATCCCGAGCGAGGTGATCAGCTCCACGCCGGGATAGAAGACGGCGTAGTAGTAGATCGCGCGGACGTTGGCGTCGCGGTGCTCCTCGTTGATCTCCGCGAACTCGCCGTACGCCCGCTCCTCCCGGTTGAAGAGCTGCACCACGGGCATGCCGGTGATGTGCTCCTGGAGGAAGGAATTGATGCGGGCGATCTTGACCCGCACCTCGCGGAAGCTGTTGCGGGCGCGGGCCTTGAACCACGAGGTCAGCCAGAGCAGCAGCGGCACGATGGAGAACGCCACCAGGGCGAGCCGCCAGTCGAGCACGAAGAGCATGGCCACGATGCCGGCGAGCAGCAGGATGTCGCCGATGATCGCCACGATGCCCGCCGAGAACAGCTCGTTGAGCGCGTCCACGTCGGTCGTCACCCGCGTCACCAGGCGGCCGAGCGGATTGCGGTCGAAGTAGGAGATCGGCAGCTGCTGGAGGCGTCCGAAGACCTGCCGCCGCAGGTCGTTCATGATGTATTGCCCCATGAGCTGCATCACGTAGCCTTCGGCATAGAGCGTGATGAAGGTCAGGACCAGGGCGACCAGGTAGATGGCCGCCACCACGGTGATGCCCTGCGTGGCCACCGACGCCGGCTCGATGCCGCGGGCGAGCATCGCGTCCCGCACCCACAGGCTGACGCCGGAGAGCTTGCCGCCGGACTCGCCGACGGGACGGATGAAGAGGTCGAGCGACACCGCGAAGGCCAGCGGGCCGAGGAGCTGGAGGACCGACGAAATGAAGATCAGCACGATCGCGCCGGCGGTCATGCCTCGATAGGGACGAAGGTAGGTGAGGAGGCGCCGCATCAGCCGGGCGTCGTACGCCTTGCCGAGGGCTTCTTCCTCCTGGTTCGCGTCACTCATGGGGATGAAGATATCAGAGGGGGAGGCGGGGTTGATCCCATTATCCCCACCCCCACCCACCCCACCCGCGGCGAGGGGAGGGCGCCGCCGCCCACCCAATCCAGCCCCTGAAGAGGTGGGACGGGCGGGCTCCCTCTCCCTCATTTTGAGGGAGAGGGCCGGGGAGAGGGAGGATGGGATCAACCCACCCTATTCCCTTTCATCTATTCCATAACCGGTGGTACACTGCCTGAAGTTTCGATTCGCAGGTCAGCTCTGTACTGAAATCCGGGGGTCATGCCGTGCCACCGACGTTGAATCAGCTTCTCAAGGAGATGGTGGGTCAGGGAGGGTCCGACCTTCACATCACCACGAACTCGGCGCCCCAGATCCGGGTCGACGGGCATCTCCGCCCGCTCCAGTACCCCCAGATGACGCCGTCCGAGACCAAGCAGCTCGCCTACTCGATCCTCACCGACAACCAGAAGCACCGCCTGGAAGAGGATCTGGAGATCGACCTCTCGTTCGGCATCAAGGGCCTCGCCCGGTTCCGGGCCAACATCTTCCATCAGCGCGGCGCCATCGCCGCGGTCTTCCGGCAGATTCCGTTCGAGATCAAGGGCTTCAAGGAGCTCGGGCTGCCGACGGTGATCGAGAAGCTGTGCGACAAGCCGCGCGGGCTCATCCTGGTCACCGGCCCGACCGGCTCCGGCAAGTCGACCACGCTCGCGGCCATGCTCGACAAGGTCAACCGCGAGCGCGCCGAGCACATGATCACGATCGAGGACCCGGTCGAGTTCCTGCACTCGCACAAGAAGTGCCTGGTCAACCAGCGCGAGGTCCACGCCGACACCCACGGCTTCGCCAACGCGCTGCGCTCGGCCCTGCGGCAGGACCCCGACATCGTGCTGATCGGCGAGATGCGCGACCTCGAGACCATCGAGTCGGCGCTGCGCATCGCCGAGACGGGCCACTTGACGTTCGCCACGCTGCACACGAACTCGGCGGCCCAGTCGATCAACCGCATCATCGACGTGTTCCCCGCGCACCAGCAGGGCCAGATCCGGGCGCAGCTCTCGCTGGTCCTGGAAGGGATCGTCTGCCAGACGCTCCTGCCCCGCACCGGCGGCAAGGGACGCGTCATGGCGATGGAGATCCTGATCCCCAGCGCCGCCATCCGCAACCTGATCCGCGAGGACAAGGTCCACCAGATCTACGGCATGATGCAGGCCGGCCAGAGCAAGTACGGGATGCAGACGTTCAACCAGTCCCTGGCGTCGCTCTACTTCAAGCGCCTGATCTCCCTGGAGACCGCGCTGGCCCGTTCGTCCTTGCCCGATGAGCTTCAGGAGATGATCAACCGCGGTCCCGCAGCCCTCAACCCCAGCCTCGGGGTGGACGCGGCGGCTTCGGGAAGGAGTTAAGCCATGCCCAGCTTTGAATGGAAAGGCCGCACTCGCGCCGGCCAGACCCAGGAGGGAGTCCTGCTGGCCGACACCCGCGACGCCGCCGTCGCCGTGCTGCGCCGCCAGCAGATCCAGGTGACGAACATCCGCGAGCGCGGGCGTGAGTTCAAGCTCATCCCGCGCATGCCGATGAACGTCAGCCGCAAGCGCATCGCGATCTTCACGCGGCAGTTCTCGGTGATGCTCGACGCCGGCCTGCCGCTCGTCCAGTGCCTGGAGATCCTCGGCAACCAGGAGGAGAACAAGGCCTTCGCGTCGATGATCAACGACGTGCGCTCGGACGTGGAGTCCGGCGCCGCCATCGCCGACGCCATGCGCAAGCATCCGAAGGCCTTCGACAACCTGTTCGTCAACATGGTGGCCGCGGGCGAGGCGGGCGGTATCCTGGACGTCATCCTTCAGCGCCTCTCGATGTACATCGAGAAGGAGGTGAAGCTCAACAGCCAGGTCAAGTCGGCGCTGATCTACCCGGTCGCGGTCATCGTGATCGCCGCGGGCGTGGTGTTCATCATCCTCTGGAAGGTCATCCCGGTGTTCGCCCAGCTGTTCTCGGGCCTGGGCGGCGAGATGCCCCTCCTGACGCGGATCGTGATCGGGGCCTCGAACTTCGTCGCCCGCTACTTCATCTTCATCTTCATCGTGCTCGGCGCGGGCATCGTCGCCATCCAGCGATACCACAAGACCTATCGAGGGCGAAGAGTCATCGACGGCATCATGCTGCGCGTCCCGATCGTCGGCATGCTGCTGCGCAAGATCGCCGTCGCGCGCTTCTGCCGCACGCTGGCGACGCTGACCGCTTCCGGCGTGCCGATCCTCGACGGCCTCGAGATCACCGCCAAGACGGCCGGCAACGCGATCATCGAGGACGCCATCATGGCCGTGCGCAAGAGCGTCGAGGAAGGCCGGACCATCAGCGAGCCGCTGGCGGAGACGAAGGTCTTCCCGCCGATGGTGGTGCAGATGATCAACGTGGGCGAGCAGACCGGCGCCCTCGACCAGATGCTCTCGAAGATCGCCGACTTCTACGAGGACGAGGTCGACAACGCCGTGGGCGGCCTGATGAAGCTGATCGAGCCGCTGATGATCACCGTCCTGGGCGGCGTCATCGGCACCATCGTGGCGGCCATGTACCTGCCGCTCTACTCGATCCTGACCCAGATCGGTTAGCCTTGGAGAGGCGGCGGGGCCAACCCGCCCGGCCGCCTCGCTTCCCACCCGGAGCCCGATGTCGAACCTTGCCCATCAGCTCCGCTGGTACATCGCCATCCGCGTGGTGGCGATCTGCAGCGTCCTGATCCCCTACACGCTCCTGCTGCTCAGCCCCAACGGCCAGGAGTCCCAGGTCGAGGAGAGCCAGGCGCCCGCCGTCGGATCTCCGGGAGGCCTCTCCACGCCCGCGCCGGTCCTCCCGCCGGCCGTCCCGGCCCGCGGAACGGGCAGGACGGTATCCGCCGAGCCGGTCGTGCTGCGCTCGGAGGTCATCTACCTGGTCGGCGGCCTGACCTCCCTCGCGACGCTGATCTACATCGGCCTGCTTCACCCGCTCCGGCGCCGGCTCACCACCCAGGCGTACATCCAGTTCTTCGGCGACCTGCTGCTGATCACGCTGCTGGTCTACTACCTGGGCGGCATCCAGAGCCCGTTCTCGATGCTCTACCTGATCGTCATCGCCGTGGCGTCGACGTTGCTGCGGCGCCGGGCGGGCATCGCGGTGGCGAGCGGCGCCAATGTCTGCTACGCCGCGCTGGTGCTGCTGCTCTACTTCCACAAGATCCAGATCCCGCCCGGATCGCCCGATTCGGTGCCCGTCTTCCGCGTCGCCTACAGCCTCGCCGTCCACTGCTTCGGCTTCTACGCGGTGGCCCTGCTCACCTCGTTCCTCGCCCACAACGTGGCCCGGGCCGAGCGCGAACTGGAGCAGAAGAGCGAGCATCTGGCCGACCTCCAGGTGGTCCACCGCGACGTGATCCAGTCGATCAGCAGCGGGCTCATCACCACCGATCTCGTCGGCGTGGTCACGAGCGTCAATCATGCGGGGCTGAACATCCTGGGCCTGTCCGAAACCTGGATGCTGGGCAAGCCGATCGCGGAGGCGGGGATCTTCTCCCTGGAGCGCTGGGGCGAGCTGACCGCGGCGAGCGAGAACCAGCGGACGTTCCGGGCCGAAACGGAGCTGGAGCGCGAGGGCGACACCCAGCACGTCGGCTTCTCGATCTCCCAGCTCACCGACGCCGACGGCCGGCACCAGGGCTACATCCTGATCTTCCAGGACTTCACCCGCTGGCGGAAGCTCGAGGGCGAGCTGCGGATCAAGGACCGGATGGCGGCCGTGGGCGAGCTGGCCGCCGGCCTCGCGCACGAGATCGGCAACCCGCTCGCCGCGATCTCCGGCTCGGTGCAGATGCTCTCGACCTCGCCGAACGCGCCGCCGTCGCAGCGCAAGCTGATCGAGATCCTGCTCAAGGAGAGCCAGCGGCTGGACCGGACGATCAAGGGCTTCCTGCGCTTCGCCCGGCCGCGCGAGCGCACCAGCATCCCCTTCGACATCGCGCGTCAGCTCGCCGAGAACAGCGAGCTGCTCCGCAACAGCGAAGAGGTGGCCCCGCATCACCGGATCGAGGTCCGCCTGGAGCCGCCCTCGGCTTCGGTGATCGCCGACCCCGACCAGATAAGCCAGATCTTCTGGAACCTGGCCCGCAACTCGCTGCGCGCCATGCCCGACGGCGGCACCCTGACGGTGCTCGGCCGGCTCGACAAGGATTGCTACCGTATGCAGGTCATCGACACGGGCCGCGGCATGACCGAGGAGCAGCAGGCCAACCTCTTCCATCCGTTCCAGTCGTTCTTCGACGGCGGCACGGGCATCGGCATGGCGATCGTCTACCGCATCGTCGAGGAGCACGCGGGCCGGCTGCTGGTCGACTCGCGGCTCGGCGGCGGCACGACGATCACGATCGAGCTGCCGGCCGGCAAGCGGACGGGGGCGGTCCGGCTCTCTCCGTTGCCCGTGAGGACGTCGGCCGGCGCGGAGCCCGGGGCGAGCATCGCCGGAGAGGCTCCGTAATGGCCGACCGCGCCCGCCTGCTGGTGGTCGACGACGAGTCGAGCATCGTCACCTTCCTCACCCTGCTCCTCGAAGAGGAGGGCTATCAGGTCGACTCCGCCAGCTCCGCGGCCGAGGCCCGGCAGGCGCTCATCCGCCGCAGCTACGAGCTGATCCTCTGCGACGTGATGATGCCGGACGGCAGCGGCCTCGACATCCTCAAGGAGGTCAAGGCCTCGGCGATCGACACCGCCGAGGGCGTCGCGAGCCCGGCCGTGATCATGATGACGGCCTACACCTCCACGAAGACGGCCATCGAGGCGATGAAGGCGGGCGCCGCCGACTACGTCTCCAAGCCGTTCGACGTGGAGGAGCTGAAGATCGTCGTCCAGAAGGCGCTGGAGCGGGAGCAGCTCGCCGACGAGAACATCTACCTGCGCCGCGAGCTGGAGCAGAAGTACACGTTCAACAACATCATCGGCAAGAGCCCGCGGATGCAGGCGATCTTCTCGCTGATCGAGCGCATCGCCCGCACCAACTCGACCGTGCTGATCAACGGCGAGAGCGGCACGGGCAAGGAGCTGATCGCCCGGGCCATCCACTTCGCGAGCCCGCGCGCCAACCGCCGGTTCCTGTCGCTCAACTGCGGCGCGCTGCCCGAGAACCTGCTCGAAAGCGAGCTGTTCGGCCACGAGCGGGGCGCCTTCACCGGCGCCGTGCGCGAGAAGAAGGGGCTCTTCCAGGAGTCGGACCGCGGCACGCTGTTCCTGGACGAGATCGGCGAGATGACGCCGACCATGCAGGTCAAGCTGCTGCGGGCCATCCAGGAGAAGGTCGTGCGCAAGGTGGGCGGCACCGAGGAGGAGACGGTCGACGTCCGGATCATCGCGGCGACGAACCAGGATCTGGAGAGCCGCATCACCACGGGCGAGTTCCGCGAGGATCTCTACTACCGGATCAACGTGCTGCCGATCCACCTGCCGCCGCTGCGGCAGCGGCGCGAGGACGTGCCGCTGCTGGTCGACTTCTTCCTTCAGAAGTACTGCCGCCAGATGGACCTGCCGCCGCGCCAGATCTCCGTCGAAGCCATGCACGTGCTGGAGGTCTACGACTGGCCGGGCAACGTCCGCGAGCTCGAAAACCTGATCGAGCGGGTGCTGGCGCTCTCGCACGCCGAGACGATCACGACCCGCGACCTGCCCGTCCACCTGCACACGCAGCGGCGCGCCAACTCGGACATGATCCATCTGCCGGAGGACGGGATCGATCTGGAGGGCTATCTGGAGGACATTCGCGCTCAGCTCATGCAGCAGGCCCTGGAGCGCACGGACGGCGTCCAGACGCAGGCCGCGGAGCTGCTCGGGATGAGCTTCCGCAGCTTCCGCTACTACGCGAAGAAGGCCGGGCTCAAGGGCGGCGACTAGGCGATCCCGCCGGAGCGGGCTCAGAATCGGGATCGGCTTCGGGATCGGCGGGAGCCGGGAAGAGGTCGTCGCCCAACTCGCGGACCAGCACGCCGTAGCCCGAGGTTCCGAGCAGCAGGTCGCCGTCCACCACCTGCGCAGCCGACAGGTCGCGGGCCGGAACCGGCACGGTGATGACGCGGAACTTGCGCGCCTCGCGGTCGTAGAGGCGCACGGTGTCGCCGCTCACCAGCAGGGACGGCCAGCGCGTATCGCCGGTCGAGATCAGGCGCGACGCCTTGCCCGTCAGCTCCAGCCAGCCGGGCTCGGAGCGCGTCCAGGCGCCGCCCGATCCCCAGAGCAGGAGCTGGTCCGGCAGCCGGTGCAGCCGGCCGCCCGTGAACGGCGTCTCGACCGCCACGGCGCCGGCAGTCTTCCCGGGCGGTCCGGCCGCGAATCGGTACAGCCCCTGGCCTCCGGCCACCCAGAGCGCGCCGTCGAAGAACGCCGCGGAGCGCGGAGCGCCGGCCGCGAACGGCTTCGAGACGAACACGCCCTTGCGCAGCTCCCAGAGGCCGGCCGAGGTGCGGACCACGAGATCCGGTCCTTCCCCGACGATCTGCTCGACCCGGCTCTCGCCCAGCTCCTTCAGCCGGAACCAGGCCGTGCCGCGGCGCTCGAAGAGCCCGCGCTCGGTGGCGGCGTAGACCCGCCCTTCGTGCCACGCGAGATCGAGCACCGTGGGCAGCGGCGTGAAGTCCTCGCCGGCCGCGCCGAACGTCCGGCCGCGGTCGCGCGAGATGTGGAGGCCGGAGAAGGGCCCGGCGTGGCTCATCGCCACCAGCAGGTCGGCGCCGACCGCGGACAGGGAGGAGATCCGGGTGTTGGTCATCCCCGAGGCGGAAGGATGGAAGGTCGCCGCGTTGTCTCCCGAGACCCAGACGCCCGAGCCCTCGGTTCCCAGGTAGATGCGGTCGGGCCGCTTCGGGTGCCAGGCGATGGCGTGGATGGCGAGGGCGGGATCGCCGACCCGCTTCCACGTCCGGCCGCCGTCCGTCGAAACGTGGAGGCCGGCCACGGTACCGGCGAGCAGCTTGCCGTCCGCCAGGACCGAGAAGCTCGGCGTGCGGCGCTCCTCGAATCCTTCCTTGAAGCGTTCCCACTTGTTGCCGCCGTCGAGCGTGCGGTACACCCAGCCGCAGGTGGTGGCCCAGATCTCGCCGGCCTTGCCCGCCACCGGCGTCAGGCTGAACACCTCGGAGTCGAGCACCATCCCCTCGAACACGCCGGCCCAGGTCTTGCCGCCGTCCTCGCTGCGGTAGGCCCGGCGCCAGGTGCCGGCGATCACGGTCCCGGGCCGGTTCGAATCGACCAGCAGGCTCGTCACCTTCTGGGCTTCGGGCAGCGCGGCGGTGAGCCGCCGCCAGGTGCCGCCGCCGTCCTCGGTGCCCCAGACGCCGGAGAGGGTGCCGGCGTAGAGCCGCCCTTCCTGGCCCGGGACCAGCGCGATCGTGTAGACCGGCTCCTCGGGGAGGCCGGCGGCGCGCGACACCCAGCTCGCGCCGAGGTCGTCGGAGTAGCCTACGTGGCCGCCGCCCCAGATGCCCTGGAGGGACACCCAGAGACGGCCGGCCTGATTGGGATCGAAGCGGAGGGCGCTGACCACCCAGCCGGGGAACGGCAGGGGCGAGCCCGCATTGGACCAGGTCCGGCCGGCGTCGCGCGAGACGTAAAGCTGGCCGGCCGACGTCCCGGCGAACACCCGGTCCGGATCGTCGGGATGCACGGCCAGACTGCGCACGTCGCCACCCCAGAGGGGCAGCGTCCGCCAGTCCGCCCGGGCAGGGCCGGCGGCGAGAGCAATTCCCAGGAAAAGAACCAGGACGACCAGAAATCTTGCTTGCCTACACATCACGTTCGTCTACGTCCCCTTCTTCAACGGTCGCGTCTGGACCGGCTGTGTGCCTGCCGTGGCGCGTCCGGATCACCTCGGCGAGAATCGAGATCGCGATCTCCCCCGGCGTCTCGCCGCCGATGGGAAGCCCGATCGGAGCCTTCAGATCCCGGCCCGCCAGATCGAGCCCGAGCGCGCCGACCTCGTCGCGCACCCGCGCCACCTTGCGCCGGCTCCCCATGAGCCCGAGATAGCGCAACCCCGGAGGGTCCTGCCGCAGAACGGCCGCGAGCGCCGTCGTGTCGGTCTCCCAGCAGCGGGTGACCACGGCCACGTAGAGGTCCCGGTTGCGCATCGGCTCCAGGAACGCCTCTTCAGCCCCCTCAGCCCTCTCATAACCGCGCCCGACCGCCACCACCCGCGTGCGCTCCGGAAAGAGCCCGGGCTCGCGGAACTCCGGCCGGTCGTCCGCCACCACGCACTCGAAGCCGGCGAGCGCTCCGGCCTGCGCCAGCGCCTGCCCCACCGGACCGCCCCCACAGATGAGAAGGACCGGGGGCGCCTGGAGAATTTCCAGGAAGACCTCGGCCATGCCGCCGCAGACCATCCCGGTCGGCTCCCCCTTCACCGCGTTCTCGGTGAGGTAGTACCGCTTGATCTCCGACGGCGACGATCCATTGGAGGCCAATCGCGCCCGGGCGTCGGCGCACACCATCGCCTCGAACGCCCCGCCCCCGAGGTTGCCGAACGTCGTTCCATCCGGCCGAGCCAACAGCTTCCAACCCGCCTTGCCCGGCGTGGAGCCCTCGGTCCGGATGATCTGGCACAGGACCACCCGCCCTGCGGAATGCAAGGAGCGTTCCGTTTCAGCCAGGATCTCGGCCGGCTCGGGGATTCCGTTCATTGGCGACAGGATACAACGACCTCCGAAGGTCCAGCGGGTACCCTCTCGTGGTATCCTCAAGGCATGCAAATCCGGGCCATTCAGCGATCCAAACCCGGGACGTATTCCCGCGACACGATCCGAACGCTGGTCAGAGGTGTGCATGTCCTCGAAACCTCCGCAGGGGATGGATGGGAAGTTCGGACTCTGGGCGAGAACGGCCGCACGGAACGGTTTGCGACCAAGGACCAGGCGATCGAATTTGCTCTCCAAGCCAAGAAGCACGCCAAGATCATCGTGCATCAGCGCCAGCCCAAGAAGGTGACCGTTGCACAGGTCAGGAAGGCAGGCAATCGAACGACGATTCAGGAATCCGAGCTTCGCTAGAGGACCATGCCGGCGCCCTCGCCCCGCTACGACGACAGCGTCTTCATCAACTGCCCCTTCTCGCCGGACTATCAAGAGCTGTTCCGGGCGTTGGTCTTCGCCGTGGCAGACTGTGGATTCCTGGCGCGCAGCGCCCTCGAAAAGAACGACTCCAGCGAAACCCGGATCGACAAGCTCTACCGAATCATCGCGCAGTGCCGCTACGGTCTCCACGACATCTCGGTAACAGAGTTGGACCCGGGCAACCGGCTTCCGCGGTTCAACATGCCGCTTGAGCTGGGCATCTTTCTCGGCGCCAGAAAATTCGGTTCGCCAAGCCAGCGTGACAAGGGTTGCCTGATCCTGGACCGCGAACGCTTCCGATACCAGATCTTCTGCTCTGATCTTGCCGGGCAGGATCCAAAATCCCATGGTGGAAAAGCCGCCGATGCCGTGAAATGTGTTCGCGACTGGCTTCGCGCCGAACGTCCCTCGATCCGCCTCCCCAGCGGCATGCGCATGTGGGAGCGGTATCGGCAGTGGATGGCCGACCTTCCCGTCATATGCGACGCTCTCCTTCTGGAGCCGGATTCCCTGGAATTCCACGACCTCGCGACCACGATTGAGGAGTGGCTTCTCGAGAACCCCTGGTAGCCGGCGGGCGCACCCACCACGCCGCACCTCCGGCGAGGGCGAAGGCGGCGAGGAGGCAGCCGATCAGCAGAGTCATCGGGCGGTAGACGAACACGATCTCGCGGTCGCCCGCAGGCAACCAGGCGGCCAGGAACGGTCCGTTGGCGAGGAGGGTCGGCTGCCTCACTCCGTTATCGAGAAGGAGCCAGTTGCCGTCCTGATAGATGCTGGAGGCCATGAGGCGGCGCTCCACCAGGTTGGCTCTGGCCTTCACGGTGGCCGGCTCCAGGGCCAGGATGCTCAGCTTCGAGGCCTTCGGCTTCTTTGCCCGCCAGTTGCGGTCCTTCACGTCCGAGGATTGGAACAGCGCCCGCGCCGCGAAGTTGGGGTTCTTTTCGAGCCACTCCCTCCAGTCGCCGCCGGTGAACACGAAGCCGCGCGCGGGCAGGAAGAGCCGGGGCAGGGCTCCCGGCCTCTCCCAGACCCAGCCCGTCCGGTGCCGGAGCACGCGCCGCAGCGGCTCCGGCTGGTCGACCCCCGGCCGCGCCAGCACGTACCGCACCCCCAGCAGGTCGTACAGCGGCAGGGCCGGGCGCCCGAAGTTCGGGGCCAGCGACGCACGGCTCACCAGCGAGATCACCCTGGCGTAGCGCTCCGGCAGCGAGGGGTTGTCGATCCGCACGTCCGCGAGGCCGTAGACCAGGTGGTAGTTCGCCGGGAGGACGGACCGGCTCAACCCCACCATCCGGTCCGCGCCCTGCGAATCCCGATGCTCCAGCAGGAAGCGCAACGGCGCCGTCACCGGATAGGCGAGCCGACGCGGGCCGGTCGGATTCACGGGCAGATGGAAGACGAGCAGCTCCGCGGCCACGACCGCGACGAGGCCCCACGATGCGAACGAAGGAACCCGCCTCCAGCGCTCCCGGACCGGCAGCGTCAGCAGCACCAGTCCCGCCAGCCCAATACCGAGCGCGGCGAGTTGGAGGGCCAGCCAGTCCGCCCGCTGCTCCGCGAGGAGCCCCGCGATCTTCGGCGGGTTCGCCCAGTAGACCCAGGCCACGAAGCCGCCGAGCGCCAGGGAGAGACCGGCGAGGAGGGCCCGCCGCGTCTCGCCGCGCCGCCAGCGCTCGGCTTCGCACGCGGCGAGCCAGGCGATCGCGAGCACCACGAGGATCAGAACCCGGTGATGGCGATGCGCCGCGGTCGGGCCGATCACCGGCAGCCGCGCCGCCAGGTTCTCGAACCCGGGCGGCTGGCAGATCAGCAGCAGGCTACCGGCCAGCACCGCCAGGATCAGCCGCTCGTGGGGAAACCGGCTGCGCGCTCCCCGCGCTCCAGGTACTAGCGCGGACAGCGCCAGCAGGAGCGTCAGCGTGCCCGCGAAGCCGCCGGCGTCCTCGATCAGGTTCACGTCGCCCCAGTAGAACGTGTGGTTGCCGAAGGCCCGAGGCGCCACCGCGGGCAGGACGCGCCGCTCGGCCCGCTGTCCCCAGAACTCCAGCGTCTCGGGCGTCCACAGCTCGTCCCAGATGTCCCCCAGGGGGCGCGGAGCCAGGTGGGCCTTGAGCACGGCCGCGCGCTGGGTCGAGGGCAGGAACTCCTGCGCCGGCACCAGGATGGGCGCCGCCGTCAGCCCGGCCAGGGCCATCGCGCCGCCGCCGCGCACCAGGACGCGGACCCACGGGCGCTTGAAGAAGGATTGCGGCGGGCCGTCCTCGGAAGTTCGCCGGGACCAGGCGCAGGACAGCAGCAGCAGGCCCATCAGCCCCAGGGCGTAGAGCACCGTCTCCGGATGTCCGCCCAGGAACAGACAGAGCGCGGCGAGGTAGAGCAGGAACGGATCGCGGCGGGAGGTTCCATCGCAGACGCGCACGACCCCATACAGGCCCATCGGCAGGAACGCCGCCGAGCTCGCCATCGGCCAGCCGAGCCACAGCATCAGGAATCCGCCGAGCCCGAACCCCAGGCTGCCGAGCACCGCGGCCGGCTCCCCCAGCCCGAGCCGACGCAGGAACAGGAAGAAGAAGACCAGCGCGAGCAGCACCCGCAGCGCCCCGGTGATCCCCATGCCCGCCCAGGCGTCGAACGGATACGCCGCCAGCACCACCGGCTGGAACACCTGCGACTGCGGATCGCCCATCAGCGGCATCCCGGCCCCGGCGTTCACGTTCCACAGCGGCCAGCGGCCCTCGGCCATCGCGCGCCGGACCTCGACCTGCCACGGCGCGATCTGGTTCACGAGGTCGCCCTGCAGGCCCAAGGTCGGGCGCTCGGACCGCGGCAGGTTGGTGAAGGGGACCACGTGGCTCAGGTTGCCGAGCGGCAGCAGAACCTCGCCGCCGAGCAGCGCCCGGCCGAAGAGCAGGATCGGCAGCAGGACGAACAGCGCCAGGATGCGCGCCGGCACCGCGTCGTACCACCGGCGCAGCGCCGCTCCAAGAATCGCGGCGAGGCCGACGAAGTAGAGACCCGGAAGCAGGGCCGTGATCGCCTCGGGCATCGGAGCTCAGGCCTCGGTCGTGAGCCCGAGGGCGCGCTTCAGCCGGAACCAGGCCTCGCGCCCCTTCCAGAAGGTGCTCTTCTTCATCTCCTCGATCGTGGCGCGCAGCCATTCGATCTCGGCGCGGTTGCGGTTGCTCGCCAGCTCCGACTCGCCGGTCTTCTTGAGCAGCTCGTGGGCCAGCGACCGGGCGTCGTTGCGGGACGACTCCAGCAGCAGCGATTCGATCGAGCCCGCGCGCACCGGATGGCTGACGCCGCGCGAGTCCAGGATCCGCACCAGCAGGATGGCGGACGCCCGCGACAGGTCCGCCGGCAGCGGACAGAAGCCGCCCCAGCCCGACCTCGTGTAGCGGGGATCGCCGAGCATCGCCGCCACCTCCGGACGATCCTGGGTGACCGGGAAGGACGCCAGGGTCTCGCCGTTCAGCATCACCTCGACCGCGGCCACCTCGCCGGTGCGCACCGCGGCCCAGCCGTGCAGCTCCAGGCCGCTCAGGCCGCCGTCCGGACGGGTCACCGCGGAGTGCTCCAGGAAGAGATGCGGCTCGCCCGTGAAGCGCAGGCCCGAGAAGTCCGCGTCCGCCTCCGGCACGACGACGTAGAGATCCTGGTAGTTGCACAGCCCGCGCGCCAGGCGGAGCATCGAGGCTTCCGACGAGGTGCCCATGACCGCCCGCTCCAGTGCGTCGCGCACGAACGCCTCCGTCACCCAGGCCGAGCCGTAGTCGCTGGTGTCGAGCGTGCCGCTCTCGCTGTTCTCGCGGAACAGCAGGCCGCTCTCCGGAATCTCCGGCACGGGCTCCAGCAGGCTCGGGTGGTGGGTGCTGAACACCAGCACGCCGCCCGGCTTCAGCAGCTTGAACAGCACCCGCAGCCAGCCGCGGAACCGCTCCTCCGAGAGGTGGGTGAACAGGGAGGTCACGAGCACCGCGTCGAACGTCTCTTCGATGGAGAAGTCGATGGGCAGCATCGTCGAGACCACGCCCTTCACGCCGAACCGGTCCTGCTGGAAGCGGACGCCGTCGGCGTAGATGTCGGACACCCAGAGGCTCCCCTGCGGCAGGTCGCGCACCAGGAAGCGGGAGATCCGGCCGTAGCCGCTCGCGAAGTCGAGCACGCGGGTGATTCCGCCGGGACTGCCAGGCCCGTCAGGCGCGTCCAGGCCGCCGAAGCGCCAGCGGACCACCTGGAGCATGGCGTCGGCGATGCTCAGGCCGGTGCGGAAGTAGGTGAACAGCGCCCGGTCGCGGTCGCCGTCCAGCGCGTCGACGAGGTAGCCGAGCATCTCATCCCGGGGGTCGACGGTCACGTCCAGGCTGCCGGGCACGATGCTCCGGTCCGCCAGGAAGGCGGTCACGTAGGGGCTCAGGTCTCGGGGATTCACAGTCATAGGTGTCTTTGAGTCTCTGCGGCAGTTTCTACGTTGCGGCGCGGCCGGGAGTCTAGCAGGGTGGTGATCCGGGTGATGATAAGGTCGCCCCAATGCCGCGACCGCCCCGGGGACCTCTGTGGCGCCTGGCCCTGGCCGGCCTCCTGGCCGGCCTGCTCGCCTGGAGCGCCTTCGCCTTTCTCGCCGAGCTTCAGGAGGCCCTCGCCGGCTTCGACCGCCGCGCCACCGAGCGCAGCGACCCGATCCGCTGGCGCTTCGGCACCCGCCAGGTGGAGATCCTCCAGCAGTGCCTCGCCGAAGCCCGCCTCGCGATCCCGCCCGGCGACGCCGTGGTCTTCGTCTCGCCGGTGGACCCCGGCGGCGGCCAGTCCGACTTCTACCGCTGGCGCTGGGCCGCCTACCTGCTCCCCGAGAACCCCGTGCTCCGGCCGTCCGACCCGCGGGCCGGCGAGACCGCCCGTTGGGTCGTCGCGCACCGCCAGCCGTTCGAGCACCCGCGCGCCGTGCTCGCGCGCCGCCTCACCGGCTGCGTCCTCTACCGCGTGACCCCTCCGGCGGGGGCCTCGGTCCCATGAGCTGGATCGCCGTCCTCGTTCTCTCCGTCTTGCTCACCCTGGCCGGCCGGGCCCTGCCGCTCCGCCGCCTGGCGCTCCAGTGGATGGCCGGCGCCGTGCTCTTCCATCTGGTCCTCACCACCTGCGACGCGCTCGGAATCTCCTGGGGTCGGATCGTCATCCTGGTTCCGCTGGGGTGTCTGGTCTGGCTCGGATTCCGACGGCGCGAGCCCGGGCGGGTGGGCCCAGGGGATCAACTGCGGGCGGGTCAAGGGGATCAACTCCTGCCGTCCGACCTCGGCTGGGGCGACGCCGCCGCGCTCTTCGCCCTCACGGCCTTCACGCTCTTCGCGCCGACGCTCTGGACGGTGACGCCCGACTTCGTCTACCACTGGGGCCTCAAGGGCGAGCACTTCTTCCTGGCCCGCGGCGTGGACTACGACTGGCTGGCGGTGAAGGAATGGAGTTGGGTGATCCATCCGGACTACCCGAACCTCCTCCCCGAGCTGTTCGCGGGCTCGGCGCTCCTGGCCGGCGCGTTCGAGGCGCCGGCCCAGATGCTCTGGTCCGTGCTCGTCTTCGCCCTGATCCTCCTCGCGTCGAGGGAAGCCCTGAAGGCCGCTTCCTCTCCCAGCGCCTCCAGTGCCTCCGTTCAGATGGGGATCGCCATCACCGCCTTCGCCCTCGCCGGCTTCGGACTCGGCCACCGCATGGCCGGAGCCGCGGACGGCATGCCGGCCCTGGCCCTGGTCGCGGCGCTGCCCGCAGTCTTTCGGGTGCCGGACCGGGAGGGTGACATGGAGATCGGCATCGCCGCCGCCTTCGCCGCCGCCTCGAAGATCGAAGGCCTCCCGCTCGCGGCGTTCCTCGTGGCCGTCCAACTCGTCCGGCTTGTCCGGAGAATTGCCGCGGAGCGCCGCCTCGATGTCAGGGGGGCTCTCTGGCTGACCGTCCCGACCGCCCTGGTCGCGATCCCCTGGGCGATCCGGACCTTCGACCACGGTCTCTATCAGAACTTCAACACCGGCGGCTTCGACGCCAGCCGCGCCCCGGTCATCCTCCGCGGCCTGATCGACTCCACGGTCGGTGAGAACTGGCACGGTCTCCCCGCGATCCTGCTCGCCCTGCCGCTCCTCCTGCTCGTCCGCCGCACCCGCACGGCCGCCGTCGTGGTCTCGATGCAGCTCGCGTTCTACCTCTGGATCTACTTCACGGCCGCGGTCGACACCCAGTACCAGGTGATCTCCAGCTTTCCAAGGCTCGCCATGCACCTGATCCCCACGGTGATCGTCCTGATCGCAACGTTGTCGAGCGGGGCTCATCCCGTGGAGGAACACCAGCCATGACGCCGCCCGCCGTCCGCACCTACGAGGTCCACGCGGAGACGACCGCCACGTTCGGCCGGGTGAGTTGCTCCATCCGCCAGCACACGCTCACCGTGGACGGTCCGGCTCAGAACGGCTGTCCTGGCGAAGCTCCCACTCCGGGTGAGATGTTCCTCGCCGGAGCCGCAGCCTGCGGCGTCGATATGCTTCAGGTGCTGGCCCGCGATGCGGGGATTGCGCTCACTCATGTGGGCGTCACCGTTCGCGGCAGCATCGACCGGGAGCGGCAGCCGCGGGCGGACGTGACCGTCTTCACCTCCGTCGAGCTGGACCTGCGGCTCCGCGGCCCGAATCCGGCTCAGGCCGCGGAGCTGGTGGCCGGATTCCAGCGCCGGTGCCCGGTCTACGGCTCCCTCGCCGTGGCGAGCGGCAAGGTGGAGGTCCGCCACACGACGGAGCCGTAACCGTTTCCGAACGCCTTGCCGGTAGAATCATTGTCATGATCACCGCCGCCACCCCCGCCAATATCGCCGTCGCCGTCGTCGCCGTGCTGCACCTCTACTTCCTGGTGCTCGAGATGTTCCTCTGGAACAAGCCGTTCGGCCGTCGCACGTTCGGGCTCAAGCCCGAGTTCGCCAGCCAGTCCGCCGGGCTGGCCGCCAACCAGGGGCTCTACAACGGGTTCCTCGTCGCGGGTCTCATCTGGGGTCTGATGGAAGGCGCCGCGGGCTTTCCGCTCAAGATCTTCTTCCTCTCCTGCGTCATCGTCGCCGGCCTCTTCGGAGCCGCGACGGTCAACAAGAGGATCCTGATCGTCCAGGCGCTGCCGGGCGTGGTCGCGCTGGTTCTCGTACTGATGGCGAGGTGATTCCATGCGGAGCCGCGGAGAGAACGGTGGAGCCCTCGTTTACGCCCTCGTCTTCCTGGCGCTCTGCACCCTGGGCGTCGCCCTCGCGCTGCTGCTGAACGAGCGCGGAGGAGGGATCGCCATCGGGCTGGCCGTGGTCGCCCTCGCAATCGCGGCGGCCGGGCTGATGCACGAGGCCCGGCGGGATCTCGACGCCGCCCTCACGTTCGGCAGCGTGATGGCGCTCATCGTGACCATCGGCAGCGGCGTCGGCGCCGCCTACACCGAGCCGCGCAGCGTGGGAGCGATCGTCGTGGCCGTGGTGTCCGGCCTGATCGGCCTGGGCCTCGGCGCCTACACCTTCCGGCGCCAGCGCTCGCCGGAGTCCGCCGCGTTTCCGAACGTCCTGGCCCGCCGCTTCCCGAACTTGCCGATCTTCGAGGCCGACGCCGTCCAGTACTCGGCCGTGCTCACGCCCAGCAACGGCGCCTCGCCGCACCAGCTCTCGTTTCTCCTGCAGAACTGCAGCGACGGCCCGAGGACGGTCACCCTCCGTCTCGACGCGGGCGCGAACGCCAAATACCTCCGGTTCCAGCCGACCGTCGAAGCGAGCCTGGGCCCGGCGGAAGTGGTCCGGGTCGGCATCCCCGTGGTCTCGCCGACCTACAACAACTCCTACCCTCTGTTCTTCTCCATGTCGGTGCAGGGAAGCGGAGGACGGCGCGTGCGGCTGTGGAGGGGTCAGGCCGTGACCACCCGGATCAAACAGGGACACTCCGTGGCCCTTCTCGCCGTCGGCGTCGTCGCGACCGGGGGCGGCGTGAGCGTGACGATCGGCCCGACGCCCACGGACCTCTGGAACAACGTCCTCGCCCCGCCCGTGACCGAAGTGTTCTGGCGGCCCGGCGTCGGCGACGCCCGGCAGGGTGCCAGTTCCCGGTAGGAGCCCTCAATGCTGCAGCCCTACACTTCGTGGCGCTGTCCGTTCTGTCAGGTGGACCTTCTCAGCATCCCCACCTGGCACTGCCCCAACTGCGGGCTGGAGCGGATGTAGCGCTCCGCCAAGTCGTCCCGCCGCAAGAGAGCGCCTCATTTTTGATGTGACTCACCGGTTTCCTGCTGTGACTCACGAGTTTGTCGCAGCGGCAATCGGGTTTGTCGCAGCAGAATGCCCCCGAGTCACATCAGGATTCCCGTTTGTCGCAGCAGAAACCTCGTTTGCCGCTGCGACAAACAGGGATTCTGATGCGACTCGGATGTGAGTTGATGCGACAACCCCTTGTCCGGATGCGACTCACCGGCAGTCGGATGTGAGTTGTGGGATTTTGCCGTGAGGCGAGGGGATTTCTGCTGCGAATTGCGGGATGGTTGCAACAGAATTCAGGCGCCGGGACGCAGAATCTGCGTCCCCACGTTGTGGATCTTTCCAGGCCAGACCGTCAGTCCCCGAAGACATCCCGGAGCCGCTGGGCTGTCAGGACGCGCTCCCCCCACTCCAGCAGGCGATCCGTGTCGGCGGAGCGCACCTGGTCCTCGGTCTCCAAAGGCAGGGGCCCGAACTTCAAGCGGAGTTGACGGAGAACGACCCGGGCCTCGCCTTCCTGCCGGCCTTCCTGCCGACCTTCCTGACGACCTTCCTCGCGGATCTGACGATTCCAACGATCGATGCTCTCAGCCAGCATGGTTTCAAGCTCCTCCAGAGTCAACGCCCCCGAAATGGCTTCCTCGGTCAGCCCGAAGCGCGGCAGGATGACTTTCTGCAGCCACGTCTCGAACGCCTGCCGAAGAGCCGCCTCGGCCGGCGGGATCGTGGCTCGCAGGTGCTGAACGCTCGTCCTGACTTCCATCCAGTCCCGGCTCTTCTCGATCCGGAACAGGTCGGCCACCGGACTGTTCAGCGCCTCCAGTTCCTCCCTCGGATAGGCGCTTTCGTCTACGAGACGGTAGCGCAACTGGGGCCGGTAGATCTCCGCCGATGGATCCAGATCCCCGATCATGGAGCCCAGATCCTGCGCCACGTTCCACGGCTCCCATCCATTGTAGACGACCACCGGGATCACCAGCGGCAGCTTCTTCCACACCGCCGCGGGCTGACTGGCCAGCAGGCTCTGGTAGAAGAGGCTCTCGTAGCCCATCAGCCGCACCGGCATCGAGGGGTCCGGCCGGGACTGGAATTCCATGAGGATGTAGACGTAGACCGGCTCGCCGTCGTCCTTGCGACGGAACCTCCAGATGACGTCGCTTTCACGGCTTTCATGTTTGGGAGAGACGAAGGACGCGCTGACCCTCTCGCCGGTTTCCAGGTCGATCAACCCCACCCACCGTTCGCCCACGATCTCCCGCAGGAGATCCTGGATCATGCGACGGTGCGTGAAGAAGAGACGATAGCTGAGGTCGTGTTGCCCCATGATTTTGTGGCAGGAGCCTACCACGGAGCCGTGTCGGGATAACTTTGAGTCGCCTGTACGGGTGGCCGCTCACCGCCGGGCGGCCGGCGCCTCCTTCAGCGCCTCCGTCGGCAGCACGAACGCGCCCGCGGTGAGGTCCGAGTCCGGCTCGGCGATCTCGGGGTAGCGGATGCCTTGGAGAACCTGGAGGTCGAAGATCTCCTGGACCAGGCCTTCGAAGCGCAGGAAGCCGACGACCTTGCCGTTGCGCAGGTTGAGCGCCCAGACGCCGCAGAGCTTCTCCTGGAGGCGCTCGGTGAGCGGGAGGCCTCCGAAGATGTTGCTCTCGCGGACCTGCGAGAGGCCCACGAAGGCGTAGGGGCCGGCGAAGGCCAGGCCTCGCGTGAAGCCGGGTAGGCGCGCGACGGTCTCCATGCGGCCGGTGGCGGGGTCGAGGTAGCCGACCTCCCCCTTGCCGGACTCCAGCACCCAGAGACGGCCGCCGTACCAGCGCGGCGAGTGCGGCATCGAGAGGCCGCGCGCGAGGGTCTCTCCCGACTCGACGTCGATCAGGATGCCGCCGGTCGCCTTCCGCTCCCGCCAGCCCTGCGGCGTGTCGGTCTCGCCGAGCGCCGTCACGTAGCGCACCCGGCCGTCCACGATGGCCACGCCGTTCAGGTGGCAGCGGTCCTCCGGCACGTAGGCGGTGATGAACCGCGGACGCCAGCGCGGCACGAAGCTGTGGTCGGCGTCCAGGTTGGAGAGGCAGGAGAACCGGGTGTTGACGATCCACAGATTGTTGTCGGACGTGAAAGCCAGCTCGTGGACGCGGATGTCCCCGGTCACGTGGCTGCGGCGCGGCAGGAAGCAGGCGTCGTGCTTGCCCTGCGGCGGCACCTTGCGCGCCACGTCCGGCTGGTTGCGGTACTCCCAGACGTGCCGCTGGGTGCCGAGCGCCAGATAGCGCGGCCCGACCGCGATGCCCATCGGGCTCGGGAAGGCGCGGAAGTGGGTGTTGAGCGAGCTGCCGTCGGCGCGGACGGCGATCAGCCGGCCGCTCTGGTAGGTCGAGACCAGCAGCGAGACGCCGAGCTGCGCGAAGAGACCCGGCATCTCGCTCGTGAAGACGCTGCGGAACGACCCCGGATCCGGCGGCGCGGTGGCCTGGAGGGTCTGGGGGGTCTGGGGGGCCTGGCCGAACGACTTGGCGCGCTCGGGCCGTGTGGCCGGCGGCTTCGCGAAGAAGTCCCGGGCCCGCTCGGCGGTCGCGGTGATGAGCGGCATCACCGGCTTGAGCTCCTCGCCGTTGTGCTGCCACTTGTCCGGCGCCGGCGAGGTGAGGGTGTGGCGCGAGTTGGGCAGCGGCGCGGTGAGCGGCCGGTCCCAGCCGAGGCCCGCGAAGGCGCAGATGCGCTCGATCTCCTGCTGCGGCTCGGCGACGAGGCGGTCGTAGCTCGCCACGCACCAGCGCTCCGGCGGCAGGGCTTCGAGGTCGGCCAGGAGCTGCTCGGTCGCGGTCGCCCACTGAAGCGCGGCGACCTCGGCCGGCGGCCGTCCGGACAGCTTGCGCCAGCCCGGCACGAGGAGCAGCGACCAGGGGAGCCCCTCCCAGTCCGGCAGCCTGGGATAGGTCACGAAGCGGCCGGACTTCCAGGCGTCGAGCACCGAGCTGATGGTCTCGCGCGGGTCGCGATAGAGATAGAGGAAGAGGGCTTCGGGGAAGGCGGCGGCGAGGAACGGCACCCGCAGGGCATTCTTCGGCGTCTTCTCCAGGAAGCGGAGGCCGGCCGCGCCGCCCTGGGGACGGTTGCCCTCGCGGTCCCGCAACTCGTCGAAGAAGGACCGCTCCAGCCGGTTGACGATGCCGGGGCTGGCGTCCTCGGCGGTCAGGCGGTTCGAGTCGAAGCCGCGCTGCGACGGATGAAGCTCGGGGATGCCCTCGATCAGCGCGTGGCTCTCGCCGCCGATCGTCCACAGGCCGGGAGCCAGGGAGAGCGTCTCGAAGAGAAGGCTGCTCCCGGAGCGAGGAGGGCAGACCAGGAAGATCGGCCGGTCGAATCGCTGGGCCGGTATCTCTTGCCGAGCCTCCGGCCCCACCGGGCTCTCCACCTGCACGGGGCGGGCGGAGGCGCCCTCTCCCGCAACGCGGGGGAGGGTCGGGCCAAGGCCTTCGGCCTTTACCGGGGCGACTGCCAGATCCGGATTGAGCCCCGGCCGCACGACCATCTGCCGCACGATCTCCACCGCGTCGGCGCCGTTGGGCAGATGCATCCGGTTGGCATAGGGGGTCAGAATCCCGTTCAGTCCGTCGAGGAGAGCCTTGTAGGCCGGCCAGCCCTTCGCGTCCTCTCCATGGTGAGCCCAGACCGCGCGCCAGTCGGAGCGAAAGCGGTCGAGCTGAGCCCTCAGCTCCCCGACCAGGCCGGCCGCCCGGGTCTCCGAGATCGCCAGATCCTCGAACAGCCAGCCGAGCAGCGACTCCTGCTCCCAGGGCGACATGACCACGGGCTGGTTGACGGTCTCGAACGCAAGGGCCGGATCGGCGCCGGGGTCGAACGGCACGTACCGGGGTGTCGAGGAGCCCGCGCGGGCCACGAGGTCCCAGAACGCGGCCGATCCGACGCTGTCGGCCACCAGGTGGATGCGGCGGGTCGGGTTGGGATTGAGGACGTTGTGGGTCTTCCAGGTGTCGAAGATCCACGACTCGCCCGCGGCCATGTGGACCTCGCGGTCGCCGCAGAGGAAGCGGACGGCGGGGTCGGTGACCACGGGCACGTGGATGCGGACGCGCTGCATCCAGTAGTAGTTCGTGTCCGAGTGGGCGGTGGCCTCGGCGTTGCCGTCGAGGCGCATCAGCCGGCTGCGGCCGAGCACGGTGCCGAAGGAGGCCAGCACCTGGCGCAGGTACGGGCAGAGCGCGAGGTGGGGCGTGGGCTGCATCGGCCCCTTGGTGGCGTCGTTCCTCGGGTCGCCTCCCGCGGCGATCAGCGGCAGCGCCGAGTTGCCCGGATGCCCCTGGGGATGGGGCCGCCAGTCGGACTCGGGGATGCGGGAGATCTCCTCGGCCAGGAGGGCGGAATCGAAGGTCAGAGGCAGCCGGATGAGCTCGGAATCCAACTTCACGTAGATACCTCTAAAGATCAGGGTTCAATCGCCGGAAGGTGCGCGTATACTACTCCGAAATCTTGACAGGCCGGCCCCGTGACCGTCGTGGTGCCGGTTTCCTCAATGAATTCATGACGATGTGACGATGAGGAGGTCCGATGTCCGAAAGCCAGACTCTCTCGCGGCAGCAACGACGGGCACAGGAGCGGAAGCGCCGCAAGCAGGCCGGCCGGCTGTCCCCGGGCGCCGCACTGACGCTGGGCGCCGCGGCCCTGGCAGCGGTGCCGGCGGCCCAGGCCGCCACCTTCACCGTCACCAACACCAATGATGCCGGCGCCGGCAGCCTCCGGCAGGCCATCATCGACGCCAACGGCGCAGCCGGCGCGGACATCGTCGACGCGGCGGGCGTCACCGGCACGATCACGCTGACCACCGGCCAGCTGGCCGTCACCGACTCCGTGGACATCCAGGGGCCTGGAGCGGCCTCGCTCACGGTCAACGGCGGCGGCACCGGCCGCGTGTTCTATCTCTACAGCGGCGCCGGCCTGATCGACGTCACGATCTCCGACCTGACGATCGCCGGCGGCGGCGCCGTGACCTTCGGCGCGGGCATCATCGACTTCGGCGAGAACCTCACCGTCGACGGCGTGGTGATCAGCGGCAACGTCGCGAACGCGGGCGGCGGCGCCATCGCGGCGACCGACCTCAGCGGCGACGGCATGTCGCTGACGGTCCGCGACTCCACGATCTCGGGCAACGACTCGGGCCGCGACGGCGGTGGCATCTACTTCTACGCCACGGGCGGCCCCCTGGTCATCGAGAACTCTGTGATCAGCGGCAACGACGCGGTGGACGACGGCGGCGGCATCTACCTCTACGACATCACCGACGACCTGACGATCACCAATTCGACGATCTCCGGCAACACCGCTTCGACGGGCCTCGGCGGCGGCGTCTACTTCTACCAGACCGACGGCGGCACCCAGACGATCGACCACAGCACGTTCGACAACAACACCGCCACGGCCGGCGTGGGCGGCGGCATCATGGGAGTCTTCACGGACACCCCGCTGACGATCGACCACAGCACGTTCTCCAACAACGACGCGACCGCCGGCGGCGGCATGTTCTTCGCCTTCGCCTTCGGCGCTCCGATCGTGGTGACCGACAGCACGATCTCCGGCAACCAGGCGACCGCCAACGACGGCGGCGGTATCTTCCTCTACGGTCTCTACGCGGGCGGCACTTTCGCCATCGAGAGCTCCACGATCGCCGGCAACACCGCGGCCGCGACGGGCGGCGGCGCGTTCACCCTCGCCGGCCCGGTGCCGATCGAAAACTCGATCGTGGGCGACAACACCGGGGCGAGCGACGGCGACCTGGGCACGGCTCTCGCCGGCAACTTCGACCTGAGCTTCACGCTGGTCGAGGCGCCGGGCACCGCCAACATCACCGACAGCGGCGGCAACATCCTCAACCAGGATCCGCAGCTCGGACCGCTCGCCAACAACGGCGGCCTCACCCTGACGCACAAGCCCGCGGCGACGAGCCCGGCGGTCAATGCCGGCAACCCGGCCTTCGCGCCGCCGCCGGCCACCGACCAGCGCGATCTCCCCCGCGTCGTCAACACCGTGATCGACATGGGCTCCGTGGAGCTTGGAGCGTCGGGCACCATCCAGCTCACGTTCAGCACGAGCTCCGTGGCCGAGAACGCCGGCACCGTGACCGTCACCGCCACCCGGACCGGCGGCTCCGAAGGCGCGGTCTCCGTCACCCTCAACACGGTCGACGGCGCCGCGATCGCGCCCGGCGACTACACCGCCGTCGTCGGCGGAGTGCTGAGCTGGGCCGACGGCGACACCGCCCCGAAGTCGATCAACATCACCATCATCAACGACGTCGAAGACGAACCGGACGAGAACTTCATCGTGACCATTTCCAATCCCACTGGCGGCGCTACCCTCGGCTCACCCGCGACTGCGACGATCACCATCCTGGACGACGACGAGCCCATCTCGGTCATCGAGGTTCCGACGGTCGGCGAGTGGGGTCTGGTGTTCCTCACCGGTCTGCTCGCCATGGCCGGCATGTACCGCCTCCGCCGCAAGCAGGGCCTGGCGGCTCCGCTGCTCATCCTCACCCTGATGGCCGGCGGGGCCAATATCGCAAGCGCGGCAAGCGCGGCAAGCGCCGCGACTCCCAGGGTGCGGGACGCCGCCCGGGTGGTCACGCTCAGCCAGGTGGTCCCCAGTGCCGGAACGGTCTCCCTCCAGCTCTCGGATGGGACGATCGTCCAGGTCAACGTGGCGGACCTCGAGATCAAGGACCGCCGCGATCCCCGCGGCCGGCTCCTGCCTCCGCTCAGGGTTCAGGATCTCGCGGCCGGCCAGCCCATGGTCGTCAAGGTTCGCCGCGGTGAGAACGGCGTCGTGAAGAAGGTGCGGGTGCAGGTCTTCGACACCCTCGCGCGCGCCCAGCAGGCCGCGCAACGGCACGATCAGTAAAAGGCAGTCCTCGCGGGGCGCTCCGGACGGAGCGCCCCGTTTTCTTCCGATCCCTCCCCGCCGTTGCCCTCCTGATTGTCCTACTTCTGAAGTCCCGAAGGCAGCCGGGGCGACGCCAGCAGCGCCGCAAATTCCTTCCAGCGCCGTGCGGGGTTCTTCTCGGTCCCGCCCTTGCGCTCGATGTACTCCCGCACCAGATCCTGACCGTAGTTGTAATTGATCACATAGCTCCGGTAGCGGTCCATGAAGCGGGTCCGCTGCTCGGCGCGCTCGGGCGCCTGGAGGTTGTAGCGCACCAGCCAGTCCGCGGCCTGCTCGCGCGTGATCTCGCCGTCCAGGTAACGCCGCGCCGCCTCGTTGCCCGCGTATCCCAGCGCCTGCGTCAGCCGCTGCACCTCGTAGTAGCGGTCGACCTGCGACGTGTCGAGGCCGGCCAGCGGGAACAGCGTCTCGCGCTCGTAGCGCTCGCGCTCCTTGCCCGGGAACGCCACCTCGATGCCGAAGTTCGCCGTCCCCTCCGCGATCAGCGACTGCGGGCTGAACAGCGCGTAGACCGAAAACTCCTGCCAGCCGCGGTCGACCAGGAGGTTCTTCTCCAGCAGCACGTTGTAGACGTGGTGGCCGGGATAGCCCTCGTGGCACGCGAGGTCGACGGCGCGGTCGATGAAGATCGGCAGGTCCGTGTTGACCTGGATCACGCTGTGGAAGCCGCCCTTGTACCAGTTGTAGCCGCTCCACGGCTTGTCCGTGACGTACTCGACCTTGAAGCTCTCGCCGGCCGGCAGCTCGACGTGCTCCAGCGTCCGGCGCCGGCATTCGTCGATCGCGGCCTGGAAGACGGCGCCGAGCTTCTCGCGGGGAATGACGAAACCCTGGCGGAAGGTCTCGATCCGCCCCGGCAGCGGCGCCTCGCCGGGAACCAGCGTCTCGAGCTGGTCCAGGATGCGCTGGAAGTGCTCGGCGCCGTGATGCGGGGCCACCGCGTCGTAGAGCGCGCGGGACTCCTCGTCGAACGTGAACCGCTTGCCCGACAGCATGTCGATCCGCGCCGCCATGGATTCGAGCTGGCGCGAGAGATACTGCCGGCGCAGCTGGACGAGCTGATCGACGTTCGATTCGACCGGCTGCCCGTTCAGCTCCCCGATCAGCGCCGCGGCCTCGGCGCGCAGCTCGGCCAGCGGACGCTTGCGGGCGTCGGCCTCCTCCTTCCAGGCCGGCGGCCCGAAGAAGGCATCGACGAAGTCGGGGTCGTGCTGCCCCACGGCGAGCACGAGACGGACGTAGGATTCGGCAACGTGGTTCATGGCGGAGGAGCTTCCCTGTGCGCTTCCCTGTGCAGGGCTCCGGGGCCGGTCTGCGCCGGCACATCCGGCGAGCACTGCCAGGAGCAGGACGGGCGAAAGAGGCCGTTTCAAGTTCATGAGTGGGAGACTACCATCGGCCTGCCGGGACCGAACGAAACCCGGGGCGGCCCAACGCGTAAAGGCCCGTGGAGGAAGACGATGAGCGAGACGACGGAGCCCCTGGAGATTGCCCCCAAGATTGCCCCGAGCAACGACGGCCGCTGGATCGTGGGCCTGATCGCGCTGGTTTCGACCGCGCTGCATCTCGCGGTCATCAACCGCTACGGCTGGTTCCGCGACGAGTTTTACTACATCGCCTGCGGCGAGCATCTCGACTTCGGCTACGTCGACCACCCGCCGCTGATCGCGCTGATCTCCCGCGTCACGAGAGCGATCCTGGGCGACTCGATCCTCGCCGCCCGCCTGCCTTCGGTGCTCGCAGGCGCCGCCGTCATCCTCCTCACCGGCCGGCTGGCGCGCGAGATGGGCGGCGGCCGTTTCGCGCAGGCCGTGGCCGCGCTCGGCGTGCTGATCGCGCCGGTCTTCCTCTTCCAGTTCCAGATCCTGTCCATGAACTCCTTCGACATCCTCTTCTGGACGCTCGGGGCGCTCGTGGTCCTGCGCATCGCGAAGACGGGCAATCCCAGGCTCTGGCTGCTCTTCGGCCTCGTCTGCGGCCTGGGGCTGCAGAACAAGCACAGCGTGCTCTTCTTCGGCTTCGGGGTCTTCGTGGGGCTGCTGCTCACGCCGGAGCGCCGGCATTTCCGCGAGCGGTGGATCTGGCTCGGCGGCGCGCTGGCCGGCCTGCTCTTCCTGCCCCACGTCCTCTGGCAGATGGCGCACGGCTTCCCCACGGCGGAGTTCGTCCACAATGCCACGGCCTACAAGAACGTGGCGCTCTCGCCGCTCGCGTTCTTCGGCGAGCAGGTGATGCAGATGCACCCGTTCACGTTCGTGGTCTGGCTGGCGGGCCTGGTCTGGCTGTTCAGGTCGCCGCAGCTCCGGGTGCTGGGCTGGATCTACGTGGCGGCCTTCCTGGTGCTGATCTCCCAGAGCTCCAAGGCCTATTACCTGGCGCCGGTCTATCCCCTGCTCTTCGCCGCGGGCGGAACCGCCATCGAAGCCTGGACCCGCCGCGGTCATCGCCTGGTTGGGCGCCTGCGGCTGGCGCTGCCCGTCCTGCTCGCGGCCGGCGGTGCGATCGCGGCTCCGCTCACCCTTCCCATCCTGCCGGTCGACGACTTCCCCCGCTACGTGCGCGCCCTCGGAATCGAGCTGAGCGCGGGCGAGAACCACGACATGGGCGCGCTGCCGCAGCACTTCGCGGACATGCACGGCTGGGAGGAGATGGTCGCCGAGGCGGCCCGCGTCTACCACACGCTCTCGCCCGAGGAGCAGGCGCGGGCCGGGATCTACGCTCAGAACTACGGAGAGGCCGGAGCCGTCGACGTCCTCGGCCGCAAGCACGGGCTGCCGAAAGCCATGTCAGGCCACAACAACTATTTCCTCTGGGGGCCCCAGGGCTCAGGAGACCCTCTGATCATCCTCGGCGGAGACCCGGAGGATCACCGGCAGGCGTTCCGCGACGTCCGCCAGGCGGGAACGATCCGCTGCGGGTACTGCATGCCCTACGAGAACGACCAGCCCGTCTGGATCGCCCGGGGTCTCAAGGCGCCCATAGCGGAGATCTGGCCGATGACGAAGCACTTCGACTAGAACCGGTACGAGACTCCAAGCGACACGACCGGATAGAGGTCGTAGTCGTCCACGTCCTCCTGAAGCTCGCGCGTCTCGCGGTCGATGAGAACCTGCAGCACCTCGCGCGCCACGGGATCGTTGAGCGGGCTCCCGGCCGGAATCCGGGGCGTGAGCGTCACCTCGCCCTCTCCCTGGAAGACCACGCCGAGATCGAGCGTCACGCCGAACCCGCTCCCGGAGCGAGGCGCGCGGCCCCAGCCGAGGCCCGCATACGGCACGATCGGATCGAAGTCCGCCTTTGCGTCGAGCGTCCCGACAAGCCCAACCGGCACCGGCACGCCGCCGATGTTGTAGAAGCCGGACGCCGGAGGCAGGCTCCGGCCCGTGACCTCGGTGTCGTTGTAGACCAGACCGCCGGTCAGGCGAAACCCGCGCCCGCCCGGATGCCAGTCGACCATCGCCGTGACATTGCGAAGGCTCGCCTCGGCGTCGTACTCGATGTCGCTCTCTTCCCGGCGCTCCGTGTAGTCGTAGCCATGGATCCCAAGCCGGCCTTCCCACTGGCTCGCTCCGCTGATCGAAAGCTCGGCCCCGATCCCGAGCGTACCCGCCGAAGCGGCGATGCCGACCTCCGCGTGAGCCGAGCCGGCGAGCGCGAAGATCGCGAGAACGACTGAGAGAATGACGAGGGCAACTCCGTTCTTGTTCATGGAGATGCGGCCTTGCAAATCAGGGGCCGCGGCTTTCCACTGCGACCGCCGACGTCAGCAGCCGGGTTGGCCGTGCGGATACACTAGCCTCCGCAGGAAAGGAGGCACGATGCAAATCGGCATGATCGGTTTGGGACGGATGGGCGGCAACATGGTGCGGCGGCTTCTGCAGGGGGGGCATGAGTGCGTGGTGTTCGACCGCAACCCCGCGGCGGTGGACGAGCTCGCGAAGGAAGGGGCCATCGGGTCCGCGTCGCTCGACGATTTCGTGGACAGGCTCGCCGCTCCGAAGACGGCGTGGGTCATGGTTCCCGCGGGCAAGCCCACCGAGGACACGGTCCGCGATCTTGGGCAGCGTCTCGGCGCGGGCGGCGTGGTGATCGACGGCGGCAACTCCCATTTCAAGGACGACGTGCGCCGCGCCCGCGAGCTGCGCGAGAAGGACGTTCACTACGTCGACGCCGGAACGAGCGGCGGCGTCTGGGGGCTCGAGCGCGGCTACTGCCTCATGATCGGCGGCGACCGCGAGGTCGTGCAGCGGCTCGATCCCATCTGGAAGGCCCTCGCGCCGGGGCGCGGCGACATCCCCGCCACGCCGGGCCGCGAAGGCAAGACAAGCACGGCCGAGGACGGCTATCTCCACTGCGGCCCTCCGGGCGCCGGCCACTTCGTGAAGATGATTCACAACGGCATCGAGTACGGCCTCATGCAGGCCTATGCCGAAGGCTTCGACATCTTCCGCAACGCGGTCTCCCAAGAGCTTCCCGAAGAGCACCGCTTCGATCTCGATCTCGCGGACATCGCCGAGGTCTGGCGCCGCGGCAGCGTGGTCTCCTCGTGGCTGCTCGATCTCACCGCCTCAGCGCTCGCGCAGAGCCCGGATCTCAAGGAGTACACGGGCTTCGTGCAGGACTCCGGCGAAGGCCGCTGGACCGTGGAGACCGCGGTCGAAGAGGCCGTGCCCGCCAACGTGCTCGCGGCCTCGCTCTTCAGCCGTTTCCGCTCGCGCCGCGAACACACCTTCGCGGACAAGATTCTCTCGGCGATGCGCCACAAGTTCGGTGGCCACGTCGAACCGCCGACGGGAGGGTGATCGATCATGGCCGAACCCAAAACCGATTCCAGCGACGCCCTCATCCCTGCGTCGAATCAGGGCGAGCCCGCGCCGCCGTGCGCGATGGTGATCTTCGGCGCGTCCGGCGATCTCACCAAGCGCAAGCTCATCCCGGCGCTCTGCAACCTCGCGATCCACAAGCTGCTGCCGCACGACTTCGCCGTGATCGGAATCTCGCGCACCGCGAAGAGCGATGAGGAGTTCCGCCAGAAGGTCCGCGACGAGCTCAAGGAGTTCGCCACCGGACCGGTCGCGGGCGAGATCCTCGAATGGCTGATGCCTCGCCTTTCCTACATCTCGGGCGAGTTCTCCGACCTGTCGACGTTCGAGAAGCTCCGTGAGTCTCTCCAGAAATCGGACGAGACCTGGAAGACGCGCGGCTGCTACCTCTTCTATCTCGCGGTGCCGCCGAGCCAGTTCTCGCCGGTGGTGCAGCACCTCGGCGAGAGCGGACTCACCAGGGAGTCGGAAGGCCAGTGGCGGCGCGTCGTGATCGAGAAGCCGTTCGGCCACGACCTCGAATCCGCGCGCGCCCTCAACCTGGACATCCTCAAGGTGCTCGACGAAACGCAGATCTATCGGATCGATCACTACCTCGGCAAGGAGACGGTGCAGAACATCCTCGCCTTCCGCTTCGCCAACGGCATCTTCGAACCGATCTGGAACCGCCGCTACGTCGACCACGTGCAGATCACCGTGGCCGAGACCGTGGGCGTGGAAAGCCGCGGCAGCTACTACGAAGAGGCCGGGGCGCTGCGCGACATGGTGCAGAACCACATGTTCCAGCTCCTCGCGCTGACCGCGATGGAGCCGCCGATCTCGTTCAATCCCGACGCGGTGCGCGACGAGCGCGTGAAGGTGCTGAGCGCGATCCACCCGCTCGATCACGAGGACGTGCTGCGCTACACCGTGCGCGGCCAGTACGGCCCGGGAGACATGGACGACGCGCACGTGCCCGGCTATCGCGGCGAGCCCGACGTCTCGAAGACGTCGAGCGTGGAGACCTACGTGGCGCTCGCGCTGTTCGTCGAAAACTGGCGCTGGGCGGGCGTTCCCTTCTATCTGCGCACGGGCAAGCGGCTGCCTCGCCGCGTGACCGAGATCGCGATCCAGTTCAAGAGCGCGCCGTTCGTTCTGTTCCGCGCGACGCCCGTGGAGCATCTCACCTCGAACGTGCTCGTGATCCGCATTCAACCGGAGGAAGGGATCTCGCTGCGCTTCGAAGGCAAGGTGCCCGGGCCGGTGATGAACCTGGCGACAGTGAAGATGGACTTCCGCTACGCCGATTATTTCGGCTCCACGCCGAGCACCGGCTACGAGACGCTGCTCTACGACGTGATGACCGCGGACTCGACGCTCTTCCATCGCACCGACATGGTCGAGGCCGGATGGAGCGTGGTGGCGCCGATCCTCGACGTGTGGAAGGCGCTCACGCCGCGCAATTTTCCCAACTACGCCGCGGGTTCGTGGGGACCGAAGGAAGGCGACGATCTCCTGAAGGATGGCCGCAAATGGCGCAACTGACGATCTTCGAAACTCTCGACGAGCTCGCGCGCGCCGCCGCCGAAGAGATCGCCGGCACGGCTGAAGCCGCGATCGCCGCGCGCGGACGTTTCACGATCGCGCTCTCCGGCGGCTCCACGCCGAAGCCCGTCTACAGGCTGCTCGCCGAAGAGCCGTATCGCGATCGCATCCAGTGGGATCGCGTGCAGGTCTTCTGGGGAGACGAGCGCCACGTTCCGCCCGATCATCCGGACAGCAACTTCGGCATGGCGCACGACGAGCTGCTGTCGAAGGTGCCCGTGTCTCCGGACAACATCCATCGCGTGCGCGCCGAGAAGCCGGATGCGGAGCGCGCCGCATCCGAGTACTCGTGGACGCTGCGCAGCGCGTTCGATCTGGAGATCGATCAGCGTCCGCGCTTCGATCTCGTGCTGCTCGGGCTCGGCGCGGACGGCCATACGGCGTCGCTGTTTCCGGGCAGCGACGCGGTGCGCGAGCGCACGAGTCTGGTGATGGCGCCGTGGGTGAGCGCGCAGTCCGCGTTTCGAATCACGCTCACGCTGCCGGTCCTCAATCACGCGGCGCGCGTGCTCTTCCTGGTGAGCGGAGAGGACAAGGCGGAGGCGTTGCGCTCGGTGCTCGAAGGCGATCTGCAACCGGATCGATTCCCTGCGCAGAGCGTGCGTCCCGAGGCTGGAGAGCTGCTCTGGAAGGTGGATCGCGCAGCGGCCAGGCTGCTGCGCTCGGAGTGATGTCTCGGAGAGAGTTGAGCGGCTGAGGGGAACACGACGCTCCAGTCGCGGGGCTGGAGACCGGTGCGCCGTGCAGAGGCTCTACTGAAAGAACGGCTGAGAACGGTAGAAAGAACGCCCCCAGAAAAGATCGATCTTCGCCTCGTTGCCTCGGAGCCTCACTGGCTGCTGGCTGCCGGCTGGAGCCGTGAGGCCTTGCGGCCCTCGACAGGACGAGGGCCGCTTTTTACTTCTTCGCCGTCTTCTTGGCAGCGGGCTTCGCAGCAGCCTTCTTCGCAGGCGCGGCCTTCTTCGCAGCAGCCTTCGGCGCGGCGGGCTTCGCAGCCGCGGCTTTCTTCGCAGGGGCGGGCTTCGCAGCCGGCTTCGCAGCGGCGGCCTTCGCAGGCGCAGCCTTCACGGCCTTCGTAGCAACGGTCTTCTTCGCAGCCGGCTTCGCAGCGGCCTTCTTCGCAGGGGCAACGGTCTTTTTCGCGGCCGGCTTCGCAGCGGGTTTCGCGGCGGGCTTGGCAGCGGGCTTCGCAGCCGGCTTGGCAGCAGCGACCTTCTTCGCAGCAACGGCGGGCTTCTTGGCGGCAGCGGCTTTCTTGGCCGGAGCCTTCTTGTCGTCAGCCATACGATCTCCTTTGTGTCGGGAAGTGCCCGAGAGTGTTGGGGCGTCCATGTCGAATTAGGGTACGCCCACTACATGTTGGGCGTCAAGACCTTTTACGCCTCTAGGCCTAGTGCGCCTCGCTCCGTTCCCCCTGAGGCGCGCGAAGGCGTGCCCCGCATCGCCCCGGCATCGCTTGAGAGAACCGGCGCGTGGCTCTGAAACGCCCTGTTTACGGGCGTTTGCTCGCTCGCGGCGATGAGCCGCAACGGCAGCGCCAACCGGTGCGAGGCACCGGTCGAACTGCTCGAATTTTGGCGAAGGAAGTCGGAGACTAGTGCGCGTTGAGGCGCATCGCGTGGCGGACGGTCATCCAGAGGATCTTGAAGTCGAGCGTCAGCGACCAGTTCTGGATGTAGTACAGGTCGTACTGGATGCGCTTCTTGATCGACGTGTTGCCGCGCCAGCCGTGGACCTGGGCCCAGCCGGTGATGCCGGCCTTCACGCGGTGGCGGAGCATGTAGCGCGGGATCTTGTGCTTGAACTCGCGGACGAACGTGGGACGCTCCGGGCGCGGGCCGATGATCGACATGTCGCCCATGATCACGTTCCAGATCTGCGGCAGCTCGTCGAGCGACCACTGGCGCAGGAAGCCGCCGATGCGCGTGCGCCGCGGATCGTCCTTGATCGCCCACACCGGTCCGCTCGTCACTTCCGCGTTGACGCGCATCGAGCGGAACTTCACGATCATGAACGACTTTCCATCGAGGCCCATGCGCTCCTGCCGGTAGAACACCGGACCGTGATCTTCGATCCAGATGGCGAGCGCGAGCAGCGGCAGGATCGGCGCGAGCGCGATCATCGCGAGGCTCGCGACCACGAGGTCCATGCCGCGCTTCACCATGCTGTTCCAACCCTGGAGCGGCACCTGCGAGAGATTGATCACCGGCGTGCCGTCCACGTCTTCGAGCGTGGCCTGCAGCGTGGCGTACTGGAGGACGTCGGGGACGATGCGGACCTCGACGCACTCGCGCGCCATCAGCTCGAGCATCTGGAGCATCTTGCGATGGGCTTCGAGCGGCAGCGCGATGTAGACCTGATCGATGTTGCAGGCCGCGAGCACGTCCTCGGCCTGGCGCAGCGTGCCGAGCACGGGCACGCCGAGCACGGTCGTGCCGGCCTTGCCCGGATCGTCGTCGAGGAAGCCGGCGACCTCAAGACCCAGCTCGCGGTGTGCGAGAAGCTTCTGCGTGATCTCGCGGCCGAGCGCGCCCGCGCCGACCACGAGAATGCGCTGGAGGTTGTTGTCCGACCGGCGGATGCGCAGCAGGGCCGAGCGCATCACCATGCGGGACGTGGCGACCAGCAGGAAGTCGACCACCGCGAAGAGGCCGAGCACGGCGCGGCTGTAGGTGAAGTAGCCGCCGATCGGCGCCACCGGCCGGTACCAGAAGATCACGCCGAGCAGCACCATCGTGGCGAGCAGCACGGCCACGGCCACCGTGAGCACCTCGTCCACGCGGCTCTTGCTGCGGCCGCTCTGGTAGAGCCCGTGGAAGTAGAAGACCATCGGGAAGATCACCAGGATGAACGGCAGCAGCCGCAGGTACGGCCCGAGCTCCGGGACGCTCTTGGTGACGGGGATGACTTCGACCTGAAAACGCAGGATCCAGGCGGTGAGGAAGGCGGCGAGCGTCGCGAGGATGTCGCTCGCCAGGAAAGCCCCTGACGTCGTTCGATGTCTTTGCCGGATCAAGAGAGCGCCACCCTCCGGTCGGAAAGGAATCGGGTTCGCAGCAGGCTTTGAATGCGGTGGGTAAACCGCGTTGAAGCAAACGATTCAGCCCGGCTGCGTAGGTCCAAGGCATTGAATCCGATCCGCAAGGCTTTGTCAATCGCCTCGGCGAGGTCGGAGGTGCCCCCCCAGTCGGGATAGAGATGGCCGTGACGGCCGTCCTCGACGATGTCCAGGATGCCTCCCTTGGCGACCGCCACCACCGGCGTGCCGCAGGCCAGCGCCTCCACCGAGGCGATGCCGAAGTCCTCGACTCCCGGCTGGATGAACAGCCTGGCCCCGCGGTACAGCTCGCGCAGGGCCTCCCGGTCGACGCCTCCAAGGAGACGGACCTTCGAGCCGCTGCCGGCCAGCTCGCGCAGCCGCGGGGCCTCCGGCCCGTCGCCGACGATGCGCAGCTCGATGCCCAGCCGGTCGCAGGCCGCGATGGCCAGCTCGATGCGCTTGTAGGGGGCGAGCGCCGAGACCATCAGGCAGTAATCGCTCCCGATTTTCCCCGTACCTGCGCCCGCACATGGCCCAAGGCTCGCCGGTCCCGGAGTGAAGAACTCGACGTCCACCGGCGGATGCACGACCTCGGCGTCGCGCCCATAGTAACTACGCACGCGGCGTGCCACGAAGCTCGAATTGGCCACGTACTGGTTTACGCGGGCGGCGGACGAAACGTCCCAGGCCCGTAGGCCGGAGAGCACAAGGCCGCGCAGCCGCGCGCCGACGCCCTTGCGCTGCGGGAAGTAGACGTGCTCCTGGTCCCAGGCGTAGCGCATCGGCGTGTGGCAGTAGCAGAGATGCCAGGCGTCCGGCGACGGGATCACGCCCTTGGCCACGCAGTGGCTGGAGCTGAGGATCAGGTCGTACGAGGTGAGGTCGAACTCCTCGATGGCGGCCGGGAAGAGCGGCAGGTAGCGGCGATAGTTCTCGCGCAGCCGCGGCGCCTTCTGGAGGAAGCTGGTGTGGATCGGATGGCTCTCCAGGGCCGGGCTCACCGAGCCGGGGAAGTGGAAGAGCGTGAAGATCGGCGCCTCGGGGAACTGCGAGGCGAGCAGCTCCAGCACCTTCTCGCCGCCGCGCATGCCGGTCAGCCAGTCGTGGACGAGCGCCACGCGCGGCTCGCGCAGGGTCTCGGGGATCGGCGCCGCGACCGGGAACATCAGCGGCCTCCCTCGGCCGCGGGCATCGTCGCCGACGATGCCGACGACTGCGAGCCGCGCGAGCTTCTCGACGCCCGCGGATCCTGGCGCATCGTCCGCGACTGGATCGCCGACAGGTAGATCTCCAGCGTCTTGCGCGCCGTCTGGCTCCAGCGGAAGTCCTCGGCGCGCCGCAGCCCGAGCTTGGCGAGGCTGTTGCGGTGGTCCGGGTCGGACATGGTGTGCGCGATCGCCCGCGCCATGCCCTCGATGTCGAGCGGATCGACGAGGTGGGCGTAGCCTTCGGCGATCTCCTTCAGGGCCGAGGTGTTCGAGGTGATCACGGCGACTCCCGAGGCCATGGCTTCCGCCACGGGCTGGCTGAAGCCTTCGTACAGGGTCGGATAGAGGAACAGCGTCGCGCCCTGGTAGAGCGCGGGCAGCGCCTCGGGGGCCACCTTGCCGAGCAGGCGCACGCGGTCGCCGACGCCCAGGCTCTCGGCCCGCTGGCGGAGCTTCAGCTCGGTGCCGGGCCGGTCGCCGATACACACCAGCGGCGCGTCGAACGAGGCGAGGCTGCGCGCCCGGGCGTAGGCCTGGATGACCGTGTCGAGGTTCTTCCGCTGTTTCGGGTTGACCGTCGGGTTGCCGACGAAGAGCAGATACGAGCGCTCCAGGCCCAGGTCGCGCCGCCAGCGCTCCAGCTCCTCGGGCGGCAGCTTCTTGCGGAACGCGTCCTCGACGCCGTTGTAGACCACCTCGACCTTGCGGCCGTCCACGTCGAAGTGCTTGACGAGGTCGCTGCGGGTGTTCTGGGTCACCGAGATGATCCGGTCGCTGCGCGTGAGGCTGCGGCGCAGCATGCGCTGGGCGTAGAGGAACGACAGCCGGCTCGGCAGGAAGTCCGGATAGAGGAGGTCGACGATGTCGTAGACCGTGACCACCACCGGCGAGCCCACCCAGCCGGGAAGGACGTAGTGCGTCGAGTGATAGAGGTCGAGCTTCCAGCGCCAGAGCCGCCAGGAGAGGTTGACGAGCTCGCGCAGCGAGTAGGCCGGGGCTTTTTCGAAGCGGGGCATGAAGTTGCCGGGCAGGTCGCGGAAGAGCTCGCGGTCCTGCGGCCGGGCGATCAGGACGTACCGGTTCTCCGTGTCGATCCGGGCCAGGTGCCGGATGAGGTTCCGGATGTAGGTTCCGATCCCGGCGTCGTTGATCTTGCGGGCGTCGAGACCGATGGTATAGGGCAAGGAACCGCTCCTGAACGGCGGGACAGACAAAGACGAACGCTCACGAGGCGCTCCGGCTGCAAGCGCCCCAACAATCCGGGGGCTCGGGCCGGGGAGTATAGCACCGAGGCCTGTGCTTCTGGCTATTTATCGACATCTCCGGACATCGCTTCCCGGAAAACGTCCTCCATCTCGGCCGCGGTGCGCTCCCAGCGGAACCGGGCGACCCGTTCGAGCGACCGGCCGCGCAGATCCTGCCGCAGCCCCGGGCTCTCCAGGAGCTTGCGGATCGCCTCGGCCAGGGCGCCGGGATCGGTGGGATCGATCTGGAGGCCGGCGTCGCCCACCACCTCGGGCAGGCTGGAGACGTTCGAGACCACGGTCGGCACGCCGCACGCCATCGCCTCGGCCGGCGGCAGGCCGAACCCCTCGTAGAACGAGGGATAGACGAAGAGCTGCGCGGCCTGGAAGACGCGCACCAGCGTCTCCCGGTCGACGTGGCCGAGCACCTTGACGCCCAGCGGCGCCAGCGACTCGATGCGGCGCATCAGCACGCGGCTCCCCCACCCGTACGGCCCCACCAGGACGAGCGGCGGCAGGGTCGCGTCGTCCGCCCGCAGCCCCTCCCAGGCGTCGAGCACCGTGGAGAGGTTCTTGCGCGGCTCGAGCGTCCCCGCATAGAGGATGTATCCGCCGGGCGCGCCCAGCTCCAGCCGGGTGGCGGCGATGGACTGCGGGGTCCCGGGGACGAACTCGGGGTCGACGCCGCTCAGCACCACGCGGATCTTCTTCGCCACCTGCGGGAAGTGAAACGCCAGGTCGGCGGCCGTGGCCTGGGACACGGCGATGAGGCGGTCCGCCCGTTCGAGCGAGGAGCGCAGGAAGGGGAAGATGCTCCAGCGCACCTTGAAGCGGTGGGTCTCGGGCATGAGGAGCGCCGTGAGGTCGTGGACCGTGGCGACCGCCGGAACGGGGCAGCGCATCGGCAGGGTCATGAGCGGCGACCAGAAGAGGTCGAGATCGCCGCGGTCGAGGCGCTTCGGCAGCTTGAGCTGCTGCCAGATCACGCCGAGCGGCGCGGGATCGGCCTCGGTCTCGATGCCGGCCGCGACCAGCGCCTCGGCCTCGCGCAGCGGCCGATGGGCCAGGCCGCGGAAGCCGAAGCCGCCGAGCTTCGTCATCTCCAGGAGGATGGACCGGGTGTAGACGCCGATGCCGGTCAGGGTGGGGACCAGGGCGCGGAGATCCACTCCGACGGTCGGACGGGCCGGATCGGCGGCGGAGATGACGGAGGGGGGCGACGGATTCGGCGCGGACATGGCCGGGGGGATTGTAGGAGGAATATTAGGAGGAATATAGGATACCCGCACCCATGCGCCCGCGATCCCTCTCCTTCCTGTGCCTGTGCGTCGTGCTTCTCGGCCTCGCCGCGGCCAGCCTGCGGCTGCGGACCACGCCGTTCCCGGTCGGCGACGAGGCCACCCACGTGCTCATGGCGCGCAGCCTGTGGACGGACCACGACCTCGTCTTCGACCAGGGCGACCTCCGCGAGGCCTACCGGACGTGGAACGGCGGCCCGGCCGGGCTGGCGCTGCTCACGCGCGACGGCGGCGCCAGCCTGCGCTACGCCGAGCCGATCGCCTGGGCGCTCGCGGCGGTCCCGGCGCAGGCGCTGCTCGGCCCCGCGGGCCTGCCGGTGCTCAACATGGCGCTGATGCTGGCCATGCTCGCCGCGGCCGCTGTCCATTTCGGGAAGGAACGAGTGAGCGGGCTCTTGCTGGCCGGCTTCTTCTTCGCCTCGGCCTCGTTCGGCTACGTCTTCCGCGGCTCTCCCGAGGTCTTCCTCATGGCCTGCGTGTTCTTCGGTCTGCTGCTCTGGAAGCGGGCGGCCGGAGAGGCGCGAACGCGGGATCTTGGAGACGTCCGCTCCCTGGCCCTGGCCGGCGCGCTCTTCGGCGCGGCGGCGTTGCAGGAGCCGGTGCTAGCGCTGTTCGGGGTCGCGGTGGCCCTGGATCTGGTGATCCGGAAGCGCTGGAAGGGCGCGGCGGTGTTGATCCTGGCCGGCGCCATGACCTTCGGAGTCCTCGCCACGGGCCAGCGGAAGCTGACCGGAGCCTGGAGCCCGGCGGACCCGCGGGAAGGCATCCAGCGCCGCACGTTCGAGACCGAGTTTCCTCTCGAAACGACTCAGGATCTCTGGCAGGCCTACGGCAAGAGCCGGCCCGCGCCGGACCTCACCGCCGGTCTCGGCCTGCTGCCGCGCAATCTCGGGTACGTCCTGGCCGGACGGAACACCGGCCTGCTGGCTTTCTTTCCTTTCGGCCTCCTGGCGCTCGGCTGCCTCGCCATCGGACGGCGCGACCGCTCGCGCTGGCTGGTGCTCATTGCGGCCGGCGGCGCCGTGTTGATCGGACTCTTGCTGGAGCCCCACCGCTGGCAGGGCGGTCCGGGCGCGCTCGGCCATGCCCGCTTCGCCATGCTCTACCCCGCCCTGCTGTTCCTGCTGCCCGAGCGGCTCGCGCTGCGCAAGAGCCTCCTCCTGCCGTTCGCGGCGGCGGCGCTGTGGACCGTGCCGGCGCTCTCCGGCGTAGTATTTTCCGGCGTCTCGGCGATGCCGGCGGGCGCGGCCCTGCCGCTGGAGCTGACGCTGCTCGGCGACGGCGTTCAGCTCTCCGGCTACCGGCTGCGGAGCTGGGAGGACGGCGTCTGGGTCCTCCCGCTCGCCACCACCTGGCCGGACGAGGAGCATCCGAACGGCACGTGGGTGAAGGGCGGCTCGACCTCGGAGGTGCTGGTCATCTCGCCGAAGCCGCTCGACCGGATTCATCTCAAGATTCATTCGCTGACGGCGGAGAACGAGGTGCGGATCGAAAGCGGCGCCGAGAGTGTGCTCGTCCGGTTCGACAGCGAAGGCAAGCGCAACGGCGCGCCCGTGGATCTCAAGGTCGAGCCGAAGGCGTCCGGCCTCGGAATTCTCTCCAGTACTTCCGGCATTGGTGCCGAGCACGTCTACCGCTTCACCTTGACCGTGAGCGATGGCATCATCCCCGCTCGCCGTCTGCCGGGAAGCCAGGATCCCCGTTTCCTGGGAGTCTTCCTGGACGTGACCGGGAAAGGCCTTTGATTCGATCATGAGTGAGACCGAAACATCTCCCGATTCACCCCGCGTTGACGAGGTGCTGCAACGCCTCCGGGCCGGCGTGCGCCAGCGTCAGGCCGAGATCGCGACCGTACCGGGCTCGGATCAGGCGCGCCACAAGCTCGCCGAGCTGACCGCGCGCGAGTACGTCCAGGAGCCCATCGCGGTCTCGCCGCGTCCGGTCTTCGGCCGCTGGATCGTGCTCACGCGCAAGGTCATCTTCCACGTTGCCCTCAAGTGGTTCACGCGGCCGGTGATGGAGCAGCAGAATACCTTCAACAGCACGGCCAGCCGGCTGATCCAGGACCAGGTGCAGTCGCACGAAGCGCTGGCCCAGCGGGTGCGCGAGCTCGAAGCGCGCCTCCTCGCGGCCGAGCGGCGGCTCGATCAGGACGACGAGCGGAACCCCTAGGGCCAGTCCGATGGGCAAGCGAATCTGCATCTGCATCAACCGCGTCCCGTTCGCCTATGGCGGCGCGGAGATGCTCGTCGAATCGCTGCGCGACGAGCTCGTGGCCCGCGATCACGAAGTCGAGATCGTCACGATCCCCTTCGCCTGGAGCACGCGCACGCAGCTCCTCAAGAGCGCCATGGCCTGGCGCCTCGTCGACTTGAGCGGCTCGTCCTCCGGCAAGCGGATCGATCTCGTGATCGCCACGCGATTCCCGTCCTACGTCGTCAAGCATCCGAACAAGGTCGTCTGGCTGATCCACCAGATGCGGCAGGTCTACGATCTGTTGGGGACGAATTACAGCGATTTTCAGGAGGCCGATCCGCGCGACAAGTCTGTCCTGGAGATGATCCGGGCGATGGACCGCCGCGTGCTCTCGGAGGCGCGCGCCGTCTTCACCATTTCGGGCAACGTGGCGGCGCGCCTCAAGCGCTTCAACGACCTCCCCGCCCAGGTGCTCTATCCCCCGCCGCGGCTCGACCGTCTCTACGGTCCTGGCGACTTCGGAGACTACGTCTTCACCGCCGGCCGGCTCGATCGTCTCAAGCGTTTCGATCTGCTCGTCAAGGCGATGAAGCACACCGAGACCCCGGTGCGCTGCCGCATCGCGGGCACCGGTCCGGAGCGCGAAAGCCTGGAATCGCTCGCCGAGCGCCTGGGCGTGAAGGAGAAGGTCGACTTTCTAGGATGGGTTGAGGACCGCGCCGCGGTCGATCTCTACGCCGGCAGCCTCGCCGTCTTCTACGCCCCCTACGACGAGGACTACGGCTACGTGACCGTGGAAGGCTTCAAGTGCGGCAAGCCCGTCCTCACCGCCGCGGATTCCGGGGGAGTCCTCGAGTTCGTGGAGGACGGAAAGAACGGCTACGTCTGCGCTCCCGATTCTCCCAAGGAGATCGCCGCCCGGATCGACGCGCTCTATCGGGACAAGGCGCTCGCCCGCAAGCTGGGAGACGCCGGCCGGGCCAAGGTCGCGGGGATCGTGTGGGACGAGGTGGTGGCGCGGCTGGTGGGCGGGTAGGCCGGCGCTTCAGAATCCTCATCTCCCCCTCCCCTCGCCGCGCGAGGGGAGGGCTGGGGAGGGGAGAAGGGGATCAACTATTCCTTGTACTGCAGAGCCGGCCCCATCTTCCTCGCCACCCGGTCCTGGATCCAGTGCGGATCCCACCACTCGACCGGGTTCACGGCCAGGCCTCTCAGCAGCATCGTGAAGTGCAGGTGATCGCCGCCCGCAAGGCCGGTCTGGCCCGAGCGGCCGATCTCCTGGCCGCGCTCGACCATCTGGCCTTCCTTCACGCCGATCGACGAGAGATGGCCGTAGAGGGTCATGAGGCCGTAGCCGTGGTCGATCACCACGGCGTTGCCGTAGATCCCGAAGAACCGGGCCAGCACCACCTTGCCGCGGTTCGAGGCGCGGATCGCATCGCGCTCGACCGAGGCCATGTCGAAGCCGAGGTGGTCCTGCTGGTCGATCTCCTTCTCGTTGTAGATGTAGGTCCGCCGGTCCGCGAAGGCCGCCATGATGGCCGCGTTCTGCATGGGCAGGAAGGGCTGGGTCCAGAGGAACTTCTCCTCGGACTTCAGCTCCTTGAGCGTCTGCGCGTTCTTCTTGCGCAGCTCGCGGTTGATCGCCAGGTAGTTGTCGAGCAGGCTGCCGCGGTCCTCGATCTCCGAGGACTGCGAGAGGATCTCCGGCACCACCTTGTTGAGGAAGGCGTCGTCGACCTGGATCGTGTCCGTGCGGATCGGCCGCGGATCGAAGCGGTCCACGAAGCCCGCCTCGGACCGGTTGCCGATGTCGTCGACCGCGACCAGCCGGAGGCGCGCCGGGTCGGTCAGGTCGTAGGGGATGCCGAAGAGCGCGAAGCGCTGCTGCGGGTCTCCGCCGGGCATCGGCGAGCCCGGGAAGAACCAGTCGCCGGCCTGCACGCCGTCCTTCACCGAGCCTTCGCCGACCCGGTAGACGATCGCCTCGCTGCCGCCCTGCCGGACGTAGTGGAACGTCGAGAGGACCGCGAGCGTCGGCGGCGCCAGCCGCACGGGCAGCTTGATCTCCGACACGACCGGCGCCGGCCGGCGCAGCCAGGCGCCCGCCCGCTCCACGCTCACCCGCACGGTCGCTTCGCCGGAGCGCAGCCCCTTCACGGTCTCGCGGCCCACGTCGACCTTCATCTCGACGGGCGGCGGCGTGCCGAAGGCAAACGCCGACTTCGGCTCGAACGGCCGCTCCTCGATCGCCTTCACGTCCATCCCCTGGATCAGCTCGACCCGCACCGCGGTGACGCGCTGGGGGTCTTCGATCCGGATGCGGATCGGCGTGCGTTTGCCGATGCCCGGCAGGTCGGACTTCACGGTCAGCTTCGGCTCCGCGCCGGTATAGAGGGCCATCACCACCACGGCGACGAGGCCCAGCAGAACGACTCCGATCAATCCGCGCAGCAGACAGCCGGAGCTTCCGCCCTTGCTGCCCATGCGATTACGTTCACGTCGTGCCATCGACTCCCTTTCCCAGTTGCGGTATTTGAATCAGTCCAAGGTCGCCGCGTCCCGGATGGTATCAGAGCGCCCGGCTTGACAGGCCTCCCCCGCCGGCTGTACAACTTTCCCCGTATGACGACCCCCGGCTCCTCCGATTTGATCCCCTCCGTGGGCCTCCGTCCCACGGGTCCCCACTCCTCCATGTGCATGTGTTGTCCGAACCATGCGGGCACGGAGTGTCGGGAGCCGGATCGGTTGTAGCGAAGCAGACTGGCTCAAGAAGGTTCCGAAGACCCGCGACGGCGTGACCGAGCGGGTCTTTCTGTTTCTGGTCGCACCGTCGCACCCCACCCCCATCCGAGAGATGCGGGAGAGAGGACAGCGCGATGAGCGATCCGAAGCCGCAGTACCGATTCGAGACCCTCCAGGTCCACGCCGGTCAGGAGCCCGCTCCGGGCACCCACGCCCGGGCCGTGCCGATCTACCAGACGACCTCCTACACGTTCGACGACTCCGCCCACGGCGCGCGGCTGTTCGCGCTCCAGGAATTCGGGAACATCTACACCCGGATCATGAACCCCACCACGGACGTGTTCGAGCAGCGCATCGCGGCGCTCGAAGGCGGCGTGGCCGCGCTCGCGACGTCCAGCGGCCAGTCCGCGCAGTTCCTCGCGCTGACCACGATCGCCGGAGCCGGGGACAACATCGTCTCCACGAGCTTCCTCTACGGCGGCACCTACAATCAGTTCAAGGTCACGCTCCCCCGGCTCGGCATCCAGGTGAAATTCGTGGACGGCGACGATCCCGAGGACTTCCGCCGCGCCATCGACAGCCACACGAAGGCGCTCTACGTCGAGACGATCGGCAATCCGCGCTTCAACATCCCGGACTTCGAGGCGCTCTCGGCCCTGGCCCACGAGCACGGCATCCCGCTGATCGTGGACAACACGTTCGGAGCCGGCGGCTACCTCGCCCGGCCGATCGACCACGGCGCGGACATCGTGGTGGCGTCGGCGACCAAGTGGATCGGCGGCCACGGCACGTCGATCGGCGGCGTGATCGTGGATTCCGGACGGTTCGACTGGGGGAACGGCAACTTTCCGTTCTTCACCGAGCCCTCGCCGGGCTACCACGGGCTCAACTTCCAGGAGGCGTTCGGCCCGAAGAGCCCGTTTGGAGGTACCGGCGGGATTGCCTTCATCATCCGCGCCCGGGTCGAGGGGCTGCGGGACATCGGGCCGTGCCTGTCGCCGTTCAACTCGTTCCTCTTCCTTCAGGGACTGGAGACGCTCTCGCTGCGGGTCCAGCGGCATTCGGACAACGCGCTGGCGCTCGCGACGTGGCTCCGCGAGCATCCGGCCGTGACCTGGGTGAGCTATCCGGGCCTGCCCGATCATCCCTACCACGAGCGGGCGAAGCGCTATCTGAGGAACGGTTTCGGCGGCGTCCTCGCGTTCGGCATTCGGAGCGAGCAGGGCGGCCTTGAAGCCGGCCGCGCGCTCATCGACAACCTCAAGCTGGCGAGCCATCTCGCGAACGTCGGCGACGCCAAGACGCTGGTCATCCATCCCGCCTCGACCACGCACCAGCAGCTCTCCCGCGAGGAGCAGCAGGCCTCGGGCGTGAGCGAGGATCTGGTCCGCGTCTCGGTCGGCATCGAGCACATCGACGACATCCGCGGCGATTTCGAGCGCGCGTTCGACCGGGTGCTGGCGAAGGAAGCGGTTACGGCATGAGCGCCAATCCGAGCGGTTGGCCTTCGTTCGAAACCCGTCACCTCGATCTTCCAGGCCCGTTCGCGCTGGAGTCCGGGGAGACCCTCCCCCACGTGCGGGTCGCCTACCGCACCTGGGGATCGCTCGACCGGAACGGCGCCAACGCCGTCCTGATCTGCCACGCGCTCACCGGCTCGGCCGACGCCGACCGCTGGTGGGGCGGGCTGATCGGCGCGGGCCGCTCGCTCGATCCTGCCCGGGACTTCGTGATCTGCAGCAACGTCCTGGGGAGCTGCTACGGCACCACCGGACCAGCGTCTCCAAGGCCGGACGGGGGCGGGCTTTGGGGGCCCGCGTTCCCCGCCGTCACCGTGCGCGACATGGTCCGGGTCCAGGCCGCGCTCCTGGACGCGCTCCACGTCCGCCGGCTCCGCCTGGTGCTCGGCGGCTCGCTGGGCGGAATGCAGGTGCTCGAATGGGCTCTCCTCTACCCCGAGCGCGTGGACGCGATTGCGCCCATCGCCACCTCGGGACGCCACTCGGCCTGGTGCATCGCCCTGAGCGAGGCCCAGCGCCAGGCCATCCAGGCCGATCCGCTCTGGAACGGGGGGCGGTATGGGCCGGACACGGCCCCCGCCTCCGGGCTCGCCGCGGCGCGGGCCGTTGCCATGTGCACCTACCGGAGCCGGGAGAGTCTGGAGGCCCGGTTCGGCCGCCGGCTGCGCGGCCCCGGTCTCTTCGAGGTGACGAGCTGGCTCCACCATCACGGCGAGCAGCTCGTGTCCCGCTTCGACGCCAACACCTACATCACGCTCACCCGGGCGATGGACAGCCACGACGTGGCGCGCGGCCGGGGCTCCTACGAGGACGTGCTGCGCTCGATCGACATCCCCGCCCTGGTGGTGACGATCGACTCGGACGTGCTCTATCCGCCCGAGGAGCAGGTCGAGCTCGCCGCGCTCCTGCCCGCGGCGCGCCTGGCGACGCTGCGTTCACCGCACGGGCACGACGCCTTCTTGATTGACGTGGAGGCCCTGGACGGTCTGCTGGCGGAGTTCCGCGCGTCCGTGGCCCCAATCCAGAGCAAAACCCTTTCGACCCTTCCGGAGGCTCCTGTCGTGAACGATTTCCTCGGTTCCATCCCCGGTTCCATCCCAGGTTTTATCCCGGCTGTGCGCCGCCCGGTCGGAGTCATCCTCGTCGGTCCGCGCGGCCGGGTGGCGAGAGCTTTGCGGGCGCGGCTGTCCAGCCTTGATACTCCCGGCATCGAGCTGCATCTCGTCGGAGCGGTCGACCGGCACACCATGCTCTGGGATCCGGAAGGCCTCGATCCCCTGGAGATTGAAGAGACCCTTCTCGCGGCCGGAGAGCCCACGGACTGGCACCGCCTTCTGAAGCTCAGCGCCGGCTTCCGGCATCCGCTGATCCTGATCGACGGCACCGCAAGCCCCGAGGTCGCCGACCGCTACGCCGACCTGCTCGCCCGAGGGATCGGCGTCGTTACGCCGAACAAGCTGGCCGGAGCCGGGAGGCTGGAGACCTGGAGGCTCCTGCGCGATCTGGCCTTCGGAGGCGGGGTGCCCTATCGGTACGAGACCACGGTCGGAGCGGCGCTTCCTGTGCTCGGACCGGTCGCAGACCTGAGGCGCACGGGGGACCGTCTCCTCTCGGTCTCCGCCGTCCTCTCGGGGACGCTGGCCTTCGTGCTGAGCCGCGTCGAAGCCGGCCTCCCCTTCTCGGAAGCCGTCCGGGAAGCCTGGGTCCGGGGCTACACCGAGCCGCATCCCAAGGAGGATCTGAGCGGCGAGGACGTGGCGAGGAAGCTCCTCATCCTTCTGAGAGAGGCGGGCTACGAGATCGAGAGGAACCAGGTCGAAGTCGAGCCGCTCCTGACCGGAGGCCTGCCCATCGAATCCTCGCCCGAAGCCCAGTCTCCCGAGGCGTTTCTCGACGCCCTGACTCCCTGGGATGAAGGCTGGAGCGAGAGAGCCGCCCAGGCCCGGAACCAGGGCCATCGCCTCCTCTACCTGGCCTCCTTCGACGGCACCCGCGCCAGGGTCGGAGTCGCGGCCCTTCCGGCCGACCACCCGGTCGCTCGCGGTGGTCCTGGAGAAAATGTGATCGTCTACCGGACGGAGCGCTACAGCGACCTGCCCCTGACGGTCGCCGGCCCGGGCGCCGGTCCCGAGGTCACCGCCACCGGAGTTCTTGCGGATCTGATCGCGGCGGCCCGGGAGATCGTTTCCAGCCGTCCGGAGGAGCGCGCGATCCTGGCGTTGACTGGAACCCGGCCGCAGTTGATGGAGGTTGGAGCCCGCTGATCGATCGAAAGATTCCCCCTCCCAGCCTGCTTCCGGGCTGGGAGGGGGAGGCTCGTCAACGCGATGCCGCTTCCGTGAAGCGCAGCCGCACGGTCGCGCGCTGCGCCTCCTTGTCCAGGCTCATTACGTCCAAGTAGTAGATTCCGCCTCCACCGGGTACCGGGAAAGCGATGGTCCCTGGGCCCATGACCGGAGGCTGCTCCAGCATTCCCAATCCTTGCGGAGCCACCCAGAAGCGAGCCAGCTTGTAGCCTTCCCGCTCAAAGAATTTGGCTCCCACCTCCGCTTCAGGATTCGCAAAGAGAGCTGGACTCTCGGCGGTAATCACCAAGGAGGATCTGACAACGGGAGGAGGAGGCGTGGGTTCCGGTTTGGGCTTCGGCTCATCCTGCACTTGATGGCGAGATTGCTCCGGGTTGGGATCAGATTGGACGGGCGTCTGAATGGGCGTCGCGGTTGGCTCTGGCGCCGGTGTCGGAGTTGCGAGCGGAGGGCCGGGCGTGGCTTGTGCTCCAGGATCAAGGGCAGCCCTTTCACGGTGGGTGGGCCACTGCAATGCAGCGATTCCCACGGCTGCCGCAAGTAGAAGACCAAGCACCAACTGGCGTCCGCCCTTGGACTGAGGCTTTGACGCCTCGACAGGCGCCGGCGCCGCAGCCTCCTGCAGGATCGACGGTTCCACCAGACGCTCGGGCGCGAAGATCCTGCCATCCTCCGCCCGGGAGAACAGGACCGGCGTTCCCCATTCGGTTCCATTGTCCCGGGCTATCGCCAGGCGCCCTTCCGTGACCGCGGCGTCGATCGGATCGCCAACGGCCAGCCTTCGGTACACGACCCGGCTGAATTCCAGAGCCGAATCGTCGCCGATGGGTCTCTGCATGGCGATGACGGCCGGCAGTCCCGCCCTGAGGAGGGCCGTGGCCACTCCGGCAAACGGTGCGCTGGCCTTGGAGCGGGCGGTTTCACAGGCATTGATGAAGATGAGCCGCAGGGAATCCATTCCCGCGAGGTGGGTTCCCAGCAGCGAGCCGCTTACCGGCAACGGCGATCCGTTGGGATGAGTGAAAAAGAGAACGCCCTGGCCGGAGCTCTCGTCAAATCCGCCGTGCCCCATGAAGTGAAGGATCTGAAAGTCCTGCTCGAGCAGTTTCTCCCGAAGGGTTTCAATGGAGGGATTCCGCAGAGGAATCACGTCGACGCCCGGCAAGGCTCCCAGGGTCGACTTGATTCTGCTGCTTTCTTCCTCCAGGGAAAGTCGGGAAAGGGCCGCGGGTTGGGACAGGATCGCCAACAGCCGGATCGGCCGCGATGGGAGAGGTCGGCTCCCCGGCATGGGCAGGCGCATGTGGCGCAAGATGGGAGTCTTGCGTTGCAGCCCCAGGAAACCGCCGTGCTCGGGAGAAAACAGGTATTCCCAGGGCAGTTCCGCGAGGCCCGCGACGAGTGGATCGCCAAGGTTGAGTTGCAGTTTGAGCCGAAGGCCGCCTTCGGGGTTTTGCGTGGCTTCCGAATAGCTCCGTGCCCAGCAACTCCGGACCGGGCCGCGAAACAGGGCTTGAAACAGGCGGTCGCCGATCTCTTCGAGGGAGACATCTCTTGCTGGAGTCTGGCGTCGTACCGAGAGATCCCTGAAGGCGTGCTCGGCCTGGCGTGCGTTGTAGGCGGTCTGCCAGAGGCTTTCCAACTCCGCAGGCGAGACCGGATTGACAAACGGGGCCTCCGCTTCGCCGGCCGACGAGCGGAGGACCCGAGTCACGAAGCCGGACTGCCCCGGGGCGCGGTCGAGTTGCAGCGAGAAATCCTTGTAGTCCATGGAGCCGCGCCCTTCGCAGTTACAGGTTCATTACGCCTTCACAGAGGCGGTTCGTCGTTGCCGGTGAGCTCCGCCGCCTTCTTGTCGATCATCTTCTCGACCGTCGAGGCTGCCGTGTCGAGGATCTTGTTGGTAAGCCGGCCCAGGAGGCCACCAGAGCCTTTCTGAGAGCCCACGGCCGAGGCGCCCGCCGCGACAGAGCCCTTGGACTTTTGGGGTGTCGAGAAGTCAGCATCCGAGATCGCGATTTTCTCGAAGTCTACGAAGCGCTCTCCGTAGCAACTATCTTCATGCCACGCCATCCTAAAACGCTCCACCGTCGGACTTGATCCTCCAAATCGAGAGAATGTTGCAGAAACAACAGTCGGAACATCTCTTAGAAGTTCCTTGCGGATGCAATTATCATCTCGCGAGTTGGCAATCGTCACGACACTGGTAGCGAATTCTTCACCGACCTCATTCCAAGCTCGAGTCTTAACGCCAACAACGACAGTTCGATCACGCCCTTCACTCGTGATCGTCATGGCGCAGGTCACGTCGTCACCGCTCAGGGAACAGCCGTTGAGCTCGAAGAGAAGGCCCTGATCTCGACGACTGCGCGCCGGAGGCCTGGGTACGTTCTTCGCCGGCCCGACAGCACCCGAAGAAGCAGGGCTGCCTTGAGCCGAGGCGATTCCGACCTCGCCTTGCTCCACTTCCGTCGCAAGCCGGTCAACCAGGCCGAACCGCTTCGGGCTCGCGGTGCCCGCAGCAATCACTTTCGCCGTTTCCAGGTCGATGGCGCTGACATCGAGTCGGACCGACATCGACGAGACCATCACCGTGCCGATGATGATCACTTCCGTGCCCGACATCTTTCCTACCATCCTGGCCGTCGCCGGATCGATCAAGCCTTCGCTCAGTTTTTCCATCTGGTCGAAGAGCTCGGCCACGTGGCTCTGATCGACGACTACGAGGTTGTTCTCAGGTGCGGTCAACGCCGACTGGAGCTGATAGGTCATGAGCTTCGTCAATTTGTTGGATTTCTTCTCCAAGTCCAGGAAGTCCACGACGGTCACGCTGCCGCGCTGCTTGGCGTGAATCTTCGCGGACAGCTCGCTTGCCAGCTTACCGAGATCCTGGCCATGAACCTGGACGCCGTTGCACAACAACAGAAACAATAGACACAAGACAGTCCGGTGGCCTCGCTGAAGAATCAGTCGCATCTCAATGCCCTCCTCCTGGTTGTTTGGACAGAGCTGCCGCCGGAAAATGGCTTCAATCCCTTTGGATCGGGTCTTGCCGAGGCGGACAGCTTGCCGGGTCGCTGAGTAGGACACCGGGGGCCGAAGCATTGTTTAGGATGCCGAGGCAGTGCATGCGGAATCGGACCTCCGTCCGTGGCGTTGATTGAGGATCGAGCCCGGCTGGTGGAGGTCGGGGCGAGCTGATCGTATGAAGAAGCTCCCTCCTCTCCCGTCCGGGCTCCGGGCTGGGAGAGGAGGGAGCCTTGAGCGTCAGGCGGCCGGCCGCTTCTGGTAAAGGTATTTCTGGAAGCCCGTGAACACGCGCCCGATCGCGTCCGGCTTTCCCAGGTCGGCCACGGCGTCGGCCATGGAGTCGTGGTATCTCAAGTGCAGCAGCATTGTCAGCTTGCTCTGGTCCAGCTCTTCCACGCCCACGCTCACGTAGTGGGAGAGCACAAAATCGAGAAATTGCTTCTGTTTGCTGCTGAACCGCGAGCCGATGCCGGCCCTGGCGGATTCGGCGCGCTCTTCGCGGGTGAGCGGCGGCAGCGCGTAGGCCACGTAGGCGAGCACATCAAACAGATCGCTCTTTTCCGCTCCGATGATCTTCTGCATCTCCGCCAGCTGCTCGGCGCCGAAGTCTTTCTCGGCGAGGCCTTCCAGGAGCTTTCTGCGGGTTCCCGGCTCGCTCCAGAGGGCACGCAGCTCGGCTTCGTCCTTGAATTGAAGAATTCGGGCAGCTTCCCAAACAGCATTTCCATGAATTGATTCGCGGAGATGGGGGTGCCGTCAGCGTGCCAGAAGGTCGTACACATCATGTGCTGGATGGTGCGCACCTTGCCGTCCGCGAGCTTGACCTTGATCTTTCCGGGGCGTTCCGGTCCGGGTTCCCGCGGTTCCGTCGGCTCGGGCTCGTCGGGCACTCTCGGGCCGGGTGGCGCGGGTTCCGGCTCGAGCGGCTCGCCGTCCCATTCCGGGTCGTTGAAGTGCTGATGGGCTTTCACGAAGTCGTAGATCGTGAAGTAATCCTTGCCATCGTAGAGTCGCGTGCCCCGCCCGATGATCTGTTTGAACTCGATCATGGAGTTGATCGGCCGCATGAGGACGATGTTGCGGATGTTGCGGGCGTCCACTCCGGTCGAGAGTTTCTGTGAGGTGGTCAGGATGGTGGGAATGGTCTTTTCGTTGTCCTGGAACGCCCGCAGGTGCTGCTCGCCGATTTCGCCGTCGTTGGCGGTGACGCGCTCGCAATAGCCCGGGTCGGGGCTCTTCTTCATCTGGTTGATCAGATCCCGCACGGCCAGGGCATGGTCCTGGGTGGCGCAGAAGACGAGGGTCTTCTGGCTCTGGTTGATCATGTCCATGAAGAGCTTCACGCGGTGGGCTTCGCGCTCCTTGATCTCGATGATCTTGTTGAAGTCTTTCTCCTGGTACCTTCGGCCGCGCTCGATCTCGCCTTCGATCAGCTGGTCGTCCGGGGTGTAGACGTAGTCGTCGAGCGTGGTGGAGAACTGGTGGACCTTGAAGGGTGTCAGAAAGCCGTCGTTGATGCCGTCCTTGAGCGAGTAGGTGTAGACCGGCTCTCCGAAGTAGGCGTAGGTGTCGACGTTGTCTTTTCGTTTGGGTGTGGCGGTGAGGCCGAGTTGCACGGCGGGCGCAAAGTAGTCGAGGATTCCGCGCCAGTTGCTTTCGTCGTTGGCGCCGCCGCGGTGGCATTCGTCGATGACGATGACGTCGAAGAAGTCCGGCGGGTAGTCGCCGAAGTAGGGCGACGGCTTTCCGTCTTTCGGCGGTCCGCTCATGAAGGTCTGGAAGATGGTGAAGAACAGGCTGCCGTTCTTCGGTACCCTCCCCTTCTTGCGGATGTCTGCCGGCTCGATCCTCACCAGCGCGTCCTCGGCAAAGGCGGAGAAGGCGTTGTAGGCCTGGTCGGCGAGGATGTTGCGGTCCGCGAGGAAGAGGATGCGCGGCCGGCGCGTGGGCTCGCGGCTCAGGTTCCAGCGGCTGTGGAACAGTTTCCAGGCGATCTGAAACGCGATGAAGGTCTTGCCCGTGCCGGTGGCGAGCGTGAGCAGGATGCGCGGCCGGTCTTTCGCGACGGCCTCCAGAACCCGCTCCACGGCGATGTCCTGGTAGTAGCGGCTCGGGTGCGATCCGCCTTTGTCCTCGAACGGCACGGCCGCGAACCGGTCGCGCCACGCATTGGCCTTGGCAAACGTCAGCGCCCAGAGCTCGTCCGGCGTGGGAAAGCGCTCGAGCTCGCCTTCCTTGCCGGTCTTCCTGTCGATGCCGTAGACGCCCTGGCCGTTCGTGGCATAGGCGAAGCGCACCTCCATCTTCGCCGCGTAGTCCTTGGCCTGTCCCACGCCTTCGGTGAGCGGCTTGTCCCACGCCTTGGCCTCAATCACAGCCAGCTTGTGATTGCGATGAACCAGCACGTAGTCGGCGCAAAGCGCCTTGCCGCGCCGTCCGAGGCCTTCGATGCGGCCGGGCGTGATCGAATGCTCACGCAGGACCCGGCTGCCGTCGACAACTCCCCAGCCGGCTGCTCTCAGCGCTGGGTCGATGTGGTCGGCTCTGGTTTCGGCTTCGTTCATGGGTGGACCTACAGGTTGCCGGTGAAGGCTTGGTGCAGGAGAGATTTTTTCAGTGTCTCTATCGCGACGAGCTTTCGCTGGTAGAGAGATTCGAGGCGTTGGGTTTCCTCGCGAAGGGCTTCGAGCTTGGAGGCGATTCGCATCTGCACTTCCAGCTCAGGAGGGAGCGCCACCGTTAGAGCACTCCACTTGGACTTATTGATGATCGGCAAAGTGGCCTGACCAGAGTTCGACAATACAAGCTGCCGAAATCTCTGAGTAAGCATCTGGTAGTAAATAAACTTGAACGACACGTTGCCGAACGGAGTGAAAGCGTTAATCTGCTGGTTCGTTGTTATGGCTTGGTCGCAGTAGCCACACTTTCCAATCGTCGCGCCTATGCAGACCATAAGGACCGAACCTGGGGCCACTTTACGAGATTCCGCCAACCCTTTCTCGCTGAGGCCGGCATTCTCGTAACATAACGAGCCGTCCGCCATGAAATCTGACGGCTTTATAAATGATATAAAACTTCCATACCTATCTCTCTCTGCGGTCTTCGGCGTGGATCCGGTCTGCGTCGTGCCAATCTGCTCAAGCCGTTTCTCCATCCACCCCTCGCCCCGCTGCGCGAAAACACCGTGCAGATGGCTCTCGAAAATGGCGCGGGCGTTTTGAAGGTTCTTCTCGGCGTTGGCCTTGGCGGTGGCGATGCCCTCAAAGGCTTCGTCGAGGACGTTGACGATTCGATGCTGTTCGGGGAGGGGAGGGAGCAGTATGTCGCGATCCTCCATCGACCCCTTTGCCACGTGCAGCATGGTTGTCCCGGTGCCCTGGTCTTCCTTGATGCGTTCGGTGTCCCAGAGGAACCACGTGAAGAGGAACCTCTTGTCGGTTAGGGTGGGATCTGGTTGAACCTTCCAAATGTGATAGTGGAAGATGACTTTGCCGCCCATCCAGATGCGCGGCCCGAAAGACGCGGACCAAGCATAGAGCAGATCCCCATTGTCGCAGTACTTATCGGGGTCGAGTTCCATGTTCGAGTAATACCAGTGGTTGTTGGTGAAGAAGTTCCCGACGCGAAGAACCGGGTACTTCCCTTCAGCCAGCAACTCCGGCTTGCTGTATGCCCTGCCGTTGATCAGCGTGCAGACTTCGTGGAGTTTGTAGCGCTTCCATGTAGCCTTCATAGCAGAGCCTTGATCTTTCTCAGCACCCCAGCGCTCTCCGCATCGAGCTTGGCAATCTCAGCCATGATCGCCTGCGGGCTGCGGTGCGTCACTTCCTCACCGCCATTCGGGTTCTTCATGGAGAGATCGAACGTCGTCCTATCGATGCTCTTGGCGTCCACACTCCAACTCTTGGGCGAGTCGGCCTTCGTCTTCTGCAGCTTTACGAACTCAGCGAGATCGGCGTCGCCGAGAGGGTTCGTCTTGCCGAGATTACGGCCGGGATCGAGTTGGTAGTACCAGACCTTGCGGGCGGGAGCGCCCTTCTCAAAGAAAAGCACCACGGTCTTCACACCCGCGCCCTGGAACGTGCCGCCGGGACAATCGAGCACCGTGTGCAGGTTGCAGCTCTCCAGAAGCATCTTCCTCAGAGCCACCGACGCCCTGTCCGTATTCGAGAGAAAGGTGTTCTTGATGACCACACCGCCGCGCCCGCCGGCCTTGAGAATCTTGATGAAGTGTTGCAGAAAGAGAAACGCCGTCTCCCCGGTATGGATGGGAAAGTTCTGCTGGACCTCCTTGCGCTCCTTCCCCCCGAACGGAGGATTCGCCAGCACCACGTCGTAGCGGTCCTTCTCCTGGATGTCGGCGAGGTTCTCGGTCAGCGTGTTGGTGTGGAGGATGTTCGGCGCCTCGATGCCATGCAGGATCATGTTCATGATCGCGATGACGTACGCGAGGGACTTCTTCTCCTTGCCGTAGAAGGTGCGCTGCTGGAGGGTCCGGTTTTGGGCGGTCGTGCGCTTGGGATGGGCCTCCTTGAGGTACTCGTAGGCCTCGCAGAGGAAGCCCGCCGAGCCGACCGCGCCGTCGTAGATCGTCTCGCCGAGCTCGGGCTTCACCACCTGCACGATGGCGCGGATGAGCGGGCGCGGCGTGTAGTACTCGCCGCCGTTGCGCCCGGCGTTGCCCATGTTCTTGATCTTGGCTTCGTAGAGATGCGAGAGCTCGTGCTTCTCCGCCCGCGACCGGAAGCGGAGAGCGTCGATGTGCTCGATGATCTCGCGCAGGTTGTAGCCGCTGGAGATCTTGTTCCGGATCTCCACGAAGATCTCCCCGATCTTGTACTCGATCGTGGCCGACCCGCCGGCCTTCTGCTTGAAGCCTTGCAGGTAGGGGAAGAGCTTCAGATTGACGAAGTCGCGGAGGTCGTCGCCCGTCAACGCCCGGTTGTGGTCGAGGTTGCCGTGCCGATCCTTGGGCGCGGCCCAGGTCTCCCAGCGATACGGCTTGGAGAGGAGATAGGTGTACTTCCTCCCCTCAAGCTCGGCCTCGGCAAGACGATCCTCTTCCAGCCCGTCGAGGTATTTCAGGAAGAGAAGCCAGGACGTCTGCTCGGTGTAATCCAGCTCGGTCGTGCATCCGGCTTCCTTCCGAAGGACGTCGTCGATGTTCCTGAAGGCCTGTTCGAACATGGTCACCTGTGCCGTTGTCGCGTCTTGAAAGAACTCCCGGGCGCAAGGGTGGCTTGCCGACCCGCCAATTTCGACAGAATTCGGAGGGTGAGCATAGCAGGGAGGGAAAGGTGGGGCACTGCCCCAGACCGGGGGAAGCCGCTCGGGGTGAGCTTCCGGCAGGACGACTGAAGCTTCCGGCAGGACGACTGAAGCTTCCGGCACGACGACGGAAGCTTCCGGCACGACGACTGAAGCTTCCGGCGCGACGACTGAAGCTTCCGGCGTGACGACTGAAGCTTCCGGCGTGACGACTGAAGCTTCCGGCATGACGACTGAAGCTTCCGGCGTGACGACTGAAGCTTCCGGCACGACGACTGAAGCTTCCGGCGCGACGACTGAAGCTTCCGGCGCGACGACTGAAGCTCCTGGCGCGACGCCGCAGCGTACGGGATGACGACTGAAGCTGCCGGCGCGACGACTGAGGCTCCTGGCGCGACGCCGCAGCGTACGGGATGACGACTGAAGCTGCCGGCGCGACGCCGCAGCGTACGGGATGACGACTGAAGCTGCCGGCGCGACGACTGAAGCTCCTGGCGCGACGCCGCAGCGTACGGGATGACGACGGAGGCTTCCACGTTGACGCCGGATGCTTCCGGGGGCGTGTCAGGTATTTTGTGTGTGAGGGATTTGGAAGGTTCCTCGCGCGGAGTCCTCACCCCCCGACCCCCTCTCCCATCTCCCAGCCCCCCAACCCCGGGAGAGGGGGCGCCACCACCCAAAGGCCGGAAAGCAAGAGCTGGCGAGGGCGGGTTTTCTACCCCCGCACCTCCGATCGTGCAGCTCCAAGGCCTCGGCCTCGGTGCCGGGCTCAGCCTTCCGTCTTGTGATATTATTTCTAGTCGCGAGAGGGTTATTTTGACGGAGAGCAGGAATGGCGAAGCACGACAAAGGCTACAAGCTGCTCTACTCTCACGCTTCCGTGGTGGCGGATCTCCTTCGCGGCTTCGTCAAGGACGACTGGGTCCAGGAAGTGGATCTCAAGACCCTGGAACGCGTCGAAGGCTCCTTCGTCACCAGCGATCTGCGCTCCAGAGAGACCGACATGCTCTGGAAGGTCAAATGGCAGGGCCGCCCGCTTTACGTCTTCATCCTTCTGGAGTTCCAGTCGAAGGTCGACCGCTTCATGGCCATCCGGAGCATGACCTACCAAGGGCTCCTTCTTGAGTATCTGGCCAGGGAGAAGGCGTTCACGCCTTCGGGAAAGCTGCCGCCGATCTTCATCCTGGTTCTGTACAATGGTCTTGCCCCCTGGAACGCGGCCCTGGATGTGGCCGACCTCATCGAGCCGCTACCCGGGGGCCTGGAAGCCTATCGGCCTCGCGTGGGTTACGTCCTTTTAGACGCGGCGCGGATTCCGGAGATGGAGTTGGAGTCGGAGCGAAACGTAGCCGTGGCGCTCTTCCGGTTGGAGCAGAGCCGTGACGCCGAGCGGTTTCGCAAGGAGATGATCCGGCTGATGGCCAACCCGGATCTCGACGACGAGCTTCGAGCCTCGGTGCATACCTGGCTGACCCAGGTGCTCATGCCGTCAAGGTTTCCGGAGCTTCCGCTGACAGAAGCCAGGAGCCTGGAGGAGGTACAGACAATGCTTGCAGAGCGCGTTCAGGAGTGGACTCGGGAATGGGAGGAAAACGGCTACAAGAAGGGGCGCCAGGAGGGTGTCCGCACCGTTCAGGATTTCCTTCTCGCCGAGATGGTAGAACGCTTTGGACCGGTGCCTGAGGCGATTCGCAGCGGGGTCGAAGCCATCCAGGATCTCGATGAGCTCAAGAAGCTCGGGAAACGGCTGCGCACCTCCTCCTCCCTGGCCGATCTCGGACTCTGAGAAGCTGGCGAGGGGCGGGGTTTCTATCCCCGCACCTCCGAGGAGCAGGCTTCAAAGGGCTCGCGCCAGCCAGGAATCCTGAACCTCATCACGCGATGAAACGAAAGCTCCCCCCGGGTCAGCGCGAATCGGCGACGTTCCCGCGTTTCGGGTTGACTCCGTACGCCCGGCGGTTTCCCAGGGAGACCTCGCGCATCGAGATCCGGATCAGCGGAGCGCTGAGCGGCGGCGTGCAGGAGGTCTCCATCCCGAATGCCCTGGAGGGCCTTCCGCGGACGGAGCAGGTCAGCGATTTCCACTGCGTCACCACCTGGAGCCACGTGGCGTTGAGGTGGAGCGGCGTCCGCTTCTCCGACTTCTTCGAGCAGGTGATCCGGGTTCGCGCCAAGCCCGACCCGGACGCGGCCTTCGTCATGCTTCGGGGGCAGGACGGCTATCGGTCCTGTCTGCCTCTGGAAGATCTGCTGCGGGACGACGTGCTTCTCGCGGACCGGCTGAATGGCGAGCCGCTCTCCATCGAGCACGGCGCGCCGCTACGGCTGATCGCGCCGGCTCATTATGGCTACAAGAACGTCAAGCATCTGTCGCGTCTGGAGTTTCGCCGGGACAACCAGAGCCCCCATCCGGCGATGTTCCGGTTTCTGGATCACCCGCGCGCGCGGGTCGCCCTGGAAGAGCGGGGACGGTGGTTTCCGGGATGGATGCTGCGGGTTCTCTATCGGCCGCTGATCGGCGTCAACGCGGCCCTGTTCGCCAGGGCGATGGAGGAGCGGCGGCTCAGGCAGCCTTCAGGGGAGCCAGGTCCGCGTCCGGCAGCGGGTCCAGATTCAGGCCCGCCAGAACGCCGTTGATCGTGCTCGCCGTGACATGGCCCGGGGCCGTGATCTCGAGGCCGATCGGCTTTCCGCTTGCGGCGAAGTCGATCATCAATCCGGGAGCGGCCTGCTCCGTTCGAACGCTCTTCTCGTACCCCTCGCGAGGAAGATAGAGGTAGGCGGCAAGCGGCCGGCCTCGGCGGAAGGTGATCTCCAGGTAGGTTTCTTTCAAGCTCGCCTCATCGCCGTCAACATCTCCCGCACGGCCGTGTCCAGGCCGACAATTACGGCTCGCGCGATCAGGAAGTGGCCGATGTTCAGCTCTTCCATGCCGGGAAGGGCGGCGATGGGGCCGACGTTGTCGGTTCGCAGGCCGTGGCCGGCGTAGAGGTGGAGGCCCTGGGAACGGCCCAGCTCGCCGGCTTTGGCGATCTTCTCAAGCTCATGGGCGAGATCGGCTTCCCCGGTGGCTCGGGTGTAGGCGTCGGTGTTGATCTCGAATCCGGAGACGGGGCCGCCGCCGGGGATGCGCTCGATCTGGGCGGGATCCGGATCCACGAAGAGGGAGACCTCCATGCCCGCGGCGGCAAGGCGCTCGGCGGCGCGGGCCACCGAATCGCCGTGGCGCAGCAGATCCAGGCCGCCCTCGGTCGTCACTTCCTCGGGATTTTCGGGCACCAGCGTGACCTGGTCCGGCTTCACCCGGAGCGCGATCGCGAGCATCTCCTCGGCCGTGGACATCTCCAGGTTGAGCTTCCCGCGCACGGACTCGCGCAGCCGTTCCAGATCGCGGTCCTGGACGTGCCGGCGGTCGACGCGGAGGTGGGCCGTGATGCCGGACGCCCCGGCGTCCTCCGCGACTCGCGCGGCCTCGACGGGATCGGGATAGCCGGCGCGGCGGGCCTGCCGCACCGTGGCCACGTGGTCGATGTTCACGGACAGGCGGGTCATCTAGCGCTCGATCTCCTGGTCGACCCGCGTCAGCTCCTCGGGCTGGCGCTGGATGAGCACCGTGTTCTGGATCGGGAACAGCGTGCGGTGGACCCGCTCGCCGAAGGTGCAGTTGACCTCGTAATAGCCTTCCCGGTTCACTTGCAGCAGGGTGCCCTTGCCGCCCTTGATCCCGAGCAGCTCGTTGTGGATCAACACCTCCGAAGGTAGCTCCATCGTCTCTCCTCAGTCCTGGTAGAAACCGTCGTCCTTGTATTCCTTGAGCTTGCGCTGGAGCGTCCTCAAGCCAATGCCGAGCAGGTAGGCGGCCTTGGCGCGATGGCCGCCGGTGCGGCTGAGCGTCTCCAGGATCGCCTCGCGCTCGATGTCCGCCATGGTGCGGGTATCCGGCCCCGCGGGCTGGGCCGGAGCGCCGGCCACCATCGAAATCGTGACCGAATCGCGCACCTCGACCGGCAGGTCGGCCGGCAGCACGTCGCCCTCGCCCTGGTGGAAGACGACGACCGACTCCATCACGTTGCGGAGCTGGCGGACGTTTCCCGGCCAGGGATAGCGGACGAGAACCTCCAGCGCCTGCGGGCTGATCCGCTTCGCCGGCTTGCCGTGCTCCTGGGTGAAGCCGTCGAGAAAGTGCTGGGCCAGAGGCTGGATGTCGCTCACCCGCTCGCGCAGGGGCGGGATGCGCAGCGTCACGACCTTGAGGCGGTAGTAGAGATCCTCGCGGAAGCGCCCCTCGGCGACTTCCTTTTCCAGGTCGCGGTTGGTGGCCGCGATGAGCCGGAAGTCGACGTCGATCACGTCGCTGCCGCCGACGCGCATGACCTGGCGCTCTTCGAGGACGCGCAGGAGCTTGACCTGAAGCTCGGGATAGAGCTCGCTGATCTCGTCGAGGAAGAGCGTGCCGCGGTGGGCCAGCTCGAACTTGCCGATCTTGCGCGCGACGGCGCCGGTGAACGCGCCGCGCTCGTGGCCGAAGAGCTCGCTCTCCAGGATGTCCGAGGGGATGGCGCCGCAGTTGATGGCCAGGAAGCGCTCGTTGCGGCGCGGGCTCGCGCGGTGCACGGCGTTGGCGACCAGCTCCTTGCCCGTGCCGCTCTCGCCGATGACGAGGACGCTCGACCGGGTCGGCGCCACCAGCTTCATCTGCTCGAAGAGCTTCTCCATGGGCGCCGAGCGGCCGATGATGCTCTCGAAGCCGTAGCGTTTGTCGAGCTGCTCGCGCAGGCTGGAGACCTCCTCCTTGAGGCTCTGCTTCTCCAGCAGGTTCATGACCCGCTGGCGCAGCTCGTAGAGGTCGACCGGCTTGGTCAGGTAGTCGTCGGCGCCGACGCGCATGGCCTCGACCGCGGACTCGATCGAGCCGTGGGCGGTGACGAGCACGACGCCGAGGTCGAGCTGGCGCTCCCGGACCTCCTTGAGGAAGGCCACGCCGTCCATGCCCGGCATGCGCAGGTCGCAGACGGCGGCGCGGGGCGTGCCGACCTCTTCCATGTATTCGAGGGCTTTGCGGGCATCGTCGAACGTGCGGACCTCGCACCCCGCCTTCTCGATGGCGATGGCCATCGATTCGCGGGAGCCGGTCTCATCGTCGATCACCAGAACCAGGGGTTTGTCGGACATCATCGCGGCGTCATTCTGGCACAAGCAGGGGGATGGGTCGAGGCGGCGACGGGGGTTGGAGCCGCTTGAAGTAGACTTCGTTGCGCCAAGGCATGACTCTCCCTCTCGAACCCCGCGCCGCCGGACCGGCTCCCGTCACGCTCGAAGGCGTGCTGGAGAAGGTCGTGTTCTCCAACGAGCAGAACGCCTGGAGCGTGGTGCGGCTGACCGTGCCGGGGCGGCAGGACGCGGTGACGGCGGTGGGGAACCTGCTGGGCATCCAGCCCGGCGAGAGCCTGCGGCTCCAGGGCGAGTGGGTGGAAGATCCGCGCTACGGCCGGCAGCTCAAGGTGGCGTCCTACACCACGGTGGCGCCCGCGACGGTCGCCGGCATCCAGAAGTACCTCGGCTCGGGGCTGATCCGGGGGATCGGCAAGGTGATGGCCGGCCGTCTGGTCGAGGCGTTCGGCAAGGAGACGCTCGACGTCATCGAGAACCAGCCCGAGCGGCTGCGCGGCGTCGACGGGATCGGCCCGGGCCGTAGCGCCGCCATCCGCACCGCCTTCCTGGAACAGCGGGACATCAAGGACGTCATGGTCTTCCTGCAGTCCCACGGCGTCTCGACCCAGTACGCGATCCGCATCTACAAGACCTACGGCCCCTCGGCCGTGACCCTGGTGCGCGAGAACCCCTACCGCCTCGCCGTGGACATCCACGGCATCGGGTTCAAGAGCGCCGACAAGATCGCCGCGGCGCTCGGGATCGATCCGGCGGCGCCGCAGAGGCTGGAAGCCGGCGTCCTTCATCTGCTCTCCGAAGCGTCGGACCGCGGCCATCTCTTTCTCCCCCGCCGGACCCTGGTGCAGGAGGCCGCGACCCTGCTCACGGCGCCGGCCCATGGGGTCGAGCAGGCCATCGACCGGCTGAACGAGGCCGGCCATGCCGTGGTGGACCCGTCGTCGCCGGCTCCGGACGACCCCGGCGAGGCGGCGGTCTATCTCAAGGCGCTCCATCTCGCGGAGACGGGGATCGCGGCGCGCATCAAGGATCTCCTCGTGCAGCCGTCGCTGCCGTTCGAGATCGACGTGGAGCGCGCGCTCGACTGGTTCGAGAAGACCGAGAACGTCGCGCTCGCCCGCCAGCAGCGGCAGGCGATCCGCTCCGGCCTGACCCGCAAGATGCTGGTCATCACCGGCGGCCCCGGCACCGGCAAGACCACGCTGGTGCGCGGGCTGGTGAAGATCCTGGAGAAGAAGAAGCAGCGCGTGCTGCTCGCCGCGCCGACCGGGCGGGCGGCCAAGCGGCTGTCCGAGGCGACCGGCGGCGAGGCCACGACGATCCACCGGCTGCTGGAGTTCGATCCGCACGCCCGGACCTTCCTGAGGAACCGCGAGCATCCGCTGGGCTGCGATCTCCTGATCGTGGACGAGGCGTCGATGCTCGACACGGTGCTGGCCAACCACCTGCTGCGCGCCGTGCCCGGACCCGGCCGGCTGATCCTGGTCGGGGATGTGGACCAGCTGCCGTCGGTCGGGCCGGGCCGGGTGCTCGCCGACCTGATCCGCTCCGACGCGGTCGAGGTCGTCCGCCTGACCGAGATCTTCCGCCAGGCCGAGCGCAGCCTGATCGTGGTCAACGCCCACCGCATCAACCAGGGAGAGATGCCGGAGCTTCAGGCCGTGGACGGCGACGGCGACTTCTTCTTCCTCCCCCGGCGCGAGCCCGAGGAGATCCTGGAGACGATCGACGAGCTCGTGGCGCGGCGCATTCCGGCCCGCTTCGGACTGAACCCGGTCGAGCAGATCCAGGTACTGACCCCGCGCAACCGCGGCCCGCTCGGCACCGAGAGCCTGAATTTGAGACTGCGCGATCTTCTCAACCCCAAAAAGGGGACCGATCCAAAGGGGGAGGAGATCTCCCGCGGCGGCCGCAGCTTCCGGGTCGGCGACAAGGTGATGCAGATTCGCAACAACTACGACCTGGAGGTGTTCAACGGCGACATCGGCCGGGTGGCGGGGATCGACGAGGACGAGGGGCTGATCCGGGTGGCGACCGACGGAAGGGAAGTCGACTACGACCTGTCAAACCTGGACGAGCTGAACCTGGCCTATGCCTGCACGATCCACAAGTCCCAGGGGAGCGAGTACCCCTGCGTGATCGTGGTGCTCCACAGCCAGCACTACCTGATGCTGGAGCGCAACCTTCTCTATACGGCGCTGACCCGGGCGAGACGGCTGGCGATCCTGGTGGGCGAGCCCCGCGCCCTGGAGATGGCGGTCAAGAACCGGAGGGTCCGCTCCCGCTTCACCCGCCTGGCGGAGAGGCTGGCGGGCGGATGATGTCGACCCGATGTGGCGGCCCGATTTGTCGGCCGATGTCGGCCGACGCCGGCCGGCACTCGCCCATTGCCGAACGGTCCTCCGGGGCCTATACTGACCGAGGTGCTCCGAGTCCTTATTCTCGACGACGAGTCGATGGTGGTCGACATGCTGGCAGCCTGCCTGCGCAGGCCCGGCATCCACCTGACGACCTGCCTGGAGATCGAAGCGGCGATGGCGCTTCTCAGCTCCTTCCGCTTCGACGTGGTCGTAACCGACCTCTCCGTCTCGCAGCTCGGCGGGTTGGAAGGGATGCGCCTGATCCGTTTCGTCACCACCAACTTCCCCGACACCAGCGTCTACGTCCTGAGCGGCTATGTGGATGAGAACGTGCGTTCCCTCTGCAACATGCTCGGCGTGACCGCGGTTCTGGAGAAGCCCGAGGGGCTGAGCCAGCTCCGCAGCCTGCTGCTGGAACGCCGCGATACTTCGGCCGGCGACCTGGAGCTGCCGGACGAGTCCAACGAGGTGCAGCAAGTGGAGCTCCTGGAGGAGTTCCTCGCCACCAATCCCATCCGCGCCGTGCTGCAGCCGATCGTGAGGATGCGGGAGGGCGGCGCGCTGTACGAGGTCTTCGGCGTCGAAGGTCTGGCCCGCGGGCCGGCCAACTCGGTCCTCGGCAGCCCGTCGTTCCTGCTCGCCTATGCAGCCCGCAAGGAGCTGCTGTTCGAAGCGGACATGATCTGCATCCGCGCCTCGCTGACCGAGGTCTGCGACCTCAACACGCCGGTCACCACCTTCCTCAACGTCCAGCCGCGCTCCCTGACCAATCCGGATTTCACCTCGCGCCTCTGCAACGAGGTGCATACCGCCGGCCTGGAGGAGCGCACGATCGTGCTGGAGCTGACCGAGCAGCAGACCATCGTGAACCCCCGCGCCTTTGCCGCGACTCTTCAGCGGCTGCGCGAGAGAGGCTTCCGGATCGCGCTCGACGACTTCGGCGAAGGGTCCTCCAACCTCAACCTCTTCCAGGATCTTCGCCCGGACTTCCTCAAGATCTCGGGCACCTTCTGCCGCGGTCTCAACCAGGACCCCTTCAAGCGGATCATCGTGCAGAGCACCGCCGAGATGGCCTACCGGTCCGGCACCGCGACCATCATGGAAGCGGTCGAGACCGCCGAGGACGCCGAGGCCCTGATTCCCCTGGGCATCGACTATGCCCAGGGCTACTACTTCCTAAAACCGCTCCCGGGCCGCGAGCTTTCCCAGGCCATCCGCCTCGGCGCGCTTCAGCCGGCCAACATGACTCCCCCGCCTCCCCTGCCCGCCCCCGCGACCGTTCCCTGACCCCCGCAGAATAAATACCGAGCGATTGTCCCGGGACTGTTCCAAAAACTGTCCCGGTTTCTCCGCCTCGCCACACTTCATCGGTGGAGCGCGATGCCGCCATCATCCCGTTCCACATCCATTGTTTGATTTTTTGTAGCCCTGAGGGAGAGTGAACGATGCGAAATCCCCCTTGACGCGCCGCGGCGTCGCCAGAGCAGTACCCGTTTCCATGCAGTAAAAAGTGCCAGTGCTGTTGTACTTTTTTCATTGGGGATTTGAATCCCCACGACGAGGGAGAGCTACGTCTATGTCAATTCATGATTTTCACAAGAAGTTTGTGTCCGCCACCGAGAACAATGCCCTGGTGGAGTCGTTGCGTCGTCTGAGCCTGTTCGAGGATCCGAAGGCCATGTTTGAAGGAGAGCCCAGCGGTGAATGGATCGTCTGGACCGAAGGGGGCGAGCTCTCCGTCAGCCTCGGCTAAATTCGGCAAGTGTTTTGCAAGTGTAAGGACGTTGAAATCAACTAAGAAGTGAGGGGTCGGGGGAGCCGGGAGTATTCCCGGCTCCCCCGTTCCTCGGAGGAATGGACATGGTCGTCGAGGCACGGACTGCCGCCGACGTAACATTTGAGGCGATCAAGGAGAGGATTCGTTCCGTCTCCGAGGTCGCTGCCTGGCCGCATATGCTCCAACTCATGGAGCGGGTGGTTCACCGCGAATCGCTCTCGGTCTGGGACTACCCCGCCGCGGCATGTCAAGCGACCGGAGGAAATCCGGACACGGCGCTTGCGGGAGCCGCCGCGGTCTTCTGCTCGCTGATCAGCATTCATCTCGTTGACGACATGCTGGATGACGATCCGAAAGGTGACTATCACCGGATCGGCGCCGGGCGTGCCGCCAACCTGGCCCTCGCCTTTCAAGCGGCCGGCCATCTCGTGCTCGACGCTCCGGAGCTCGACCCCGGTCTTCGGGCCGAGTCGCATGCCGTGTTCGCCCGCATGTCGATCGGCACCGCGTTCGGCCAGGATCTCGACTCTCAAGAGCTACGTTGTGAACAGGATTACTGGCGGACGGTGGAAGCCAAGACACCTCCACTTTTCGGCGCTGCGTTCCGGCTCGGCGCCTTGTTCGGCCGGGCGGCAAGACCCACCGCCGACGGGCTCGACGCCTTTGGTCAGGTTCTCGGAAGGTTCGTCCAGGTCAGTGACGACATGTCAGATGCCCTGGAGACGCCGGCCCGGGCCGACTGGGGACGGCGTTCGAACAATCTTCCAATCCTTTACGCCATGACGGCGGAGCATCCGAATCGCGAGCGATTCCTCGAGCTGTCCTTGTGCACCGACGATTCCGTCGCCCTCGAAGAGGCGCAGAAAATTCTTCTTCGCAGCGGGGCCGTCAGTTACTGCGCATTCAAGATGATCGCGCTTTCTCAGGAGGCCCGCGAGGTCTTGTTGAAGACCCCCCTCCTCGATGCCGCTCCCATCGAGCGCATCCTCACCGCGCACTTGCGCCCCTTGCACAAATTGTTGGAGATCGCTGGAGTCGAGGAGCCCGCAGCGCTGGCATAGCGGATGGAGATGTCATGGAAATCCTCGCTCCTGTGGCCCGATTGCAGTCCGGCCCGATAGGGTTGGCAGGATGGGCAAACTCCTGGAAGCCCCCATGGGGGGCTCCGGTCGCAGCCCGCTCTACGTCCGGCCGTCCCCATCCCGCCAGGGCCACGCTTCCCTCCTCGTGTGCGCTCTCGTGCCCTAGCCCCGCGAGTCACAGTTGGATCATCCGGAACCCCGGCCCCGCATCGAGGCCGGGGCTGGAGAACGTGCAGGACCAGGCTCGTGCGCCTCCTGCCACGGACCACACCAGCCTTAGGATCAACCGACGGATCTGCCGTTAACGATCAAAACCAGGAGGAGGTTTCCATGTCGATCTATGATTTCCATTCGAAGCTCGTATCCGGGAAGGAAGAGGGACTGCTGTTCGAGGCTCTCCGCAAGCTCAAGGGGATAGAGAGCCCGAAAGCATTGACGGCCGTGGAGCCCGCCGCTCCATGGAGCGTCTGGATGGACGAGGCAGACGCTCCCTTCGCGACGGCGAAGGCCTGATCTCAGCAACCAGTGAGCCCTAGAAGCTCCTGCCAGGGCAGCGTCCGCGGGAACCGGGTAGCCTCTCAACCCCTCCCGCGGACACCCCTTTCAGCCCGGAGCTCGGCAGGCTGAAATCGGCGCTATACTGTCGCCCGCAAACTCCGGACCATGGATAGGCAAGTCCGCTTTTCGCTGAAGAAGAACGACCTGCCCTGGGTCGTCCTCTCTCTTCTGATTCTGGCTCCCTGCCTCTACTACCCGTACGTCAACATCACCTACGCTCCAGGCTTCGCGACCGATGGCGCCTGGACCATCATCTCGATCTCGTCGTGCCTCCCCATCGAAGCCCCATGCCTGATGCGCGGAGACAAAGTGCTCTCGATGGGAGACCTCACTCCCGAACAGTTCCTCCGCGACCGCTCCATCGACCTGCTCGATTCCGTGCGACCGGATGGCCGGATCCAGGTGAAGGTGCTGCGGAGCGGCCGCGAGATGGACATGGTCGTGCCCTTCTGGGGCGAAGAGGGTCAGCAGCGCGAGATTCCCCCGGCGATGCTCCTGCCGGTCATGTTCTGGTTGATGGGAACGGTGGCCTTTCTCTTCCTGCGTCCCCGGGACGAGCGCTGGCTGGTGCTGGTGCTCTTCAGTTACGTCACGGCCCTCTGGTTCGCGGCCGGCATGGCGTCAGGGCTCCGCACAGGCTACTCCTCGGTCCTGTTTCACCTGCTGGTCTGGAGCTTTCTCCCGCTTTCGCTCCATCTCTACCTGATCCTGCCCAATTCGCTGATCTCCAGGCGCAACCGTTGGCGGCTGCTCCTCCCGCTCTACGCGGTCACGCTCGCCGCAACCGTGCTCGACGCGTTCTACCTGCTCGGGCGTTTCGAGAGGGCCTACCTGATCACGACGATCCTCGCGATCCTGGTGCCCCTCGCCCTTCTCGTCGTGCGGCTCCTGCTGCGCCTGCCGGCCGCCGTCAAGACCTCCACCCGGATCATGCTGTATGGAATGCTCCTGGGGCTTGGGCCGTTTCTTCTGATTGTCGTTTTCCTTCCGGTCTGGCTGGTCAACCGAGCCACACCGGATCACAATATCCGCCTCCTGTTCCCCTGGCTCCGTTGGGTTTCCGTGCTCTCGGTCCCCATCCTGCCGATGAGCTATCTCTACGCGATCTACAAGCACCACCTCGGCGCGCTGGAGTTTCGCGCCAACCGCCTGCTCGGCCTGTACACCTTTTCGGTGCTCTCGGTCATGCTCTACGTGGTGGCGCTGTTCCTCGTTGCCAGCCTCTGGCCGCCCATCCAGGGACCTTATCTGGCCGCGATCCTCGCGACATCCCTGGTGTTCGTGGGGATAACCTTCCTCCTGCAGGGGCGCTTCCAGACGCTGGTGGACCGCCATGTGTTCGGCGTCCGCTACTCGCCCGACCAGGTGGTGGACCTGGTCTCCGAGCGCATTCCCACGGCCTTCGACCGCTCGGTGCTGGCGCGGGTTGTCACCGACGAGATTCTCCCCACCCTGCTGATCCGGCAGTCCGCCCTGTATCTGTTCGACAATGCCGGCGATGCTGGCCTGGAGGCGCTTTACGAGCAGGCATTGCCTTCCGCAGGCAGGCCCGACCTGGCCGAGCTTCGCTCCTTGATGGAGCAGAGCGGCTATTACCGCCACCCTTCGCGGGACGGCGAGGAGCTCGACGGCTGGGTCCGCCTCGTCCTCCCGGTCGTGGTGCAGGCCGAGACGATCGGCGTCTGGCTGCTCGGACGACGCGATCCCGACGACGCCTATCCGGCCACGGATATCCACCTCCTGACCACGGTGGCCAACCAGATCGCCCCCATGGTCGAGAACATCCGCCTCTACGAGCGGGCGCAGCAGGAGATCGCTCAACGAAAAGCGGCCGAGGTGGAGATCCGGCGAAGCGAGGAGCGCTTCCGCACGCTGTTCGAGGCCACCCTGGAAGGGATCGCAATCATCCGCAACGGCGTCATCCTGGAGGTCAACCACGCCCTGCTCGCCATCTTCGACGACAAGCCGGAACGGCTGATCGGCCGCCGGCTCTCCGATCTGGTCTCCGAGGACGCCACCGAGCTCGACGGCGCGCCGCGGGAGGGGATCGCGTTCCGGAGCGACGGCTCGGTGGTGGACATCGAGATCGCAGGCAAGAGATACGTGTTTCAGGGCGAGGATGTGACCGTGGTGGCGATCCGCGACATCGCGTCCCGCAAGCACAACGAGGCGGAGAAGAAGATGCTCCAGCAGCAGCTTCTCCACTCGCAGAAGATGGAGGCCATCGGGCGGCTCTCCGCGGGCGTCGCGCACGACTTCAACAACTGCCTGCTCGCCATCTTCGGCTACAACGACCTGATGCTCGACCGCTACGGCGACGACCCGTTCCTGGCCCGCAACCTGACCGGGCTCAAGGAGGCCGGACAGAAGGCCGCCGGGCTGACCAAGCAGCTCCTGGCTTTCGCCCGCCGCCAGCCCATGGAGAGCCGCGTCCTCGACCTGAACCCCGTCGTCTCGGGCCTGGAGAGGATGATGCAGCGCCTTCTGGGAGAGGACATCAGCCTGGCCACCGAGCTCGCGCCGAACCTGGAGCGGGTCAAGGTCGATCCGGGACAGATCGAGCAGGTCATCGTGAACCTCGCCGTCAACGCCCGCCAGGCCATGCCGGCTGGAGGCAAGCTGAAGATCCGCACCCGGGCCGTGCTGGCCACCGCGGAGAAGCCCGCGCCGCACAAGGATGTGCCGCCAGGGTCGTACGTTCAGCTCACAGTCGCCGACACCGGCACCGGCATGGATGCCGAAACCCGGGCGCGGGTGTTCGAGCCGTTCTTCAGCACCAAGGGGGAGGGCACGGGTCTCGGGCTCTCCACCGCCTACGGCATCGTCAAACAGAGCGGCGGCCACATTTTCGTCGACAGCGCTCCAGGCCAGGGCGCCACCTTCTCCATCTACCTCCCCGTCACCCAGGACGCCCAGACGGCGCAGCCCGCCTCCACCGTGGGCGTGGACGACTCCGGCACCGAGACGATCCTGCTCGTCGAGGACGAGGGCGAGGTCCGCCGCGTGCTGCACCAGATCCTCGTGGGCAAGGGCTACCGGGTGATCCAGGCCGAGTCCGGCGACGAGGCCCTCGCCATGTCGCGCATGTTCCGCGGCACCATTCATCTCGTGCTCACCGACGTGACCATGCCGAGGATGAAGGGGCCGGAGCTGGCCTCCCGCCTGGTGCACGACCGCCCCGGAACCCGGGTGGTCTACATGTCGGGCTACAACGACGAGTCGCTGCCCGAGGAGGAGACCATCCTCCAGAAGCCCTTCTCCGCCTCCGTCCTCACCCAGACCCTGCGGACGGTTCTCGATTCCGAGGAACCGCTCTCTCAGACAGCCTGACTCCGCCGGACTCGTTCTGACAGGAAAACGCCCGGTCCCTGAGAAGAACCGGGCGCGGGCTCAAGCGGCCTTGAACGAAAGAACCCCGGAGCGAATCAAGACTCGGGTGACGGAGGCTCGTCCCAACGTTCCTCCCGGGCCGAAGGTTGAGGATCCGCTGGCGTCATCTGCGTGACCGGCGCGGCGGGGACGACGGGGATACCGGTCCTCGGCGGCCAGGCGGCGGGGCCGAACATGACCAGCAGGATGCCGCCGAATCCGACCACCATCGTCGCGACCAGGATGAAGGCCGAGAACAGCTTGAACATCAGGCCGAACAGGTCGAGCACGCCGGGACCCAGGAAGAGGATCCGCGCGATGACCGACGAGATCTGGAGCAGGAAGACGCCCACCAGAATCGACAGGTAGGGACTGCCGAAGCGGCGGCCCATCCGCGTTTCGAGGCCCCGGCCCACCCGGAGCGCAACTGCCGCGTAGCCGAACAGGTAGACGAAGAACAGCACCACACCCACCACGGGATACAGCAGCAGGAAGATGCACCCGATGATCGTGATCATCAGCAGGATCGCGGCCACGAACAGCAGGGGAAGCAGTGAGAGCGAACCCGCCAGGCCGACTCCGGCAGCCTTCCAGGGCTCCGCGGCGATGCAGCGCTCGACACGCTCGAGAGGACCGCGGGCCAGGAGCAGGCACAGGCAGGAGAACAGCATCAGGGAGATCATCCAGACCAGGCTGCCGAAGACCTGCATCGGAGCGCCGAAGAGCAGGAACGGCGCGAAGTCGTGGTCGCCGTCCCAATTTCCCCAGCCTTCATTCCAGGGTCCGGTCCGGAAGGGCGACATGCCGACCTCCGAGCCGGAGCCGTGGATCTCGGCGCCCTTCTCGCGTTCGATCGTGCCGCCGACGCTGGTCACGTCCCCTTCGACGACGGCCTCGGGGCCGAGGTGGACGGAGCTGCCCACGGAGGTAACGTTGCCGCCGACACGGCCGTTGATCCGCACCGGGCCGCCCACGGCTACCACGTCGCGGCTCACCTCGCCGTCGACGCGCACGGAGCCGCCGATCGAGACCGCCTCCTCGGCGAGCTCGTCCTTCTCGACGGTGATGCTGCCGCCGAACCGGACGCGGCTGCCGGAGTGAACCGAGGGCTCGGCGCCGGGGCTCTCATCCGGAGCCTCAGGGGCTTCCGGCGCCTCTTCCGGAACATCGACGACGACCTCGTCGGCGCTGTCATCGGAGGCCGCGTCCTGGTCGGAAGTATCCGGAGAGGGTGGAGCCGGCGCCTCGGGCGCCACCGGAATTGATCCCTCGGCGGCAAGGCCGAACAGGATACGGCGCTGATCCGGGTTCAGGTCACGCAGGCGCAGGATCGGGGCGGCATCGTCCTCCCCGAGCCAGTCCTGCAGGGTGCGGGCATTCACCTGCTCCCCGTTGATGGCGATGTCCGAGCCGCTCACCTCGACGGTCTGGACGCCCCGGCGAGACTGTTTCGGCGCGAGCACCACGCCGCCGTGGATGGGAAGCACCTTGTAACGGCTCTCGATCTCCCGCCGAAGGCCGCTGGCCTCCTCGGAAACCGGGCCTGTCTTGGAGCCCTCCTGGGCTGGGGCGGCGGCGGCGGGACCCGCTCCTCCCGGTGCGAGCGCGAGGACGATCAGCAACCCGAGGAGCCGCAGCCCCCTCAGGAAAAGGAATCGGCGGTCATTGAACGGGGTCGACATGGCTCCAGCTCCTGTCACGAGTCATCAAGTCGCGGAGAGCGACGAAAGAGATCCCCGAAATCGCCAGGCAGGCGGCCGTCACCTTGACGGCGGCAGGGGACATGAGGGAGACCGCGAGGGCTCCGCCCACGGTGAAGAACCACTCTCCGATGCGCGCCGCCAACGTCAGCCAGCGGCCGAGATCCACCACCGACGCCGTGCCCAGGCCCACCACGTCGCCCAGGGTCACGAGCCGGCCGAGAACCAGCAGAAGCTCGGGCAACCAGAGCAGCGCGACCGTGGACGCCGCAACGCCGCTGGCGACCGCCACCCGGAATCCCAGAGAGCAGACCAGGCGGCCGAGCCAGCTCACGGGAGCCGGCGCCGGAAACGTCCCTTCGACCCGCATCATCACGCGGTCGGCGAACCCGGCCGGCGGCGACAGCGGAGGCAGCAGCTCGAACAGCTCGAGCAGGGCAGCCTCTGCAATCTCCTCCGCCAACCGCTCCGCCATCGGGTCGGCCTCGCTGTCGGCGCGGTCGTCCCGCTCGGCGGCGAGCCAGCGGGTCAGGGAATCGTGTGGGTCGGTGTGCATGCTTCGTCTCTCCGTGACCAGCCCTACGAGCCGTCCGATCGGCGGGTTTCAGTCCCCCATCCCTGGGCGGTCATTTCCTGGGCGAGCTCCTTGCGGGCGCGGTGGAGGTTGGTCTTGACCGTGCCGAGAGGGAGCTTCGTGACGTCGCAGATCTCCTGGTACGAAGCGCCCTCGATGTAGAACAGTACGACCGACTCCCGATACTCCGGGCGCAGCCGGGAGATGGCGCGCTCGAGCGCTCTCGCCATGTCCCGGCGCTCCGCGGCGGCGGCGGGATTCTCCACCGAGCCGTCCGCCAGCACCGCGGCCAGACCGCCCCGTCCGTCCTCGTCCGGCGACGCATCCAGGGACACCGTGTCCGGGGACGACCGGCGAAGATGGTCGATCGCCGTGTTGTGAGCGATCTTGAACAGCCAGCTCGACAGCTTGCGGGAGGCATCGTAGCTGCGCAGGCTCCGATAGGCCTTGACGAACGCCTCCTGGGCCAGGTCTTCGGCCATCGCGGAATCCTGGACCATCCGCACGATGAGGCTGTAGACCGGACGCTCGAAGCGCACCACCAGCTCGCGAAAGGCGTCCTGGGAGCCCGTCAGGGCGCTCGCCACCAGCTCGGCGTCGGTTTTCATTTTGCTCGATTATGACGTGGATCAGGACTCCGGACGCATCTCCATACGCCCCCAGGGTCGGCGAGTTGCGCTAGACTCCGGGCGATCTCCTCTGGAGGAAAAAACACGATGAAAATCGCCGTCCCCGCGCTGCTCGCCCTGCTCCTCGCCATTCCCGCGGCCCCCGCCGCCGCCGGATCGCTCGCCGGCGTCACCCTGCCCGACAAGGCCGACGCCGGCGGCAAGCCCCTCGTCCTGAACGGCATGGGCCTGCGCAAAAAGTTCGTCATCAAGGTCTATGTCGGCGGTCTCTACCTGCCGCAGAAGGAGAAGTCCGCCTCCAAGATCCTCAGCAGCGACGTGCCGCGCCGCATGGTGCTCAGCTTCATCTACGACGTCAGCAAGGAACAGATGTGCGAAGCCTGGGACGAGGGGCTGACCGCCAACGTCCCCAACGCCTCCGCCGAGGTGAAGAAAAACTTCACCACCCTCTGCTCCTGGATGGACGGCGTCGGCGAAGGCCAGAAGCTGGCCCTCACCTACGTTCCCGGAGAGGGCACCCACGTCGAGGTCGGGGGCAAGATGAAGGGCAACCTGCCCGGCAAGGCCACCGCGGACGCCATCCTCAGCACCTGGATCGGCCAGGAGCCGGCCCCGGGCGAGGACTTCAAGAAGGCCGTCCTCGGCGGTTGATCCCATTCTCCCCTCCCCAGCCCTCCCCTCGCGCGGCGAGGGGAGGGAGCCCCCGCCCGCCTGCTCTGGAAGGTTCCGCTGGTGCCGCCGCCCGCATCCTGCTTTGACCGGAGCGGCCCTTCTTTCTCCCTTTCCCCCGGCACGGGGGAGAGGGCCGGGGAGAGGGGGAATGGGATCAACCCAACTCCAAAAAAGAAGGAGCGCGGCCGGCGCTCCTTTTTGGAGGGATGAGAGGAGGTTTTGCCTCCCCGCAGCTCAGAACTTTACCCGCCCCATCGACAGTTGTCAATATTTTGCGGCACTGTCATTTCAAGCCCGCCCCAAAGACTGCCAGCAGCACCAGTCCCAGAATCACCCGGTAGACCACGAACACCGTCATGGGCTGGCGGCGAAGCCACCCGAGCAGCCCTGCGACGACCGCGTAGCCGGCCACCGCGGCCACGGCCGCTCCGACCGCCATCGGCAGATACTGGGTCGAGTCGACCTCGCCCCGGATTACATGCACGGCATCCAGCGCCACGGCCGCGGCCGTGATCGGGATGCTCAGCAGGAACGAGAAGCGGGCTGCGGCCGGCCGGGCGAGCCCCAGGAAGAGCGCCGCGGTCATGGTAATGCCCGAGCGGGAGGTTCCCGGAACCAGGGCGAGCGCCTGCGCGAGACCGATCAGCAGGGCGTCCGTCGGGCCGATGCTGCCGATGTCCCGGTATTTGTCCCCCTTCCGATCGGCGATGCCCAACAGCAGGCCGTAGCCGATCGCCGTGCAGGCGATCAGGACGGGATTTCTTCCCTGGGTCGAGATCCAGTCCTGAAGGAGAAGACCGGCCACGGCGGCGGGGATCGTGCCGATCGCGATCCACCAGGCCATCGGCCGCGGCGCGAAATCGATGCTCAGGGAGCGCGGCTTGCCGGTGAAGAAGCCCACGATCAGGTCGATCACGTCCCTCCGGAAGAAGATCAGAACGGCGAGCAGCGTGCCGGCGTGGGTGGCGACGTCGAAGGCGATCCCCTGGTCGGGCCACCCTAGAAGCCGGGGGACCAGGATCAGATGTCCGGAAGAGCTGATGGGAAGGAACTCGGTCACGGCCTGGACGACGGCCAGGATCACGGCCTGCAGGATGCTCATGAAGACTGTCTCATGCTATGGGCCTCCCTTGGCAGGTTTGAACCCCCCGGACGCCAGGGACGGGAGGCGAGGGCGGGGCGATTGTATACTTCCGCACCGCATGGATACTCTTCATCACCGAACCCTGATCGTCACCGGCGGAGCCGGATTCATCGGCTGCAATTTCATCCGTCTCGTCCTCTCTCCCCAGGCCTCCGAGACCCCCGAGGCCCCTGGGGGAGGCTCCTGGGACCGCGTGGTCCTCCTCGACAAGCTCACCTACGCGGGGAGCCTGCAGAGCCTGTCCGACGTTCTCGCCGATCCGCGCCTCGTCTTCGTCCAGGGCGACATCGCCGACCGCGTCGAGGTGCGGCGCCTGTTCGCCGAGCACCGGCCTTCCGCGGTCGTGAACTTCGCGGCCGAGAGCCACGTCGACCGCTCCATCGAGGATGCGAGCGCGTTCATCCAGACCAACATCGTCGGCTGTTTCGAGCTGCTCGAAGCGGCCCGCCGCCACATCGTGGACCTCGACGCCGCCGGCCGGGAGCGGTTCCGCTTCCTCCACGTCTCGACCGACGAGGTCTACGGTAGCCTGGGACCGACCGGCGCGTTCTCCGAGACCACGCCTTACGCGCCCAACTCGCCCTACGCCGCGTCCAAGGCGGGCGCCGACCATCTCGTCCGGGCCGCCCACGAGACCTACGGCCTGCCCGCGATCGTCACGAACTGCTCGAACAACTACGGCCCCTATCAGTTCCCCGAGAAGCTCATTCCCCTGATGACGCTCAACGCCTTGGAGGGGCGCCCGCTGCCGATCTACGGCAACGGCGGCAACGTGCGGGACTGGATCTACGTCGAGGACCACTGCCGCGGTGTGCTCGCCGCCCTGCTCCAGGGCCGGCCCGGCGAGAAGTACAACCTCGGCGGACGGAGCGAGCGCACGAACCTCGAAATCGTCGATGCTCTCTGCGACATTCTGGAAGCGGAGCGGCCCGCCGCAGAGAATCCAGCCCTCCAGGCGAAGGGAATCTCGTCCTACCGCGATCTCAAGACGTTCGTCGCCGACCGCCCGGGTCACGACCGGCGCTATGCCATCGACGATACGAAGGCCCGCACCGAGCTCGGCTGGACGCCCGCCCACGATCTCGAATCCGGGCTGCGCGCCACGGTCCGCTGGTATCTCCAGAACCGCGCGTGGTGCGAGTCCGTCCAGACCGGAAACTACGGCCGCGAGCGCCTGGGGCTGGTGAAATGAAGTTCCTCCCCACCCGCATCCCCGAGGTCATCCTCGTCGAGTCCGACGTCTTCCGCGACGACCGCGGCTACTTCCTGGAGACCCACCACCAGGCCAAGTACGCCGCGGGCGGCATTCCCGAGGCTTTCGTTCAGGACAACCAGTCGTTTTCGATCCGCGGGACGCTGCGCGGTCTCCATGCCCAGCTCCGCCATCCCCAGGGCAAGCTCGTGCGCGCCGTGCTGGGGGAGATCTTCGACGTGGCCGTCGACATCCGGCCCGATTCCCCCACGTTCGGCCAGTGGGTCGGCGAGATCCTGAGTGGCGAGAGCTTCCGGCAGCTCTGGGTGCCGCCCGGTTTCGCCCATGGCTTCTGCGTGCTGAGCGAGACCGCGCACGTCCTCTACAAGTGCACGGAGCTGTACCGGCAGGACGACGAGATCGGCATCGTCTGGAACGATCCCGGTATCGGCGGGGTTGGCAACGGCGGCATCGACTGGCCGATTTCGGAGCCGCTGCTGAGCCCCAAGGACCGGGACGCCCCGACGCTGGCGGCTCTCCTGCCCCGGCTGCTCGGCGAGGACGGCGGCGAGGAATGAGACCATGAGCGGCCACACCGGCGACACGGGCGATCTCTTCTCCCCCGAAGACCTGGAGCAGATGGCGCGCCTCGGCATCGACGCCGAGGAGGCGCTTCGGCACGTCGAGCTGTTCAGCAACCCACCGCCTTATGCAAAGGTGATCGGCCCCTGCCGGGTCGGCTCCGGCATCCGGACGCTCCCGCGCGAAGCCGAGCCCTGGCTCCTGGCCCGTTTCGAGGCGGCGGCACGACAGGGCCGGGTCTCCAAGTTCGTCCCGGCCTCCGGCGCGGCTACCCGGATGTTCAAGGAGCTGCTCGCCGATCTCAACGAGAACGGCGTCGGCGAGCCTTCGCCCGAGGTTCGCACGTTCTTCGACAACCTCCCCCGGTTCGCCTTCTACGAGGATCTCGCCGAGCGCCTGGACCTTGAGGACGCGCGGGAGCGCGGCGACCGGCGCGCGATCCTGGAGCAGCTGCTCACGGCCAGGGGGCTCGGCTATGCCGACCTGCCCAAGGGACTGCTCAAGTTCCACCGCTATCCGGACGGGGCTCGCACGGCTTTCGAGGAGCACCTCGTCGAAGCCGCCGAGCAGACGCGCGACGCCGAAGGTGTCTGCCGGCTGCACTTCACGGTCTCGCCTCAGCACGAGGCTCTCTTCGTCGAGCGGCTCGAGCAGGTGCGGCAGGCCTTCGAGGAGCGTTTCGATTGCCGCTTCCACGTGACCTTTTCGAGCCAGCACCCGTCGTCGGACACGCTGGCGGTCGATCCCTCCAACCGCCCCTTCCGCCTGGAGGACGGCTCGCTCCTGTTTCGTCCCGGCGGCCATGGATCTCTGCTCGCCAACCTGGATTCCCTCACCGGCCTGGGCTGGGATCTCGTGCTGCTCAAGAACATCGACAACGTGGTTCCGGACCGCCGCAAGCCGCTGGTCAACGGCTGGAAGAAGGTGCTGACCGGCCAGCTCCTGGCCGTGCAGGACCGGATCTTCCGGCTCCTGGATCGGCTGGACTCCGACGAGGGACTGGTGAATACCACGCTGGAGGAGGCGGCCCGATTCGCCGACAAAGAGCTGGCCCGCAAGGCTCCCGAGGGCCTGGCTCCGGACGAGCTGCGGCGCTTCCTCGTCGACGCCCTGGACCGGCCGCTCCGGGTCTGCGGCGTCGTTCGAAACCAGGGAGAGCCCGGCGGCGGCCCGTTCTGGGTGGAGAGCCGGGGCCAGGTCTCCCTCCAGATCGTCGAAAGCTCCCAGATCGATCCGGAGGTCCGCGACTCCGTCCTGGCCGAGTCGACCCACTTCAATCCGGCGGAGATCGTCTGCGCCCTGCGCGACCGGCGCGGCGAGCCCTACGACCTGCACCGCTTCGTCGATCCCGATGCGGTCTTCATCTCCAGCAAGTCGCACGAAGGAAGGCCGCTCAAGGCGCTGGAACGGCCGGGACTCTGGAACGGCGGCATGGCCGGCTGGAACACGGTGTTCGTGGAGGTTCCGGACGAGACCTTCGCGCCCGTCAAGTCCGTGCTCGACCTGCTGCGGCCCGAGCACCAGGACTGACCGAAGGAGATCAGGCGTCGCAGCCGGCCTTGAGGCGAACGCTATCACCGCTCGGCCTCGCGGATCTCCGGCCCGCGTGCTACGATTCGCGGCGGTTCAAACTTTCTCTTTCAGGAGGAGGCATGGAGGCCTTGAAGCTGCCCTCGCTCAAGATGCCGGATCTGCCGCGCCCCACGGCCTGGGACTTCGCCGCGATCGGAGCGCTGCTCGTCGCCGTGGTTCTTTCCGGGGCCACCGTCGCAATGCCCCGAATGGCCACTCTTTTCCTGCTGGTCCAGCTGGTCCTGGCCTGCGGCGGCCTGATGCTGCTCGGCAAGACCGCCAAGGAAGGGACGTGGTGGGGAAACCTGGCGGCCATTGGAGCCATGCTCGCCGGAATGGGCGGCGTGCTCCTCGCCGCCGCCATGTGGGCCGCGGCCTAGCCGGGCTACGGCCTTGGTGCCCGACTTCGCCGCCTGGGTTGAAGGTCTCGGCCCTCTCGGCCCCGTCGCGTTCATCCTCGGATACGCCGCGGCCACGGTGGCCTTCCTCCCCGGCTCGATCCTGACCCTCGCAGCCGGGGCCCTCTTCGGAGTCCTGCGCGGAACGATCTACGCCTTCGCCGGCGCCACTCTCGGCGCCTCGACCGCGTTCCTGATCGCGCGGTACGTCGCGCGCGGCGCGGTGGAACGCCGGCTCGGCGCCAGCGCGCGCTTTTCGGCGATCGACCGTGCGGTCGGCCGGGAGGGATTCAAGATCGTGGCCCTTCTCCGCCTGTCGCCGGTCGTGCCGTTCAGCGCGCTCAACTACGCCCTCGGACTGACGCGGGTTCCCTTCCTCAAATACCTCGCGGCCTGCGCGGCCATGCTGCCCGGCACCCTGCTCTACGTGTACTCCGGCGCGGCGGCCGGCAGTCTCGCCGCGGCCCTGGGCGGCGGCGCCCGGAAGGGGACCGGGAGCTGGGTGCTGTTCGGCGTCGGGCTGCTGGCCACCGTGGCGGTCACGGCGTTCGTGACCCGGCTGGCCAGGCGCGCGCTCAAGCAGGAGATCGGAACGGAGGAGCCTGTCCATGGCACCGAAGGCTGATCCCGCGCGGATCGAGCCGCTGGACGAGCACAACCGGCGGCTCCTCGACAACGTTCATCCGGCCGGCTGGGTGAACCCCGAGCCCGCGAAGCGCTATCACCTGGTGGTGATCGGCGGCGGCACGGCGGGCCTCGTCTCGGCCGCGGGCGCGGCCGGGCTCGGCGCGAAGGTGGCGCTGATCGAGCGCCACCTGATGGGCGGCGACTGCCTGAATGTGGGATGCGTGCCCTCGAAAGCCGTCATCCGGGCCGCGCGCGCCTGGCACGACGCCCGCCAGGCGGCCGAGCGCTTCGCCGGTCCCGCCGTCGATCCGCAGTCGCGCGGCGACTTCGGCGCCGTCATGGAGAGGATGCGCCGCCTGCGCGCCGGGATCAGCGTCCACGACAGCGCCGAGCGGTTCCGCGGTCTCGGGGTGGACGTCTTTCTCGGAGACGGCCGCTTCACCGGCCCGGACGCGATCGAGGTCGGCGGCCAGACGCTCCGCTTCCGCCGCGCCGTGATCGCCACCGGCGGACGCGCCGCGGTCCCTCCGATCCCGGGGCTGGCCCTCCCCGACGGCACCGGCTACCTCACCAACGAGACGATCTTCAATCTCAACGAGCTGCCGCGCCGGCTGCTGGTGATCGGCGGCGGACCGATCGGCTGCGAGCTCGCCCAGGCCTTCGCCCGTCTCGGCAGCGAGGTCACGCTGCTCGCCAAGGACGGCCATGTGCTGATCCGCGAGGATGCCGACGCCGCCGAGATCGTCCAGAATGCGCTGCGGAAGGACGGCGTCCGCCTGGAGCTGAACGCGAAGCTGCTCGAGATCCGGCGAAACGGGGAACCGGTGGCCGTGATCGAACGCGACGGCCGGCGGCAGGAGATCCCGGCGGACCGGATTCTGGTTGCCGCCGGACGGACGCCCAACATCGAGGGCCTTGGGTTGGACGAGGCCGGCGTGAAGCACGGCAAGGGGGGAGTCGAGGTGGACGACCGCCTGCGCACCTCGAACCCGAAGGTGTTCGCGTGCGGCGACGTGGCGTCGCGCTTCCAGCTCACCCACATCGCCGACGCGCAGGCCCGGATCGTGATCCAGAACGCGCTGTTCTTCGGACGGTCGAAGATGAGCGCCCTGACCATCCCCTGGTGCACCTACACCTCGCCCGAGGTCGCCCACGTGGGGCTCTATGAAAAGGACGCCCGGGAGCGCGGCATGGAGGTCGATACGCTGACGGTTCCGCTCTCCACCGTGGACCGGGCAATCCTGGACGGCGCAGACGAGGGCTTTCTCCGGCTGCACGTGGAGAAGGGCAAGGACCGCATCCTGGGAGCTACGTTGGTCGCGGAGCACGCTGGCGACATGATCGGAGAGCTCTGCCTGGCGATCACTCACAAGATCGGCCTCGGCAAGATCGCGAGTGTGATCCACCCCTACCCTACCCAGGGAGAGGTCGTGAAGAAGGCCGCCGACCAGTGGCGCCGCACCAAGCTCACGCCGGGGGTCAGGAAGCTGTTTGGACGGTGGTTCCGGGTGCTTTTTTGATGTTTCTGAGCTTCGAATGGGATGAAGCGAAGGCTCGCGAAAACCTCCGGAAGCACCGGGTCGGGTTCGAGGAAGCCATGGAGATTTTCCGAGACCCGCTCTCGATCACTGTCCCCGACCCGAGCCACTCGATTCACGAGTCACGCTTTGCCATCCTGGGCTTGACCCAGCAGGGTCGAGCACTGGTGGTGGTGTACACTGAGCGGGGCGAGAGGATCCGGATCGTGAGTTGCCGCCAAGCCACTCCCCACGAGCGGAAACGCTATGAGAAGCAAGAGTAAGGACGCGTCCGAGACCGATATGAGAGACGAGTACGACTTCACCGGCGGAGTTCGTGGCAAGTACGCAGAGGCGATGAAATCCGGGTACACGATCACCATTCATAGCGGGGATGGAACGACCCTGGTCAAGGAGGTTCCTCCGGAAGGCACGATCGTCCTGGAGCCAGATGTCCGCGAGTATTTCCCAGATTCGGAGTCCGTAAACCGGACGCTCCGCTCCTTGATCACCCTCGTCCCGCTTCGCAAGACCTCGAAAAATCGAACCCACAAGAAGGCCTGATTCGTTTCCATGCCCTTCGCCTCACTGGCACCGCACCGCCTGGCGGACGGACGAGGCCGGATTTGCGGCCGAAGGCAGGGGCGCGGCAGGCCGCGCCCCTGGGGGGTCTCACTCTAGAACAGCAGCCGCAACCCCAACTGCATCTGCCGCGGGTCGCCGGCGCCGCTGCGCACCGTGCCGTCGAAGTTGAAGGCGAGCTCGGTGACCTGCGGGCGCAGGAAGTTCTCCTCGTCGAAGACGTTGAAGACCTCGAAGACAGGCTCCAGGGTCACGTTGCCGAGGGAGAAGGTCCGCGACAGCCTGAGATCGAGCGAGCTGAACTCGTTGTCCTTCCGTCCCAGGTTGCGCCGGGTCACCGAGCCGTCCGGATTGATCCGGTCCTGGGGCGTCGCGGCGTCGGTGCCGTCGGCCTTGATCGACTTCGGCTGCGCCGAGCGATAGGAATAGCGCAAGTTGAGGTCGAGGTCGGCGGGCAGCCGGAAGGACGCCCAGGCATTCACGCGATGCCGCTGGTCCCGGTCGGAGTAGCTGTACTCGCGGTCGAGCTGAGTGATGTCGGCATATCGGAAGGTGAACGGATCCCGCTCGTTGTCGTCGTCCGACCTGTCTTTCGACCAGGTGTAGTAGACCTGGTAGGCGTAGTTGCCGGTCAACCGCTTGTCGAGCCCGAGGGTGATGCCGCGGTAGCGGCTCTTCGCCGTCGACTCGACGGTGGTGAGCGTGGCGATGCCGTTGGCGCCGCCCGGGGGCAGGCCGGTGCTCCAGGGGCTGCCCAGCCGCGGGTCGTTGCGGTTGGTGAAGCGGGTGATGTGGTCGGTCTTGGCGTAGTTGAGCTTGACGAGCGCCGCCGTGGCGGGCCACACCTCGCGCTCGTAGGAGAGGCTGGTGGCGATGGTGCGCGGGGTCTGCCAGTCCTTGTCGTAGACGAAGACGTCGGGGTGATCCACGGCGCCACCCGGAAGGAGCCGCGTATAGGACGGCGGCGCACCCAGGAACGGGGTCAGGGCGGTGTTGCGGAAGAGGGTCTGGCCGAGGCTGCCGTTGGTCGACCGCGTGGAGGCGAGGTTGAGGGCCGGAAGACGGGCGTGGAAGACGCCCGCCGTGGCGCGGACGACGGACTTGCCGGACTCCCCGGGTGCCCAGGAGATTCCCAGGCGCGGCTGCCACATCTCGTCGTCGGGGATCTCGCCGTCGGAAGGGAATTCCTGGCCGTTGCGGGTCTGCCCGATGAAGGGAGCGAAGAAGACCTCGCTCGGCGGCGTGCGGACGCCGGGATTGTCGAGCGCCTCCCAGCGCAGGCCGTAATCGATGGTCAGGTTCGAACGCGGTTTCCAGGAGTCCTGCACGTAGAGGGCCGGCTCGCGCTGGCGAATGGTCTGCGTCCCGGCCTCCCTGGCCGAGGTATTGCCGACGCCCGCTTGCTGCAGGTAGAGCAGGACAGTGCCGTTGGCGCCGTTGCTGTTGACGTAGTTGATGAAGTCGCTGGTGGTCAAGAACACGAAGCGGCCGTTGGCGAAGCCGACGAAGGTCTGCGACGAAGCGACCTCGTTGTACTCGACCCCGGCCTTGAAGGAGTGGTCGCCGCGCAGGTAGGAGAGGTTCTCGGTCAGCTGCTTGCGGTCGTCGTCGTACTCGACGGGGAGGAAGAACGGCATTCCCCAGCGGGCGCCGTTGGGAGTGAAGTCGTCGTTGAAGAGAATGGCGGTGTCCGGAAAGGGCCGGCTCTGCCCCGGGATGTTCGGCCCCTCGTAGGGTCGCGGCCGCCACTCCTTGGCGTACTGGGCGCGCACCTCGTTGAGCACGTTGCTCGACAGCGTGGAGAGCACGGTGGCGGTGCCGGCGTGGGAGTAGTCCTGCTCGATGCCGTTGGCCGAGCGGCCCCACTGATCGACGTCGAAGGTGCCGTTGACCTGTTCGGAGTTGGTGTAGCTGTATCGGAAGGTGACGAGATGGCTGGCGGAGGCCTGCCAGTCGATCTTCGCCAGCGCCACCTCGGCGTCATCGGTACGCTCGATCGGCCCGTTCTCGTCGGGCAGGCCGATGGAGGCAAGGAAGCTCACCAGCCGCGGGTCCATGCGGTTGGGATTGGTCTGCTTGGTGCGGGTGGCGCGCTGCGCGTCGGCGGCGATGAAGTAGAAGACCTTGTCCTCGACCAGCGGGCCGCCGAGGGTGAAGCCACCCTGCGCGCGGTCGAAGTCGCCTTCCTCGGCGCTGCTGCCGTCGGGGTTCTTCGGAGTCGACGACAGGCTGTCGTCAATGTAGAAGACATGGCCGCTGCCCTTGATCTCGTTGCTCCCGGACTTGGTGATGACGTTGACGAAGCCGCCCGCGGAGCGGCCGAACTCGGCGGGGGCGCCGTCGGCGACCACCACCACCTCCTGCACCGCCTCGAGGTTGAAGGTGAAGGGGGGCCGCTGGCCGCCGCGCTGCTCGCCGAAGAAGGGATTGTTGAAGTCGGCGCCGTCCACCGAGATGTTGTTGGCGATGCCCTTCTGGCCGTTGATCGAGAGCTCGTCACCGTCCGGCCCCTGGACGATGGTCACGCCCGGGGTGAGCTTGGTGTAGTCCAGGAAGTTGCGGCCGTTGTTGGGCAGGTTTTCGATCGCTTGGGTGTCGATGCGGACCGCCCCCTCGGTGCGGCTGCTCTCGATCATCGGCGCCTCGCCGGTCACAGTGATCTCCTGCTCCAGCCCGGGCTTCAAGGTCATGGGCAGGTTGATCGTCTGGCCCACCGCGAGGTTGATCCCCTCCCGGACCAGCGTGGAGAACCCGTCCAGCGCCACCGTGATGCGGTAGGGGCCGAGGGGCAGCAGGACGCCGCGGAAGCGGCCGTTCCCGCCCGAGGTCACCACCTGCTCGTAGTTGGTCGCCGTGTTGCGCAGGGTGACCGTGGCGCCCGGCAGCACGCCGCCCTCCTCGTCCGCCACCGTTCCTTCGATCACACCGGTGGTGGCCTGGGACTGGGCGAAGACGGCCGGGAACGAGAGTAACAACAGCGCAAAGCCTAGGAAACAAACACGCCTCCGGGACATGCCGAGCCTCCTTGCAGCAACGAAAGGAAGAAGAGGAGAAAAGACGACCCCGATACTATCCGCGCTCTCAGAGTCGGGTCAAGAACGATCAGCAAGCGCGCCGGAACGCTCAAGGGCGGCTAGAATCGGCCTCCCGGGCCATGCGAGACCTTCTTCGACAACTCTACGAGCTCGCCCTCCGGCAACGCGTGGCGATCTGCCTCGGCCTCGGTCTTCTGCTTTTCGTCCCCACCCTCAGCTCCGGCTTCTATCTCGACGACTTCTGGCACCAGGCTCTGCTGGACGCCAGCATGCCGGGTCTCTCGCCCCGGGCTTTCGACATCAGCCGCGAGCTCTGGTCCTGGGACGCCTCGCTCCCCGGCTCGGCCTATCTGCAGGAAGGCTCCCCGTACACCCTGACCTGGTTTGCGGACCCCGACCTGGAGATCCGCTTTTTCCGCCCGCTGAGCGCCTGGACCCTGCTGCTCAACCACCGGATCTTCGGCAGGGCTCCGTTCTCCTATCACGCCGTGAACTTGGCGATCTGGCTGCTCCTCGCCGCGGCGGTGCTGGAGCTTCACCGCCGCCTGCTGCCGGCCCGGATGAGCCGCCCGGCCCTGCTTCTCTCCGGCCTGTTCTTCGTCCTCGGCGCCGTTCACTCCTACAACGTTTCGTGGATCTCGGCCCGGCATGGGCTGCTGGACACGCTGCTTTCCCTCCTCAGCCTTCTTCTTTATGACCGGTACCGCCAGCACCGGGGTCTTCACCGCCTCGCCCTGTCCCTGGCCCTGTTCGCCCTGGCCCTCGGTGCCGGCGAGACGGCGCTCGCCACGATCGCCTGGATCGCGGCCTACGAGATCTTCCTGGCCCGCGACGTGGTGCGGAACCGGCTCCTCGCGGCCTTCCCGTTCTTCGCTCTCGCGATCGGGTACACGATCTTCTACGTCACGGCGGGCTATGGCTCTCACGGGTCGAGCTGGTATCTGAACCCGTTCGACCGGCCGCTCGACTACCTCCTCGCGGCCGTCACCCGGCGCATCCCGGGCTATCTGATCGGCTCCCTGACGCTCATTCCCGCGGAGCTGACCCAGGCCTCGTCGCCGATCGTGATGGGGATCGGAGCGCTTCTGCTGGCCATCGCCGTGATCGTCGTGGCCCCCTCCGTCCGGCGCCGGCCGGAGCTGAGGTTCGCCGCCGCGGCCGCTCTGGGCTCCCTTCCCCTGCTCTGCATCGAGCCGCCGTTCACCTACCGGCTCCTTTTCCCCTCGGCCGCCGTGTCGTTGATCCTGGGAGTTTCGGTGGCGGACAGGGCGCGGCGGTTGCTCGCCGGTCCCGTGCGCGGTCCGGCTCTGTGGCTCTGGATGGCGACGGGGCTGGTGGTCCTGATGCACGCGGTGGGGGCGCCCCTCATCGGCGAGTCCCTTCTGCTGGATTTCGTGCGCAACACCCGGGTGGAAACCCGGCGGGCCGTCTGGCGCTCGATGGAGTGGCCGCAGAACCGGGAGGTCTCGGACATCTACCTGCTCAACAGCCCGGGCACCTGGACCAGCCTCTTCCTGCCTCTGGAGGATCTCCTCACCTCGGAGCGCTGGCTGCGGAGCTACATCCCGGTCTCCTTCCACGCGGTGGACACCGACATGACCCGGCTCGACGCCCGGACCCTGCGCCTGCAGTCCAGAGAGGGCTTTCTCTCCGGATACTTCCCGCAGTCGCTCGCCGCGCTGGTCCGCCGCGATCCGCCGATGAGTGCCGGCGAGGACTTCCACCGCAACGGCTTCACCGTCGTCGTGGATCAGGTGCGCGCCGGAATCCCGACCCGCCTCCTCGTCCGCTTCCCCCGGAACCTGGACGACCCGGACGTCTGGCTTCTGGCGTTCGACGGCACCCGCACCCGGCGGGTCGCTCCCCCGAAGATCGGCGAGACCACGCGACTGGCGGTGAGCCGGCCGTGAGCCTCGCCGCGGAGGTGTTGCGGGCGGCCCGGACGCTCGGGTAAGGTGGAGGACGATGCCCAGCTTCCTCGATCTGGAGCGCTGGCCCCGGAGAGCGACGTTCGAGTTCTTCCTGGGCTATGACAAGCCCTACTTCAACGTCTGCGCGCCGCTGGATGTCGGACCGCTCCTGGACCGGGTCCGCGCCGAGCCGGGCACGTCGTTCTTCCTCGCCTATCTCTATCTTTCTCTCCGGACCGCCAACGAGCTCGAGCCGTTCCGGTACCGGCTCTCGGAAGGGCGCGTCCTGGTCCACGACCGGATTCACGCCGGCTCCACCCTGCTGCTCGACGACGACCGCTTCGATTTCGCCTACTTCGACCATGACGAGGACTTCGGCCGTTTCCAGGCGGCGGCGAGAGAGTCCATGGCGCGGGTCCGGGCAGCCGGAGGCACGATGCAGGCGCGCGAGGACCGCACCGACCTGATCCACTACTCGACGCTGCCCTGGATCTCCTTCACCAGCTTCTCCCACGCGCGCAACTGGGGAAAGGAAGACTCGGTGCCGAAGATCGTGTTCGGCAAGGTCGCCGAGCAGGGCGGCCGCCGGCTGCTGCCGGTCTCCGTGGAGGTCCACCATGCGCTCATGGACGGCCTCCACGTCGGGCGCTACCTGGAACGGCTTCAGCAGGCGTTCCTGGAGCCGGACGCGCTCTAGCCGGCTTCGCCGTCCTGGAGCTCGGCCAGGAGCTTTTCCAGATCGGGCAGGTCGACCGGCTTCACCAGGTGGTGGTCGCAGCCGGCTTCCTTCGATCGGGCGCGGTCCGGATCCTGTCCCCAGCCGGTGAGGGCGACGATGGCCATGTCGCGGCCCCAGGGCTGCTCGCGGATGCGCCGCGTCGCCTCGTAGCCGTTGAGCTTGGGCATGCCGATGTCCATCAGGATCACCTGCGGGCGGAACTGGCCGGCCAATTCCACCGCCGCGAGGCCGTCGTGCGCGGTGCGCACCTCTTTCCCCAGCAGTTGCAGCATCATCGCCATCGAAGTCGCCGAGTCCTGGTTGTCGTCCGCCACCAGGATTCGACGCTTGAGCCCGGTGGAGTCCGATCCTCCCTCGGCCGGAGTCATCGGCGACGGCTCCACCTGATCTCTCAGGATCGGCAGCCTCAACACAAACGTGCTCCCCTTGCCCGGGCCGGGGCTTCTCGCCTCAACCGTTCCGCCGTGCATCTCGACGAGGCCCTTGACCAGGGCCAGGCCGATGCCGAGCCCGCCCGCGCTCCGTTCGATCGACCGGTCCACCTGGCTGAAGATCTCGAAGAGGTTCGGCAGCGCGAAGGCCGGGATCCCGATTCCGTCGTCCCGGACCTCGATCAGAACCTGATCGTTCTCCCGCGCCGCGGTGAGCCAGATGTGCCCGCCCCGCCCGGTGTATTTGATGCTGTTGTTCAGGAGGTTTCCCAGAACCTGGGCCAGCCGGGTGAGGTCGGCATCCACATGGACGGGCTCCGGCGGCAGCGCGATCGTCAGCTCGTGCCCGGCGGCGTCGAGCGCCGGACGCGCGGCCTCCACCGCGCTGCTGACCGCATCCGCCAGCAGCACCCGGGAGCGGCGCAGCTCCACCTTGTTGCAGCTGATCCGGGACACGTCGAGCAGGTCGTCGACCAGCCGCACCAGGTGGGAGAGCTGCCTGTCCATGATGTCGCGCGACTTGGCGACGGCGGCGGAATCCCCGGGCGCGAGCCGCATCACCTGAAGCCCGTTCCGCAAGGGCGCCAGCGGGTTTCTGAGCTCGTGAGCCAGGACCGCAAGGAATTCGTCCTTGCGCCGGTCGGCCTCCTTGAGAGCCTCCATCGCCACCCGCAGCGCCTCCTCCGCCTCCCTCCGTTCGGTCACGTCGCGGGCGACTTTCGACGCTCCGACGATGCGGCCTTCCGAGTCGCGGATCGGGGAGATGGTCAGCGAGATGTCGAGCCGGGTGCCATCCTTCGCAACCCGGACCGTCTCGTAGTGCTCGATCCGCTCGCCCTTGACGAGCCGGGCCAGGATCTGCCGCTCTTCATCCAGGCGATCCTTCGGAATGAGGATGGTGATCGATTGGCCGACGGCCTCGTCGACCTCATAGCCGAAGAGCCGCCTCGCTCCGGCGTTCCACGTCCGGATGACGCCGTCGAGAGTCTTGCTGATGATCGCATCCTGGGAGGACTCGACGATGGCGGCGAGCCGCGACCGCATCTCCTCGTCCCGCGAGCGCTGGGTCACATCCCGGAAGACCAGCACCGATCCCACCGGAGCCCCGGCCTCGTCGATCATGGGGGCGGCGCTGTCGTCGATCGGCCGCTCGGTTCCGTCCCGGGCGACCAGAACCGTATGACTCGCCAGGCCGACGACCACCCCCTCCCGCAACGCCCGGAGAGCGGGGTTTTCACTGAGCTGGCGAGTGATCTCGTTGACGATGTGAAACACATCCGGAAGGGGACGGCCGGCGGCGTCCTCCAGGGACCAGCCGGTCAGCTCCTCGGCCACCCGGTTGAGGTACGTCACCCGGCCCTCGGCGTCGGTGCTGATCACCGCGTCGCCGATGCTCGCGAGAGTGATCCGCAGCCGCTCCCGTTCCAGGGCCAGCTCCCGCTCGGCCTTCTGACGGGCGAGGAGGATGGCGCCGGCGTTCTGGAGCGCGACGGATCGAAGCTGCGCGGTCTCTTCCTTTTCTTCTTTTTCGTCGTCGTCGGAAGCCATCACGCGATCCCGAGCTTTTCGGATGCGAGGGCCGTGCCGGCCACCCGCGCCCGGATCTTTGCGAAGGCTGTCTCCCGGGTGGTGGAGGTGTCGTCGGAGAAGGGAGAGAACCCGCAGTCGTCCGTCGTCCCGAGCTGCGCGAGCGGAATGTATTCGGCGGCTTCGAGAACGCGGTCCCGGACCTCCTCCGGCGTTTCGACCCGGGGATCGATCGGCGACGTCACGCCGACGAAGACCTGCTGGTCGGCCTTCATGTGGTCCCGGATGATCTTGAGCACCCGGATGCGGTCCGGCTCTCCAGCCAGGGCGATGTAGAAGTTTCCAGCCTTCAACGCAAACAGGCTGGGCAGGAGCTCGGCATAGTCGACGTCCGCGCTGTGAGTCGAGTCGAGGTCACCGCCCGGGCACGTATGCACGCCGATCCGCTTTCGATCCTCGGCGGAGAACCTCGACAGCGCGAGATTGTTCAGATCGATGAAGCTGGTGAGCAGGTGTCCGGAGGGGTCCACCTTGACCGCCAACCGCCCTTCCGTGAAGTCGACCTGGACCTTGTAGGCGCCCTTCTGCAGGCAACGACGGACCTCGCTCTCGTGCTCCGCCAGGAGATCCTCGATGAACTGCTCCCGGGAGTAACCGGGAAGAGGATCGGCCGGGTACATGAGACTCAAGGCCGACGGGGAGATGACCGCCTGCTTCACCGGCCTGTGGGCATACCGCAGAGCCACGTCCAGGTAGGCATCGGCGCACCGCTGATAGCGGAACGGTCCGGCCGTCAGGCGGGGCATCCGGCGGAAGTGGCCCGACGCGAACGGGATCTTGAATCCATCCGAGTCGGTATTCGGCAGCCCATGTACACTGTAGGTCCAGAAGTTGTGATACTTCCTCTGCTCTCCATCGGTGATCACCGGAGAGCCGGTGGCCTCAAAAAGCTCGACAGTGTCCCGGATTGCCTCTTCATAAAGCAAGTCCAGGCTGGGGTCGGTGGCTTCCGAGGCCGAAATCGCCTCGATCAACCTCAAGGGTCTTGGAATACTGCCGATCGGCTCCGTTGGAATGGTCATGGCTCCGTATGCTCCTGTCGATTTCGGCACTGCCACCGGACGATACCATAGCCGAAATCAGGCGCTCGAAGGGGTGGCACGGCCATCGCAAGAGCGCCAGGGACGCCAGGAGGATGACGCCGCCATCGTCGGCATCGGCCGGGTCGCCTCCGACTCCTATCCGGACCCTGGCCAGTCCGACCGCGCCGTCCATGCCTTCGACCTGGAGGTGGTCGAGCGCCTGGAGAACGAGATCCCGCTCTCGGCGCTGATCGACGACCCGGACTTCCAGGACTGGGAGCTGGTCGAGAATCCCGAGTTGGAGATGGCTGAGATCCCCGCTCCTCTGTGGGAGAAGCTCATGGCCATGAGTCACGAGGGGGTGGCGCAGGCGGCTCGGGATCGGGCTTAGCCGTCGACCCCATCCCGAATCGTGTCCCGGTCGGTCAAACCGCCTGTGCTACTGTTTTTTCCATGGACCTTCATCGACTGGGAGAGGAACGAAGCCTCGCCTACCACCAGTTGATCGCGGAGCGCCTGCCCCACCAGCCGGAGGTTCTGGAGATGGCGCGCCAGCGCGTCAAGAGCTGGCTGGCGGCCAGCCCCAACCCCCAGTTTCACGCCCGGAAGTGGGATGAGATCCTGGCAGGAGACCTCGCCTCCATCGCGGTCTTCCTGAGCGAACGCAGCGAGCTTGCCTGCGAGCTTCGCCAGTCGACCCCCTTCGCGGGAGCCCTGAAGCCTCAGGAGCGCTGGAAGATCTGGCGCGAAACCCGGGACCGGCTGGCGCCGACACCATGACGAGAGCGCAGCTCGAGCACCTGCTCCGCGCAGCGGCCGTCATCGCGGATGACGATGAGATCGTCGTCATCGGCAGCCAGGCGATCCTCGGACAGTTTCCGGAGGCACCGGCCGCCATGCGCGTCTCCAATGAGGCCGATCTCTTTCCGCGCAACCACCCGGAGCGCGCCGAGCTCATCGAAGGCAGCATCGGAGAGCTCTCCCCGTTCCATGAGACGTTCGGCTACTACGCCCAGGGAGTGAGCGAAACGACCGCTCATCTTCCACAGGGCTGGAAAGATCGCGTCGTCGTCATTCAGAACGCGAATACGCGCGGCGTGAGAGGACTCTGCCTGGAAGTCCACGACCTCCTCATCTCCAAGGTCGTCGCCGGCCGCGAGAAGGATTTCGATTACCTGTGCGAGGCCGTCAGGCACGGGCTGGCCGATCGGGGGACTCTGCTGGACCGCCTGGAAACGGTGGAGGTCGATCCGCGGATCCGGGCAAGCTCCCGCGCCGCCATCGAGAGGGCCTTTTCGCTGCAAACTTAAGTGTAAGAGTCAGCCTCGGAAGGCACCGTGATCCTTCATAGGTTCTACCCCTCCTTCGGGGCAGTCCCTTCAACTGGTTGATACAAAGAGAGCGTGGCCTTCAACTGGTCAGCGTAGTTGAAGATATCGTCGACGCTGTCGAGCGACATCTGCTCTTCTTCCTTCTTGTCATTGAAGATGCCGAAACGAAGCTTCTGTGCATTGTTGAAGCGCAACCGGCAGATAGGCTTGCGATTGTTGTCGTCGAGCAGAATCGCGCAGTACGACTGGGCGTCTCGCATCACGATACGCTTCGGGTTGACCATTCCACGAAGGATGGCGCGCACGGAATGGAAGCCTTCGAGCTCTTCAGGCGAGGTGACGGCTTGTGGCTCGACGCCTGCTACCGGGATTACAGGAACGCTGGCCTCAGCCGCTGGCGCCGGGTCTGGAGTCATGGCGCCTTTGAGCCGCTCATTGATGCGCTCTCCGACGAGCTGTTCGAATGCGCGCTTCGTAATCAAGGTGAACTGATCTCTGACTGCCGGTCTGAATTGCCTGGCCCCTAAAAGCTCGGCCGAAACCAGGCGAACAAACTCCTCCGACGGGTTAATCATCCACTCGGCCAAGCGGTTTTGAATCGCACGGGTGTACTTCAAGTCGTTCGCGGTGGTCAGGATCGCGTCGAGGTCGAACGCGGCTTTGGCGAACTTCTTCAGCTCTTCAACGTCGCGCTCCTTGAAGTCGAGGATGCTGAATTCAAAGAACGGCTTCTCATCCATCTTGTTCGGCTTCTCAAGATCCGTGAAGAACTTGTAGACAAGGCCATTTGTCAGGACGCCGAACCGGGCCTCGGTCACATGGAAATATCGGAAGAGCTGGCTGGCATTGTTGATGTGGAGCTCGGCTCCACACTTCTTGCACTCGAAGAGGAGGATAGGCTTACCATCCTTCAGGATTGCATAGTCGACCTTCTCCCCCTTCTTGGTTCCTATGTCGGAGATCAATTCGGGCGTCACCTCCAAAGGATCGAAAACGTTGTAGCCAAGAATCTGAATCAGAGGCATGATCATGGCATTCTTGGTCGCTTCCTCGGTCTGGATCAGATCCTTGGTGGCCGCGATGCGTGACGACAGCACCCGAAGGTGGTCAATGAAATCCACGGTTGATCTCCTCCTCTGTGAGGGTGGTGTTGAGCGGCCGACTCGGGACTTGATCGCACGATGGATGTCTCAGCGCTCGCTATGCGAACGCCAAGCCTATCGTTGCCCGGCTATCATTCCACCTCTATCGTTTACCTTGATGCTAGAGCACTCGCTTAGGAACGTCAACGTGATAGCGCTTGATGCATAGGGTTTGTCGGGCTCTTCCGAGATTTCCGTCGATCAGTCCCTATTCCTCAGGCGTCCGCAGCCTGCGGCCCTCACCCCCGCCCCTCTCCCAGCCGCCCACCCAGACCGCCGGGAGAGGGGAGCCTGAGGCCGTTCGGCAATCCTCCCTCCTCCCCCGCTCTTTCTTTTCACTGGGACCGCCGGCGTCCCGCCGGCACCGAGGCGGCACCTGATGGCGGCATCGTTGAGCGTCACCACGCTCCCCTCTCCCGGGGGTGCGGGCGGCGGCAGGGGCAAGGAAGTCCGCCGGCGGGGCGCCGGCGGTCCCAGGGGGGCTACTCCTCGGAGCGGTCTAGCGATCGGCGAAACCGAGGTCTTGCGCCTCCTGGTCTGAAGGGCTCGGCCCGTGGGGCCGTCCATCCCTGCGTCCCGTTGGGACTTGGATGATCTTGAGCTATCTCCTTTCCCGGCAATGAATTGCCGGGCTTTATCCCGATGCCCCTTCGGGGCTGCTTGCGCCTCGCTTCGCGTCTGAACGGCTGGAGACATCGAAACATCTCCCCCTCCCCTTTGCCGCCCCCCGCGACGAGCCCCGAAGGGGCGTAGGGGATAGAGCCTGGGGTTTCAACCCCAGGAACCCGCCACACCCACGCCCCAAGCCCTGAAAGGGCGCAGGGATGACCAACCGACGCTCCGTTTGATGTGACTCACGGGATTTCTGCTGCGACTCACGGCCTTGTCGCAGCCGCAATCTCGTTTGTCGCAGCAGAAAACTCGTTTGTCGCAGCAGAAACCAGGCTTGTCACATCAGAATCCTTGTTTGTCGCATCCGCAGCCGGGTAGTCTGATGCGAAAAACTTGAGTTCTGATGTGACTTTCACCCATTCTGATGCGACAAACAGGCAATCGGATGCGAGTTGACGCGAATTACCGCACGACCGAAGGGTTTCTGCTGCGAGTTGCGGGTTGGTTACAACAAACTTCGGGGCGCGGCGGGAAGGCTCCGGGTGCTACCCGGCCTTCCGCATCCCGCGCTCGGCTTCCTGCAAGGCGGTCTTGAGCGCCTCGCGCTCGTCGTCGGCCAACGGCTCGCCGCCGAAACTCTCCCGCAGGTAGAAGGCGATCACCTTCGCGGCGGGCTCGGCCGCTTCCGGGAAGCGGTGGGCGGTCTGGGCGCGTACGGCGAGCGGCGGCGCCGAGTCCGGGAGCGGGGCTCCGTTCCGGCCCAGGCTTCGGCCCAGCCGGCGACGCAATCTCGTATAGGCCCGCGTCGCGGTCAACGGCGGCCGGAGCTTCAGGAAGATCACGACGACGGCCGCCGCGGTCGCGATGAGACCCAGGAGAAGGGTCAGCGGGATCTTCGGCATGCCGGTATCCGGCACGGGGGTGGCCTGCCCGAGCGGACCCGTGGGCACGACCGCGGGGGAGTCGGGCTTGCCGCCGTCCTGACGGTCGAAGACCTTCCAGAGGTCGGTCCACATCTGGCGCAGGCTGCCGAAGATGCGGAGCTGATCGTAGAGGCCGAAGGTGAGGACGTAGCGGTCCCAGCGGAAGACCACGAAGTCCCAGGCCTGGCGCATCAGGAGCGGGATGCCCTCGGACTGCGCCGAGGGGCGGCCGGCCGGCGGCGTGGGATCGTAGATCCGCCAGCCCTGGCCCGCGACGTAGGCCTCCACCCAGGCGTGGGCGTTGCTGTCCCGGACGATGTAGTAGCCCTCGAACGGGTTGTACTCGCCGCCCAGAAAGCCCGTGACCAGGCGCGCCGGGATGCCCTGGGAGCGCAGCATCAGCACCATCGACGAGGCGAAGTACTCGCACTGGCCGCTCTTGTACCGGAAGAGGAAATCTTCGATCGGGTTCACCGCCGAACGCCCGCGGAAGTCGAGCGTGTACTCGTAGCTCGAATTGAGATGGCTCTCCAGGCGCTGCGCCCTGGCCGCTGGCGTGCCCTGCCCCATCACGCTGCGGGCCAGCGCCGAGATCCGCGGAGTGACGCCCGCCAGGTCGAGCGCCGGGTCCGACGGCAGCTCGCTCGGAGCCTTGGCGAGGAGCACCGGCTCGTTGATCATTCCGACCCGGTACTCCACCAGCTCCACGGGATTGAATCCGAACGAGACGGCGCCGCCTTCATTCAGCAGCAGGGTCGACGAGCGCGGCTCCACCACGGCTGTCTCCACCGGCAGCGGCAGGCTGGAGCTGCGCAACGGTGGCAGGTAGATCCTCGCCCAGCGCACCGGCGGCCGCCGGTCCAGCGTGAAACGCATGCCGTTGTCGCGCTGGAGCATCGCCCGGCCGGGCGAACGGCGCCACGTGCCGCCCTGGTAGACGTCGTAGGTCGAGGCCTTGAAGCGGATCTCCCGGTCCGGGCTGAGCCCGCCCTCGTCGAGCAGGCGCAGCGCCACGTCGCGGCTGCTGCGGATCTGGCCGATCGAGTCGAGCGACACTTCGTCCGAGAAACCCGCGGCCTCGATCGTCTGGCCGAGACCGCTGCCGCGGCCCACGATGTAGGGCGACGGCACGCGCGGCAGGAACGCGAAGAGCGGCACTGCCAGCACCACCGTCAGCAGCGTGCAGAAGGCGAGGAATCCGCCCAGCGGAATGCGCGCCAGCTCGGGATCCTCGCGGCCGAAGCCGGCCAGCACGTGCAGGAAGGCGAAGCGGGTCAGCATCACCAGCGTCAGCACGAGGAAGGACAGCAGATAGAGGACGATCGTCGGATGGACGCTCGTGCCCATGCTCGCCAGGAACAGGAAGAAGATGCCGACCGCGGCCTGCCACTTGTCGCGCTCGCGGGTGAGCGCGAACAGCTTCACCAGCAGCGCGAAGAGGATCAGATGGAGCACCGGCTGGAGCAGCCGGCCGCGGGTGAGGACCAGAAGGTCGAGGAAGAACAGCGGGAGATAGACGAGCCCGAGCATGTTCATCGCCCAGAGCGGCAGCCAGCGCGGGGTATCCAGGGAGGCCCGGCGCAGGAAGTAGACGACGCCCACCATGTAGGCCGCCACCACGGGCCAGGCCACCACTTCGTTGAACGGCAGCGGCAGCGGCGCAAGCAGCGCCAGGATGCCGAGAAGCAGGCGCTTCTGCCGGCCGAAGGTCATCGCGCACGTCTCCGGGTGACGCCAACCGCCGTGGCGGACCGGGAATGCGTCAGCTCGGCGTCGAGATGGACGCGCAGCTGCTGCGCCCGGCGGTCGCTCGGCTGGAGCGGGTCCGCTTCGCGGGGCCGGGCTTCGACCAGCGCGAGCGTCTCCAGCACCGCCAGCCGCTGCCGCGGGCCGGCCGCGAACGGCAGCACCCGGTCGCGCGTCACCAGCTCGACCTCGAAGCCGCGGCCCAGGTGGTCGACCGCGGCGGTGGCGGCCTCGCTCACCAGGCCCTCGAAGCGGCTCCTGGCTTCGTCGTCTTCCAGCACGCCCACGCCGTTGTCGAACAGGATCGCCAGCCGCCGGCTCTGCTCCGCCTCGCGCTCCATGTAGACCATGTTGCCGGTGCGAGCCGTCTGCTTCCAGTGGATGCTGCGGGGGTCGTCGCCCTGGCGGAACGGCCGCAGGGAGTGGAGGCCGTGGCCCCAGCCCGCGCGGCGGCTGGAGTCCTCACCGTGCTGGTTCTCCACCGGCGACCGGCTCACGCCGCCGGCCGGGAACAGCTCGGGGAAGACCAGCAGGTTGAGCGTGACGGGATAGCGCACGCCCTTGCGGAAGAAGCCGAAGGGAAAGAGGCTCGACACGTGGCCGTGCGGGAATTCGTGGCGGCCGCGGGAGGGGATCAGCAGATCGACCTTGCCGGCGCTCTTGCCGAGGCGCGGCAGGTAGGGCACGAGCATCGGCTGCGCGGCGCGGGCGAGGGTGAAGAGCAGGAACCAGCGCGGCGTGAAGCGCGCCCGGCTCGCGATCGTGAAGCCCACGGAGAACGGCCGGTTCGCGAACACCTCGCCGGGCGGGCTCAGCTCGATCTCCAGGCGGCGCACGTTCTCCCGCGACAGGATGCCCGAGAGGATCAGCACCGCCAGCATGAGGGCCATCACCATGTAGAGCGAGTTGTTGCCGGTGTTCGTGGCCGCGATGGCTACCAGCACCGAGAGCAGGACGTACCACAGCCCCACCGTGGTGATGCGGATGCCCTCGGGCACCGGCCGCCGTCTGCGGGGCTTCGCCATGGCCTCTTGTCTGACCTCTTATAAAGGGACGGGCGTCGCGGCCACGACCCGGTCGATCGCCTGGCGCGCGCTGTTGAGGTCGCCCGCCCCGCGCTTGAGCGCGATGCGGTGGCCGAGCACCGGCGCGGCGAGCCGCTGGACGTCGTCGGGGATCGCGTAGCCGCGGCCCTCGCACAGCGCGAGCGCCTGCGTGGCCCGGTAGAGGGCCTGGACGCCGCGGGTGGAGACGCCGAGGAGGAACTCGCCGCCGTGGCGCGTGACCTCCGCGATCGAGAGGATGTACTCGGTGAGCTTGTCGGCGACCCGCACGCGGGCGACCCGGCCCTGGAGCTCCAGGAGGCCGTCGCGATGAACCACCGGCTTCAGCTCCTCCAGCAGCTCGTCGACGCCGCCCGACATCAGGAGGCTCTTTTCGTCGCCGCGCGGAGGGTACCCGAGCGAGATCGACATCAGAAACCGGTCGAGCTGGGACTCGGGCAGCGGGAACGTGCCCTGGTACTCCAGCGGGTTCTGGGTCGCGAGCACCACGAACGGCTCGGGCAGAGCGTAGCGCTTGCGCTCCACCGACACCTTGCGCTCGCTCATCGCCTCCAGCAGGGCGGACTGGGTCTTGGGCGTGGCGCGGTTGATCTCGTCGGCCAGCACCACGTTGGCGAACAGCGGGCCGGGCACCAGCTCGAACGCC
>JANMTS010000089.1:0-3823 GCA_031390755.1 Holophagales bacterium
TCCATCGGTGATCGCTTAAGGGGCAGATTTTGCGGGTAAAGATGCTTGCAAAGGGCCATGGTTACGTGTTTTCCTCCTGTTGGTCGAGAACAGAGAGGAGGCGTCCCCATGGCCCGACGGAAGTCTACCCCCCTGCGCACAGCCTTGTCGAGGGTTTTCCCTGCGGCACTGCTGCGGCGTTTGGCCGAGGAAACCGGAACCGTTCGCCGCCGCCGCCGAGTGGACCCGGTGAAGCTGTTCTGGGTCGTTGTGCTGGGTGTGGGCGGCGGCGAGCGCAGCTTTGCCGAATTGCGCCGGTCTTACGAGAAGGTGACCGGTGCGAAGATCTCGGCCAGTTCGTTCTACAACCGCTTCACCCCTGCCTTTACCCAGTTTCTACGCGCGCTGCTGAACGAGGGATTGGAGAAGCTGAACCGCTGCGCCGAAGGTGCAGCGCCAGTGCTGGGTGAGATCCGGGAGATCCTCTGCGTGGATTCCACCATCGTTCGACTCCACGACGCCTTAGCCTCCCATTGGCCTGCCTGCCGCACCAATCACACCTTGGCCGCCGTGAAGCTGCACACGGTTCTCAACGTCCGCGGCAAGGGGCCGCAACGGGTCAAGATCACCTCCGAGCGGGTTCATGACGGCCCGGTTCTGCGCGCTGGACAGTGGGTCAAGGGCCGGCTCCTGCTGTTCGATCTGGGGTACTTCCGCTACTCGCTGTTTGCCGCAATCACGCGGCACGGCGGCTTTTTCTTGACCCGGTTGAAGGACAACGCCAATCCGACCCTCCTGCGACTTCACCGCCGCCATCGTGGCCGCGCGGTGGCGGTGGAGGGACTGGGTCTGCTGCAGATCCGTTCCCGGCTGCGTCGCGCGGTCCTTGATGCCGAGGCCGAAATCAGCTTCCAGAAGCAGCGTTACGCCGGCCGGCGAAGCAAGGGGACTCTTCGCGTTCGAATTGTCGGTCTCTGGGATGAGAGCCACTCGATGTACCACTGGTACATCACCAATCTGCCGGTTGAGATCAGGGCCGAAGAGATCGGCAAGCTCTATTCTGCACGCTGGATGATCGAACTGCTGTTTCGAGAGCTGAAGAGTTGCTACAAGCTCGAATCGATTCCGAGCCGCAAGAGCCATGTCGTCGAGGCCTTTTTGTATGCGTCTTTGCTGACCCTTCTGGCCAGTCGGGCTCTCCTGCTCGCCGTACGCCGGTGGGGAGCTCTGGGCGAACGTCGAACGCCTCTGGAGCGTTGGGCTCGGCTTTTTGTCAGTGCCACTCCGGAGCTTCTGGCTCTGCTCTTGGACCCGGTCGCCATGGCTCGCACTCGCGAACGTCCTCTCCTGCAATTCTTCCTTGCGGAGGCACCCGACCCCAACGTAAAAAGGCGCCTACTTCCCGAGCGCGCTGGCCTCAAATGGGCGGCTTAAACGATCACGGATGCAAGCCGCCGTAGATGGCCCCGAAGGGCCTCAGGTGCTGAAGACCTTAGCCGACAAGGAGGCTGCGGTAGCCGGGGGCCGCCGGAAACTGCGGCATCCTTATTAACGAGTCTTGAAACCGGCGTTAAATTCGGATAAGTTTTACCGCGTGGCGGAAATGAGTGGAAACTGGAAGCACGTCTCTGGAAGGGACATTGGTTCACTGGACTCCCTTAGTGAGATTCTCGCTCGAGAGACCCACTTTCATGTCACGGCTCTTCCAGATCTCCGAACAGCCGAGACCCTCGTCCTGCTGTCCGACTACAGTGGATCCCACGCGACCGCGACGCATGAAGTTTATTCCTTCTTGCTCATTTCACCAGATTCCATGGCGACTTGGAATCTTCGGCGATCGCGGGCGCGTGGAACTGTGCTTGGACACTGGCGTCGGATGTCCTACACCAATCTAGGGGATGCGAGGCGTCGCAACGCATTATCTCAGTTTCTGACGGCAGCTGAGAGTCTGAATGGTGTTATCGCTTCATTCGTTGTGTCAAAAGACATCGGGTCGCTTTTCCTGAGAATGGGTGCGGCGGAGGGCCAACTGGCAGCTATAGTCGCTCGCTGGAAGTCGGCCATTCACGAACGCTTAGAGAGAGTTTTCGTCTTCGCCAGTTTTCTGCTGTCTGGCCTTTCTGCCCCGGGTCAGAATGTCTGGTGGTTTTCAGACGAAGACGAGATCTTCCCAAACGAGGACAGGCTTCGTGATGCGGTCAACCTTTTTGCCAACTACTCGAGTCATTTCCTTGGCCACCAACTCGGACATCTTCGCATCGGCACCGCAGCTTCAGACAGCGGTGATCTTTGGCTCGAGGATCTTCTTTCTATTCCGGATCTTGTTGCCGGGTCCTTTACAGAAATGGTGCGGTCAAACCAAAAAGGTGGTATCCCGACATCTGGAAAACTTGTGACGCCGCCTTTGGATGGTCTAGTTCGAAAAGCACAGGGCGTTCTTGCATGGCTTTCGAATAGAGCAGGGTCAGACTTGAGGGCACTTTCCTATCTTGTGACCCCATCTGCAACGGGTGGCCTCAATTGGAAGCGGCTTCATGTTCACTCTGTCGGGCTAGCAAGCTTGGCTCTGCCCAAAATGCAATGAGTAATGTCGCGCGTTCGGGGTGGCTTTCCGCTCGATAGGATCTGAATCTGGAGCCTAAGCATTGGAGCCCGGATCTGCTGCGTGTCTCGGACGGAACGCGGTAGAATCCCCGTGAGGGGGAGCCATGACCCAACCCGAGACCTCGCATCCCATCGCGCCCACGGAGGCACCGAACCTCCATCCGAAGCGGATCGATCCCGAGACGGCGCCCCGGCCGCGGATCAAGGAGCTGGAGGTGATGGTGGCGGAGGTGATCCGGGAGACGCCGGACACGGCAACGCTGGTGCTCTTTACGGGCAACGACCGGCTGGAGTACCTGCCCGGGCACTTCCTCACCATCAAGCCGCAGCAGTTCCCGGCGCTCGACCGGTTCTGCAACTACTTCGAGGACCTGAAGGGCAAGAAGGAGCCGGCCCTGGCCTACTCCCTCGTCTCGGCACCGCACGAGCGCCAGCTCGCGGTCACCGTGAAGGAAGAGCGGTACGTCTCGGGGCTCACCAAGTACCCGCCGTTGCTCTCCCCGTTCCTGGTGTGGCGCACCCAGCCCGGCACGCGCATGGTGGTGACGGGCTTCGGCGGCCCCTATGTGCTGCCGGCGGACATCGAGTCGCGCACGGACCATATCGTCCATATCTGCGCCGGCTCGGGGAGCGTGCCCAACCTCAGCATCCTCAAGCACTGCCTGGCTCTGGGGATGAAGATCCGGCACACGATGATCTACGGCAACAAGACGTGGGAAGACATCATCTACCGCCGCCAGCTCGAGGAGCTCTCCCAGCAGTATCCGGACAAGCTCCGGGTGGTCCACGCCCTGTCGCGGGAGGAGAACCTCGCCTCCGCCACGGTGGATTTCCGCCACGGCCGGGTCACCGAGGCTCTGATCCGCGAATTCATCCCCGATCCCACGGCTGTCGAGGTCTTCACCTGCGGCCCCGGCATCACGAGGTTCGACCGCCTGGCCGCCAAGGAGAAGGGCGAGCAGCCCCAGCCGCGCTTCCTCGAATCGGTCCTCGACGCCTTGGAGAACATCGGCGTACCGGACGAGCGGATTCATCGCGAGAGTTATGGATAGGAACGTAGCAAGGCCTGGAGCCGTGGCCCTGGGCCTTGAGCAATGAGTCAGCAGCGAGCCAGCGGATGAGGACGAGGAACAGGCGGGCCGAGGCCCCGCCCAGGCATAAATGCCAGGGCTACTTAAAACAGCCGGCTGAAGCCGACTGAGTCTCCTTCAGGCTCTTCCAGGCCCTGAATCCCCCCGAC
>JANMTS010000160.1:0-25735 GCA_031390755.1 Holophagales bacterium
GCCATCGCAACCCTCCGGAAGCTGCGGCTGATCACCCGCGTCCTGACCGTGGACGAGAAGACCATCGACCGCGCTCTCGCCTCCACCTTCACCGATTTCGAAGATGCCATCCAGTATTTCGCCGCCGAGGAGATGGGGCTCAAAGCGATCGTCACCCGCAACCGGCGCGACTTCAAAGCGTCGAAGATCGCGGTTGTTACCGCCGAAGAGTGTCTGGAGCTCATGGAGCTCTGAGGCAGCCTTGTTTTCAAAAGCCGCCTCTGGACTCGGCCGGTGCCATCGTGCCGGTGAGCTAGGCCCGTCCCGAATCAAAGCGCCAGCTTCAGCTCCAGCAGGAAGGCGCTTCCCTGGTAGTCTCCGAGGTCGGAGTTCAGGAGGATGGCTCCCGGCAGGTAGTTCTGCAGCCCCTGGAGGATGAAGCTGTCGATCGCGTAGTCCTCCCAGCGGTACCCGAAGCCTGCCTGGGCGTTCGGCGTGATCTGGTAATCGACGCGGGCCAGAATGGCGAGCAGCACGATGTCCTCGTAGTTGGCGATGTCGAGAACCGGCCGGGGCGGCGTGACCGGCAGGCCGCCCGGAAAGGCCGTGAAGTCCACTTCGCCGTCCGACCTCGTGTAGTGGACCGAGAGGTCCGTGGTCCAGGCCGCGACCTTCGAGGTGAGGCCCAGGCCCCAGGTATCCGTGATCTCGTTGAAGTCCGCGGTCCAGTCGTCGAGCGGCCGGGTCGAGGGCGTGGCGCCGGATTGGCGCGCGCGCTGGAGGCTGTCGCGGTCGGCGCGGTGGCCGAAGAGGTAGACGGTGAGCCTCTCCCCGGGCGCATATCCGATCTCGGCGTTGTACTGCAGGATCTCGTCCTCGATCAGGCCGTGCCCGCTCTCGTCGTAGTCCTCGCTGCGCCCGGTGACTCCGAAGAAGAGGTTCCAGGCCTCGGCCGGGAAGAGGTTGGCCTGCACGTTGTACTGCCCGTACTCGCGGGCCGCTTGGTCGAACTTGCGCAGCGTCGGGATGTTGTTGACCAGCTCGGGGTGGAGGAAGCTGTCGTGCTGCGCCTCGACGTGGTAGTCGCCGATCGACCGGTCGCCGAATTCGTAGCTCGCCCGCAAGCCGAACCCCGCCCAGGGCTGCGTGTCGAAGGTCAGGCGGAAGATGTCCTCGTTCGAGCTCTCGATCTCGCGGAACTCACGGTCCCAGCCCTGCAGGTTGTAGGAGAGGCCCAAACGGGTCGAGCGAGCCAGGTCCCAGCCGAGCTCGGCGCCCAGATCCTGGCGCTGATAGGCGTAGGGCACGGTGATGCGCCCGATCTCCTCCCACACGCTGTGGAAGCGGACGTAGCCCGGGAACGAGATGCGCCGAGACCGGTTGTCGTAGTCGTAGAGCCGGTAGTGGAAGGTCAGGTCGAGGTTGTCGCCGAAGCTCGTGCCGGCCCTGGCGGCCAGGTGCGTCACGTTCACCCGGTTGTCGGAGTTGCGGGCCGGAAGGTTCGCCGGATCGGTGGCATCGAAGGTCTCGCCCTCGAATCCAATCCCCTGGATCGACGAGTTGAGCGTGTAGGGCAGCAGCGGATCGTCCTGGGTCATGACGTTGTAGGACGCGTTGCCCTGGACGTACCAGTCGCCGCCGAGCTCCGCCCGGCCGTTGACGAACAGCAGGCTGGCCTCGTTGTCCGCCCACAGGTCGGCGAAGCCGACGGCCGAGCCGTTGATCGAGCCCGAGCCCGGCGAGGAATAGGCGTTGGGATCGGTGCTGCTCAGCAACCGGAAAGGATTGTCCCAGACCATCGTGCTGACGTCGTTCTTGAAGGTGGAATGGCGGTAGCCGAAGCGGACGCCCGCGCGCTCGGTGTTCCACTCGCCCGCCAGCTCGGCGTCGTCGATGTCGTAGTCGATTGGCTCCGGCAATTCAGTCACGTTGCTGAAGCCGAAGGACGCGCCATAGGGCCGCTCGCCGTTGCGGTTCTCGTGCTTGTACTCAAGGCCCCAGGAAAAGCCCTTCATTCCGCCGAAGACCAGGTTGGCCTGGGTGCGGTTGCGCTGCAGCGCCAGGTCGACATCCTGGGCGGTCGCCAGGTAGGGAGCGAGCAGGTTGTTGAGAAAGGGGAAGTTGATCCCGCTCCGGTTGGCCAAGAACTGCTGTTCCAGAGCGCCCTGGAGGGCGGCCTGGATGGGGTCGGCGATCTCGTATCGTCCCGGCGCCGTCCGGGTCCACAGGAAGCGGCCGTCGTTGCCGAAGCGGTGCGGGATCTTGTTGTAGTCGACCGTCAGGCTGTAGCGGTCCGTCACCCCATAGCCGAAGGTGTAGCGGGCGTCGTCGCGGCGGACGTTGGCGGCGCGGAAGTCGAGCCAGCGGTCATTGCCGCCGCGGCCCTCGACGTTGAGCAGCGGAATCACGAAGCCGGAGCTCAGGTCCCGGTACTCCTGCCACTTCGAGGAATCGGTGTCGACGTCGCTCTCCAGGACACCGAAGGACACAGGATCGACGGTGAAGGTGAAGACCTGCTCTTCCGTCGCCTCGTCCTCGGCGGTCTCCTGGATCTCTGGCTGGATCTCTGGCTGGGCTTCGTCGGCCTCCTGGGCCACCGGAGTCTCCTGGACCTCCTGGGCCGCGAGGGGCAGAGCCGCCAGCAGGAACGCGCCGGCGAGGGCGAACCATTTGTTGCGAAGCTTGCTCATGGCGTTCTCCCTCTCGTTTCTCAGTGCGCCAGGTACGGGCTGGACGGATGGTTGCTGCCATGCACGGCGGCATGGCAGTCGGTGCAGGCACGGTTGAACAGCCGGTTGCTGCCGCGGTTCGGATCCTCGATCGTGGGAACGCGGAAGCCGTCGTAGAGGGTGCCGGGGTGCCGGGTGTTCGAGTGGCACTGCTGGCAGAGGTACGGCACCGAGGTCTTCTGCAGCTTGATGTGGTTCGAGCCGTGCGGCATGTGGCAGGTCATGCAGTTCTCCCGCACCGGCGCGTGCTCCCACAAGAACGGGCCGCGTTTGTCGGCATGGCAGGAGTAGCACTGGTCGTTGACCGACGCCGCCCGGATCATCTTGGGCGTGGTGCTGCCGTGCGGGTTGTGGCAGTCGGCGCAGGTCATCTTCCCCTCGCGGAGCGGATGGTGCGAGTTCTTCCACATCTCCGCCCGCACGTCCTTGTGGCAGCTCAGGCAGTTGTCGATCTCGTTGGCCTGCTTGAGCTGCGCGTGCTCCGCCTTGAAGGAGTGGACGCTGTGGCAGGAAGCGCAGGACAGATTGCGCCTGGCATGCACGCTGCCGTGCCAGAACATCTGTTGACGTCCGCTGTGGCAGCTCTGGCAGCTCTTCGACAGCTCCTGCGGCGTCTTTTTGTCCATGGACGGCTGCAGCGCCGGGTCATCCGGGTTCTCCGCGTGCGCGGCGGCCGGTCCGTGGCAGCTTTCGCAGCCATAGGCCGTCAGACGCGCGAAGGCGTTCGAGCCGTGCGGAGTGCCGGCCAGGTGGTCGGCGGCATCGGAGTGGCAGGCCATGCAAAGGTCGCTGCCGGCATAGCCCTGCGCGGTCGCCGTGGGTGCCGCGGCGGGCGGTTGGGATGGTGCTCGAGGCGGCTGTGGTGCGGCTCCCCCGATGCCTGCCAGAGTGAGCAGCGCTGCGGCGCCGAGCGGGAACAGCGGACTGAATCTCATTTACCCCTCCTCCCCGGTCCCGGGGTCTTCCGGGAAGACCCTTCGTGGATGTCTTTGCATGCTAGTTGCATACCATCACGCTATTACCGTGGGCGACACGGCCCAACCGGGCGGCGCCGCGGTGGTTGGAAGTAGGGGTGCGAGCCGGCCCTGGAGAGGGTCGACGGGCAGGATAACCACCACGCAAAGGAGCCGTCATGAAACCGATCTTCACGCTCACGTCGTTCCTTCTTCTTCTAATGCTGCTGCCAGCCCTTCCCGGCTTTCGTCCTGCCGCCACCGCGAAGGCGCAGGAGCCCAAGATCCTGGATGGCAAGCAGATCTTTCTGGCCCAGAAGTGTAATATTTGCCATTCGATCTCGTCGGCCGCCATCCAGGCGACCGTGAAGTCCGAGAAGATGAAGGGGCCCGACCTGACCGGAACCGCGGCCAAGCGGGACGCTACGCTCTTGAACAGCTACCTGCGGAAGAAGGCCGACATCAACGGCAAGAAGCACTCCAAGGAGTTCACCGGCAGCGACGAGGAGATCGGCGCCCTCATCGCCTGGCTGCAGAAGCAGGAGAAGAAGTAGCCGTGTCCTATTTCGAGGAGGCCCTGGCCGCGGTCGTACTGGTGGCGATCGCGCTGATTTCCCTGGTGGCGCTCCGCCCCTCGCTCTCCGCGGCCCGCGGCGGCCGGATCCTGGCCTTCCTGGCCTTCCTGGTGCTGCCGCTCCTGGCCACGACCATGGGGCTGTACGCCCACATGGAGCAGTCGAAGACGACCGAGTTCTGTCTCTCCTGCCACGTGATGGAGCCCTATGGCCGGAGCCTCCAGGTGGATGACGCGGCCTGGCTGCCGGCCCAGCACTACCAGAACAACCGCATCCCCCGCGACAAGGCCTGCTTCACCTGCCACACCGACTACACGATGTTCGGCGACGTCAATGCGAAGCTGCGCGGGCTCCGGCACGTCTACGTGAATTACCTGGGAGAGATCCCCGAGAAGATCGAGCTCTATGAGCCCTACAACAACCGCGAGTGCCTGCACTGCCACGCCGGAGCGCGGACGTTCGAGGAGAGCGACCTGCACAAGGAGATGCGCGCGGACCTCGGCTCCAACGCCACCTCGTGCCTGGAGTGCCACGACGCGGTGCACAACGTTCACGAGCTGGAGGGAAAGCCCTCGTGGAAGGAGGCCAGGCCGTGATGGAAGCCGATCCCCGTCTCGCGCGCCGACTTAGGCTCGGCGGCCTCCTGCTCGGTCTCGGCCTGCTGATCGAGGCGGCCACCCTGTTCTGGCCGCACCCGACGGCCTTCCTCGTCTTCCTCCTCCTGGGAGGCGTGCTGGTGGCCGCGGGCGTTTTTGTCTATCTCTTCACGATTGCCACCTACCCCTCGCCCCGGCCGCGCGCGGATCTCTGAGGACGGCCATGCCCGTCCACCTCCGTGGGGCGGGCTCCTCCCGCGCCAACAGGTGTGGCGCGGGCGCCTCCAAGGCTCTAGAAAGGAGCCATAGACCCGCTTCGAGAGGAGCTGACCCATGAGCAAGACACTCCGGATCCTCACCCTGGCCATCGTGTCATTCGCCGCCTTTTGGTCCCTGCTCGCGGCAGCGCAGGAGGAGCCCGGCAACGCGGCGCGCGGCCGGGCGGCATTCACCCTGTACTGTTCGAGCTGCCACGGCAAGACCGCCAAGGGGGACGGTCCGGTGGCGTCGTCGCTGAAGACGGCGCCCACCGACCTGACGCAGCTCTCGATTTCCAACGGCGGGAGGTTCCCCGCCGAGCAGACGTACGCCCACATCGACGGCCGCAACTCCGTGCCCGCCCACGGGCCCAGCGACATGCCGGTCTGGGGGCTGAGCTTCCAGGATCGGGGCAGGGACACAGACCAGGAGGCCATGGTGCGGTACAGGATCCGCGATCTGGTGGCCTACATCGAGTCGCTGCAGGAAAAAGGGCGCTAGTTTCGCCACTCGCGGACGGGCGGGGCCGTCTCCCACCCGTTCGCGCTTCGCCACCGCCTGAACGAGTGTGGGTCGCCCGAGCTCTCCCCGCTACGCTCTCCTGGGAACCTGAGAACACCGGGAGGTCTCGATGAGCGCAGCACACCGCATCACCGTCGACGGCAACGAGGCAGCAGCGTCGGTCGCCTACCGGGCGAGCGAGGTCATCGCCATCTATCCGATCACCCCGTCCTCGGCCATGGGCGAGCTGGCCGACGAATGGGCGGTCAAGGCGAAGCCCAACCTGTGGGGCATGGTGCCGCAGGTGGTCGAGATGCAGTCCGAAGGGGGCGCCGCCGGCGCGGTGCACGGCGCTCTCCAGGCCGGCGCGCTCGCGACCACGTTCACGGCTTCGCAGGGCCTCCTGCTGATGATCCCCAACATGTACAAGATCGCGGGCGAGCTGACCCCGTTCGTCATGCACGTGGCGGCGCGGGCGCTCGCGACGCATGCACTGTCGATCTTCGGCGACCACTCGGACGTCATGGCCTGCCGCCAGACCGGCTTCGCGATGCTCGCCGCCGCCTCGGTGCAGGAGGCCCACGACTTCGCGGCCGTCTCCCACGCCGCCACGCTGCGCTCGCGCATCCCGTTCCTCCATTTCTTCGACGGCTTCCGCACCTCGCACGAGGTGGCCAAGATCGAGGAGCTCACGGACGAGGACCTGCGCGCCCTGTTCGACGAGGAGGCCGTCCGCGCCCACCGCGGGCGGGGCCTGACGCCCGACCATCCGGTGGTGCGCGGCACGGCGCAGAACCCCGACGCCTTCTTCCAGGCCCGCGAGGCCGCCAACCCCTGGTACGCGGCCTGCCCCGGCATCGTCCAGGAGGCCATGGACGAGCTCGCGGCGCGCACCGGCCGCCGCTACCATCTGTTCGACTATTACGGACACCCCGAGGCCGAGCGCGTGATCGTGCTCATGGGCTCCGGCACCGAGACGGTGCACGAAACCGTCGACTGGCTGATCGGCCGGGGCGAGCGTGTCGGCGTCCTCAAGGTGCGGCTCTTCCGCCCGTTCTCGATCCCCGATTTCGTCGCCGTCCTGCCGCCCACCGTGCGCACCCTGGCGGTGCTCGACCGCACCAAGGAGCCGGGCGCGGTGGCCGATCCGCTGCACCTCGAGGTGATCGCCGCGCTGGCCGAGGCGCACCGGCCGCTGCGCGTCGTCGGCGGACGCTACGGCCTCGCGTCCAAGGAATTCGATCCCGCCATGGTCAAGGCGGTGTTCGACAACCTGGCCGCCGCCACGCCGCGCAATCACTTTACGGTAGGGATCGTGGACGACGTCACGCACGCCTCGCTGGCGTTCGACCGCGCCTTCGACATCGAGCCGGACAGCGTCGTGCGGGCCGTGTTCTTCGGCCTCGGCGCGGACGGCACGGTGGGGGCCAACAAGAATTCGATCAAGATCATCGGCGAGGGCACGGACCACTACGCCCAGGGCTACTTCGTCTACGACTCGAAAAAGGCGGGCGCGGTCACCATCTCCCACCTGCGCTTCGGACCGCAGCCGATCCGCTCGGCCTATCTGATCAAACAGGCGAGCTTCGTGGCCTGCCATCAGTTCGACTTCCTCGACCGCTACGACGTGGTGGGCCCGGCCGCGCCGGGCGGCACCCTGCTGCTCAACGCGCCGTGCGCGCCCGGGGAGGTCTGGGAGCGGCTGCCGCGCGAGGTGCAGGAGGGCATCCTTGCCAAGGGCCTCGAGGTCTTCGCGATCGACGCCTACAAGGTGGCCGAAGAGGCGGGCATGGGCCGGCGCATCAACACCGTCATGCAGACCTGCTTCTTCGCCATCGCGGGCGTGCTGCCGGCCGAGGAGGCGATCACAGGCATCAAGAACGCCATCCGGAAGACCTACGCGGGCCAGAGCGAGGAGGTCGTGGCGCGCAACTTCCGCGCCGTGGACGCGGCCCTCGCGCACCTTCACAAGTTGGAGCTGCCGGCCGCCGTCACGGCCACGCGCCGCCGGCCGCCGCTCGTGGCCGCGGCCGCACCCGAATTCGTGCAGCGGGTGACCGCCGTGATGCTCGCCGGCCAGGGAGACCTGCTGCCGGTCAGCGCCTTCCCGGTGGACGGCACCTGGCCCGTGGGCACGGCGCGCTGGGAAAAGCGCAACATCGCGCAGCGTATCCCCATCTGGGACCCGTCGATCTGCATCCAGTGCAACCAGTGCGCGTTCGTCTGCCCGCACGCGGCGATCCGCACCAAGGTCTACGATCCGGCCGCGCTGGCCGGCGCTCCGGAGGGCTTCCTTTCCACCGACTCGCGGGGTCCCGACTTCGCCGGCATGAAGTACACCGTGCAGGTGGCTCCCGAGGACTGCACCGGCTGCGACCTGTGCGTGGTCATCTGCCCGGCCAAGGACCGCACCAATCCGCGCCACAAGGCGATCGACATGGAGCCGCAGCGGCCGGTGCGGGACCGCGAGCGGGCCAACTTCGACTTCTTCCTCGGCCTGCCCGAGGTTGATCCCGCGCGCATCAAGAGGATGGACGCCAAGGGCTCGCAGCTCCTCCAGCCTCTGATCGAGTTTTCGGGCGCCTGCGCCGGTTGCGGCGAGACGCCGTACCTCAAGCTCCTGACCCAGCTCTACGGCGACCGGCTGCTGATCGCTAACGCCACCGGCTGCTCCTCGATCTACGGCGGCAACCTGCCGACCACTCCGTACACCACGAACAAGGACGGCCGCGGCCCCGCCTGGGCCAACTCGCTGTTCGAGGACAACGCGGAGTTCGGGTTGGGCCTGAGGCTCGCCGCCGACCAGCACGAGGCACACGCGCGGGAGCTGGTCCGCAAGCTCTCCGGCGATCTGGGAGACGAGCTCGCCGCGGGCCTGCTCACGGGCGAGCAGGACGGACATGCGGGAATCGAGGCCCAGCGCGGCCGGGTGCGCGAGCTCCGGGAGCGCCTCGCGGGGATCGCCCGGCCCGAGGCGCGGCGGTTGGAGACGCTGGCGGACTACCTCGTCAAGAAGAGCGTGTGGCTCGTGGGCGGCGACGGCTGGGCCTACGACATCGGCTTCGGCGGGCTCGACCATGTGCTCGCCCTGGGGCGCAACGTCAACGTCCTGGTGCTCGACACCGAGGTCTACTCGAACACCGGCGGCCAGCAGAGCAAGGCCACGCCGATGGGCGCCTCGGCCAAGTTCGCCGTGGCCGGCAAGGAGACCGGCAAGAAGGACCTGGGGCTCGTGGCCATGAGCTACGGCCACGTCTACGTGGCGCGCATCGCCTTCGGCGGCAAGATCAACCAGACCGTGCAGGCGCTGCTCGAAGCCGAGGCCTATCCCGGCCCGTCGCTCGTCATCGCCTACAGCCACTGCATCGCGCACGGCTACGACCTGTCGCAGGGCGTGCGCCAGCAGGAGCTTGCGGTGCAGTCCGGCGTCTGGCCGCTCTACCGGTTCGATCCGCGGCGGATCGCCCAGGGCGAGCCGCCGCTCCAGATCGACTCGGCTCCGCCCAAGATCCGGGCGAGCGAATACATGCGGAACGAAGGGCGCTTCCGGCGGGTCGAAAAGCTCGACCCCGAGCGCTTCAAGCGGCTCTCCGCCCAGGCCGACAACGAGGCGGAGCGGCGTTTCGCGGTCTATCAGCAGCTCGCCGGCCTGCACGTGCCGGCCGTGTCCTGAGCGTTCTGAGGAAGGAGAAGAGAGATGGACCTTTCCACCCGGTGGCTCGGCCTGCGGCTGAAGAACCCGCTCATCGTCGGCGCCTCGCCCATGGCCGACGACCTGGGCACCGTGCGCCGCCTGGAGGATGCCGGCGCCGCGGCGATCGTCCTGCACTCCCTGTTCGAGGAGCAGATCCTCCGCGAGCAGCTCGCGAGCGTTCACGCTTTCGAGGAGCACGCCGAATCGTTCGCGGAGGCGACCTCCTATTTCCCTTCACCGGACGGCTTGCCGGCCGGGCCGGACGCCTACCTGGAGCTGATCGACAAGGTCAAGACCGCGGTCGACGTGCCGGTCGTAGCCTCGCTCAACGGCACGAGCGCCGGCGGCTGGCTCCAGTACGCCAGGCTCATGGAGGACGCGGGAGCCGACGCCCTGGAGCTCAACGTCTACTTCCTGGCCACGGACCTCCACGAGACCGCCGAGGCCATCGAGCGCCGCACCGCCGTGATGGTCCGCACGGTCAAGGAAGCGGTTTCGATCCCGGTCGCGGTCAAGCTCTCGCCCTACTACACCTCGCTGGCCTGCTTCGCCCAGCGCCTCGCCCGCGAGGGCGCGGACGGCCTCGTCCTCTTCAACCGCTTCTACCAGCCCGACCTGGACGTCGAGGCGCTCGAGGTGCAGCGGACGCTGCGCCTGTCCGACGCCTCCGAGCTGCCGCTACGGCTGCGCTGGCTGGCGATCCTGTCCGGCCGCGTCGAGGCCACGCTGGTGGCGAGCGGCGGCATCCATGGCGCGCTCGACGCCGTCAAGGCGCTCATGGCCGGAGCGCACGCGGTGCAGATGGTCTCGGCCCTCCTGAAGCACGGACCGGAGTACCTGCGCCTCGTCCGCGACGAGCTGGCGAGGTGGATGGCGGAGCACGGCTACGAATCGGTCGGCTCGATGACCGGCAGCCTGAGCCTCGCGCGCTGCCCCGACCCGGCCGCCTACGAGCGCGCCAACTACGTGCAGATCCTCCAGACGTGGAGAGCGCCGGCAGGGTGGTAGGCAAGGACGTTTCCGCAAGCCGCGGAGGGGCGCTGGCGCGATCGGGCACGGTCTCATGAGGGAGCTCCTGTTGCGATCACGCGGCCGAGCCGGCGGATTCCCTCCTCGATGACCTCCGGCCGCGAGTAGGAGAAGTTGAGCCGCATCGCGTTCCGCCCGCCGCCGTTGGGGTAGAAGGCCGAACCGGGGACGAAGGCGACCTTCTCCTTCAGGGCCTCCGCAAGGAGCTCCGAGGTGTCGAAGCCCTCGGGGAGGGTCGCCCAGAGGAAGAGCCCGCCCTCGGGACGGGTCCAGCGCGCCCCGGGCGGGAAGTGGCGATCGAGCGCCGACAGCATGGCGTTGCGGCGCTCGCCGTAGACCCGGCGGATCCGGCGCACGTGGCGGTCGAGGAAGCCGCCGCGCGCCACTTCGTGGGCGATCATCTGGTTGAAGGTGCTGGTGTGGAGGTCGCTCCCCTGCTTCATCTGGACGAGCCGCGCCACGACCTCCTCCGGGGCGACGATCCAGCCGACGCGCAGGCCCGGGGCGAGGGTCTTCGACAGGCTTCCCACGTAGATCACGCCTCCCCGGTAGGGCCGGCCCCGGCGGGCGGAGCCGTGATGCTCGGCGTCGATCTGGACGAGCGGCGGCAGGTGCCGTCCCTCGTAGCGCAGCTGGCCGTAGGGATCGTCCTCGACGATGGGCACGCCGTAGCGGCTGGCCAGCTCGACCAGGCGCCAGCGGCGTTCGAGAGACAGCGTCACGCCGCCGGGGTTCTGGAAGTTGGGCAGGACGTAGAGGAACTTGGGCCCGGCCCGCAACGCCTCTTCCAGCCGGTCCGTACACATCCCCTCTTCGTCGATGGGGACGGTCAGGTAGCGGGCCTGGTAGGAGTTGAAGGCCTGGAGGGCTCCGACGTAGGTGGGCTCCTCGGTCAGCAGGCGGTCCCCGGAGTTGACGAAGAGTTTGCCCACGAGGTCCAGGCCCTGCTGCGCGCCGGAGGTGACGAGCACGTTGGCCGGGATGACCTCGATGCCGTAGCGCGCCATGTGGCGCACCAGCAGCTCGCGCAGGGGAAGGTAGCCCTCGGTCGCGCCGTACTGGAGAGCCGTGGCAGCCTGGTCCGCGATGACCCGGCGGGCCGCGGCCTCGACCTCGGCGCCGGGGAAGACCTCGGGCGCGGGTAGGCCGCCGGCGAAGGAGATGATCTCGGGGTCCTCGACGAGCTTCAGCAACTCGCGGAGGACCGAGCTGGTCATCCCGCGCGCCCGCAGCGCGTAGCGGTCGCTCCAGGGCGTGTCGGCGTCGGTGACCGGGCGCGCGGGGGCGGGATCGTTGGGGCGGATGGCGAGCCCCGCGGTCGCCGCGGGCGGCGCGGGCGCCGCGGGCGCCGCGGGCGATAGATACGGACGGCTGCTCTCGGTGTCGAGGTCCATGAGCTTCCCCTTTGCTTGTCACCCTGGAAAGACGTAGCACCGCTTCCGGGCCGCGGCGAGCAGCCCGGCCCGGAAGTCGGGATGGGCGATGCCGGTCAGCGCCTCGGTGCGCTGGCGGATGTTCTTGCCCCAGAGGTCGGCGATGCCGTACTCCGTGACGACGTAATGGATGTCCCCCCGGCTGGTCACCACGCCGGTGCCCTCCTCGAAAGCGGCCTGGATGCGGCTGACGGTGCCGCCCTTGGCCGTGGCGGGCAGCGCGATGATCGGCCGGCCGCCGCGGCTGCGCGCCGCGCCGCGGATGAAGTCGACCTGGCCGCCGATGCCGGAGAAGAACCTGCCCCGCACCGTGTCCGCGGCCACCTGGCCGGTGAGGTCCACGGCGAGGGCCGAGTTGATGGCCGTCATCTGATCGTTCCTCGCGATCTGGACCGGGTCGTTGGTAAACCCGCTCGGCCGCATCTCGATCTGCGGGTTGTCGTGCACCCATTGGTAGAGCAGGTGCGTCCCCATGACGAAGGAGGTGACGATCTTGCCGGGGAGGAAGGTCTTGCGCCGGCCGGTGACCACGCCCGCCTCGGCGAGGCGCATCACCCCGTCGGACAGCATCTCGGTGTGGATGCCCAGGTCGCAGCGGTCGGCCAGGGCGTCGAGGGTGGCGTCGGGGATCTTGCCGATCCCGAGCTGGAGCGTGGCGCCGTCCGGTACGAGAGAGGCCACGTTGCGGCCGATCTCGCGGAAGACGTCGTCGAGCGGCTGCGGGGCCAGCTCGGGCAGGGGCACGTCCACGGGCACAAGCTGCGCAATGCGGTCGACGTGAAGAAAAGAGTCGCCGAGCGTGCGCGGCATGTTCGGGTTGACCTCGGCGAGAATCAGGTCGGCCGTGTCCACGGCGGCGCGCACGATGTCGACCGACACCCCCAGGCTGACGAAGCCGAGCCGGTCGGGAGGGCTCACCTGGATCAGGGCGACGCCGACGTGCACGCGGCCCGAGGCGATGAGCTGCGGGATCTCCGAGAGGAAGACCGGCATGAAGTCGGCCCGCCCCTCCTGCACGGCCTGGCGGACGTTCGCGCCGATGAAGAAGGCGGTGTGGCGGAAGCGCCGCTCGAGCCCCGGCTGGACGTAAGGGGCCGAGCCCAGGGTCATCAGGTGGACGACCTCGTTGCCTTCGAGATGCGTGCCGTGGGTGACCATGGCGTCGACGAGCCCGCCCGGCTCCGCGGCCCCTGATCCGATGAGGATGCGTTTTCTCGCGGGGATCAGCCGCACGGCCTGCTCGGCGGTGGCGATCTTGGCCGCGTAGCGGACCTGCCAGTCTTCCGGCGGAATCAGGTTCATGGCTCGACCCTATCCGGCTCCCGCCGCGGCCGCGACCCGTGGCGGGGTGGGGAGAGACGGTCCCGGCGGGTGGGCGAGGTGCCTACCCGGGGGACGAGGGGATCCGCTTCCTCACCCTCCGGATCACGTGATCTTCACGCCACCGCCACGTCGAGCGCCCGGAGGCGGCCGATGACCTCGTCCACCATCTCCCGCAGCCCTTCCCAGTCGCGTTCGGCGACGCGCTCGCTCATGCGGCCGCCCGTTGCGCGGCAGCCGCCGAACTGCTGATAGAAAAGGCACCGGGAGCAGAGGCCGGCGGGATCTGCGGTCTCCTCCCGGGCTCTCTCACAAAAGGCGTCGGCGGCGTTGATCTCGGTGAGCAGCTCCACCTGCGAGGCGGTACCGATCGCGTCGCGGACGGCGGACCAGTGGGCCAGCTCGCGGCTGCGGGCTTCTTCCCAGCTCATGGCTTCCTCCTTGGCCAGGACATGGATCTCCAGGTCCCTGTGGCCGGGCCGGCTCACCGCCCGCAGGCTCCGGGGCGCGAAGGGTAGCGGCAGCCGGCTCTTCCCGCCCTCCGTGCGCACGATCAGGTCGCTGCCGTCGAGCGAGATCTCCGCCTCCTCCAGGTCGGCGTGGAGGACCAGCTCGCCGTTTTCTTCATGAACGTCGAAGCTCGGCAGCAAGGGCGCCGGGCAGTTCAGCGGGGTCGTCTTCAGGTCGCGCATCTCGGAATTCTCCATGAAAATATGCCGGCTCAGCCGACGAGCACCTCTTGCTCGACGGCCTCGCGCACGGCCTCGGCCTGCTCTCTTGCCACGGCCGGAGGCACGATCAGGACGTTGGCGTCGCCGTTGTGGACGATCCGCGTGGCCACGCTCCCCAGCAGGAAGCGCTCGAAGCCGCTGCGGCCGTGCGTGCCGAGGACCACGAGGTCAGGCTCCCACGTCCGGATGCGCAGCAGGATCTCGTCCTCGACGTATCCGGAGGCCGTCCGGGGCACCACCTCGAACGGGCTGCCGGCGGCGTGCAGGGCGAGGAAACGCCCGAGGTCCTGCCGGACCTTCCTCTCGGCCTGCTCCGGAGCCTCCTCGGGAGCGAAGAGGTGTTGGTCGAGATGGGTGATGACGCAGAAGGCCTCCACCTCCGGCAAGGTGGCTTCCGGTCCGCGCTCGCGGGCCAGGAACCCCAGGACCTCGAGGCCTTCGCGGAGCGCTTCCGCGGAGAGGAGGGAGAGGTCGACCGGCACAAGGACCCGAGCGGGCGGCATCGGGAGCTCGCGGCGGACCACGAGGACCGGGCAGGTTGCCTTGCGCACCACCCGGTCGGCGGTGGACCCGAGCAGCTTGGCCAGGATGGGCTCCTCGGCGGCCCCCACGACGATCAGGTCCGCGGCCGTCGCCTTCGCCGTCTCGACGAGCACCTGGTGGGCCGGACCGAGCTCGAGGAACGTGCCGGCCCGCTCCTCGGGGCGGATCCCGAGCAGGTGGGCCTGGCCCTCCATCTTGCGCCGGAGGTTCTCCTTCTGAGCTTCCACCACCTCGGGAAGCTCCGGGACGTAGGGCGCGCCGCCGTACACCATCTGCGACGAGCCGGCATGGACCAGCACGACCCGCGCGTTCGCGGCCCGCGCCACCTTCAGCCCGGCCCGCACCACCTGGTCGCTCGCTTCGGTGAGGGACGTCCCGATCAGGACGGTTTCGATCTTCTTCAACATGGATGGCGGCCTCCCGGAGCCCGGGATGTGGCCTGCTTGGGCTCCATGGGCAGTCTGACTGCGGGGAGGCAAACCCCCTACACCCAGGCAGGTGGGCGGGGACGCGCACAGGGGTGGGCGGGAGCACCCACCCTGGAGGGCGGCCAGGCGAGGTCCAGGGCCTGTAACCGGGCGCGGTAGCCCTCTTCCGCCAGCTCGACAGCCGCGCGCAGCTCCTCGCCGAGCCGGCGCGCCTCGTATTCATCCCGTGTCATTCGCCGCTCCCGTTGAAGCGCACTGCAATACAACGCGAGCTGCAACGCAACCAGAACAGAGGCGACGGCTGTGCTCTAGCCGGAAGAACGGCTGAGCCATCTCTCCTGCTGAGCCTCAGAAGGGCCGCAGCTTCTGCGGCGCGGGAGTGGCGGCCCCGCTCCAGAAGGCCTTCGCCTCCTCCTCCATCTTCGCGAGCCGCGTGTAGTAGTCCGGGAATTCGTTGAGATGGGCGAGAGCGATCTTGCCGGTGAGGAGCAGGTCATCGCCGGTGACGTCGGTCGCGGAGTCGCGCCGGCCGTGCTCCAGCTCCACTTCCATGCCGCGGCGGAATTGCTCCAGATCGATACGGGTCCAGTCGGCTCCAATCTCGTCGCCGGTCTTGCGCGCCTTGCGCTGGCTGATCCCTTTCCGTGGCACTTCGCGGTGAGCAAGGATGTAGGCGGCCGCACCAAGCGCGGTGGCGCCGCCCGCGAGGCCGGCGATCAGGGTCGTGTTCTTTCTCATGGCGATCCTCCGTTCGTCTCCACGGTAGATCGCTGCATCGCGCCGGAGACCACCCGGACGCACGGGCCGGAGGTCTCTCATGGGGTGGCCCCGCACTCACCGCCGGGGTGGCGCGGAATCCCGCCTGCCGGCGTGAAGCTCCCACCGTTCCGGCCGGTTCGTTGCGCGTGCTCTTTCGGCTAGCCTGCCGCCATGGAGAGGAGTCCACACCCATGAGCATGAAAATCACGTTTCCCGGTGGTCTTGCCGTCAACGCAGCATTCAAGGAATTTACCGTGACGACCGACCAGGGGGTGGAGCACGGCGGCGGCGGGACGGCTCCCGAGCCGTTCGACCTGTTCCTGGCTTCCCTCGGCACCTGCGCCGGCCTCTTTGCCCTGCGCTTCTGCCAGCAGAGGGGAATCGCTACCCAGGGCCTCGGCCTCACACTGACGACCGAGAAGGATCCCGAGCTGAAGCGTCTGGCGCTGGTGCGCCTCGAAATCGAGCTCCCAGACGGATTCCCCGAGAAATACCACGAGGCCCTGATCCGCTCCGTCGACCAGTGCACGGTCAAGCGCCACATCGTTCACCCACCCCGCTTCGAGGTGGTGACGGTCGTCCCGGCTGCGGCCTGAAAGAGCTGCAGCTGCCGAACAAGCCAGGTCAGGGGCCGATTCCGAGCGCAGACCGGTTGGCGATCATCAGGAGGACCGCCACCGCCACCACGAAGACCGAGAAGGCGCGGCGCAACGCGGCCGGCGAGACCCGGTGGGAGAGGCGGGTGCCCCAGAGGGTGCCCGCCACCGCGAGCGCCGTCACGAGCAGGGCGAGCCGGAGGTGGAAGCCGCCGTGCGCCAGGTGCCCGGCGAGCCCTGCCGCCGCGTTGATCGAGATCACGAGCAGCGACGTCCCCACCGCCTCGCGCATGTCGAGCCCGGCGAAGAGGACCAGGGCGGGGACGACGAGAAAGCCGCCGCCCACGCCCAGGAATCCGGTCAGGAGCCCGACCGCGAGCCCGGCGAGGACGACCTTTACCGGCCGGGCGGGCCGCCGCTCTCCCTCGGGCAGCCTCCCCGTACTCGCCATGCGGAGCCCGACGGCCAGCATCAGGAGCGCGAAGCTCAGCAGCAGCGCCTCCGGCGAGACCCGGTAGGTCAACCGGGCACCGAGGAACGAGGACACCACCCCGGCTCCCGCGAACAGCGCCGCCGCCTGGACCCTCACCGCCCCCCGCCGGTGATGAAGGGCGGCGCCGATCAGGCTCGCCGCCCCCACGACCGCGAGCGACATGGCCACCGCTTCCCGGGGCTCCACCCGCAGGACGTAGACGAGCACCGGCACGGTGACGATCGACCCGCCGCCGCCGATCAGCCCGAGCGAAAGGCCGATCCCGAGGCAGAGCGCCAGCCCCAGCGCGAGCTGGAGCGTCATGGCCTCTCCAGCGGGCAGGCAGCAGCGGGCGGTGTCCCGGTGCGGTTCCAGGGCATCCTGGCGAGCAGCATCGCCATGCCGCAGGTCCCCGAGGCTCCCGCGTAGGCCAGCCCCGCTCCCACGCCGCCGCTCAGGATCAGGAACCAGGGCGAGACCGCCGCCCCCAGCACGGTCCCCAGGAGCACCAGCGAGCCGGCCGCCATCTGCACCTGGCGCATGAGGTCGGGGAGCCGGCTTCCGCCCGCGCTCGCCTCGACCGGGCACCCGGCCTCCCGCCAGGCGAGGAGACCGCCCCGCAGATGATGGACCTCGGCGAAGCCGGCCGCGAGCAGCTGCCGGCCCGCCTGGCCCGAGCGGTTGCCGCTACGGCAGTAGAGCACCAGCCTGCGTCCGCCCGGGGCTGGTATGGCCCCGGCATCGAACGCGGAGAGCGGCACCAAGACCTAGCCCTCGATCCGCTCCGCGGCGTGCTCGCCCGGCTCCCGCACGTCCACCAGCACCGCGTCACCCCGGTCGAGCCAGCCCCGGAGGATGGCCGCGTCTACGTCGCAAACCTCTCCCTGCACCTTGCGCAGCAACTCCATGACCGTTCCTCCTCTTTCCTCAGTTGGACGACGTGGGGAGACCCGCTCCCCTCCAGGCCGTCATGCCGCCGATCACGTTATGGATGCCGCGGAACCCCGACCGCTCCAGCACGCCCGCCGCCACGGTCGAGCGGTAGCCGCTGCCGCAGATCAGCGCGAGGGGCTCGCCGTTGAGCTCGCCCGCCCGGAGGGCCAGCTCCGGGAGCGGCATGTGGATGGCGCCGGGGACGTGCCCCTGGAGCCATTCGCCCGGGCCGCGGACGTCGACCACCCGCAGGCCATCTCCGGAGCGCAGCTTCTCCGCGAGCTCCTCGGGCGTGACCTGGGGCAGGGCCGCGAGGGGGAGCCCGGCCTCGGCCCAGGCTTCGATACCGCCGAGAAGACTGCCCCGCACGTCGTCGATCCCCACCCGGGCCAGCTCCCTCTCCGCCTGCCGCGCAGTCTCCGGGTCCGGCGCCACCAGCAGGACCGGCGTCTCGTAGGAGACGACCCAGGGGGCCCAGGCCAGGAAGGACGGCCCGGCGCCGATCCCGAGCGAGCCCGGGACGTGACCGGCGCTGAACGCGCCCGGATCGCGCAGGTCGACCACCTGGCTTCCGGCCGCCATGGCGTCGCGGAAATCTGCCGGAGGCATGGCCGGCATCGCCGGCCGGCCGAAGTGGTCCGGCGCGCCCTTGGAGTTGAGCCGCTTCATGCGGCGGTAGTAGTCCGGAAAGGGCGGCACGCTCGCGAGAATCCTGTCGATGAATGCTTGCCGCGACAGCGAAGGGTCGAGATAGGGGTTGGTCGCCCGCTCGTAACCGAGAGTCGAGACGGACCGGCCGCTCATGCCCGCGCCGCAGAGCGAGCCCGCGCCGTGGGCGGGGTGGATCTCGAGGCCGTCCGGCAGGCCGGCCAGCTTGCCGCGGACCGAGTCGAAGAGACGGCCCGCCAGCTCGCGCTTCGCCTCCTCGCCAAGCAGGTCGGGCCTGCCGAGCGAACCCACGAACAGGAAGTCCCCGGTCAGCATGAGGAGCGGGATCTCGCGCGAGCGCGACCCGTCGTAGACCAGGAACGACAGGTGCTCCGGCGTGTGCCCCGGCGTGTGGACCGCCCGGATCCTGACGGAGCCGATCTCCAGCTCGTCGCCGTCCCTCGCCTCGCGGTGCGGGAAGCCCACCTCGAAGGTCTCTCCGTCGTCGTATGCCGAGAGCCACAGCTCGGCGCCGGTCCGCTCGGCCAGTTCCCGGGCGCCGGAGGCATAGTCGGCGTGGATGTGCGTCTCCAGGACGTGAGAGATGCGCAGGCCGCGGGCCGCGGCAAAGTCGAGGTAGACATCCACGTCCCGGCGCGGATCGACCACCGCCATCTCGCCGGCGCCGGGGCAGCCGACGGCGTAGGAGTAGTGGGAAAGTCCCTTTTCTTCGAACGTCTCGAATAGCATCGTCATCCTCCTTCCACCCCTTGAGAGACACGGGAGGAGCGCAGGGTTCCCGGGGATCAGGCGGATGCTTCGGCGAGCCGTTGGCGGATGAGGTCGCGGACCGCAGGCGGCAGCTCGCCCCGGCCGATGGCGTGGCAGGCCTCCTGCGTGAGGTCGAGGGTCGAGAACAGCGAGCGGCAGCGGGAGCACAACTCGCCGGGAGCCAGGGGAAGCGGGACGCCGCGGTCCAGGGCCTCCTGCTTGGCATGGAGGAGGTCGAGGCAGGCCCGGCGGTCGTGGCCGGGGGGCGGGGCGGGCCGGCGCGGGAGCTGCTTCACCAGCTCGCGGCGCAGGGCAAGCCGCCCGCGGTGGATGCGCGTCTTGACGGTTGCCTCCTGGAGCCCCAGGACCTGGGCGATCTCGGAGATCGAGAGCTCGGCGATGTCCTTGAGCACCAGGGGCAGGCGGAAGTGCAGGGAGATCTCCGGCAGGGCGGCCTCGACCGCCTCCCGGGCCTCGCGCCGCAGTTGCTCGTCGAACGGTCCCTCGCCGGGATCGGGCACGTCGGGGACGCCGCTCTCGCCGGAAGGCAGGAGCTGCTCGAGCGGCTCCATCCGCGCCGGCTCCCCGGAGCGCCGGCGATGGCGGCGCCGGCACAGACGGCTGGCGATGGTGTAGAGCCAGGAGGAGGGGGAGGAGCGCCCTTCGAACTGGTCCCAGTTGCGGAAGGCCTGGAGAAACGTCTCCTGCACGAGGTCCTCCGCCTCTTCCGGGCTGCCGCAGAGGCGCAGGCCCAGGCCGTAGATCTTGCCGCCGTGCTCCTCCATCCACTGGGACACGCCCTGGCTTGCCGTCTGCGTCATCCGGCGCCGCTCCCGAGCAGTCGTGCCAGCTCGGCATCCCGCCGGTAGACGTCCGGGCCGAGCCGCAGCGCGCCGTCGCCGTCCACCCAGGCCGTCCAGTACGCGACGTGGACGGGGATCTTGCGCGGGAGCGGCACCGAGCGCTCCCGCCCCGCCTCGATCCCGGCGCGGATCGCGTCCGTGTCCCATCGAGGATCGTCGCGCAGCGCCCATACCGCGAGATCGAAAGGTTTCTCGATCCGGATGCAGCCGTGGCTGAAGGTGCGGACGGTGGTGCCGAAGAGCGCCGGGGCGGACGTGTCGTGCAGGTAGACGCCGAACCGGTTGGGGAAGACGAACTTGATTGTTCCCAGCGCATTCCGCGGCCCCGGCCTTTGGCGCAGCCCTCCGCCGGGGAGTGTCTCAAAGTTCTCCCGCTGTAGATAGGACGGGTCCCTCCGGGCCTTCGCCAGGACCTCCGGGACGATGCTCTTCGGCACGTTCCAGGATGGGTTCAGGACCACGGAATTCATGGCGCTGCTGAACATGGGCGTGCGGGTGTAGGGCTTGCCGACGATGACCCGCATGTCGAGCGCGGACCGGCCGTCCTCGATGGCGTCCAGACGGAACGCCGCGATGTTGACCAGCACGTGGCGCTGTCCGAGGTCGTGCGGCAGCCACCGCCAGCGCTCCAGGTTCACCTCGATCTGCCGCACGTGGTCATCCGCCGGCAGGTTCAGCTCGCCGAGCGTGGCCGGGCCGGCGACACCGTCCTCCTCCAGGCCATGGCGCTGCTGGAAGCGGCGCACGGCCTCCTCCAGGGGAGCGTCGAACAGGTCCGGGCTCTCCGCGGGCGTAATGGACTCGGTGGGCTCGGCGGCGTCGGCTTCGGCGGCGGCGGCCAGGCGCGCCCTCAGCACCGCGATACGCTCTCCTTGGTCCCCCAGGCGAAGGTTCGCCCCGGGTGGAACCGGCTCGGAATCACCGCGGAGCGAGATTCGGCGGTAGCGGGCCAGCGCATCCCGCAGCAGCGCGTACCCCTGGTGAGGCGGGGGCAGGCCGGCGAGCGCGGCGCGCACCTGCCCCTGCCGCAGCGCCTCGTCCAGGATGGTGGCGAGATCGGTCTTGTCGTGGCCAAACGCACAGTCCCGGTAGATCGCTTCGGGGTTCACCTTGCCGTGGCGCAGATGCGCCGCGAAGGTGAGAAAGGCGTCGCTCAGCAGCAAGTCGAGGTCGGCCGTCACCCCTGCATCGGCCAGATTCCGAAGCGCCGCCGCCCGATAATCCTCGGCCCGGAGCCCATGATCGCCGGCCGCCGCCAGCGCCGAGAGCAGCTCCCCGGCGGCCGGACGGAGAGCGCCGGCATCGCTCCAGGCCGGCGCGAAGCCCCGGCGCTCGTAGAAGCAGGGGAGCAGCGGAGAAGACTGGAAGGTCTCCCCGTCCAGCACGAGCCGGGGTGCAGCTCCCGAGGCCGGGAAGCGGGCGCGCAGGACCACCTGGACCGGGGGTTCCTGGGCAATGCTCCGGATTCCGGAGAGGGCGAGCATCGCCAGAAGCATGGATGCAGCCACGGTCTTCATTGCTTTTGAATCCTGAGGATCACACGGCCGGCTGGGACCGCCCTGCACGGCGGGCTGCGCCTTCTTCGAGCAGCGGCAGGTATTGCTCCTCCTCCTGGGCGAAGTGGAGCCTCAGGATCGCGTGCAGGCCGTAGAGGGTCCGGCGCAGGTCGCGCAGGTCGTCCGGCAGGAGCGGCTCGTCGCCGTCCGGCGGCAGCTCGTCGACCAGGCGGCCGATCGCGAGCGCCTCGGCCAGACGGTCCAGCCGGTCGACGGTGAGCACCACGTCGGCCGCCTCCGCCGAGGCCGCGGGCGCGCTCGGCGAGCACGGCTTCGACCTTCTCTTCCGGCGAGCGTTCCGCCAGAACCAGGTCGGCTCCGATCCCGGCTCCCACCATCTCCGCCACCTCGGGATGGTCGCCGGTGACCAGCACCACCCGCTCGATCCCGGCCCGGCGCAGGGCGCGCAAGGCGCGCGGGCTGTCGGGGCGCACCGGATCGTGCAGGATCAGGGCGCCCGCGACTTCGCCGTCGACTGCCACGAACACGCTCGAGGAGCCCTCGAGCGCGGTCCGCCGGCGCACTCGGCGGATGCCGGCGGAGAGCACCCCGTCCTGCTGGAGAAAGGAGAGCTTGCCGATGGCTATCCGGCGGCCCTCGACCTCCCCCTGGATTCCCTGGCCGGGCCGCTCCGTCACCTTTTCGGGGAAGGAGAGCGGGAGCCCGCGGTCACGCGCCGCCCGCACCACGGCCGCGGCAAGCACGTGCTGGGACATCTGGTCCAGGGAGGCGGCCAGGCGCAGGATCTCCGGGACGGCCTCGCGGCCGAAGGTCTCGACGTCGGAGAGGGAGGGCATCCCCGGCGCCTGGCCGCCGGAGAGCATCAGGGCGATCACGGCGCCGGCCAGGTACTCGCCAAGAGCCAGCGATCCCGCCATCGCCAGGAGGGCGATGAGGTCCACCCCGAGCTCGCGGCGCCACAGGTCCCTGGCCACGGTGAGCGCCAGCGGGACGAGGACCATGGCGGTCGTGACTGCCCACAGGATCTCGGAGAGGCTACCGGCCCCGGCGAGCCGGGCCAGGCCACCCGCGAGGATGCCGGCGAGGGCGATCCCCGCGAGGAGGCGGCCCGGCTTCGGGATGGGGACGGTCATGCTCATACCGTGGCAAGAGTCTCGTCGGAGACGTAGTTCCAGTCCGCGCCTGCCGGGTGTTCTTGATGCTCTGCCGCGGGCGGCACGATGAGCAGGTTGCACTCCGCGCTCCTCAGCACTCCGGCGGCGACGCTGCCGAGCATGAGCCGCTCGAAGCCGCTGCGCCCATGGGTGCCGAGCACGGCGAGGTCCGCCCGTCTCTCCTTGAGCACGGCGAGGATCTCTTCCCGCGCGTAGCCGGTGCGCACGAGAGTCGACTGCGGGCGCGGTTTCCCGGGCGCGCTGGCGGTCACGAACCGGCTCAGCTCCTCGCCCGCGAAGTGCTGGATCTGCTCGGGGGTGAAGTTGATCGAGCCTCCGACCTCGAAGGGATTGAGGACGAAGAGCACCTCCGGCTCGGTGGCCGAGAGGCCGAGCTGTGCAAGGAAGTCCAGACCCTGGCGGAGGGCGTTCGCCGAGGCAGGCGAGAGATCGACCGGGATCTCGACCCGGATCGGCGGGAACGCGGCCTCGGAGCGGACGGCGAGCACCGGGCAAGGCGCCTTGCGGATCACCCGGTCCGCTGTCGAGCCCAGCATGTGTGAGGACTCCGCGGCGCCGATGACCACCAGGTCGGCCTGGACGCTGCGGGCGAGCTCCACGATCTCCCGGTGCGGCGCGCCGATTACGAGGCGGACCTGGTCGGGAGAGAAGCCTGGAAGATCGGCCAGCCAGGTCCGCCGTGCCTGCTCTTCCAGCAGCTCCCGCAGGTTGTTCCAGTTCTTTTCGGTCCAGATCGCATCCACGCCCGCGCCGGACGGGTCAAGAAGGATGGAGCCGGCGTGGATGAGCCATGGGGTCGCGCCGGTCGCCTTCGCAATGGCGAGGCCGGTCCGCACGACGCCGTCGCTGTGCTCGGTGAGAGATGTGCCGATGACAATGTTTTTCAGGGTTTTCATGGCCGTCCTCCTTGAGAGGCTTGTCTGTCGAGTCCGTTTTCTCACGGAGGCGGCCGGAGCGGGAGACCCGCGGAGGTATGGCGCGTCACGCCGGCGGGTTGGGGCTGCCTTCACCCCGGCGGGTGGGACGGGAGCTGAGGACGATCCCGACGGCGCCGATCCCGTCCAGGACCACCGCCGCGAGCAGGGCCCAGCCGGCGGCGGCCAGCCAGGTGATGTGATCGAGGGCGAGCCCCGCAGCGAGGAGGGGCACGCCCGCGGACCAGAGCCCCAGGGTCCAGGCTTGGAGCGCGCGGTTCGGCATGGCGTGCGGGGATGGCGGCACGGTGCGGAAGGCATCCCCCGCGTAGGCAGTCAGCCAGGAGAAGAGCGGCAGCAGGCGGGCGTTGACCCCGATCACCATCTGCGCGAGGAAGCCCACCAGGCCGAGGACGCCATAGACGAGCGCGGCGTGGACTTTCCACACGCCGGGTGGGGAGAAAACCAGGGCCAGCCCCAGCCCCGCGGCGAGCAGCAGGTACCCGAGCGCCTGCGCGACATGGAGGACGCCAAGGTCCGGCCGGCGGAGGTCTTTGGGCGCCGGCCGCGGGTTGCGCACCATCCAGACGACCTCGCGCAGGAAGGAGGCGATGCCGGCGACGGCCACGACGGCGAAGATGCCGGCCCACGGCCGGCGGAGCGCCAGCCCCGCGGCGAGGCCGAGGACGCCCGTCTCGAGGAGCAGCGCGCTCGCCCAGAGGCTGCGCCGCTCCGGCATGGCCGCGGGCAGCAGCATGGGCAGCAGCCGATAGCCGGCACCCATCACGATCATCAGCGCCCAGCCGAGCGCGGCGAGGTGGGCGTGGGCCGCGACGTTGGCGAGGACGTACCCCGGCAGGAAGTGGAACATCTTGTCCAGCGCGAGCAGCAGGCCGGCAGAGGCGGCGAGCAGGAGGTTCGTGAACCCGAGCGCGAAGTGGAGCTTGACCGCCGGCTGGATGGGAGCCGCGGGCAGTGCGCCGAGCACACGCCACGCGACCCGCGACACGGCCAGCGTCACCATCCCGGCGCCCCAGGCCATGCCGGAGTGCTCCGCGATCCAGAAGTGGATCACCATCCCGCTCACGCCGGCCACGAACAGCCCGAAAACCCAGCGGTCGGCCGCGCGCGCCGGCATCGGCATGCGCAGGGCCATCGGCCCGATCATGTAGACCGCGCCCAGGATCGAGCCGGTGATCCACCCGAGCGTCACGAGGTGGACGACCGCGACCATCCGCGGGTGATAGTAGAAGCCCGCCACGCCGCGCGGGTCGAGCGCCACGGCCGCGAAGGCCGCGGCGAGGCAGAGATGGGCGAAGCCGAAGTAGAGGAGGGGCAGCCACCGGGGCGGGAGCCGCTCTTCGCGCGGGAGCGCCACGCTTTAAGGCTTTCTCCGGGTCTCCCGGTCTACCCCGCGGACGAAGAGGTAGAGGCCGAAGCAGGCGAGGAGCAGCAGGCCCGAGAGGATTGCCGCCGGCAACGTGCCTTCGCGGTGTCCGGCGAGGAAGGACTCCAGCGTCGCGGTCAAGAGCCACATCTGGACGATCAGGAGGATGGCGACTAGCGCGAGGGCGCCGTTGATCGCGGTCAGGCCGCGGCGCTCGGGCGGGAAACGGGGTTGCGAATCCATCTCACACCTCCTGGGTCAAGCTTCCGGATGCTGGTCCATGCCCGCCGCGACGAGCATGCCGCCGCGCCTTTGCAGCACCACGCGCGGCAGGGGACGCTGCGGCGGGCCTTGCAGGACCCGGCCGTCGCGCACGGAGAAGTAGCCCTCGTGGCACGGGCACTCCAGGCGGTCCTTCCCCTGCGCATAGTAGACCGCGCAGGAGAGGTGGGTGCACTTCTGGCTGTAGGCCGCGTACTCGTCCTCGCCGCGGCGGATGAGGATGCAGGGGTCTTCGGGGCCGGGATAGCGGAAGAGCTTGACTCCGCCCACCGGCACCTCTCCCGCCAGCGCCACCTGCCGCAGCGGATAGGAGGGCTTGCCGGTCAGCCACCCCTTGACCAGGACCCACAGGTTGCCCACGAACATTCCCAGGCTGGTCAGGACCAGGAACTTGGCGAACTGGCGGCGGTTGACGTAGCGCTCGTCGGCGCTGAAGATCGGGACCTCTTCGCGCCACAGGGGCTCGCGGCTCATGGCCAGGTCTCCATACCATCGGGCTCCCACATGTAATCCGTCACGTCCACGGCGACGGCCGGCGTTTCGGGCGGCACCATCATGTAGACCTTGGTGGTGACGGTCTCGTTGCCGAACTGAAAGACATTGGTGGGCTTCTCCCGGCGCTCGCGCGCGATGCGCTCGGGCGGCACAT
>JANMTS010000168.1:0-118691 GCA_031390755.1 Holophagales bacterium
GATCTTGATGAGTGTTCTTCGCACCGGCCATCAGCGCCAACTTAGCCCCATCAACCTGCTGACGAGCATTCTACGGAACCCGCGGCCCGGACCTCACAGAGCACTCACCCGAAAACCTCTACCACGGTAAACAGATACGGCCGCAGCTCCCTCTCCACCTATCTGACTGTGGCCCTGGCAAACCTTCTGCGGGAACACCGAATCCACATCCATCAGAAGGCAGTGCGCCGAGCCGGAGAGGAGGACTTGCAGAAGATCGAGGTCGATGGCTGCGTCGAAAAGAGGGCCGTGAACTGCGAGCGCTCCCGCATCGCGGCACGGGTTCGGGAAGAGCTGGTCCCTGGCCTCCGGGCCCTGCCAGCCGAGGAGCGCCTCCTGCTCAAGATGTGCTTTCGGGACGGCTTCACCATCGCCGACATCGCTCCCATCCTGGGACGCTCCCAGAAGGAGTTGTGCTCGATCCGAGATCGGTGCCTACGGAAGCTCCGCAAAGCCCTCGAACCCCTCGGGCTGTCTTCCGAGCAGGTGCTCGGCCTTGTCAGCTCCCCCCTCTCGGAGCTCTGGGAGGCGTGGAACGACTGAAGAGAAAATGGCTGGAAGACGAGGCAGTGCCAGAATAAGTGCCAGCCTCAGAAGAACTGGACGAGGTGAACGTGGTGATCCTGCGCGCTCACGCCGCGCGAAGACGGCACGTTCTTGCTTGGATGCGGGTGGTGCCACGGTTGAGCAGAGCTCAACCTCCTCCGGCCATCCCCGCGTCGGCGAACACCCGGGTGAGTAGATCCTCGATTCCGGATCGTTTCGCCCACTCCTTGAGATAGTCCAGATCCAACGCCCTCCCCTGGACCTTGACGACTCCCAGGATGTCGTTCCACTGGCGCTCCGAGACGCCACCGCCTTTGCGGTACCAGAGAAGCTTCTGGAGGATCGTGTCCTCGGGACTGGCGACCTGAAGGTGGGATCCCGGTTCCCCTGGAATCGGCAGGGTCTGCCGCCGTGCCATCTCCTGCCTCGCCAGGGGGGTGTCGGAAAAGACGAAGAGATCGACCTTGATCATGGTCTTCAGGTGGATCAGGTTGAACGACGTGCGCCGGCGGACAGCGGCCTCGATGCGTTCGGGGGAGAGGTAGAACGCCCCCTCGACTCGACCGATGAACGGCTGGATGTGATCGATCCTCAGGGCTGCGACGAGATCCGCGTCCTGCGTGGAACGGGGGATGCCGTGCAGGGAGCTGGCGAGGGAGCCTCCGACGACATAGGGGACGTTGAGCTCGTCGAGAACCCGCGTCACCTCCAGGAGAACCAGGAAGGCCTCGTCCGGGCTGACCAAGGTCAGTAGCCCTCGACCTCTGGATCCCAGCCGAACGCTTCCATCATGGTCTCGCGGCTCAGCCAGAGGGAGGCGAGCCGGAGGCGCAGCTCCCGTTCGGACAGGTCGGGGCCATACCTCGCCTGAATCCGCATCGCAGCCATCCGCTGAGCCGTCCGGTTCAGGTCGAAGACCTGCCGGAGCTTCTCGATCGGAGGCATGCGGCGATAGCCTTCGAGGAGGATCTCCTCGATCTCCGGCGGGGTGTCGTTGGACTGGGTTCTCATCGGTGGCTCCGAGGCGAAGGTACCACGATCACCCCGGCGGTCTCGATCCTCCCGTCCGTAAGCCCATACCGTTCCACACCTTCCGTCTGGGGCTGGCCGTATCATGAGATCTCGAACCTCCACCTGACGAAGGGGGCCGATCCCGGATCGGCCATTTGTTGCTCCAAGGCTTCACGTTCGCCTGAGCGGCAGCTCTCCCCGTATTTGGTACTTCACGAAATCCATCCTCCAGGCGTCTGAGGACCAGATCCTGACTGAAGTTTCCAGGAGGCTCGGTCCGGGTGGGGATGGCTCGCCCGGCGAGCTCACCCGACCGGGGCGCTGGGCGTTCCTGGGGGCCCGGTCGCAGCCCGAGGAGGAGCCCGTGTACCTGGATACGGATTACGGCGTGATCATTTTCACCGACGCCTGGAAGCAGCATGCCGCCGAGTTGAGACAGCGTTGCCTCACCTGGTCAGGCGGCAATCCATGCGATGCCGACGAAGCGATCAGCCGGACAGCTTACATCATATTCCTGAAATTCACTTCTCAGACGCAATCCATCAGCGATCTGCGGGCCTGGTTCCTGCGCCTTACCTACAACGCGTGCATGGACCTCCACCGGGAGCGCAAGCGCCGGTGCGAGCAGCACCTGGACGAGACCCTGGAAACCGTGCCGTCCGCGGCCGTGCGCGTGACCGGCATGGAGGGCGGCAACCCGGAGCGGCACTACCTGGATGCCGAGCTCCAGGAGTACCTCCACGGCCGCATCCTGGAGCTCCCCAGCAAGCTGCGCGACGCGCTGCAGCTCCGCATGCAGCAGCACAGCTACCCGGAGATCGCGAGCCACCTCGGCATCAACCAGGCCGCGGTACGCAAACGGGTCCAGCTCGCCCGCGAGGCCCTGCACCGCGACCTGCAGGATTACTCGAAAGGCCACCGGCCGCGGTCTGGTGCTTCACGCCGCGCCGTCCGCCGCGTCTCTCCCCTCGAAGCGAAACCGGTCCTGCAAAGGAGGTGATGGAAGCACCGCAAGGCAGCGCCCAGTCCGCCGATCGAACCGCACGTCCCCGGAACCCAAACCGATACGTCGACAAAGGAATTTGACATGCCCATTGCCTGCGATTTCATGGTCACCAACCAGGTGACCCAGAACACCGGCCAGCGTCTCCTGGTCTTCCTCACCCCCACCGATGCCTCGGATGCCGAGGACTACAACTTCCACGCCTGGAGGATCCTGAACCCGTCGGCCAACGGCGGCCGTCAGCCGTTCAGCTTCGAGGACTCGATCCAGCTCGCGGTGCAGGACGAGACCACCCTGAGCACCTCGTCCACCGTCGACGTGCTGCCGAACCAGTCCTGGGAAGTGCGCAACGAGGACTACCAGGGCCCGGTGCTGTCGATGGTCTCCGCGTCGCCGCCGAGCTCGAAGCTGGTGGCCGTCAGCAACAAGACCGATCCGGCGATCCTGCTCAGCAGCGTCTGGTCCGTGAACGGCAACCCCATCGTGTCCCAGGGCGGGTTCAACCTGGGGACGACGCAGACCTTCGAGCTCAACCCGACGCTGTTCTTCCTGGTTGCGGTCCCGACGCGGACCGGCTTCAACTGGCGCCTGCAGGAGTTCTCCGGGCAGTTCAAGTACATCATCCCCCAGGGCGTGACGAAGGTGAACGTCACCTGGTCGCGGCCGGGCGGCATGTCCGGCTCCGACGTCCTCGTGTTCGATCCGCCGTCCGCCGCCGGCTTCTAGAGCGGCAACCCGGAGAGCCGCCCGCTTTGGGCGGCTCTCCGTTTTCTCAGGAGCTGCGACCAGAGGTGCAGACATGCCCAACGTCATCCATTTCAATCTGACCAACCGGCTCACCCGCAACACGGGCCAGTCCGTGCTCGTGTACATGATGCCCGTCGCCGACCGGTCGACGACGGACCTCTTCCTCTCCTCCTGGCGGGTGTTGAACCCTTCGGCCAACGGCGGCAGCCAGCGCTTCGTCTACCGCGGCCGGCTGCAACTCGCCGTCGAGGACGAATCCAGGCTCTGCCAGTCCGCCATCGTGGACGTCAAGCCCAACCAGCTCTACCTCGCCACCAACAGCGACAACCAGGGGCCGGCGCTCCAGATCTCCTACTCCGAGACGCCGCCGAGCGCCAGACAGGTCGCCGTGCGCAACGAGACCGACCCGGCCCTCCAGCTCTCCGCGGTCTGGTCCATGGACGGGCAGCGCATCGCCGTGCAGCGGGGCCTCAATCTGGGGGCCACGACGACGTTCAACCTCACCACGGCCTTCTATTTCATCGTGGCCTGCCCGTCGCACAAGGGCCTGGACCAGGTCTCGGAAGAGGTCACCTACCTCGTCCCCGCAGCCGATGCCTTCCAGTCCTCCTCGACCGATCGGGTCTACCGCGTCCCACCCGGCACCCGGAACGTGAACATCCAATGGCTGCGCCCCGGCGGCTTGAGTAGCGCCGACGTGCTCCTCTTCGATCCACCCTCGGCCTCTTCCTCCGCGTGAGGAGGCCATTCCGCAGTCCCCAAGGAGAGATCCCATGCGTAGTCGACCGACCGTCCTCCCATTCCTCGTCTTCCTGACGGTGGCGTTCCTCGCCGCCGCCCCGGCCCGGCCCGGGGTCGAGCTCCAGCAAGGCGACATCCTGGTGGCCGACGCCATCGCCAAGGCCGTCATTCTGATCGAGCCGGACGTCACCGATTCCAAGACCCGCAATGCCCGGCAGACCGTCGTGTACCAGGGGCTCAACAATCCCCGCAGCCTCGCCGTCGACAGCCAGGGCCACATCCTGGTCGTGGACGAGGGTGCGGGCGCGGTCTACGTCATCGATCCCATGACCGGCAGTCAGGACTCGCCGAAGATCGTCCGGACCTACAACGCTTCCCTGATCCAGCAGCCCTATGGGCTGGCCCAATCCGCCCCGGGCGAGGCGCCGTTGATCTATGTGACGCTGGGAAGCCGGGGCTTCAATCCCCAGCAGCCCGAAAAGCTCTTCGCCGGCATCGCCGGCATCGATCCTGTCAGTGGTGTGGCACAGCCGGTTTGCAAGAGCGTCTATTTCCAGGCGGCCCGCAACCTCGCCGTCACCGCGACGACCGCCCTGGTCGCCGATTACGGCGCGGCCCCCGGCGACCAGCCACTGGGCAACCCTCGGCCCAACGAAGTCGAGAACCGCAGCCGCCTGGTGAAGGTCGATCTCGAGGTCTGCGCCCAGGCCGACCTGCTCTGCCCGCAGCTCCAGCGAGCCAACGGGGTGGCCATCGCCAGCGACGGCAACTACTACGTGAGCGATGAGGCCGGCAAGCAGATCCTCTCGGTGAACGCTGTCTACGGTACCTGCCAGGTGCTCTCCAAGCACCCGCAGTACCAGGGTCCGCGCGAAATCGCATTGCAACCCGACGGCAAGCTGGTGATGGCCGACTACCTGGCCGGCAGGGTGTTCGTGGTGGACCCCCACGACGGCGCGATCGTGAGCACCTTCGCCGGCGGCTGGCTCAAGGGCCCCAACGGGGTCTTCGTGATCGGCGCCACGACAACGCCGCCGGTCTCCGGGCCTGCTCTCCAGGTGCCGTAAACCCCCCGTCCTGGCCGTCCTGCTCGGCAACGCCTGACGGCAACCGGCAGGACGGCAATTTCTACCTGCCCGGCTCCTCATCGCCATCGCCGATCCCACTTCACATCCCCTCCCTCCCACCGTCTCTCTGGCAACCCGGGCGACGCCCGGAAAACCTTTTCAAGGAGGGGAGCCCATGTACAAATCTGCCGTGGCCCTGGCCGTCCTCGTTGCCCTGGCCGCCCTGCCCGCCAGTGCCGCGCTGCCTCAGAAAGCAGACAATCAAATCCGGATCACCTTCGTCAACGTCGGAGCCGGTCTTTGCACCGTGATCGAGTGCCCGGGCTCTCAGGTGGCCACCTCGGCCATCCTTTACGATTGCGGGTCGATGAAAGCCAAAGGCGCGCTCACCGAAGCCGCTGCCGTGGGCTTCGTCTTGGAAATCCTCAGTAAATCTTACCTCGCGTTACCGATTGTAGTCGTGAGCCACCCGGACACGGACCACAGCAACTACATCAGCGAAATTATAAAAAAAAGAGGAGCGGAATTTATCTGGCTGGGGGGGGATACGAACGCCTACCATTGGGTGAATGACACAAAGATCGCGTCCAAAGGATTCTTCAAGGAGGAATCTGGGAAGAAGAACGAGCTCACGTGCGGCAACGCCAGCGTGGAGATCCTGACGGTCAACGCGGGCAAAACCAACAACGACCAGAGCATGGTCCTGCGGATCCAATACAAAAACTTCTCCGCCACGATGACCGGCGACGCCACGGGCAAGACCCTGGAGAACATCAAGGACAAATTCCGTAATAAGCCCGACCAATTGGCTACGACTCTCCTCAGCGCCCCTCATCACGGTGCGGGAACTGAAAAGAGCGACAACCCTGACTGGCCCAAGCTCTTTAAGCCGGAGATCGTCGTCTACAGCGCCGGCGCCAAGTTCCACCACCCCGCCTGTAGCGCGAAAAAAGTGTACGAGGACTACGGCACCCTCCGCAACGCCCACGGCCACCCCATCCGGTGCGGTGAAAATAAGAATTACACGGAGGATAACGATTACGTCCGAGCCCAATACCTGACATACACCGACGGCAGCATCTCGGTCACGGCGGACGGGGAGACCACGCTACAGGTCTCTTGCGACGGCATATTCAAAGGCAATCCAATCGACTGCAGCCTCAACTAGCTGTCGCCCCCTAACCAACATATTTTCCCGTTCCCTCACACTCAAAGGAGACGAAAATGTCCGCACCTCAAGCCAAGCCTCAGCCCAAGTACATCCCCGTCGGCTTCACGCTGCCACACGGAACCCAGAGCAACGCCAAGAACCTGGTGAAGCCCGGCTACGTCATCGATCAATCCGCCGAGCCCTGGGCGACCTGCTGCAAGGATCCCTGGACGAATTACCCACCGGCGGAAAACAATGACAGGTTCTACGTGCTCCTCCGCCAGCGCTATGGCGAGCCCAAGCCGCCCGGCCCGGTTCCCGAGTATGGCCAGACGGCGATGCACATCACCGACTTCCAGTCCGCGCTCCAGACGATCGCCCAGCAGGATCCGGGCTGGTTCAAGCAGCAGGGGTACGGCCCGGGCCCGGCTCGTCCGAAGGCGGACGAGACGATCTTTCCGACCGAGACCGAATCCCACGACGCCCAGTACGCCTCGAATATCTGCAAGGCGGTCCTCGACCGCGCCACGGAGCTGGGCCTGAGCGGCGGCGCCAAGTAACGACCCCCAGCACAAAGCTCACCTGGCGCCCGGTCATCGGGCGCCAGGTGGCGGAGGGGTTGAAGCCAAAGCAAACGATTCAGATTTTCGAGAGGAAACATCATGGCAGACGATTCATCGGTCCAGGGCGCGGAGCAGCTCAACAAGGCGCTCGGAGCCAACACCATCCAGTTCCATACCGAGTATCCGCTGCCCGATCTCAAACGCACCGCGGCGGGCCGGTGCAGCCTGCCCTTTCCGGGGGTGATCACCAGCACCGGCGGCACTCCCAACCAGAAGGCTGAGCGGTATGCCAACCAGATTGCCTACTACCATTGGGTTTCACCGAACCCTAAGCTCGGGCAACAGGCCGTCAAAGACACGATCAGCTTCTTCCAGAACCAGGCGGACAAGACCGGGCACCAGTGCATCTTCGGCGCCGATGAGGGGCTGACCCCGAGCCATGGCCCGATCTGGTGGCGCGCCCTCACCAGCCTGAGGATCACCTCCCACGTTCTGGCGAGCTGCAACGGGAGCTATGCGGCTCTGGAGTCGAGCGTCCTCGACTGGATCCTGGACCACTTCGCCCTCTGCAAGCTGGGAGAGATCACCTCCGGCGCCAACGCCGGCAAGGTGCTCGTGCCCGGAGCCCGCTGGAACAGTCCCGACCCCGAGAGCCCCTGGTTCGCCCGGCAGGTGAGCGGCGGCAGCAGGTATCCCAAGGATGAGGGGCTGACCGATCAGGTCACGAACGTCGTCTATCAACTCATCAAGACCGGCGCGAGCCCCTGGAAGCTGCCCGCCAGATACTTCACGTTGAGCCAGGATCAAGCCGATCTCGCCGGCGCCGCCCTGGCCAGGCAGATCCTGGATTCCGGGATCGGCTTCGGCAGCCCCAAGGCAGGCCGGCCGCATCTCCATTCGGAGCTGATCTTCGAACGGTACTCGAACGGGCATCGGGCCTATTTTCCCAACGGCATGCCCTGCGCGCTGAAGCCCGCCCTCGAGGCGTGGGCGGATTACGATACGGGCACCCTGTGCATGTCAAGCGTCGTGGGCGCCCATCCGCCGCCCTCGTTCTCCGGCGATCCGCAGCAGACGGTGGTCCCGCCGGTGGTCCCCAAACTAGGCACCAGCCGTTTCCAGAAAGGGCACCTTCAACAGGGGCTTGACCGTCACGGGTGAAATGCCCGTGGGGACGATCGCCGATGGATTTGATCAGGGCGGCGGGCCGAACGCCGTCCTGATCGCCCAGGCGCCGCGGCTGAGCGCCACTAGAAGGCGTTCAACCAAACTGCACTGGTAGCGATCGACTGCCAGCGAGAGGTCTGGGCTCCCCCGAGTCGAGGATCTGTGGCACCTCCAGGAAACAAGGAGGCTCTCGGCAGAACGTGTCATCCCACGAAGGCACCCGCCTCCTGAAGCAGGCACCGCCAGACAGAGGCGAGCTGCCATCGCCGAGAGGCAGTCATGTCCACAAAATCCGTCACCATCTCCTCGGAAAACGCCTTCCACGAAGGGTGGTATGGTCCTTGCTCAATCCCGGTCCGGCCGCAAAGAAACGACCCCTTTCTAGGAGGTAAGACGATGCTTGCCGCGATGGAAAAGCCCATGGCAGCCAAACGGACGGCTGTAACCCCGGCGTGCGGACTGCTTCCGACCGTGACCTACGATTACGCGAATCAGCGGATCACTGCAACGGTGATCGTTGGGTGGGATGCGGCCACGAAAGAGCTCGTAGTCCATGCCCCCCTCATCGCCATCCCGAAGGGAGGTAAGCCCTCGCCCTGGACGTTGCTCTGGAAAGTTCTGCCTGACCCCACCACTGTCAGTAAGGCGTCTTTCCGTTCCGCTACCGAGGGGGTTGAAATTCCAGAGGATTATAACGGGCCTAACCTTCCTCCTAAAGTGACTATCTCGCGTTTGGAGCCAGTGCCGTCCCCGGACGCGCAGCCTCCGAAACATTGGACGGCCACGATCGCGAATACTGTCAGAAGTTCGAACTCATTCCACTATATCCTTTCGGTAAAAGGCACCCCCCTCGGCACGACACAGGCGATGTTCAAGCGGCATGATCCCACGATCGTGGTGACCCCGGACCCGATGGGCGGCTAGTTGACCTGCCGGGGGCGGGTCAAGGCCTGGAAGGCGGGTTCCTTGCGCAGAGGATCGAAGAAGGGGAGAGCGAACCAACTGGCGTCGACTTTCTGCGCCGCCGCCTGCCGGGCATGGAAGAGGGCCGAGCCGCGGTCCCCGATGAGGACGTAGACGACCGCGGCTTCAATGGAGAGCTGGCCATTGTCGGGAGTCAACCGCAGGGCCTGCTGAATCGCTTCGAGAGCCTGGTCGGTCTTGCCGAGATGGGCAAAGGCCTGAGCTTGGACGGCAAGCAGGCTCCAGTCGCCGGGAGTGGCACGGAGAGCGACGGACTCCGTAATGCCGGCATAAAGCTTTCTGGCTTCCGCCGGCCGGCCAAGGAGGGTCAGGCAATCCGCGAGGTTGAGCGCGGCCGATGGATCATCCGGTTTGAGGGCCAGGGCCTGACGGAGGCTGGTTTCGGCTTCGGCGTAACGGCGCAGGAGCAGAAGGTTGCCTCCGAGGTTGGTCAGCGAGCCGATCCCGGGGTCGATTTTCACGACCTCCCGCAGCAGCGCCACGGCGCGCTCGGGGTTTCGTAGCAGCTCGATCTGCGCGAGGGTTTTGAGCCCGTCGAGATTGCCGGGAGAGCGTGCGAGAAGCTCTTCCAGATGCCGGCGCGCGTCGTCGAGGCGGCTCTGGCGATACTCGGCGTTGGCCAGGGTGAGCAGATTCGGCCAGGAAGGCTGGAGGCGGACGGCGGCCTGCATCAGCTCCAGGCCTTCCGCGGGCCGGCCTCTCCTTTCGGCGAGAAGGCCTCGCTGGAGCAGGCTTCCGGCCGGATCAATCCCCTCCAGGCTGGCGAGAGCGGCTTCGGCCTCGTCGAGATGCCCCGCCGACAGCTCCAGCTCGAAGCGGGCTTCCAGGGGCCGGGGATCTCCCGGCGCGATCCGGATCGCATCCTGGACCGCGGCGAGGCCACGCGCGAGGTAGCGGGGGTCGCCCGTTTCAACATACCGGCGGCGGGCGACCTTCGCCTCCTGGGCATAGACTTCGACGAAGGACGGCGCTCTTGTTCTCAGCTCTCCGAGGCGGGCCAGGACGTCGTCGCTGGCGCCTTCCTGGGTGAGTCTCTGCCTCAGATCGAGAAAGGTCTGGTAGTCCTTCTCCTGGATCTCGAGTTCCAGCCGCGCAACGCGCAATCGCCGGTCGCCGTAGCCCTGCCGGAGCGCGGAGGCGACGGCATCGGCGAACAGCCGGGGGCGTGAAGAGAGCACCTCCAGAGCTTCGGTCCACAGCACCCGCCCGTCTTGTCCACCCAGGCGCTGCAGGCTCACGTGGCAGAGATCGCCGGCGCAGTCGGCCCGCGAGGCGATGACCTCGTCGGCGGCCACGGCCCGGGCGACGGCCGCCGGCGGCCCTTTCACAACGTTGACCTTGTTGAAGTCCAGCGCGGCCAGACCGTCGAGAGCGGCGACGGTGCGGAGCAGGGCGGCCTGGATGTTGGCGGTGACCCGCGCCTGATCCTCCGGCGAAAGCGAGCCGGCGATCTCCGGTTTGAGCACCGCCACGTAGACAGGCGGCGCCGGCTTGCGGGTCAGCAGCCAGGCGGCGACCGCCAGAACCAGCACGGCGGCGGTACTGGCGATGGCGATGGCGACGGCCCGGGCTCGCCGGCTCCGGCGGCGGGGAGACGGCATTACAGTGCCGGAGCCCGAGGTGGCCCAGAGCCCGGAAGCCTGGAGCTCGGCGGCGACGGCGGCAGCCGAAGGCCGCTCCTGCGGCTCCTTGGCGAGACAGCGCGCCACGATCGTCTCCAGAACCGAGGGCACGTCGGCAACACTCTCCCGCAGCGGCAAGGGGTTCTCGTAAAGGATGGCGTGGACCATCCCCTGCCGCTCGCCGCCAAAGGGCCGCCGGCCGGCGAGCATCTCGTAGAAGACCGCGCCCAGCGCCCACAGGTCGACGGCGGTGCCGACGCGCAAACCCTCGAGCTGCTCGGGTGCCATGTAGGCGGCGGTCCCCACCGCCATCCCCTCCTCGGTGACGCCGCCGGAGTCGACCCAGCGGGCAATACCGAAGTCGAGGAGCTTCACCCGGCCGTCCGGAAGCACCATCACATTGTCCGGCTTGAGATCCCGGTGGACGATGCCGGCGGCGTGGGCGGCCCCGAGGGCCGAGGCGAGCTGGCCGGCGATGGCTGCCGCCTCGGACACGGCCAGGCGCCCATCCGGCCGCTTGGCGAGGAGCTGGGCCAGGGTCGTGCCGTCGTAGTACGCCATGGCAAGGAAGCGCAGGCCTTCGTGCTCGCCGACCTCGAAGATGGTGCCGATGTTCGGATGGTCCAGCGAGGCAGCGGCCTTGGCCTCGCGGCGGAAGCGGATCACTTCCGCCGAGCTCGCCTCGCGCCGGTGGCGGAGGAACTTGAGGGCGACCTCCCGTCCCAGCTCGACATCCTGAGCAAGATAGACGACACCCATGCCGCCGCGGCCGAGAGGGCGAAGCAGCCGGTATTGCGAGATTTGAGAAAACTGAGAGATCTCCCCGATCGCGACCGGCTCCTCTACCGGCAACGTGGATCCGCCCACTCTCGGCGGAGCCAGGCCGTCGAACAGCGTGGCACTGGTCGAGACAGGCAAGGCGGCGCCGCAGGCAACACAGCGGCTGTCGAACTCCGAGTTGTCCGTACCGCAGCAAGGACAGGAAAGCGCCTGCATCACTTTTCCCGCAATCCGGCCTCCAGCGATTCAGCCAGGGAGCCCGTCGCCTCGCGGTGGCGGGCCAGGAGCTTTTGCAGGTAGGTTCGATGGAGCCCCGACTCGCGGGCGGCGCGCGAAACATTGCCGTCGCAGCGCCGCATGAGCTCAACGAGAAAACGCTGCTCGACCGCGGCCACGCTCGCCTCCCGCGATTCATTCAACACCTCGCTCGTCAGCTCGGAGAACGCCGGCTCGGCCGCTGGATCAGACGCCGCGGACGCTGCAGACACCATCTCCGGCGGCAGCAGGTCGAGATCGAGATCCGGCCCGCGGGCCAGCAGGCAGGCCCGTTCGATTGCATGGGCCAGCTCGCGGACGTTGCCCGGGTACGGGTAGGCCTGAAGCGCCCGCTCGGCCCGCGGCGTCCAGCGCGGCCTCTCTCCGGGGCGCCGCCAGGACTGTCGAAGGAAATGATCGACGAGGAGAGGCACATCCCCCCGGCGCTCGCGCAACGGGGGCAGCGTCAGATCGAGCACCTTGAGGCGAAAGTACAGATCCTCGCGGAAGCGTCCTTCCTTCGCCATCTGCCGCAAATCGCGATGGGTGGCGGCGACGATCCTCACGTCCACCTTCTCCGTGCGGTCAGACCCCAGGCGCTGGATCTCACCGAACTGGAGAAAGCGCAGCAGCTTCGCCTGTGCCTCGATCGGGATCTCCCCCACCTCGTCGAGGAACAGGGTGCCGCCATGGGCCGAGGCGAGGCGCCCCGGGCGGTCGCGCTTCGCATCCGTGAACGCTCCGGCGACGTGACCAAAGAGCTCGGATTCGAGCAGGGTGCCGGGCAGCGCCGAGCAGTGGACCGTGACGAACGGCCGCCCCCGGCGCGGGCTGTTGACATGCAGCGCCCGGGCGATCAGCTCCTTGCCGGTGCCGGTCTCGCCCAGCACGAGCACCGGAGCGTCCGCGGCGGCCACCTGAGCGACCACCCGGAGCAGCTCGAGCATCCGTGGATCGTGGGTGACGATCCCCGCGAAGTCGTGCTGGGCGAACAGATCGCGCTCCAGACTGCGATTGCGCCGCCGTAGCTCCTCCCGGTCGCTCGCCCGCTTGAGGAACAGGCCGGCGATCTCCGCGAGCTCGGCCAGGAAGGCCCGGCTCTCCGGGGTGAAGCTGTCGACGCGCTCCCGGTTCTCCAGGTAGACGACGCCGTAGACCTCGCCGCCATGGCGCAGCGGCGCCACCAGCACGCAGCAGCGGCCGATCACCAGCCCGCTCTCGCCCGCGGCGAAGCGTGGATCTTCGATCAGGTTCGGCAGGTAGAGGAGAGCGCCGGTGGCGATCGCCTCGCGGACGAGCGTGCGGCTGAACCGGCGCTCCAGATCGCTGCGCCGGCCGCGCTCCTCGCCGACCTCAAACTTCTGCTGATAGGAGCCGCCTTCGCGGACGACGACAAAGCCCGTCTCGGCGCCGCACCGCTCGACGAGGCGCCGCAGGAGAACCTCGGGGGTCCGTTCCGCGTCGTCCTCGGCCAGCAAGAGCTTGGAGATCTCGTACAGCTCCTCGTAGGGCACTCCGCATGCCTCCGATCGGTGACACCTGCCTCTGGGGACAGGCAGATCTTAACCGATTGCGAGGAAGAAAGCTCGCTCCACAAGCAGTGCCTCTCAAGAGTGGCACCCTGCCGTGCCTGTCAAACGTAACAACCTTTATTTTCAGTGACTTGCGACCCGACAAGGGGACGGCACAGCCCTTGCCCCTGGGAGATGGCGAACGCAGACGCTGAGCAAGCAAGCACTGCGAGATCTGCTGAGATTGGGATTGCGGCACGTCCCTTCCAACCGGTCAGGCCATTGCGCGAATGACATTGGCCGGATCTATCTCTGAGCCTTTGCGAGCTCCCCCTGCCGAAGGCTTCTTTCCACGAAGAGGGGGAAGACAAGGAAATGATCATGACTTTCGACACCGCACCTGTTCATGGAAGCTCCCGGAGCGTCGCCGCCTTCGTAAGCGGCAAGCTCGCTCGACGTATTGTCGTCACCGCGGTCGCCTTGGGCTCTGTTGCAGCAAGCGCCTTTGGGGCCGAGATCCAGAACAAGGTCCCTCGTTATAACGTCCCTTGGTCCCAGCCTTCGAGCTGGATTGGTGGGGTCGTGCCCGGCGCGTCCGACGATGTCGGGTTTACGGAGGTTTGCGACTTCCTCTATGACGCGAACGCTTCCGGCACCGTCGGCTCAATGAGCGGCAAGGCCCTCACACTGACCCTGGCGCGGTCCCTTGAGGTCAGGGACCTGTACTTGCTCGAGGGCAAGATCTTCGACGGCGGATACAACCTCAAGGTCACCGGGACGCTGACGAACGTTGCAAAGGGTTACCCTCAGCCCGGCGGAGGCAAGCGCACGGGCCAGGGCGGCAATCTGGATGTTGCGAACCTGTCGCTCGGTCGCGCCAGCGACTACATCTTCTATCCGGGCGACATCATCCGCTCTACCTACACCGCCGTGTTGTACCAGGGGTGGCCAGACATCACCGTGACACAGGACCCCGTGAACTACGCCAACCGCCTCGACAAGGGCCTCTCTTTCGAGAATGAAGCACCCGGCGCGATATCCCTGGGTCCCACCTCCGCCACCGACCAGGCGGAGATTACGCTGAACTGGGACGCCGGCCTATCCAACCCGATCGACTGGACGCTGCGCTGGAAGGGTAACCACGAAACCGAGCTGCGAAACTACCATGCCAACAGCCAGCTCAAAGTCGGCTCTCTGCCGACCGGCAAGGCCTTCAATCCGAAGGACAACATCTTCTTCGACAGCGCGACGGGTTACACCTTCGTCGGGTTCAAACCACCAGCGCAGCAACCGGGGTGCTTCACCGAGGAGTTTTCCGGAACGGGCGTCGGGCCAAACCTGGAGGATCCCGAGGGGGTGTACGCGGCCGCCGGTGGCGTCCTTCGCAAGACCACGGATGCGGGCGGTGGGCGAGGGGCCGGGCACCGATACGTGCGCACGAAGCTGACGAACTACCGGTCGACGGACTGGACGTACACTATCCAGTTCGACTCGCTCAATGCCCCCTGGGAGAACATGATCATCGGCCTCGGGGCGGCCGAAAGGAGCAAGGTGAATTGGGTGGTGGATTCCCCCGATGCATCGGTTTACCTGTCGATTGACAACCAACAACCGTTTGGCCAGCCGGGCCGCATTCAACTCGTGGTCCAGAGGGATGGCAACAGCAGGCCTCTCGAAACGGTGGGTTCCTATTCCGGTGCTGGAGGAAAGTTCTCCGTCAAAATTGACAAGCGCGGGAACAACGCCACGTTCTCCCTTACAGTCATCAACGCGGCCGGCACGTACCCCGTGACCCCCTTCACTGTTGATCTTGCAGCGCGCGCGCCGTGGCTGACGGACGCAAACACCAGGCTGTTCTTCGGCGGCCGCCGAACTACGCTCTCGTGGGACAACATGGTAGTGACTTGCCCTTGATTCAATTTTGTCAGTCCAGGCAAACTAAGGCCTCGTCACGAGATAAGTGCCTCACCTGCGCCATCTTCAGGCCCGAGCGGTAAGGGAACCTCTGATCTTTCGGCTGAAGTGGTTGTTTCGTTGCGCGCCCTAAGTGCCAGCGGTTTCGAGGAAAAGGAGCTGGCGAGGGCGCCCGACGCCCTCGCCAGCGTTGACTTACCCAGCCTGACCGGCCTTCTTCCAGGCGTTCCCCCTGTCGCCAAGCCAGAAACGGATCGATTTCGATGCGAGATCACCTCCAACCTGGAGAGTTGATATGCCCGTTTTTTGGCCCTCGCCACATCTCGGGCATATCTCTCCCCTCCACTCGACCAAAGCGCATCGACAAATTGGCTGAGGACGGGGCCTGCCGCAGCGATCAGGGCGGGCCGGCGGCCTCCGTCGTCACGAAGGGCGGGCTCGGTGGAAACGAGCCCACCGGGAAGCGCACCAGGCGATCTCCTGCCCGCCATCGTTCGGAGGCTTCCCGAAAGGCTGCTACAAACATGGCGTAGGCTGCCCAGAAAGCCTTCGCACTACAAGGAGAAACGAGATGCCAAACAACGCGCCTTCGCGCCCCGACACGCTTTCAGGACAGGACATCGGAATCCAACCAGCCGTTGCGAGCCTCGGTGATCGGCGCGAAGCCAGCCAACCCGGGCACGCAAGTGAGCCCTCAGATACGGAGGCTTCCATGGCTACTAAACATGGGGCGAAAGTTTTCATCACGAACAATAGCGGCGGCAACGCCTGGATCCTCCTCTTCCACAACAACTCCCGCTACGGCACACAGCGCGGAAGCTGGAAGGCGGCGCCCGACCAGACGGTCGGGCCGCTGACGGTCTATTTCGAGACCGAACTTGGCATCAACGTCCACCGCGACTACTGGTCGGTGCTGACCCACGTCCAAGACGGTCCGGCGCCCGGCTTCTACGTCAGCGGCGGCACCGTTGTCGATCCGTATTGGAAAGAATGTCAGCTCGGGTCTGAGGACGCGAACAAGAAGCTCACCTTCGCGGTCAATACGAAAAGATTCCATGTCGCTCTCGACTCCGGCGGATGCTCGGGCGGAATGACGAAGCTGACCCCTGCCTCGCCGATCACGCACGTGTTCGTGGTGATGCTTGAGAACCATTCGTTCGACAACATGCTCGCGATGTCGGGGATCCCAGGGATCACCGCCGCCACCACCAGAGACTCGAATTCATACAAGCCCCCTGGGCACAAAGTCGAGAGGTACCCAGTACAGGCGAGCGCGCGGCTCAAAATGCCGACCGATCCGGGCCACGAGTTCCCCGATGTCGTCGAGCAGCTCGGGGGGCAGGGAGCCACCTACCCGCCCGGCGGCCCCTATCCGACGATCGACAACTCCGGCTTCGTGGCCAACTACGCCACGACGACGACCGAGGGGACGCCACCGCCGCTGAAGGAAATTGGCGAAGTGATGGCGTGCTTCGCCACCCCGACCCAACTGCCGGTGCTCTACCAACTGGCCACCGAGTTCGCGCTCTGCGACCATTGGTATTCCTCGCTACCGGGACCTACCTGGCCCAATCGCTTCTTCGTCCACGGCGCTTCGTCGTCCGGGCTCGACACCAGCCCGTCGACCGAACAGATGGCGAAGTGGGAGCTCCCGGATGAGGGATTCCAATATCCCAAAGGCTCGATCTATCAGGCGCTGGTCAAAGCGGGCATTCCTCACCGTTTCTACAACGACTCCACAGGCTGTCCGTTGGAACAGAGCCTCTACAGTAACGACCCGCAGAACGGCTCGCGGGCCGGCGCCGTCGCGCAGGTCTCGTCGCTGCACGGCGTAACCCTGCTGGACATCAACTCACTGCAGCAGTTCGCGTCGGATCTTCAGGGTCCCTATCCCTACCCGTACACGTTCATCGAGCCGCATTATGGCGACATCGTGAGCGGAACCTACGCGGGAGGGTCGTCCCAGCATCCGATGGACGACGTCTACGGCGGCGAGCATCTCCTGGCCAGCGTGTACGCGGCGATCCGTAATTCGCCCTATTGGAACACCAGCCTCCTGATCATCACTTACGACGAGCACGGTGGTTTGTTCGACTCCGTCAAACCCGGACCCGCGCGCCCACCTGGTGACAATCCGACGTACGGCTACAACAGGTACGGCTTCAAGTTCGAGCAGTACGGCGTCCGGGTTCCCGCGGTCATGGTCTCGCCACTGATCCCAGCCGGCACGGTGGACCACACCCCCTACGATCATTCGTCGGTTCTGAAAACGGTGGAGCAGGCGTTCGGCCTGAGCCCGCTGACGAACAGGGATGCAGCGGCCAACAGCGTCCTGCCGTTGCTTTCGCTCACCACACCCAGGCCGGACTGCCCGACATCGCTCAACAGCCCTGCCCTATCGCTGAAGGCGGCAAGACCTCGCATGACGGCGGAAGAGCGCGCGACGCGCGACGCGCAGCACGTGCCGCAAGCTGGCAACCTGATGGGCACATTGTGGATTCTGAAGAAGACGGAGATCGAGCTGGCGGCGCGAACGCCGCGGAAGCTTGCCGCCATCAAATCAAGGTTCGAAGCGATCCGGACGCTAGGCCAAGCCCGAGCTTACATCGCGTCGGTGATGAAGAAGGTGGGAATCGCCAAGGAACGGCGCAAGCTCGCGGTACGCCGCAAGCCCTGACGCCCGTCTCGCCTCCGGCTGAGAAGGTGCCAGAGCAAGTGAAAAGAGCCAGGGCGTAACTTCAGCGGCAGAGCGCCGACCAAGCTGTCATCATCGCTTTGCGAACCCAAACTAAGTGCCAGCCGTTTCGAGGAAGAGGAGCTGGCGAGGGCGACAACGCCCTCGCCAGCGTTGACTTACCCAGACTCACCGGCCCTCTTCGAGGCGTTGCCCCTGTCGCCAGGCCAGACGCGGATCGGTTTCGATCAATAAGTGGCGAGTTGATAAGCCGCCACATCTCGGGCACACCTCCCCCGTCCGCTCGACCAAAGCGCATCGACAAGCCGGCTGAGGACGGGGCCTGCCGCAGCGATCAGGGCAGGCCGGCGGCCTCCGTCGTCACGAAGGGCGGGCTCGGTGGAAACGAGCCTAGCGGGAAGCACACCAAGCGATCTCCTGCCCGCCATCGTTCGGAGACTTCCCGAAAAGCCGCTACAAACATGGCGTAGGCTGCCCAGAAAGCCTTGCGCACGGCTCGCGTTGCCGCGTGGTATAGAGGCGCGGGCGACCTCTTGGACCGGCTTGGACGCGACTCCGGGGCCTGACGCAGCACTCCGGCAACTCCAAGAGGCTGACGGCCGCTCCCGGCAAGATCGGCTGCCGCCTTGCCCTCGATCTCTTCCACCAGCGCGGCCACCCGCTGCCGGTAGACCTCGGGCGAGAGATGAGCCCAGCACGGCAGCGGCGAGAGCTCGAAGGTCTCCCCGGTGGCGTACTGCAGCCGGCCGAAGTCCTCTCCTCGATTCCTGGCGGCATACTCCTGCGTCCGGTCGAACCAGAGCCCCCGGATCGGCTCGCCGGCAAGAATCTCCCGCACGCTGTGGACGCCCGGCCAGTCCCGGGCATGGGCCACCAGGCCCAATCCCACCTCCGTGTACGTTGAAGCGCCCTTCCCCTACATTGAGCCCTCCACGCTGTACATTGAAGCGCTCTCTCCATCCTCAATGTACAGCAACGTATCCTCAACCGCCGACAAGAGCGCTTCAATAGCGCCCAGGCACTGCGGAACCGCCACCTCGGTATCCTCAATCTACAGAGAGCCGTACATTGAGGATACCGGACAGTCTTCAACAGCTGCGCCACTGTACATTGAAGATGGCTTGCTGTACATTGAGCCGTCCTTGGGCGCTTCAACGTAGAGATGGACGGCGGTGATCCAGGAGGTGAGGGGAATGAGTCGGAACGTTTCGCTGGTCGATGCGCTGGCGCAGTTGGAGTGGAAGATCGCGCACCACAAGGAGCAGCAGGAGCGCCACGCGGCCCAGGAGGTACACCATGCCACGCAGCAGGCGCACCATGCCGGGCAGAAGGAGGTCCACGCGGCCGAGCACCGGAAGGCGGTCGAGTGCTACGAGGCCTTCAAGGCCGCCTCCGAGGCCATCGACGGCATGCTGATGGACGTCAAGGGCCGGGCTCCGGAGCCGGCACCGCTGGCCGAGGGCTACACCTTCAGCGGTTGGCGATGGCTGAGCCAGCTGATGAGCCGGTTGATCGAGACCAAGAGGCCGGACGAGGTCTTCGGCGCTTCGACGCTCATCGCCGAGATCCAGAGGCGCTGGGGCTCGAAGCTGAGGCACGGCATCGATACCCGTACTGCCTCGGCCACCCTCCGCCGCTGGGCGGCCACGGGCCGGATTCATCTGGTCCGGGACGGCCGCTCCTACAACGAGTCGCTGTATATGAGGCAGCCCCCCGCCGGGGCGGCTCAGGCGGCTCCTGCGCCCGGAACCTCGGCTATAGTGAGCAAGCCCTGAGGGATTCCCTCCGAAGGAGATTTGTGAACCGAATCGCCTCCCTGAGTCTCGCCGCCACCGCCGCAGTCACCGCCGGCCTGATCTGCACCGCCACCGCCTGGGCCGTGGAGCCCACGCCCCAGGCGCGCCTGACGGACGCCCTGCTCTGCAAGGGCGATCCGCTCGACATCGTCCGCAAGATGGCCGAGGGCGGATCGGCCCACTTCGACCAGGGATTCGCGGCGGCGACCTTCGGCGAGGAGATGGACGAGGTGAACGTGGTGATCCTGAAGACGCCGCTCGACATCGCGGGCGCGAAGACCTCGTTCGTGCTGATGGGTCTGGATCAGGCCGAGGAGGATTTCGGGGGGCTGGTCTACGGCCGCTTCCAGGGCGACTACCGCAAGGTCGTCGCGGCCCTGAAGCTGGCCCCGACGCCGAAGCAGGATGATTTCCGGCTGGGACCGTTCACGAAGCCCGTCGTCAAGCCGACCCCGGACGAGCCCTGCCCGATGACGATCGCGCTCACGCCGCGGGAAGACGGCACGTTCCTGCTTGGATGCGGGTGGTGCAACGGTTGAGGCGGGAGCCAAGCTCAGTAGCTCTCGCCCATCGTTGACCGCCCGCCTGCGAAGGGGCTACAGTCGCCTCCAATCTTGACTAAAAGACGATAGGGGAGATCACCCAGGATGGGGCCCAAGAGCGTGAACCGGCCGGGGACACAGACCTGGTCAACCCCGGCGGGTGAGCCCCGGCCTGCGCTCACCGTTCCCGGCTTGACGATCCTCGGCCACCCTCAGATCCAGCGGGTCGGCGAGCGGGTGGCGTTGCTCGATCTCTCGTCGGGCCGGGAGACGCTCTTGTCGCGGGGGGAACCGGAGTTCTCCATGCCGGGCGAGTCGGTCTTCCGGCCGCTCGCCGCTCCCTATCTCAGCCGCCGTCCCTGGCTCCTCCAACCGGCGGCCGGCGGCGGCATCCGGATGCTCCGGGGCGACTCCCCCATGTCTCTCGCCGCCGACGGCGAGCCGGTCGAGGGCGAAGCTTCGTTCTCGGCCGCCGAGGTGGATCGCGGCGTGGTGCTGCTTCTCGCCGGCCAGGTGGTCCTCCTGCTGCATCGCTTCCGCCCGGTCTTTCCCGGCAGCTTGCCACGCTACGGGCTGGTGGGCCTGAGCGATCCCCTTCTCGACCTCTGCCGCCAGATCGCCCGGGTCGCGGACCTCGACGTCCCGGTGCTGTTGCGCGGCTCCTCGGGCACCGGCAAGGAGCTGGTGGCGGCGGCTCTTCACCGCGCGAGCCGCCGGCAGGACCGGCCGTTCGTGGCGCTCAACATGGGCGCCCTGCCCGCCTCGCTCGCCGCCGCCGAGCTGTTCGGGGCGGCGCGGGGCGCCTACACCGGCGCCGAGCAGGCGCGGCGGGGCGCCTTCCGCCGCGCCCACGGCGGGACGCTCTTCCTCGACGAGATCGGCGAAACGCCCCAGGAGGTGCAGCCGCTGCTGCTGCGCGCCCTGGAGAGCGGCGAGCTCCAGCCGCTGGGGAGTGAAGAGACGGCGCGCGTCGACGTGCGCGTCCTCGCCGCCACCGACGCGGCTCTCGAGGAGGCGGTCGCCGCCGGGCGCTTCCGCGGCCCGCTCCTGCACCGCCTGGGCGGATACGCGATCCGCCTCCCCGCCCTGCGCGAGCGGCGTGACGACATCGGCCGGCTGTTCTTTCACTTCCTGCGCGAGGAGCTCGCCGCCGTGGGAGAGGAGCGCCGCCTGACCGATCCCGATCCGGAGGCGCAGCCCTGGCCTCCCGCGGCGTGGATCGCCCGCCTCGCCGCCGCCCCCTGGCCCGGCAACGTCCGCCAGCTGCGCAACGTCGCCCGCTCTCTGGCCATCGACTGCCGCCGTTTCGGGGAGGACACCTCGGAAAGCACTCCGGAAGACACCGACCGGCTTCCCGCGGCGATCGAGGATCTGCTGGGCGACGAGAGACCGGTCCCGGAAACGGGCTTGCCGCCGGCAGCACCACCCGCAGTACCGTCGGCAGTACTGGCTCCGGCACGCACAGCCTTCCGCAGCCCTCAGGACGTCTCGGAAGAGGAGCTGCTCGCGGCGCTCGCGGCCAACCGCTGGCAGCCCCGGGAGACCGCCCGCCAGCTCGGCATCTCGCGCCCTTCGCTCTATTTTCTTCTCGATACCTTTCCGAGCGTTCGCAAGGCGATGGACCTGAGCCGTGAAGAGATCGTCGAAGCCGGGGAACGCTGCGGCGGCCGTCTGCGCGAGATGGCGGCGATCCTGCGCGTCTCGGAAGCAGGAATCCGGCGCCGGATGAAACAGCTCGGCCTGCTCCCGGTCTCCCCCAAACAGCCATGAGCCAGGAAGAACAGCCATGAGCGGGGAAGAGCAGCCGCCCGCCCAAGCGCTGGGGCCTTACCGGCTCGTCGAGCGGCTCGCCGCCGGTGGCATGGGCGAGGTCTGGCGCGCCTGGGACGGCCGGCTGAAGCGGCCGGTGGCGGTCAAACATGTCCTGCCGGAGATCCTGGAACAGCCGGGCGCGCGCGAGCGCTTCCGCCGCGAGGCCGAGGCGGGGGCCCGGCTCACCCATCCTGCCGTGGTCCAGATCTACGACCTGGTGGAATCGCCGGACGGCGACTGGCTCGTCATGGAGCTGGTGGTGGGTCAGACGCTGCGCGAGCTCCTCTCCGCCGGTCCACTCCCCGTCCGGAGCGCCTTGCTGTGGGGCCGCGAGATCGCCGGAGGGCTCGCCGCCGCCCATGCGCAGGGCATCCTGCATCGCGATCTCAAGGCGGGCAACGTGATGATCGCGGCGGGCACGGCGGGCACCGCGGGGGGGCACGCCAAGATTCTCGACTTCGGCATCGCGCGGGCGCTGTCTCCCGAGGGGACGGGATCCGCGTCAGGGCAGGAGATGACGCTCACGGAGCCGGGAAGGGTGGCGGGCACGAGCTACGGCATGTCGCCCGAGCAGGCTCTGGGGCTGCCGCTCGATCCCCGCTCGGACCTCTTCTCCCTGGGCTCGCTGCTCTACGAGATGCTCACCGGCGAGGCGCCGTTCCGCGCCTCCTCGGCCACGGCCTCTCTGACCCGCGTGTGCAGCTACCGCCCCTTGCCGGCACAGCGGCTGCGCGCGGAGATCCCCGCCGAGGTCTCCGTGCTGATCGAGCGGCTGCTCGAGAAGGAGCCGAACGCCCGCCCCCGGGACGCCGAGGAGGTGGCCGCCCGCCTCGAAGAAGCCACGGCCAGACTGCCGGCACCGCGCCCGCCCGTCGAAACCGCGGCCCTGGCCGATAGCGCGGCCCCCGCACCCGGGTCGCCGTCGGACGAAGTCACGCGGGTCGAGGCCCTGCCGCGGTCCGCGGGTTTCGAATCGTCCAGCACCACCCTCCCGCGCATTCGCCGGATGTTGCCGCGCTCTGCCGTCGTCCTCGCCGGCGGGCTCCTCCTCGCCCTGGCCCTCGGCTGGCAGGGCTGGCGCCTTGCCGCACCGCACCGCGCCGCCAGCACGTATGAGCTCTACGAGCAGGGCTCGGCGGCGCTCCGCCGCTACGACAAGCCGGGCAACCTCGACGAGGCGATCGCGGACTTCCGGCAGATCCTCGGCCGCGTCCCCGACCACGCGGCGGCCCACGCCGCCCTGGCGCGCGCCTGCCAGCTCAAGTTCATGAATCAGAGCAAGGACCGGATGTGGCTGGATCAGGCCCTGCCGCTGGCCGAGCGGGCCGTGGCGCTCGACGGCTATCTGGCGTCGGCCCGGGTGACTCTGGGTCTGGTCTACACCTCGCTCGGGCGTCTGGACGACGCCGCCCGGGAGATCGAAACGGCGATCCAGCTCGAACCGGGGAACGCGGACGCCCAGTACGCCCTCGGCACCCTGCACGAAGCCCGGACGGAGCTCGGCCTGGCGGAAGCCGCGTTTCAGCGTGCGGTCGCCCTGCGCCCCGACCGCCAGTTCTACGACGCGCTGGGCGCGCTCTACTTGCGCACCGGACGCCTCGCCCAGGCCATCGCGGCCTTCCAGAGCAGCATCCGCCTGGCCCCCGACGGCTTTGTCGGCTATCGCAACCTGGGAGGGGCCTACTATGCCCAGGGCGATCTGTCCCAGGCCGCCGCCCAGTTTCAGAAGGCGCTGGAGATCCAGCCCGAGCCGTCGCTCTACACCAACCTGGGAGTCCTCTACTTCGCCCAGGGGCTCTATCCGCAGGCGGCCCAGGCTTTCGAGCAGGCGCTCGAGTTGCAGGGAGGGGCCAACGACTATCGCGTCTGGGGCAATCTCGGGGACGCCTGCCGCTTCCTGCCCGAGGGCGGCGCCCGGGCTCGCGAGGCCTACTCGCGGGCCCTCCAGCTCCTGGCGGACCCGCTTCGCGCCGCACCGCGCGATGCCACTCTCCTGAGCCGGCGCGCGCTCTACCTGGCCAAGCGCGGGGACTGCGGACCCGCCCTCGCGGCGGTCAAGGAGATCGAACGGCTGGCGCAGAAGGACGCCGGCGCCCAGTTCCGGCTCGTGGTCGCCCACGAGGTCTGCGGCCGCCGCGTGGCCGCGCTCGCGGTGCTCGAAAAAGCGCTGCACAACGGCTACCCCCTGGCCGACGTGCAGCGCGATCCGGAGCTCCTCGCGCTACGCGCCGACGTGCGCTATCACAGACTCCTGATCCGCCTGGCTCCCGCCTCGAACGCTCCGTGAAGAGGTTCCGAGGTCACCGAGGTCACGTGTTCGGCCCCACGATCATCTCGGGATCGTGGCTGAAAAGGCGTACGAATCCATCGAGCCCGATCGCCTGAATCTGGGTGGTCAGGAGAAATCGCAGAGCCGTAGCCGTTTGCGGCTCCACCTGATCCCCTACCTTCTTCATCGTCACCATCACCTCCTGCGAGGTCCAGGAGCGGTGAACGTTCTGGAAAACCGCGCTTTGAGCCGTGGTCGAGTCCAATGTGATCGCAGGCTGGAGGGAGCTCAACCCTTTGCCCACCAGCTGCTCCTTGACGGCTGCCTGAGTCAGGATGACGAAAGATCCGATCCCCGCCACCTGCGGCCCTTCCGATGAGGTCACATCGGAGATCCTGAAAACGATGGTCTCGCCGATTTGCACCGGCGCAGTGCCCGGCAAGGGCACGCCGTTTGCGACCAGGCCTCCGCGCAAGTAGCTCACGCCCGCGGTCTCCACCGCGTTCCAATCGATTCCCAGCTCCCAGACATAAGTGGCCATGTTCTTTCTCCTTTGGGTTGCGAACGTCTTTCTTCACAGACTTCCTCCAACGTCTTGAGCAAGGCGTGCGCCAAGGTCAACACCCCTCGTCTCCCGTCGCCCGGAGGTTGTCGGAGGTTGTCGGAGAGCCCGGCCCGACAGTCGGAGCTGTCGCTGACAACTGCGTACAAGCTCTTTTCCCTCTGTGCTTTGCCTGGCATATCCCTTGCCTTTGTCCAGTCGCAGACATTACGGCGAACACGACAGGTCATCGGCCATCGAGCCGGACGGTGCAAGCGCCGCTAAAAACGAAAGGGAGAATCCATGAGTGAAAATATTCAGAGGATCGGCTCGATGAACAACGGCTCGGCCAAAGGCTCCGTCCGCCGGGCCGTGTGCGGCGCACTGGTTACCGTCATCGCAGGGCTTCTCCCGTGGCAACCCGCTGCCGATGCCTGTACGCGCGTCCTGTGGAACAAGAATAATCTCCACCTCGTCGTTACCGGACGATCCATGGACTGGCCGGAATCCACCGATCCGGTGCTCACCGTGCTGCCGCGGGGTATGAAGCGCGACGGCGGTCGTGCCGGCTCAGAGGTGGTCGTCGGCTCCAACCCAGCCCAGTGGACGTCCAAATATGGCAGCCTCGTGACGACGATCTACGGAATGGGCACCGCCGACGGGTTCAACGAGCGCGGCCTGGGCGCCCATATGCTCTACCTCAAGGATGCCGACTTCGGTCCGCGAGTTGTAAGCAAGCCCGCCGTGCAGGCTGGATTGTGGGCGCAGTTCCTGCTCGACAACGCGGCGACCGTCGATGAAGCCCTCGCGCTGCTCAACACTGTTCAGGTGGTGCCGGTGGAGTCGCACGGCCACAAGGCCAACGTACACCTGGCGATCGAGGATGCGAGCGGCGACTCCGCGATCATCGAATACGCCAACGGCGGACAGATCGTGCACCACAGCCGCGAGTACCGGATCATGACCAACGAACCGCTCTACGCCGTGCAGCTCGCGCTGCTGAAGGAGCATGACTTCTCCAAGCCGAGCAGCGCTACCCCCCTGCCCGGCAACGTCAGGCCGGAGGACCGCTTCCAGCGCGCCGCCTACTTCGCCGCGTTGCTGCCTGAACCGAAGAGCGAGCGCGAAGCGGTGGCGGCTGTGATGGCCATCGTGCGCAACGCGTCGGTTCCGTTCGGCGCGCCCTACCAGGGCTTTGGTATCTACAACACCGAGTACCGCACCGTGACCAATCTCACCGACCAGCGCTACTTCTTCGAGCTGACGACAAGCCCCAACGTGTTTTGGGCGAACCTCTCGAAGTTCGACCTGGCCCCCGGCGCCTCGGTGATGATCCTCAATCCGTACGACATCGAGCTGGCGGGGGACGTGACCGGAAAGTTCCAGAAGGCACCGACAGCGCCGTTCTGAGGAAATCCAAGTTCCTGGACCGGCTGCTTGGATGTTGGCTACGGAAATCGGGCAGGCGGGGGATTTTCTCCCCCGCCCCCCCCACACCACCCAGCTTGCGTGTCCCCGGCCCCGAGCCTCGCCGGAGCAATACCGTAAAACAAACCGGCAAGGTCCCCGTCAGGCAAACTCACATCCCGGGCTTCTTCTCCTCTGTCTTGGGTTGAGAGCATCGCCAGCCTTCATCATCGGGCAGTCCATCCCGCCCTTGGTGTGCATGTCCATGTGACTCATCATGTGCTCCCTCATCTCGCGCTGCCTCTCCATCATCATCGCGCGATAAACCTTGCGCTGGGCGACGAGCTCGTTGATGACCGCCGCCATGGGCTTCTCCATGGCGGCGGCCTCTTTGGCCCCTTGGGCGGCGTTCATCTTTCAAAAATCGGGTGATACCCCTTCTTCTCGTCTCCAGTCGCTCGGAGGTTGTCGGAGGTTGTCGGAGAACCCGGCCCGACAGTCGGAGCTGTCGCCGACAACCTCCCGTAAGCTCTTTTCCCTCTGTAGTTTACCTGGCACATCCCTTGCTTTTGTCCAGCCGTAGACATCACGGCGACCACGACAGGTCAGCGGCGATCAGGCCGGCTGGCGCAAGCCGCGAAAAACCAGAGAAAAGGAGACTTCATGTCACACACTCTTCTTGGCGCATGGGGCGGTCTCAGCTTCACCATCACCCCCGAAGCGAAAACCGTATTCGATCAGGCGTTGGAGGGTTTGGTGGGAGTCCAGTACACCCCGCTGGCCTTTGCCATTCAGGTCGTCGCCGGGCTGAACTACTGCTTCCTCTGCGAAGGGAAGGTTGTTTATCCTGGGCAGCCTGCGTTCGCGGCACTGATCTACATCTATGCGCCGTTTGATGGCAGCAAGCCTCATATCACCGACATCACGCGGATCCACCCGTAGGTGTAGGGGCAAGGCTGGGGAAAGCTTTCAAGCTCCAGGGAAGTCTTGACTGACAAGGACAGGGCCGCCCCGCATGGGGCGGCCCCAGTTTGCGGCAATCCCCCTGGTTCCACTCCTCCTACACGCAGGCCATTGCCTTGGTCCAATCTCGGTCCGAGGTGAATAAAAAAGGACAAGCTGCCATGTACAAACCAGTCAATGTCGTGCCCGTTATCGACACCTCCTCCAGCATGACGTATTATGGTTATGTGGAAGTCACAAAGCGGGACAGCGAAGCGTTCGTCTCGTACTCCCTGCCCGGGGACGGGCTCGGCGTGGTGAACTTTGACAAGGATGCATACGTCACCTATCCCTTCCACATCGTCGACAATGACCTCTCGCAGGTGGGCGAAGCGTCACGGGCGATCCAGGGGCTTTCGTTTGACGGCCGCCGCACTGCGATCGGGCTAGGGCTCCAGGCAGCGGAAAAGATGTTGAATGCAAAGGCCGACCCGCGCAGCGTCATGCTCCTTACGGACGGATATAATAATGAGGATCCTAAACCGCTCAGTGTCCTGCCGAAAGGTTATCCTGTCTACACCTGTGCCTTGGGAGCGGACGCAGATAGAAAACTGTTACGCGAGATGGCAACAAGCACGGGGGGCGAATGGTATGAGGTGGACAGTCCCAACAGGATGATGGTCGCCTTCAACGATATCCGCGCCCGTGAAAACCAAGTCAAGTGTGTGGTGAATGAGTCCGCCCAAATCCCGAAGCCGGGGGATACTCATCGCTACGCGGATATTAAAGCGAAGATCTCCGGTGGCTCCATGCTCCAGATCGGGGTGGTCTGGGACAAGAATTCGCTCAGCTACACAAACAGCCTTTCCCCGGCGGCTCAGGAAATCGGCATCGTGCTGGCGGATCCGATTAACAGGGACTCGCGCATTCAGCCGCGGATCAAGGGCGTGGGCTACGTTGTCTTCGATATTCCCTCCCCTGAGCGAGGGGAGTGGATTGTTCAAGTCGCCTCCGGCAGCCCTTTGCCCATCAATGTGACCTGCGGCGTGTTCGAGTTCCCGGCCAACCCGCAAGGAGCGGCGGACCTGATCGTCTCCGCCCCCACTTCGATTCGGGTCGGCGAATCTCTGGCGGTGCAAGCTCACGTTGTTGAGAACGGCGAGCGCGTCCAGAATCTGCAGGTACGCGCCGAGGTGGTCCAGCCCACCTTGAGCATTTCGAATGCCTTGACAACCTACAAGGACGAGATCGAGAAGGTCGAGCTCACGGAGGAAGATTCCACGCCCGGCGTGCCGCAGGATCGCCGGCGCCTGGCGAAGCTGCGTGCGAAGCTCTTTCCCGAGCGCGATATCCTCGCTCATCGCAGCTCTGGGCTGATTCTGAGGGAGGGCGTGGAAAGCAGGTACGGCGCGAGCCTCGAAGACACACACCAGGCGGGCGGCTACACCATCCGGGTCGTGGCGAGTGGCGTCTCCCCGGAGACGGGCGCGGCATTCCAGAGAACACGCCTGGCCACTGTCATCGTGACCGATTGAGTGCATGGGTGTCATCGAGCCCTCCCCGCGCCCCCGGGCGTGGGGAGCCTCGCACGGACCGGACTCTTGTACGTAATCCCCTCGGCAGAGCCTCGTCGGGTGTCAACCTCCGCCAACCATCCCCGAGTCTGCGAACGCCTGGGCGAGAAGATCCTCAATACCGGCTCCTGCTACACCCCGCCGATGCTCCGCGGCAGGAGCACCCACATCCGGCCGGAGTGCTTCATACGGCCCGCGATCTCGGCGGCGTCCTCGCCGTTCCCCCAGAAGACATCGCCCCGGACGACTCCGCGGATGGCGCCGCCGGTGTCCTGCGCCACGACGAGCCGGCGGAGGGGACGGTCCGGCTTGCCTGGATGGGGCGACGGTGCTTCGGCGTCCAGCCAGACAGGGACGCCCAGGGGCCAGTGTTTGAGGTCGACGGCGAGCGACCGGCCGGGGGTCAGGGCGACGCCTTCGGCTCCGAGCGGCCCCTCCCCTTCCAGCTCCTGGAAGAAGACGTAGGAGGCGTTGCGGGCCATCACGCCGGCCGCTTCGTCCGGATGCTCTTCGAGCCAGCGGCGGATCGACTGCATGGAGACCGTCGCCTTCGTCAGCTCTCCCCGGTCGATCAGCTCCCGGCCGATGGCGAAGTAGGGGTGGCCGTTCTGCGCGGCGTAGCCGACCCGAAGCTCGTCCCCGCCTTCCAGCCGGATGCGGCCCGAGCCCTGGATCTGGAGGAAGAAGGCGTCGATCGGATCGTCCACCCAGACCAGCTCGAGATCCCGGCCGGCCAGGGCGCCCGAGTCGATCCCCTTGCGGTCGGGATAGGGGACGAGCGTGCCCTCCTCCACCCGGCCGGCGATGCGCTGGCCCTTCAGCTCGTCGCGGAAGGCGCCCAGGTCCACCATCACCAGGTCCGGAGGGCGGAGGTAGAGCGGCGTTTGATACGCGCCGCCCCGCGTGCGGCTGCCGTCGAGCGACGGCTCGTAGTAGCCGGTGAAGAGGCCCTCGGAATTGGCCCCTGGATTGCCTGCCGAACGGGCGGCGAAGGGCTGAAAATGGGATTCGAAGAAAGCCCGCGCCGCGTCCGGCTTCGCGCCTTGCGCCGCCTCGCAGACCGGCTTCCAGTCACCGGCCGTGCCCGCGATTCCGAGTGTCCTTTCCGGGGGCAGGCCGGTCAGCCGGCGGCACGACCGGAGCAGCGCGGGCAGGGCCTGGGAGAGATCATCCTCTTTCCAACCGGGGAGATCGTCGAAGGAGGCCGGCTCCAGGACGAGTCGCTCCTCTCCGCTGCCTCCTCCCGGAGGCCGCCAGCCGTCCAGCCGCAGGAGCTTCCAGAACGTGGCGGACGCGAGGGCGACGAGGACCAGGGCGAGGGCGAAGAGAGCGCGGCGCGACATTCCTACATTCTCTCCCGCATTTCCTCCCTCCGGGCTACGAGCCGCCAAGCGCCGTCACGTCTGGAGACCCAGTCACCCGCCCTTCCCATCCTTCCAATGCGTCAGCCACAGCGCGGCGGCGACCAGCATCACGCCCAGGGAGAGCCACAGGAGGTCGAGCGGGGTCCGGAACTGGAGCTGCAGCGCGTACTCGAAGAACTTCACGACCAGGATCAGGAGCACCACCTTGGCGAGGCGGTCCTTGAGATCGTCGAGGCTGCGGATCAGCAGCAGGCGCGAGGCGAGCTCGGAGCCTTCGGCGATCTCGATGCGGCTGATGAACAGCTCGTACAGGCCGAGCGCGAAGATCAGCATGATCGTCGCCAGCAGGTAGCCGTCGACCACCTCCACCACGTGCGCCACGATCGCCGAACGGACTCCGGCCCGCGCGTCCACGGTGCTGTCGTGGTAGTGGAGGATGTGCCCCAGCAGGGTCCACACGTCGAGCGTCGACACGTAAAACATCGCGAACGCCACCACGAGGCTCGCGACGACCGCGACGAGGACGACCAGGCGGCTCTGCCAGAGCAGCTTCTCGAACAAGGCTTCGAGCTTCCCGGTCACGGCGGGCCTCGGAGCTTCCACCCCACCGCTCATTTCAGATACCGGTCCATCCACCCGAAGACCTCCTTCCACCAGAGGAGCGCGGCCTGGGGCTTGAGGACCCAGTGGTTCTCCTCGGGGAAGATCACGATGCGCGCGGGCACGCCCTTGCCCTGGAGGACTCCGTAGAGGTTGATGCCCTGGGTCACGGGCACCCGGAAGTCCTTCTCTCCGTGGAGGATCAGCGTCGGGGTCACGAAATTCTTCGCGGAGTGGCTCGGCGACTGGGCGGTGAGCTTCGCGGGATCGGTCCAGGGGGCTCCGCCGTAGTTGGCCGGCCGGCCGTAGGTTTCGTCCGAGGCGAACTGCCCCATCAGGTCGTAGACGCCGGCGTGACTGATCAGGGCGGCGAAACGGTCGGTGTGGCCAAGGATCCAGTTCACGAGATAGCCGCCGTAGGAGCCTCCCGCCGCCATCATCTTCGTCTCGTCGATGTAGCCCTGGGCGACCAGCCAGTCGGTGGCCTTCATCACGTCGTCGAAGGGCTTGCCGCCGTGATCGCCGAGGATCGACTCCGCGAACGCCTGGCCGTAGCCGGTGGAGCCGTGGAAGTTGACCATCGAGACCACCGCGCCGCGCGAGGCGAAGAGGACCGCGTTCCAGCGGTAGTGGAAATCGTCCTGCGACGCTCCGTAGGGACCGCCGTGGATGACCTGGACCAGCGGCCACTTCTTCTTGGGATCGAAGCCCGGAGGGTAGACGAGCAGGACGTGGACCGGGTCTCCGCCGGCCCCCTCGATGGTGGCCTCGCCGATCGTGCCGAGATCGATCCCGGCGAGCTTCGCCGCGTTGATCGAGGTCAGCTTCTTCGGTTCGGGGACGCTCCCCTCCGCACCCAGGGTGATGGCGTAGAGGTCGGCCGGCTCCAGGAGCGACTGGCGCAGGAAGGCGACGCGCGAGCCGCCCGCGGACATGCCGCCGATGGTGCCGCCGCGGGCCAGGAGCTTCGGCGTGCCGTCTCCCCCGTCGCTGGTGATGGGCAGCGAGTAGATGTGGACCCGGCCTTTCTCCTGGACCTGGAGGAGGAGGCTCTTGCTGTCCGGCGTGAAGATCCAGCCGTCCGCCTGCGCGTCCCAATTCGAGGCGAGCGTGCGGGTCTGGCGGGTCTGCCGGTCGTAGAGGGCAAGGCGGATCAGGTCTGGATCGATGTCGGGCCGCCGGTTGCGGCCGTAGACGATGAAACGGCCGTCCGGCGAGTAGCGCGGCGCGAGGTCCGCGGCCGGGTTCTCCCCGGTGAGGCTGCGCGCCTCGGCGGCCTGGCCCGCGGTCTGGACGAAGACGTCGAAGTTGACGGTCTTGTAGGGCGCCTCGGTCACGTTGACGCTGTAGGCGACCTCGGAGCCGTCCGGCGAGATGTCCCACGAGTCCTCGGGGGACTGGATGTCCATGCTGCGGCGCAGGCCGGGGGTCAGATCCTTGACCTCGCCGCTCGCCACGTCCACGACATAGATGTGGGTGACGCGGCCGTCGGTGCGGTACTCGTCCCAGAAGCGGAGCTGCCGGGTGTCGCTGATGCGCGCCTGGACCTTGTCGGCCTTCTGCTCGTCGAGCCGCTTCTGGACCGCAGCCCAGTCGCCGTTCAGGTCGGACCACGTCGGCGCCAGGAAAGCGATGCGCTTGCCGTCGGCCAGCCAGCGGGGCTTGAGGACCGCGACCGGCAGCTTGGTGACCGGCTGCGCCTCGCCGCCGCCGCCCAGCGGCAGGACGAAGAGCTGCGGCGGAGCGTCGCCGCGCTTGGAGACGAAGGCGAGGCTCTTGCCGTCCGGGCTCCAGGCCGGCGAGCCGTCCGAGCCGGGGTTCCAGGTGAGCCGCCGGGGCGGCGCGCTGCCGTCCGTGGGCACCATCCAGAGGTCGCTGTCGCCCTTGTTGTCGGCGATCGAGAACTTCGTCACCGAGAAGACGACCTGCGAGCCGTCCGGAGAGACGGCGGGTCCGGCGGCGCGCTCCATCCCCCAGAGATCCTCCGGGGTCAGGGTCCGCGGACCCGTCGGCGGCTTCACCGGATCGGTGGGAGCGGCGGGCTTGGCGGAAGACGTAGCCGCGGCGAAGGCCGGAGCCGAGGCCATGGCGAAGACGACGAGAACGGCCAGCAACGAGTTGGACATGGAACCTCCTGTTCGCGCGCGGATGGTAGCATCGGCGGCCATGAAGATCGCGATTCTCGGAGCCGGCGGAGTCGGCGGCTACTACGGCGGGCTTCTTGGGAGAGCCGGTCATGAAGTGACGCTGCTGGCCCGCGGCGCCCATCTGGACGCCCTGCGCGAGCGCGGCCTGGAGATCCGGACGCCCAAGGAGACCTTTGTCGTTCCCATCCGGGCCGTGGAAACTGCGGAGGAGATCGGGCCGGTCGACGTGGCCGTGATCTCGGTCAAGACCTATTCGCTCGACGAGATCGCACCGGCGGCCGATGTCCTCGCACGGCAGGGCGCCGACATCCTGCCCGTGCTCAACGGCGTGGACGCTCCGGACCGGCTGATCGCGAAGGGCCTGCCGCCCGAGCGCGTGCTCGCCGGCCTCGTGGAGATCAGCGCCGCCCGGGTGGCGCCGGGGGTGATCGAGCTGCGCAGCCCGTTCTACCGGATGGTCTGCGGCGAACGGGAAGGAGGGAGGGTCTCGGAGCGGACCGAGCGCATCGCCGCCGCCTTCCGCGAGGCCGGCATCGAAGCCCGCGCCTCGGCCGAGATCCAGGTCGACGTCTGGCGCAAGTTCGCCTTCATCGCCGCCATGGCCGCCGCCTGCGGCCTCGCGCGCTCCCCCATCGGAGCGATCCGGGACAAGCCGATGGGGCACGTCCTGATCGAAAGGCTGATCCGAGAGGTGCTCGCCGTGGGCCGGGCCCTGGGGATCGCGCTCCCCGACGACACGGACGTCAAGATTTTGTCTTTCGTGGACGGCCTCGCCGCGCCGATGAAGCCCAGCCTTCTCCTCGATCTGGAGGCGGGAGGACGGACGGAGATCGACGACCTGAGCGGCGCGGTGTCGAGGCTCGGCCGGAAGGCCGGGGTGGAGACGCCGTCGCACGACGTGGCGACGGCGGTGTTGGGATAGCCCTCACCCCGTTTTTTCCCCACTGGGACCGCCGGCGTCCCGCCGGCCTTGGAGCGGAGATGGATGGCGTCAACGCCGGCCGTCACGTTCGGCGCTGACGCCATCCGGTGCCGCCTCTATGCCGGCGAGACGCCGGCGGTCCCAGTGAAAAGCGAAGCGGGAAGAGATGGGAATCCTGCTGATCGTCGGCTGCCCCCCTCTCCCGGGGGTCCGGGTGTGCGGCTGGGAGAGGGGACGGGGGTGAGGGCCGAACGCAGGTGGACATCCCGGCGTCCCTTCGGGACGTTCATTCAGCGCTGGACCGGAGACGGCTATCATCCCACCCCGTGCCCGATCCCTCCAAACAGACGCCGCCTCCGCTCCGCCGCCGGGTGGCGCGCTGGGTGTCCATCGTCGCCCATCCGTTCGTGCTGATCCCGGTCCTGGTCGCCGTCACGACCGCGCGCGCCCTGCCGCCGGCCCGGGCGGCGCTGGTGGTCGGGCTGGTGCTGGCCGTGGCAATCCTTCCCATGCAGTGGATCGTGACGCGCCGGGTGCGGCAGGGCTCGTGGTCGAACCACGACGTCTCCATCCGCGAGCAGCGGACCGGGTTCTACCCCTTCGCGGTCGGCCTGGCGGTGATGACCGTCCTCCTTCTCCTCCTTTTCAAGCCCCCTCCTTCGGTGATGCGGGGAACGCTGGCGGTGGTCTTCCTCGTCGCCGTGGCGTTTCCGATCAACCTGGTCCACAAGATCTCGCTTCACACCGCCTTCGCGGTCTTCTTCGCGCTGGCCCTCTTCCCCCTGGGAACCGTGGCGGCTGGGATCGGCGGCCTCGTCGCCGTGGCCGTTCCGTGGTCCCGGCTGGAGCTCCGCCGGCACTCGGTGAGCGAGGTCATCACGGGGGCCGTGCTCGGCGCGGCCGTAGGCATGGCCCTGCTTCTCTGGCCTTGAAAGGTTGCGGCAGACGCCCTAAAGCGCCTCCGCGGCCGCTCAACCTGCGGTGAACAAGCTTATGTTGCGGTGAATAACTTCACGTTGCGGTGAACAAGCTTATGTTGCAGCAATGTTGCGGTACGTTGCGGTGAACAAGCTTAGGTTGCGGTCGATAATCTTATGTTGCGGCGAATAACTTTATCCTGCGGTGAACAAGCTTACGTTGCGGCAATGTTGCGGTACGTTGCGGTGAACAAGATTACGTTGCGGTCGATAAACTTATGTTGCGGTGAATAAGGAGACTTTGCCGCAACCTAACCTTAAGTTGCGGTGAAGAAGCCGACGTTGCGGCATTTTTCCGGCCCTACAGGATGAAGCCGCCGTCGATCACCAGATCGTGGCCGGTCACGAAACGCGCGTCGTCGGAAACCAGATAGAGGATGGCGCGGGCGATCTCCTCGGGCTCGGCGAAGCGGGTGCCGGGATCCTGGGCCTCCAGGGCCTTGTAGGCGCCTTCATCCGAGCCGGTCTTCTTGACGAGATCCTGGAAGAAGGGCATCGAGCTCCAGAGCGGCGTCTTCACTCCCCCGGGACAGACGGTGTTGACGCGGATGGGGACGCCCCGGTCGCGGTACTCCTTGGCCACGGTGCGGGAGAACATGCAGACCGCCGCCTTGCTGGCCGAGTACGCGCACGCTCCGGCCGAGGCCTTGAAGCCCGCGGCCGACGAGACGTTGACGATGGCGCCGCCCGTCTCGGGCATGGCGCGCAGGGCGTGGCGCGTTCCCAGGAAGACGCCGTCCAGGTTGACCGCCATCACCCGGCGCCACTCGGCGAACGGCGTGTTCACCGTCGCCGCCGCGAACGCGATGCCGGCCGCGTGGACGGCGATGTCGAGATGCCCGTGCGCCGAGATCAGGCGCTCGAAGACGGACTCCCAGTCCGCCTCGACCGTCACATCCAGACGGCAGGGCACCGCGGACTCTCCGATCTCCTCTGCGATTTTCTGGGTGCCCTCCTCGTCACGGTCGGCACACCAGACCACCGCGCCCTGCTCCGCCAGCAGCCGCGCGGCCGCGGCTCCGATCCCCGAGGCCGCCCCGGTGACCAGGGCGGAACGCCCTTCCAGAATACCGATCCGTCCTTCCAGTGAACGCGCGCTCGTGCTCATCCCGATTCCCCCTCTCTGATCCTCGGGATTGTAGATAGGATCGGGCCATGCGCGGACACCTCAAGCTCTCCCGCTACTCCCTCTTCGTCTTCCTCGCCCTGGCGGCACTCGTCGAACCCGAGGCCCGCGTCTCCCGCTTCGGCGAGTACCGCGGGTATTCGAGGCCGATCTACGACGGCTGGAAGCGCAGCTCGTTCTACATCTCGGCGCGCGACGGCACGAAGCTGGCGGTCGATCTGTTCCTGCCCACACGGGGCGGCAAGATCGCCGCCGATCCCCTGCCGGTGCTCTGGACCGCGCACCGCTACCGCCGGGCGGCGGTTCTGGGCGAAGGGGACGAGGGCAAGCTCTACACGATCCTGGACTCCTTCGAATGGCTCCCCGAGGTCGTGCGGCACGGCTACGTCGTGGCCGCGGTGGACGTGCGCGGCTCGGGCGCGTCGTTCGGCACCTTCGGCGGCATGTTCACGCGCCGCGAGGCCGAGGACTCCTACGATGTGACGGAATGGCTGGGCGTGCAGCCGTGGTCGAACGGCAAGGTGGGGATGTTCGGCCGGTCGTATCTGGCGATCACGCAGTACATGGCGGCGAGCCAGCTACCGCCGCACCTCGCGGCGATCTTTCCCGAGGTGGCGATGGCCGACATGTACGCCCTGCTCTGGAACGGCGGCATCTTCCGCGCCCACTTCATCGAGACCTGGACGGCGCTGGTCCGGACCATGGACCTCCAAGACCCCGGACCACCGGTGGACGGTCCGGAAGGCGAGGCTCTGCTGAAAGCGGCGGTCGCCGAGCATCGGGGCAACCGCGACATGAGCGAGATCGCGAGGGCGCTCCCCTATCGCGACGGTCTCGACCCGAAGACGGACAAGAAGCCCGGCGTCCGGCCCTACCTGGACTGGAGCCCGATCACCTACCGCGAGGACATCGAGCAGTCGGGCGTGGCGATCTATCACCTCGGCGGCTGGTTCGACCGCTACGTGCGCGACCAGCTCGTCTTCTACCGCAACCTGGACAACCCGCAGCGGATCACGATCGGCCCCTGGTCGCACGTCCAGAGCGACGGCCTCGACTTCGCGGCCGAGCACCTGCGCTTCTACGACCGCTGGCTCAAAGGCATCCGCAACGGCATCGAGGACGAGGAGCCCGTCCACTACTACACGATGGGAGCGCCCTGGGGTCAGGCCTGGAGGGCGGCGCGCCAGTGGCCGCTGCCGGAGCAGAAGCCGACGCCCTACTACTTCGGCGCCGAAGGCCGGCTCGTCCTCGAGAAACCGGCGACAGGAAAAACGACCGGGGAGGCCCGCGACACTCTGATCGTGGACGAGACCGCCAGCGTCTGGCCGGCTCCCCGCTGGTCCATGGAAGAGATATGGCCCGACGATCTCGCCGCGAACGACGCCAAGGGGCTGACCTACACCACGCCGCCGCTCGAAGCCGCGGTCGAGGTGACCGGCCACCCGGTCGTCCGGATCTGGCTCTCGACCGACGCGCCGGACGCCGACCTCTTCGTCTATCTGGAGGAGGTGGAGGCGAACGGCGTCTCGCGCTACGTGACGGAGGGAGCCCTGCGCGCCTCGAACCGGGCCACCCATGATCCTGGCTACGACTACCTGGGCATGCCCTGGCACCGGGGCTTCGCCGCGGACCGCAAGCCGCTCTCGAAAAACGAGCCGGTCGAGCTGGCCTTCGACCTCTTCCCGACCTCGAAGCTCTTCGCCAAGGGAAACCGCATCCGCGTCACCGTGACCGGAGCCGACAAGGCCAACGCCGTAACCCCGAGCCGGACCCCGCCGCCGCGACTGATTCTGCACCGCGAGGAGGACCGGGCGTCGCAGATCGTGCTGCCGGTGATTCCGCGGCGGGCAGGGTGAGGGAGCGCGGGGCTTTGAGCCGCCCGGGGCGTCCGAGACGCGCGACGCGCACCGCCCGGAAGACCGCCGGCCTTTCCCTTCTCGCCCTGTGCCTCGGCGCGATCCTGCTCGGGCGATGCGGCACGCTGCCGCCGCTCGAGAACCGGACCGTGTCCCGGGCTCCTGCCGACACGGGCGGGACCCGCCTCGGGAGGGCGGCCTCGCCCTTGGCCGCGGCCCATCCGGGCGTCTCCGGAATCCATCCGCTCCGCGACGCGCGCAACGCGTTCGCGGCGCGGTTCCTGCTGGCTCAGGCCGCCGAGCGGACTCTCGACGTCCAGTACTACATCTGGCGCAACGACCTGTCCGGCACGCTGCTGCTCAAGGCCCTTCTCGACGCGGCCGGGCGCGGCGTCCGCGTGCGCTTCCTGATGGACGACAACAGCACCGCCGGCCTCGACGAGACCCTCGCCGCGTTCGATGCCCATCCGAACGTCGAGGTGCGGCTGTTCAATCCTCTGGGAATCCGGAGGCCGCGCGTGCTCGGCTATCTCGCCGATCCGTTTCGCGTGAACCGGCGCATGCACAACAAGTCGTTCACCGCCGACAACCAGGTCACCATCGTCGGCGGGCGCAACGTCGGGGACGAATACTTCGGCGCCACCGACGGCGTGCTGTTCGCGGACCTCGACGCCATCGGCATCGGTCCGGTCGTCGGCGAGGTCTCGGCCCAGTTCGACCGCTATTGGGCGAGCGAATCGGCCTATCCCGCCGACCGGCTGCTGCCGCCCGCCGAGCAGCTCGCGGCGCCCGCCTCGACGATCGACGATCCCGCGGCCGTGGCCTACTTGAAAGCGATCCACGACTCGCCTTTCGTCCGCGAGCTGATCGACGGGACGTTGCCGCTCGAATGGGCCGCGACGCGCACGATCAGCGATGATCCGGCCAAGGCGCTGGGCAAGGCCGCGCGCGAGACGCTGCTGTTCCAGCAGATGGGAACGATCTTCGGCACGCCAGCGGCGCAAGTCGACCTGGTGTCGCCCTATTTCGTGCCCGCCTCGGAAGGCACCCGCATGTTCGTGGACTGGGCGAAACAGGGAGTGAAGGTGAGGGTGCTCACCAATTCGCTGGAGGCCACGGACAGCGCCGCCGTCCACTCCAGCTATGCGAGGCGGCGCAAGCCTCTGCTCCTGGCCGGCGTCACGCTTTTCGAGCTGCGCCGGTCGACCGGCGATCAACCCGGCGCTCCGTCCAAGGGCTCCAGCCTGCCGGGCAGCTCGGGTTCGAGCCTGCACGCCAAGACGTTCGCGGTCGACCGGTCGCGGGTCTTCATCGGCTCGTTCAATTTCGACCCCCGCTCGGCGGAGCTCAACACCGAGATGGGTTTCGTGATCGAAAGCCCGGAGCTGGCCCGGCAGATGGCGGCCGTGTTCGACACCAGCGTCCCCGGGAATGCGTATGAGCTCCAGCTCTCGGATTCCGGGCAGCTGGCCTGGATCGAGCACCGGGAGGGAGCCTCGATCCGTCACGACACCGAGCCCGGCACGAGCGTCCGGCGGCGCGCGTGGGTCTGGTTCCTCTCGAAGCTGCCGATCGAAGGGCTCCTGTGAGGGCCGCGGCCCCGGAACGATTGATCCGGCAGCCTGCCGCTTGACTTACGCCTCCTCCGACTCTAGGCTCGACATGACTACGAAGAAAGACTTCCTGGAGATATGAGATGAGCGACCATTCGAGTATCGAGTGGACGGATGCAACATGGAATCCGGTCCGGGGATGCACCAAGATCAGCTCGGGCTGTGCGCACTGCTATGCCGAGACGTTCGCTGAACGCTTCCGCGGCGTTCCCGGTCATCCTTATGAGCAAGGATTCGACCTCAGATTCGTCCCCGAGAAGCTGGCTCAGCCCTTGGAGTGGCGAAGCCCGCGGATGATCTTCGTGAATTCGATGAGCGACCTCTTCCATGAGGACGTCCCAGAGGATTACGTCGCGAAGGTGACGCGCGTGATGCAGTTGGCGAACTGGCACACCTATCAGGTGCTGACGAAGCGGTCGGAGCGCCTGAGGGACGTGCTGAGCACGACGCTCAAGTCCCTGGCCGGGGAGCCGCATATCTGGTGGGGGGTGAGTGTAGAGAACCGGAATCAGGGCCTGCCCAGAATCGAGCACCTCCGGGACTCTCCCGCTGCAGTCCGCTTTCTCTCCATCGAGCCGTTGCTGGAATCCCTCGGGACCCTCGACCTGAGCGGGATCGACTGGGTGATCCTCGGCGGAGAAAGCGGTCCGGGGGCTCGTCCTCTCGAAGAGTCCTGGGTGTTGGAGATCCGGGAGCAGTGCCAAGCCGCGAAGGTGCCCTTCTTCTTCAAGCAGTGGGGAGGCAAGCGCAAGTCCCGGACTGGAAGAGAGCTCCAAGGGCGAACCTACGACGAGATTCCCCGCCGCGTAAACCGCAGTGTTATGGGGCCGGCCGCGATCCAGAAGGCCCTGGCGGAAGTGCAGGCCTTTTGCTGAGGAGACGCCATTGGCACAAGCCCATCGATTCGGAGGAAATTGGACCAATGAGAAGCTAAAGCTGCTGGGTGAGTATCTCAAGGCCTACACTCAAATCTTCACGGCCAATGAGAGGGCGTCCTTTTTCACCACGACCTATGTCGATGCCTTTGCCGGAACTGGATCCCGCTCCTCCTCCAGCGCTGGCCCGACGGAACCAAGCCTGTTCGATCATGACGCCGAAGGATTTCAGAAGGGGAGTGCTCGGATCGCCCTGGAGAACGAGCCTCCCTTCGACCGCTTCCTCTTCATCGAGAGGAAGGCCGACTTTGCCCGCCAGCTCCGCGAATTGAGAGAGCTATTCCCCGAGAAGGTGGACAGAATCCAAGTTCTCCATGGAGAGGCCAATCGATGCCTCTGCGATTGGGCTTCCAAGACCAACTGGCAACAGAATCGAGCGGTAGTCTTTCTCGATCCGTATGGGATGGAGGTCGAGTGGGCAACCATCGAGGCATTGGCCAAGACTCGTGGAGTCGACCTCTGGATTCTCTTCCCACTGGGCCAGGCCGTGAATCGGCTACTGACTACTACGCCGCCCGAGGGGCCATGGGCCACCAAGCTGACGCGCTTCTTCGGCACGGAGGAATGGCGACAGGCCTTCTACAAGACACCGGATCAATTAGGACTTTTCCCCACAGGCGACCAGCTGGAGCGAGATGCCGACTATGACGCCATTGGGGCCTTCTTTCTTGATCGGCTGCGCGGAATCTTTGCGGGCGTGAGCCCCTTCACTCGCCCGCTTCGCAACTCGCGAGGTATCCCCATCTACTTGCTTTGTTTCGCCGCAGCCAATGAGAAGGGAGCCCGCCCGGCCATCAACATCGCCAACTACCTGTTGAAGCCTCAGTCGCCCGCCGAATAGAGGAAGCTCGCCGCCATCTCTCCAGCCGGCGATCCGTTCTCGATTCGGCGCAGCGTTCCCTGGAGCGCGATGCCCTGGGGGACGACGACCGGCATCTCGCCGGGCTGCTGGAAGTCTCCCTCGAAGGCGTAGGAGACGCCCTTGATCGCCTCGGTCGTGAAGGTGAGATGGAGACCTTCGATGCGCGGTGAGACGAGCTTGAAGTCCGTGCCTCCGGCGTCCGGCTTCATCCGGATGAAGCCGTAGAGGGGGACGGTGACCATCTCGTCTCCCTTCATGTCGAACGTGGACAGGTGGAGATGGTCGATCGGCTTCGCCCAGTCCGCCAGCGGCGTGGTGTCATCGAGAATGTAGTAGCCGAAGGGATCGGTGACGGCCGATACCGCCGGGGCAGGCGCGGCGGCCGGCGCGGGCTCCGGGGCGGTGGCCGGAGAAGCCTCTGCGGGCGCAGGGGCCTGGGCGTCCCCTCCGCAGCCGAGGACGGACAGCAGAAGGACGGCTACGGCGGGCCTAAGAATTCCCTGCATTCTCATGGATTTCCTCTCTGATCAGTCGTGAGCCCTGCCACCGAACCTACGCGGTCCGATACGGGCGCATGTTACGCTTCAATCAACTCTATACGGAGGTGGAGCATGCCGGAAACTTCGCCCTGGGGAATGGTCATCCATTGGCCGAACGAGCACCTGATCGACGTGCTGCACCGGGGAGGAGTCCAGTGGATCCGCGTCGGAACGGCCTGGAACCCTGACCTCAACCGTTACGAATGGGGCTCCGCCGACCTGCTGGTGAGCTATGCCGTCCGCCGCGGCATGAGTGTCTACCTGGGCCTCGACCCGATGGCCCCCGCCGACCGGTGGAAAGGTTTCGTGACCGAGGCGATCAATCGCTACCACCCCCGGGTCACGCATTTCCACATCGGCAACGAGCCGAACGACCTCAGGTTCTTCCCTCCCGGCAAGGAGGTGTACGTGCAGCGCCTCGAAGCGGCGGTGAAGGCCGTGAAGGAGCACCCCCGCGGCAACCAGGTCAAGGTCTGCGGTCCCGAGCTGGCCATCGGCGCGCCGGATCCCTTCCCGCACATCCACAACAGGGCGTTCTTCAAACGCTGCCTCGAAGCCGCGAGGAACGCCGGCCGGCCGCTGGACGTTGCCTCCCTTCATGGCTACACCGGAACCGGCAAGGAGCCGAGCACGCTTCTCAACGCCCTGCAGCCCTACCGCGACATCGCCCGCGCGTTCGATCCGAACCTCCCGCTCTGGCTGACGGAGACCGGCTTCACCTCGACGGGAACGACGAGCGGCAACGGCGCTCATCTCAAGTGGCTGGCCGCCAGGATCGGCAACCAGCCGGATCAATGGCTGCGGAAGGTCTTCTTCTTCGTCTGGAGCGAGCATGAGTCGCCGGACCCGGCCAGTCCGCAAGGCAAGTACAAGTGGCTCGACCGCGCCCTCAATCCGCTGCCGGGGTTGTGGCCGGCCTACCAGGAGGTCATTCCCGAAACCTTCCCCCCTGTCACCCCCGACTATGATGCCGAGCTCCAGGTCGTCAGCATGCCGGAGGCCGTGAAGCCCGGAGTCCAGCGCCGCGGGACGATCACCGCGACCAACCGCGGCGGCAAGGATTGGGCCGCCGGCACGGTCGCCCTGGTCTTCCTCGATCCGGGCTCCTTGGAGACGGCAACGTCGCAACCCATTCCGGGAGCCGTACCGCGCGGAGCGTCGTACACGTTTGCCTTCGACTTCGTGGCCCTGGGAGTCGCTCCGGAGGTTCTCGACTGCCGGTGGGAGTTGCGGAACCAGAACCTGCCGTTCGGTTTCGCCCGGCGGGCCCGGGTCTCCATCCGCCTCCAGGAACGCACTCCCCCCACCCCTTGAGGGTGCGCGGCGCCGGTCATCCGGGATAGTCTTTTCTCATGACGAAGCACGCTCCCCTCGACCTTACCGGGCTGGCGAAGGATGCCGGCTCTGCCTCCTCCAACCGGGTGGGCACCATGGCGGGCGCCCTGATCGGCTCGGAGATCCTTCGCATCGCGGGGGAGATCCGGGCTCTCAAGGCCTCCGGGCGGCCCATCTGTGACCTGACGGTCGGCGACTTCGCTCCCGGCCAGTTCCCGATTCCGAAGAGGCTCGCGGCGGGCATCCATGAGGCCATCGACCACGGCGAGACCAACTATCCGCCGTCGAGCGGCATCGCGCCGCTTCGCGAGGCGGTGCTGCGGCTCTACGAGCGCGACCTGGGCCTCCGCTATCCCGTCGAGTCGGTGCTGATCGCGGGCGGCGCGCGGCCGGTCATCTATTGCATCTTCCGCACGGTCTGCGACCCGGGCGACCGGGTGGTCTACCCGGTGCCGAGCTGGAACAACAACCACTACATCCACATGGTCGGCGCGGTGGGCGTGCCCGTGGTGTGCCGGCCCGAGGATCGGTTCCTTCCCACCCGCGAGGGCCTGGCCGGCAAGCTGGCGGGCGCGCGGCTGCTCTGCCTCAACACGCCGCTCAACCCGACCGGAACGGCGATCGAGCGCGGCGCGCTGCTCGGGATCTGCGAGGCGGTGATGGAGGAGAACGCGGGCCGGCAGGCGCGCGGCGAGCGTCCTCTCTATCTGCTGTACGACCACATCTACTGGATGCTGCGCTTCGGAAACGTCGAGCACATCACGCCGCCGGAGCTGATCCCCGAGATCACGCCCTACACGCTGTTCGTGGACGGCATCAGCAAGAGTTTCGCGGCGACCGGGCTGCGGGTCGGCTGGGGCGTCGGGCCGGTGGACGTGATCTCGCGGATGTCCGCGGTGCTGGGCCACGTGGGCGCCTGGGCGCCGCGGGCCGAGCAGGTGGCGACCGTGGAGCTGCTCGACGACCCGGCGGCGATCCGGGAGTACCACGTCGGGTTCCTCGGCGGTCTCCAGGAGCGCCTCGACAAGCTGCACGCGGGAATCCAGGTGATGAAGGGGAGCGGGCTGCCGGTGGAGAGCATCCCGCCGATGGGCGCGATCTATCTCACGGCCCGGCTGCATCCGTTCGGCAAGACGACGCCGTCGGGCCAGACGCTGCGCACGAACGACGACGTGCGGCGCTACGTGCTGGACGCGGCGGGGATCGGCCTCGTGCCGTTCCAGGCGTTCGGGTCCACCGAGGACGAGGGCTGGTTCCGGCTGAGCGTGGGCGCGGCCTCCCTGGCCGAGATCGACGCGGCGCTGCCCCGGCTGGATCAGGCGTTCCGCCAGCTGACCTGAGCTCCTGAAAAAAACGGGGACTGCGATGCCGGACTGGTTCTACAGGACTGTGACGCAGCCTCTGTTCTTCCGCCTGCCGGCGGAGACGGCTCGGGACTTCGCGCTCGGGTTCCTCGGCCGGCTGGCGCGGCTGCCGTTCGGTCCGGCCGCGATCGACTTCCTGGGCCACATGCGGGCGGACCCGCGGCTTCGGCACACCTTCCTGGGAATCGATTTTCCCACCGCGACCGGCCTCGGGCCGGGCCTCGACGGCGAAGCGCGGGCGCTGCCGGCGCTCGCCCGGTTCGGCTTCGGGTTCATCGAAGTGGGGCCGATCTCGCAGGCCGCCGTCAAGACGACTCCGATCCGGAGGGTTGAGGCAGAAGAGGCGATCTGGTCTCCGGACCCCGGGCCGGGTCTCCCGCTTGCCGCCGCGCTCCCCCGCCTCGAGGAGGCGTCGCGCCTGGGGTTGCCGGTGATCGCCCGGATCTCGGCCGACGTGGATCTCGGGGTCGTCATCCGCGAGTTGGCTCCCTACGTTCAGCTCTTCGCCCTGGACTCGCTCGATCCAGCGCGTATCAGGGAGGCCGTGGACATCGCTGAGGCGGTGTCCCGTCCTCTTCTCCTCTGTCTGCCAGCCGATTCCGATCCGTCCACTCTGCCTTCCTTAGATACAGGCGTAAAAGGCCTGCTCGTGGACGGCAGCGTGGCGGCTCCGGAGGGCGGCCGATGGACCGGGCTTCCCGCCCGTGGCCCGGCGCTCAGCCTCGTGCGCGCGCTGAGGGCGCGGTTCGGATCCGCTCTCCTGGTGATCGCTTCGGGCGGCATCCACGAGCCGGAGGATGCGCTCGCGATGCGGGCCGCCGGGGCCAACCTGGTGGAGGTGGACAGCGGACTGGTCTACTCCGGGCCGGGGCTGCCGAAGCGGATCAACGACGCGCTGCTCTTCGAGGCGACGCGGGCGCTGCCGGAGCCTCCCCCGGAGCGCGCGCCGGAGATGACCTGGTTCTGGACCGCGGCGCTCGGCGGCGGCATGCTGTTCGGCGCGCTGCTGGCCCTGGCGATTGCGCTGACCCGCGTGGTGCTGCCGTACGACGAGGCGTTCCTCGGGATGTTCGTCCACGAGCTTCACGCCATCAACCCGCGCCTGCTCGACTTCATGGCCCACGACCGGGTGAGCCTGGCCGGGACGATGGTGGCGATCGGGGCGATGTACCTGGGCCTGTCGCTCTACGGGGTCCGCCGCGGGCTGCACTGGGCGCAGAAGTCGATCTTCCTCTCCGCGTCCACCGGGTTCGCGAGCTTCTTCCTCTTCCTGGGGTTCGGGTATCTGGACGCCTTCCACGCGTTCGTGACTGCGGTTCTGTTGCAGCTCCTGCTGATGGGGGTCCACTCCCGGCTCGGCACCTACACGCCGGCCGTGGCGCCGCCGTTGCGCGGCGACCGGGCCTGGCGCCGGGCGCTCTGGGGGCAGCTGCTGCTGGTGATCCACGGCGCCGGCCTGCTCGGCGCGGGCCTCACGATCTCGACGGTCGGGGTGACGGACGTGTTCGTGACGCAGGATCTGGAGTTCATGCAGACCACGGCGGAGGCCCTGACCTCGGCGCACGCGCGGCTGGTGCCGCTGGTGGCGCACGACCGGGCCACGCTCGGCGGCATGCTGCTGGCGAGCGGCTGGGTGTTCCTGGCGCCGGCGCTCTGGGGCTTCCGCAACGGCTCGCGGTGGCTCTGGTGGACGACGCTCCTCGCGGGCGGCTCGGCCTACGCCGCGGCGCTGGGCATCCACTTCTCGGTGGGCTACATGAGCCTCGTCCATCTGGCGCCGGTCTTCCTGGGGCTGGCCGCCCTGCTGCTCGGCCTGGCCCTGGCGCGCGAATTCCTTTGCGCTCCCGGAGCGTCCCGCGGCCGCGACCGGAAAGTCCTATCTAAACCGTTGTAAAAGAGCATGTTGGCCGCGTGGGGTATCATTCCTCCCGTCACGACCGCCAACATGCCGACACCTCCGCCGCCCTGCCGCCTGCTGCTCCTGGGGCTCCTGGCGGGAGCCCTGCTGGCCGCCGCGCCGGCGAGCCGGCCGCTGCTCCCAGGAATCCCCATCGAGGAAACCCTGGAATCCGGAGGGAGCCGCACGTTCGCGGCCGATCTCTCCGCCGGGACGACGTGGCTGGTCCGCGTTGAGCAGCGAGGGATCGACGTGACGGTGGAAACGGGTCACCTGTCCGTGGACTCCCCCTTCGACCGGCAGGGCGTCGAGACCCTGGTGGTGACTCCGACAGAAACGGCAACGATCCTGGTCCGGGCGCGGGAGACGGGCGCTCCGGCCGGGAAATTCTCGATCCTCCTGGAGCGCTTGGACGACCCGCGCAGGGCCGCCGCCCTGGCCGCCATGAGCCGGGCGGGCTCGCTCTATCTGGCTGGGACGGCCGAAGCCCGCCGCGAGGCGCGGTCCGCCTATGCCGAGGCCGCCGGTCTCTGGAAGAGTCTCGGCGAACCGGGCGAACGGGAGGAGGAGGCGCGGGCGCTCTACGCCGAGGCGGTCGTGGCCCGGCTGAATGGCGACATCCCCGGCGCGCTCGACGCCGGGACGCGGGTGCTTCCGGTCTGGCAAGAGCTCGGAGACGCACTGTGGGAGGCGGCCACCCGCAACGAGATCGGCCTGGATCTCTGGCTGTCCGGCCGGATGGACGAGGCCCGGTCGTCCTTCGAAACCGCGCTCGTGATTCAGCGCCGGACCGGGGATCTCTACGGCGAGGCCGTGTCGCTGAGCAACCTCTGCGCGAACGATCTTCCGGGCGGACGCCTGCGCGAGGCCGTCGCCTGCTACGAGGACGCGCTGCCGCGGCTTCGCGCCGTCCAGGCTCCGGCCCTGGAAGGCGCGGCGCTGACCAGCTCGGGCCGGGCGCTGGACATCCTCGGCGAGCCCGAGCGCGCGCTCGATCGATACCGGGAGGCGCTCGCGCTCCTGCGCTCCGTGGGCGACCGCACGGGCGAGGCGCGGGCGCTCAACAACGTGGCCGTCCTCTACCGGGAGATGGGCGAGCTTCAGAACGCCCTCGCGAGCTACGGCCAGGCTCTGGAGATGGTTCGCGCTCTCCAGGATCGCCGCTGGCAGGCGCGCGTGCTGCACAACCTCGGCACCATCTATCAAGGGTTGGGCGAGCCGCGGCAGGCCCTCGCCCAGTACGAGCAGGCTCTGCCGCTCTGGCGCGAGGCCGGCGACCGCGAGGGCGAGGCAGCCACGCTGACCAACCTCGGCCGCGTCCAGGTCTCGCTCGGCGATCCGAAAACCGCGCTGGCCGCGCTCGACCGGGCGCTCGCCCTGGCGCGCGCCGCGGGCGACCGGCGGGGCGAGGGGATCGCGCTCAGCCAGATCGGCCGGGGTCGCACCGGGCTGGGAGATCCCGCCGGCGCTCTCGTCTCCTTTGGCGCCGCGCTTGAGCGGTTGCGCCAGGTCGGCGATGTCCTCCAGGAGGCGGAAGCCGCGCTCGGCAAGGGCGAGGCCCAGGCCGGGCAGGGCGCGCTCGACGCGGCGGCCGGGACGCTCAAGCAGGCGCTCGCCATCACCCGCGACGCCCACATCCCGGTGCGCGAGACCCAGGCGCTGATCGCTCTCGCCCGGGTGGAGCGCGCGCTCGGCCGGTCCGGGGACGCCCGCCTCCACGCCGCCGAGGCCGTGGCAGGGGTCGAGGCGCTGCGCACCCGGATCGGCAATCCGGACCTGCGCTCGTCGTTCGCCGCGACCCTGCATCAGGCCTATGAGCTTCAGATCGATCTCCTGCTCGCCGACGGCCAGGTCCGCGCCGCGCTGGAGACCGGCGAGCGCGCCCGCGCCCGCACGCTGCTGGAGCTGCTCGCGGAGGCCGGCGTCGATCCCCGCCAGGGCGCGGACCCGGCGCTGCTCGAACGGCTCGACTCGCTGGAGCGCCGGTTGAGCGCGCGCACGGAGAAGGCGATGCGAGTGAGAGACGTCGGAGCCCGCGCGGCGCTCCAGGCCGAGCAGGCGGCGCTGCTGCGCGAGCTGGACCTGGTGGACGCGGAGGTGCGCGAGCACAGCCCGGCCTACGCCGCGCTCACCCGCCCCGTGCCAGCCACCGCGTCCGAGATCCAGGGTCTGCTCGACGAGGGCACGCTGCTGCTGAGCTACTCGCTGGGCGAGACGCGGAGCCATCTCTTCGCGGTCGGCCCCGCCTCGCTGGAGGTCTTCGATCTGCCGCCGCGCACCCAGATCGAGGAGGCCGCCCGCCGCGTCCACGGCCGGCTGAGCGCCTTCGATCCCGCGGACCGGGCGGCCGAGACCCGCGAGGCCGAAGAGCTGGCGCGGACTCTCCTCGGCCCCATCGCCGGACGCCTGAGGACACCGGGGACGAAACGACTGGTCGTGGTGGCGGACGGCGCGCTCCACTACATCCCGTTCGGCGCTCTTCCCCTCCCCGCGCCGGGGGCGCCTCCGGACGCGCCGGCCGTTCCGCTGCTGGAGGGCTACGAGGTGGTCTCGCTGCCCTCGGCTTCGGCGCTGTCGTTCCAACGGTCCCGGCCGGCCCGATCGGCCCAGACCACTCCTCGAAAAATCGCGATCGTGGCCGATCCGCTCTTCGATCCCGCGGACTCGGCCTTCCCGCGGCTGCCGGCGTCGCGCCAGGAGGCCGAGGCGATCGCCGCCGCCGCGGCCTCCGCGGTTCCTCCCGACCCCTCTGATACTGCCTGGCTGGCGCTCGGCGACCGGGCCAGCCTGGACGAGGTGCGCGGCGACCGCCTGGCCGGTTTCGAGACGGTCCACTTCGCGACCCACGGGGTGATCGACGCCGAGCACCCGGCGCTCTCCGGCCTCGCGCTCTCCTCGATCGACGCCCAGGGTCGTCCCCGCGAGGGCTTCCTCGGCCTGCGCGAGGTGTATGGTCTGCGCCTGAACGCCGGGCTGGTGGTGCTGAGCGGCTGCCGCACGGCGCTCGGCCGCGAGATCCGGGGCGAGGGTCTGTCCGGGTTGACGCAGGGTTTCTTTCACGCCGGAGCGGCTCGCGTGGTGGCGAGCCTCTGGCCGGTCGAGGACCGGGCCACGGCGGAGCTGATGTCCCGCTTCTACCGCGCGATGTGGACCGAGGGGCAGACGCCGGCCGCGGCGCTGCGCTCGGCCCAGCTCTCTCTCAAGGAGGAGCGGCGGTGGAGGGATCCGTATTTCTGGGCGGGCTTCAGTCTCCAGGGAGACTGGCAGGGCGACTGAGGGACCTTTTTCAAGGAGGAACGACCATGATCCGCAACATCAACGATTTCAAGGGTGAGTGGCACGTCTGGTGGGTGCAGGGATTCGATCCCATCCTCAAGAAGGCCTGGAAGATCAGCATCGGCACGGGCGCGGAAGGCACGCAGCCGCCCTACCTTTCCGAGCACGGCGAGGTCTGCACCGGCTTCGCGGTCTACGAGGTCGTCGGGGAGGGCGAGTGGCAGGTCTACACCACCTCGAACGAGGACGGCCCGCTGGTGCTGGCGGACGGCCAGCTCCGCTGGTTCGGCACGAACGCGGACGGCCAGCCGTTCCGGACCTACATGTCGCTCGCCGAAGGGATCAGCGACCAGGGGCCGTTCGTCTCCATGTACGGGTCGAGCCTGCTGGGCGATCCGGACCAGGTGGCGGTCTGGGGCGCCAACGACGGGCCGCCGCGGCCGGACCCGGTGGCCTGACGGCGGTCTGCTAGAATCCCGGTCTCCTGAAGGAAGGCCGGGGTCCTGGACACGCAACGCAACGCCGAATCGCCGGAAGAGCTGGTCGCCGCCATTCTGTCGGGAGACCGGGCGGCCGAGGCGCGGCTGATCGAGACCTATGGCCGCGGCATCGCGATCCTGCTCGACCGCCAGACCAACGGCCGGCCCGAGGCCGAGGATCTGTTCCAGGACACCTTCCGGCTCGTGCTGGAGAAGCTGCGCAACGGGGAGCTGCGGGACCCGTCCCGCCTCCCCGGCTTCGTCGCCCAGATCGCCCGCAGCCTCGCGGTCGAGCACTACCGCAAGACCTCCCGCCGCAAGACCGAGGCCGACAGCGACGCCGTGCAGGAGGCGGTGGCCGGCGGCTCCGGCTAGCTCGACCGCCTGCTGGTGCGCGAACGGGCCGATCTGGTCCGCCAGGTCATCCAGGAGCTGGGCACCCCGCGCGACCGCGACATCCTGCTGCGCTTCTATATCGCCGAGGAGGACAAGGAGCGCATCTCGGCCGATTTCGGGCTGACGAGCCTGCAGTTCAACCGCGTCCTCCACCGTGCCCGGGAGCGCTACCGGGAGATCTATCTGGAGCGCGCGGGCCTGGAGCGTTCGGGAGGAGTGCCCGGCGAGGGCGGCCGGGTTGTCGCTCTTCTCGCGATCGCTGCGATATTCGCCGCTCTGGTCCCACTCTCCTGGGTAAGACGGATCGCCGAGTGACCCCCATGGACCATACCCACATCGAAGAGCGCGGTCTGATCGACCTCTACCATCGGGGCCAGATCCCCCCTTCGGAGGAAGCCGAGTTCGAGGAGCACTTCGTGGGCTGCCGGCAATGCCAGGATCGTCTCGAAGCGGCGCGGGGCTTCCAGCGCGGGCTCAAGACCGTGGTGGCGGAGGACGCCGCCCGCACGGTCGTCCAGGCCGGGCTCCTCGCCTGGGCGCTGCGCCGCCGCGGGCTTGTCGTGGCGCTGCTCGCGCTGATCGCCGTTCTGCCGGCCGTGGGCTTCTTCGCCGGGGAGCGCGAGGCGCGCGAGGCATACGCCACCTGGAAGGATCTCTGGGAAGGCGAGCGCAAGACCGCCTCCGAGCTCGAACGCCGCCTGGCCGAGAGCGAGCGCCGGCACCAGGAGGAGCGCCGGAACCTCGAGCGGCAGATCGCCGAGGCGCGGCCCACGGACGCTCCCCCGATCGTGCCGGCGCCGCCGTCCCCCCTGGTCAACACGCCGCTCCTGCTGCTCACCGCCGTGCGCGGCGAGGCCGACGTGCCGGTCCTGCGGGCCGGCGCGGACGGCTACGTTTCGCTCGCCGTCGATGCGGGGAACGACTCGCGCTTCGACGGCTTCCGGGCCACGATCACGGACGCCGCCGGCCAGCGCGTCTTCCGGCGCGACGGGCTGAAGCCGAACGCGCTCGAAGCGATCCTCCTGACCTTCCCCGTCTCCTTCTTCCAGGCCGGCGAGCACACGCTGGTCCTGGAAGGCCTGCGCCCCGGCGGCTCCGGCGAGGCTGGCGATACCGGCGAGTTGGGCGCGTATCCGTTCCGCGTGGCCCGGAAGGCCTCCCCGACCCCTTAAAGAGCCGAAGGGATCGAAACGCTCAGTTCGGATCGTCGAGAACCGCGGCGACCGAAGACGCCACGGCTGCCTTCTCCAGCCAGCGCTCCAGCCGCTCCGGATCTTTCTGCGCCAGGATGCGCTCGCGGACAGCATCCGGAACCGCGATCCCGCGCACCCGAAGCACTGCCAGAAGATTGCGCGCCGCCTCTTCGGTGCGGCCCTCGGTGCGGCCCTCGGTGCGGCCCTGCGCGACGTACTTCTTTGCGAAATCGGTCTGGTATTCGTAACCCTTCATCTTCGCCTCCAACGCGCGGCGGGCCGCGTCGTTCATGGAATTGTATACGAGGTCGTAGTAGAACCTGGCCCGGTCCTCATCGAGATCCCGGATCGCGGGCAACACCGCTGCGGCGATCGTCGCTCCCTGCTCGGTGTCGCCGTGCGCCATCGCCGAGAGCACACCGAGCTCGGGCCGGCGGGACGCCTCCGCGAGGTCCGTAACGACCGGCACGGCGGTGCGGCGAAGCACGGGCGGACGCAGCACGAAGCCGGGAGTGCCGGTCTCGATCGCTTCCGCGCACCATCCGGCGACGACCGGGTCCGGAGCCACGACGAGAAGGGTCGCCGGGCAGCCGTGAATGGCCCGAGAGACCGTCACATAGGCGGGCCAGCTCATCCGCTTTCGCGGATCTGGAGCCAGTTGGACCTCGACGATGATCACGCGGACGGAGGCCTCACCGTCCAGGAGCACCACGACGGCGTCCGCCCGGTACTCGGCCGGCTGGATCTCACTCAGGTCGGCCGAGACGACGCGGGCTTCTGTGTAGGCCGGAAGCGACACCCCGAGCACCTCGTCCAGAATCTCGGCGGCGAGGGAAGGGCGGTTCTTGAAGAGATCCAAGAGGATTTCGTGCGCCATGGAGGGCATGGCGGCGATCTTGCCACACTTTCGGAAAACGAGTAAAGGTGCCCGATTCCAGCAAGACTCCGCGGAAAGATTCCCGGCGGGGAGACCCAACGGGGCCGAGAGAGCCTGCCTGACACGACGATGGTGCTCCCCGGGGCCGGGGGTGAGGGCCTGGGATAGCTTGCCCTCTCGTCCCACTTCCGGGACATGCGCCTCTTCTGGACTGCCTTCCTGGTCGTTCTCGCCGGCTGTGCTCGACAGCCGTCTGCCGACGCTCCCGCCGCCGATCCTTCTTCCGCCTCCTACGTGGGCCGCCAGACCTGCGCCGGCTGTCACGCCGACGAGGACCGGCTCTGGCAGGGCTCGCACCACGACCTCGCCATGCAGGAGGCGACCGAGGCCACGGTGCTTGGCGACTTCGGCGGCGCGACGCTGACCCACTTCGGCGTCACGTCCACCTTCCTCAGACAGAACGGCCGCTTCGTCGTCCGCACCGACGGCCCGGACGGAAAGCTCCACGACTTCCCGGTCGCCTACACGTTCGGCGTCTCGCCGCTCCAGCAGTACCTCGTGGCATTCCCTGGGGTTCCCGGGGCGCCCGGCGGCCGCCTCCAGGCGCTCCCCCTCTGCTGGGACTCGCGGCCGGCCGCGGAGGGTGGTCAGCGCTGGTTCCATCTCTATCCCGACGAGGCCGTGCCGGCCGGCGACACGCTGCACTGGACAGGTCCGAACCAGACCTGGAACTACATGTGCGCGGACTGCCACTCGACCGGGCTCAAGAAGGGCTACGACGCGAAGAAAAACGTTTATGAAACCTCGTGGTCCGAGATGGACGTCTCCTGCGAGGCCTGCCACGGCGCGGGCTCGCGGCATGTGGGATGGGCGAAGGACACCCGGAAGGAGACTCGGAAGGACGCCGGCCCGGAGACGGCCAAGGGTTTCGAGATCCGCCTCAAGGACTCCGGCCGCGGCACCTGGGTCGCGGACCTCCAGACCGGTTTCGGCAAGCGGCTCGCTCCGGCCGACCCGGCGATAGCCACGGATGAGATCGCCACCTGCGCCCGCTGCCACGCGCGCTCGGCCGTCAATTCGCCGGTCCGCCCGGCGCTGCTCGACGCGGGGCTCTACCACGCCGACGGCCAGATCGACGGCGAGGTCTACGAGGTGGGCTCGTTCCTCCAGAGCCGCATGCATGCCAAGGGGGTCACGTGCAGCGACTGCCACGAACCGCACGCGCTGACCCTGCGGCGCGCCGGCAACGCGCTCTGCACCCACTGCCACTCGGCCGCGAAGCTCGACACGCCCGCGCATCACCGTCACGCCGCGGGCGCGAGCTGCGTCGACTGCCACATGCCGGCGAAGACCTACATGGGGGTCGACTCCCGGCGCGATCACAGCCTGCGCGTTCCTCGCCCCGATCTCACCGTGACGATCGGCACGCCGAACGCCTGCAACGGCTGCCACGCCGACCGCTCGCCGCGGTGGGCCGCCGACGCCGCGGAGCGCTGGTACGGGAAGCCCGCACCGCACTGGGGCGAGGTGATCCAGGCCGGGCGCGAGGGGCTCCCCGCGCCGCTCGCCGCCCTTGCGGCCGATCCCGCCGTCCCCGCCATCGTCCGCGGCACCGCTCTGTCCTTGCTGCCGCGAAGCCGGGCCGGCCAGGTCGGGGAGACCGCGCCGGCGATCACCGCTGTAGAGACCGGCCTCCGCGATTCCGATCCGCTCGTCCGCCTCGGCGCCGTGCTCGCGGCCGAGGCGCTCGATCCCGAGACCCGCCAGAAGCTCGTCGCCCCGGTCCTCGCCGATCCCGAGCGCGGCGTGCGCATCGAAGCCGCGCGCATCCTGGCGGGGTCCCATCCGTCGGATACGCAGGGCCTGCAGGCCGCCCTGGCCGACTACCAGTCCTTCCAGGAAGAGAACGCCGACCGCCCCGAAGGCCGTCTCAACCTGGGCTGGCTGGCCGCGCTGCGCGGCGACCGGTCCGGAGCCGAGGCGTCCTACCGCGCGGCGCTCCGGCTCGATCCGGGCTATCTGCCGGCGGTCGTCAACCTCGCCGACCTCTTCCGCGAGCAGGGGCGCGAGGCGGACGGCGAAGCCCTGCTCCGGCAGGCGCTCCGCGCCGCTCCGGACGACGCCAGCCTCCACCACGCGCTCGGTCTCCTCCTCGTTCGCACCCACCGCCTCGCCGAGGCGCTGCCGGAGCTGGCGCGCGCCGTCGAGCTGGCGCCCGGTGAGCGCCGCTATGCCTATGTTTTTGAAGCCGCCATCCAATCCGATCCCTTCCCAACCGGGCATTCTGAAAGGAGAGAGTGAGATGAGAGCCACGATGCGAGGTTTCCTGCTGGTCCTGCTGCTGGGCATCCCAGCGACCACCGCGATCACCGCCGCGCACGCCCAAGGCACGGCCGCCGAGGGCTGGGGCCGGTTCGACTACCGCAAGGCCGCGGATCAGAACCGTTATCTCGTGCGCGGCGCCGACGCCGTGCGCCCGGCCCGCAACATGGAGCCGGTCATGCAGCATCCGGACGAGGCGCAGGACGCCATCGACCGGCTGCAATCGAAAGGTTTCTGTGCCGAGGGGCTGGCGAAGTCCTGCCCCACCTGCAAGGTCGACCCGGCCAAGGAGAAGGGCTGCCGCCGGCCGAACTTCCTCGTCTTCATCGTCGACGACATGGGTTGGGGCGACTTCGGCGCGTTCGGCGGCGGCGAGGCCGTGGGCTCCGCGACGCCCATGGTGGACCGGCTCGCCCGCGAGGGGCTGCGGCTCACCTCGACCTACGCCCAGCCCACCTGCTCGCCGACGCGCGCCACGGTCCACACCGGCCAGCTGCCGGTGCATCACGGCGTCCTCTATCCGCCCATGTACGGCGATCCGGGCGGCCTCACCGAGCAGTCCATCACCCTCCCCTGGCTGCTCAAGCGCCAGGGCTACCGCACCCAGGGCGTGGGCAAGTGGCACATGGGCGAGAACGTGCCCAACCTGCCGCAGAACGTGGGCTATGACGACTACTACGGCTTCCTGAGCGTCTCCGACATGTACACGGAGTGGCGCGATCAGTACTACAACCCCGAGGTGGTCCGCGACGAGGTCCGCACCACCTACATGGACAACAACAAGTTCAGCCACTACCTGATCCATGCCACGCCCAAGGACGGCTGCCAGGCGCTCGGCGAGATCACCCTCCCCTGGGAGGCCGAGAAGCTCCAGGGCGTGACCAACCGCGGCAACGCCAACAACTGCACGCCGCAGAGCCCGAACAATCAGAAGGTCAGCTCGGGCGATCTCGACCAGCTCTGGGCCGCGTACTCGGAGAAGTTCATCCGCGACCAGGTCGGCGCGAAGCAGCCGTGGTTCCTCTACCACGCCACCCGCGGCTGCCACTTCGACAACTACAACAACCTCGGCGACCGCCGGCTCTCCTACGCCCGCACGCTCTACTCCGACTGCACGGTCGAGATGGACGAGATCCTCGGCCGCCTCGTGCGCACGCTCCAGGAGACCGGCCAGGCGGAGAGCACGTTCGTCTTCTTCACCTCGGACAACGGCCCCGAGGACGAGATCCCGCCGCACGGCCACACCCCGTTCCGCGGCGGCAAGGGCGACACCTGGGAGGGCGGCGTCCGCGTCCCCGGCATCGCCTGGTGGCCCGGCGTCGTGCAGCCCGCCCGCACCTCGGACGGTCTTTTCGACCTGGCCGACCTCTACCCCACCGCCCTGGCGCTCGCCGGCTTCGACTACGCCCACCCGGCCGACCCGAAGCTCGCCTCGACGCTCAAGGACCGCTACCTCTACGGCGTGGATCAAACCTCGTTCCTGCTCTCGAAGGACGGCGCCTCGAACCGCCGCAGCGTCCTCAACTGGTACCTCACGAACTTCGGCGCCGTGCGCATGGATGAGATGAAGGCCCACCGCATGGTGACGCTGCCGGTCGGTCTGGAGCAGGGCTACTTCGGCGGCCTGGCCGGCGTGAACCTGCCGGTCTCCTACCTCTGGATGTTCAACGTGCAATCCGATCCGAAGGAGACGGAGAACATCAACATCCGCCACCTCTGGGCGCAGCACCTCTTCAGCGGCGAGTTCACGCGCTTCATGTGCGATCTCGTCGCCTACCCGCCGAACCTGCCGACGTCGCCCATGGACCAGCTGAAGGCGCAGTCGGAGATCCACCTTCTCAAGGAGCACCCGGAGAAGTGGAAGCAGGCGTGCGGAGGGAATGTGCAGAAGACGCTTTGATGCGCCCTTGAAACAGCCTGCCTCTGCGTAGCGGCGCCGCGCAGGGGCAGGCCTTGCCGTTACGCCGCCGCCCTCGTGCGAAAGGTAAGACAGCCGCCCCCGGCGGTCCCAGGTAGAATCACGGCCATGAGATCTACCCTTTTCCTGCTTGCCGCCCTGATGCTTTCCGGTGCCGCCTCCGCCCAGGATCTCCCGCGAGCGTCCGCCATCGATCGCGAGATGGCGCGCATCGCGGGCGAGCGGTCGCTCTGGCCGGGGTTCGAGCCGATGTCGATTCCCCTGGCTGTCTTCGCGGGACAGAACACGTACCTCTTCCGGCACCCCGCTCCACCTGAGGGCTTTGCGCCGGTCGCCACCGCTCAGGGCATCCAGGGAGTCCAGGCTTTCGCGGGACGCCATCCCGCGATCGTGGCCAACACGAGCACGGAGATCGGCGGCACGCTCACCGCGACGCTGTTGCTGGAGGGGCCGAGCGCCGCAATGACTCCGGTCGACCTCGCCGCGGTTGCTCTTCATGAGGCGTTTCACGTCTTCCAGCACGGCCGGCATCCGAAGTGGGCGGGCAACGAGGGGGACATGCTGCTCTACCCCGTCGACGATGCCCGCCTGCTCGGTCTGCGGCGGCGGGAGTCGGAGGAGATCCGACGGGCTTCTGGCGCTTCGGACACGAAGGACGCGGCTTGCTGGGCATTTCAGGCGATGGGCCACCGGCGCGAGCGGTTCGGCGCGATGGAGGCGAAGTTCTCCGCCTACGAACGGATGACGGAGCTGAACGAGGGGCTGGCCGCCTATGTGCAGCAGACCGCCAGCGGAAAGACCTCGATCGACTTCCCCGACGGCGAGTTTCCGGCGGCGCAGATCCGGCAACGGGCGTACGTCGTCGGCTCGGCGATGGCTCTCGTCCTGGACCGTTTGCAGCCCGGCTGGCAGGCGGCTTTGGAATCCGGCTCGGTGGCCTATCTCGACGAGGCGTTGGAGGCTGCGGCCAAGGGGTTGGGGCCGTCCGCCTCGTGCTCGTTGACTCCGGACGAGGTCGCCGCCCTGGACTCCACGGCTCGCCAGGATACCGCGGTCGTGGCCGCAGGGCGCACGGAGCGCCGGAAGGCGTTCGAGGACCGTTCCGGTTGGCGCGTGGTCATCGTTCCGGCCGAGGGCCGTCCTCTGATGTTGAAAGGGTTCGATCCGCTGAACGTCCTGCGCGTCGAGGGCGGCCTGGTCCACACCCGGATGCTCAAGCTGGGGAACGACGACGGCGAGCTCGAGGGGATCGACGGCGACGGCGCCGACATCGAAGCGTTCACGGAGGGTGTCGGCGCGCATCCCCTGTTCGAAGGGGTCAAGAGGGTGGTCTTCTCGGGGCTCCCGCGGCCGGATGTCCGCAAGGACGGCAGAGAGGTCACCTTCCGGGCGCCGGGCCTGGAAGGCCACTTCAAGGACGCCACCTATTCGGTCGAAGGGTTCGAGCTGATCGTGAAGGTGGCGGCGCCGACCACGAATCCCTGATAGGGCGGCCCTTGCCGCCCTGTCCCGCGTCAACCGCGCCAGGTTCCAGGCGGCGGGGGCAGCAGCTCCGCGTCGTCGGGCAGGCGCAGGGCGGCGAGGCCGTCCAGCTCTCCGGGATCGAAGCGGCAGAGCTGCACGGCGTGCCAGAAGCTGCCTCCTGCGAGACCTCCGAGCTTGTAGCGGCCCTCGGGCGTGAAGGCGGCCCAGCCGTCGGGCAGGAGTCCCAGCACCGCTACGCAGGAGCCGCGCTCCAGGTGCCAGAGGCGGACGGTGTTGTCGGCCGAGCCGCTGGCCAGCAGGGTGCCGTCCGGGCTGAAGGCCGCGCAGAGCACGGGGTGCGCGTGGCCGTCGAAACGCCGGGCCTCGACTCCCACGGTCAGATCCCAGAGACGAACGGTGCCGTCCTGCGAGGCGCTCGCGATCCGGTTCCCGTCCGGATGGACGGCTACGCTCCAGACCTTGTCGCGGTGGCCCTCGAAGCGATGGCTGCGATGGGCGCGCTGGCCTCCGTCCAGGTTCCAGACGAGGACGGTATGGTCCGCCGAGCCCGCGACGAGGCCGCGGCCGTCGGGCAGGAAGGCCAGGGAGAGCAGGTTGCTTTCGTGCCCCTGAAGCTTGCTCTTCTCCCGCCCGCTGCGGGGATCCCAGAGGCGCAGCACCGGGTCGGAGCTGGCGGCGGCGAGAAGGCGGCCGTCCGGGCTGAAGGCCACGGAGCGGACGCCGCTGCCGAAGCCGTCCAGGACCCGGAGGCGCCGGCCGCTCGCGGCGCTCCAGAGCTGGACGGTCCGGTCCCGGGAGCCCGAGGCCAGCGTCTCGCCGTTGGGATGGAACGCCACGGAGAGGACTTCGGCGCCGTGGCCTTCGAGACGATGGCGCAGCTTCGGCTCGGGCGTATCGAGCCCGGACCAGAGATGGACGGAGCCGTCGGCCGAGGCGGCGGCCAACGACTTGCCGTCGACGCTGACCGCGACGCTCCAGACCTTGTCCCTCGCCTCGTCCCTGGCCTCCTCCAGACGGAGGCTCTCCCGGCCGGTCCGCAGATCCCAAAGGCGGACGGTGCCGTCGTGGGCGCCGGTGGCGAGCAGGTTATCTCCGGAATACGCCAATCCAGACACCGCGTGCATCGGTTTCGGCGAGCGCCGCAGCTCCCGGCCCGTAGCCGCGTCCCAGATGCGCAGGGTCCGGTCCGTCGAGGCGCTCGCCAGCATCGACGAGCTGAACGCGACGCCGCGGACTCCAGCCGCGTGGCCGAGCAGCCGGTGGCGCACGCGGCCCGTGGCCACGTCCCACAGCCGGACCATGCGGTCCTCCGAAGCGCTCGCCAGGATCTCGCCGCCGGCTCCGAACGCCAGGCTGGTGACCACGTCGTCGTGCTCCAGCCGGTGCAGCTCGCGGCCGGTCTCCGAGTCCCAGATGCGCACGGTGCGGTCCTCGGAGCCGCTGGCGAGCAGGCTCCCCTCGCCGCCGAACGCGATCGTCCTCACCCAGTCCAGATGGCCGGTCAGATGGAGGATCTCGTCGCCTCGCGCAGTGTCCCCGACATTCCCGATATCCCACGCGCGCACGGCACGGTCCGAGGAGCCCGCGGCGAGGCGCCAGCCGTGCTCGTCGAAGGCCACGGTCAGGACCCAGCCGCCGGCCCGGAAGCGGTGCGTCTCCAGGCCGCTGTCCAGATCCCAGACGCGCGCGGTCTTGTCGTACGAGCCGCTCGCCAGGGTGCCGCCCTTGGGGTGGAACGCCAAACTCGACACCCAGCTCTGGTGGCCCCAGAGGCGCTTGGTCTCCCTCCCGGCGGCGGCGTCCCACAGGCGGACGGTGCGGTCCTCGGAGCCGCTGGCAAGCAGGCCGCCGGGACCGAACGCGAGGGCCAGCACCCGGCCGTCATGGCCGAGGAGCCGGCGAACTTCGAGAAGGGTGCCGGCGTCCCAGAGACGGATCATCGACCCTTCGGCGGTGGCGAGGAGCTGGCCGTCGAGGCTCCAGGCCACGGCGTTCTGCGGCTGGCAGGAGGCGACCCAGGCCTCGATCGTGTCCGGCAGGGTCAGGACGGCGCCTTCCAGGTCGCAGCCGGCCAGGCTTTCTTCGTCGAGACGGGCGCCGGCCAGCTTGGCCCGCCGGAACCGCGCTCCGTCCAGCCGGGCGCCCCGGAGATCGGCGGCATGGAGCCGGGCGCCGGAGAGATCCGCGCCGCGCAGGTCGGCGCCGGTCAAGATTGCGCGGCTGAGATCGGCCCCCGCGAGCCGGGCCTTCTCCAGGCGGGCGCCGGTCAGCCGCGCGGAGGTCAACCGCACGTCCCGCAGGTCGGCACCGGTGAGGTCGGCGCCGGTGAGATCCTGGCCGGCGAGATCCTGGCCGCGCAGATCCCGGCCCGCCAGGATCACCGGCTCGCGCACCTCTTCTCCCAGGTGGCGCAGCAGCAAGAGGGCGTTGCCCTTGGCCGCGTCGCCGCCGGTGCCGAGCAGGGTGTCGCGCGCCCAGCCCGCCACGGCGTCGCGGCCGGCGAGGTCGACCAGGAAGCGCGCCATCAGCGGCGTGGCGAGGCGCACGGCCAGCACCTCGGGCGAGCTTTCGAAGGCGAGGTCGTCGGCCGCCCGCTTGGCGACCAGCCACTCGAGGATCGAGGGGTGGACGAAGGCGAAGGCGTCCTCGGCGTCGCGCACCAGCAGCGTGCCGGAGCCCACCTGGAAGGCCGCGGTCTCCGGGTCGACCGGCGTGCGGCGCATGCCGGCCACGGAGCGGGCGACCTCCTCGGTGAGGTCGGTCAGGTGGAGCGAGCTCTCGTCCGCCCGCCACAGGCGCACCGCGATGCGGGTCGAGGCCTCCAGCCGCTCGCTGAACGAGAGGCTCGGCGCCTCGCCGTCGCCGCTCTCGGCGCGGGAGATCTCCTGGCCGAGCCAGCGGTTCAGCAGCAGGCGGTAGACCTCGGCCGCGGTGACGCCGCCGCCGGCCGCCTCGGCCTGGCGCAGGCGCTCTTCCGGGATGTCCGCGATGAAGCTCAGCATGCGCGGGTTGTGCGCCATGCCCAGCAGGTCGCCGACCTGCGACAGGAGATCGAAGCGCTCGCCGGCCAGCGCCTCGTCGCCCAGCCGGCGGACCAGGAAGGCGCGGATCTGCTCCTGCGTGAACGGCTGGAGGAGCGTCACCCGGCGGCTGGACAGGCGCTCGACCTGCTCGCCGAGCAGGGTGTGGACGCGGGTCTCGGACTCGAAGTGCTCGCGGCGGCTGGAGACGACGACTTTCGCTTCTCCGGACGCGGCTTCGAGCAGCGCCGCGAAGTGCTCCAGGGCGCGGCCGTAGGTGACGCGCGTGGCGAGCTCGTCGAAGCCGTCGATGAGGAGCGCGATGCGGCCCTGCTCCAGCATGTAGCGGAAGCGGCCGGGCGAGAAGCCGTCCATGGACTCGCCGGTGAAGTGCTGGGAGAGGAGCTGATCGAGCGAGCGCCCCTTCTCCAGCTTGCGCATCTCGACGAGCACCGGCACGAGGCCGCCGCTCTCGCCCAGGCGCTGGGCCAGCTTGCGCAGCAGGAACGACTTGCCGGTGCCCGACTCGCCCAGCACGAGGACGAACCGGCCGCGCGGCGACGCCAGCCAGCCGAGGATGGTGTCGAGCGCGTCGGCGGTCAGCTCCTCGCGGCCTCCGGACCGGGACCGCATGCGCTGCGGCACGTAGAGGTCGGGCGGATAGACCGCATCGTTCTGGATGCGCAGCGTCTGGCGGTCGACGTAGGAGCGGAAGTCGATGAGCCCCTGGAATTCGACAAAGCTCTGGAGATGGACGCGGCGCTCCGCGGCCTCGCGCACCAGATCCTCGGGCGCCGAGGCGCCGCCGTAGACCAGCTTGGAGATCAGGCCGCTGTCCGCCGCGCGGTAGCGGGCGTCGATGCGCTGGAGGAACGTCTCCAGCCCCTCGCGGGTGACGCCGTGCTCCAGCGCGCCCACGGGATAGACCCGCACCAGCCCCTCGTGCTCGGGCACGGTGACCCGCAGGTACTCGACCGGCGGCCAGCCCTCGCGGATGCGGCGGATCTCGGTGCCGGGCCGCTCGCGCAGCCGGCAGGCGGTCTCCAGGCGGGCGAGAAGATCGTCGTCGCGATCGTCCCGGTCATTGCGCTCGTCCCGGTCATTGCGCTCGTCCCGATCATTGCGGCCGTCGCCCGCCGCCTCTCCAGACTCGACGGGAGCGTCCATCGGCGCGAACGGCCCTGCGGGCTCCTCCGGCATGCCGGACAGGGTGATCTTCTCCACCAGCTCCGGAGAGCCGTCCGGCCCGACGCGCTCGGCGCCGGCCCCCGGATCCACTGCGTAGATACGCTGGCGCACCCGGATGCGGTGCCGCTCCACCTGGACGACCTGGTAGCGATGGCTCCCCTCGCCGGCGCCGTCCTCCCGCGCCGGGCTGCCCGTGGCGAGGACGACCGCGCCGCCGGGCGACAGCCACTGGAGGCCGGGGTCCTGGGCGTGGCCGTGCAGCACCAGGTGGACGCGGTCGCCGAGCCGCCGGCGGAAGTCCTCCGCGTCGCGCAGACGGTCGGTCTCCCGGGTCGCAGCTCCGCCCCCAAGACTGTGATGGACCGCGGCGAGCAGCAGCCAGCCCTCGCGCCGGAACGGCTCCAGGGCGTCGTGGAACCAGCGCAGCTGCTCGTCGCCCACCAGGCCGTAGTGGCTGTCCGGGCGGTGGCTCTCCGCCAGGGTCGAGTCGAGCGCCGCCACCACCACCCGCAGGCGCGGGAAGGGAAACAGCGACCACGGCAGCAGCTCGCTGAACACGGCCGGGGTCTCGCCGTAGAAGTCGCGCCAGGCCGAGGCGAACAGCCGCCACTTGGGCCGGAACGGCGGCTCGGGCTCGCGCTCCTCGGCCAGGCAGTCGCTGAAGTAGGCGAGGCAGGCTTCGCGGCTGATGTCCCGGTCGCCGGGCAGCAGGACGACCCGCTCCCGGGGGAGCCGCAGGCTCTCGGTGAGCAGGCCGAGGAAGCGCACGCCCTGGCGCAGCTCGGACGGCAGCCCCTCTTCCGCGAGATCGCCGGTGACCACGATCAGGTCCGGCGACTCGGCCCCCTGCCCCATCCGGACGAGATCGCCGACGATCAGCGCGGCCAGCTCCTTGGCCGGGTCGGCGGTCGAGAGCGGATCGGCGCCGGTCCGCCGGCCGAAGCGGAGGTCCGACAGATGCAGGACGGTGAGCAGGCGGTCGACCGCCCCGGTCATTCCGGTCACGAAGAGACTCCCGCCGCGGGCTCTCGCGGCTCTCTCGGCTCTCTCCTCGGGGGGGGGGCCTGCTCGAAGAGCGGCTCGGTGGTCAGGAGAAGCCGCGGCATGAAGGATTCGACGTCGTTCAGCTCGAAGCGGCAGAGGCCGATCACGTGCCAGAAGCCGCTCAGCTTGACCCCGCGGAAGCGGCCGTCGGGCCGGTAGGCCACCCAGCCCTCGCGGAGAGGAGACAGGATGGCGAGGCACTCCCAGGTCTGGGTGTCCCAGAGGCGGATCGTGTTGTCGTCCGAGCCGCTGGCGAGCACGTTGCGGTCCGGGCTGAAGACCAGATCGCGCACGGCGGCGATGTGGCCGGCCAGGACGACGGTCCTCGGCGAGCCTTCCGACCTCCAGATGCGGATGCAGCCGTCCTCGCCGCCGACGAGCAGCTCCCGGCCGTCGGGACTGAAGGTCAGGGCCACCGGCCCGCGGGGGCCCGGGAGCCGGGCCAGCTCGCGGCCGGTCTCGAGGTTCCAGAGGCGGACCGAGCGGTCCAGGGAGGCGCTCGCCAGCCGCTTGCCGTCCGGCGAGAAGCCGACGACCACGGCCGGCGCCTCCAGGGCCGGGAAGTTGCGCAGCTCGCGGCCGGTCTCGACGCTCCAGACGCGGACGGAGCGGTCGAACGACGCGCTCGCGAGGCGCTTGCCATCGGCCGAGAAAGCGACGTGCGCGACCGCGTCGCGATGACCCGGCATGGTGAGCGGCGGCGCGCCCGAGCGGACCTGCCAGAGCCGGACCAGGCGGTCCGACGAGCCGCTGGCGAGAAGCAGGCCGTCCGGGCTGAAGGCCACGCTGCGGATGTCTCCCCGCTGATCTTCCCAGGAGCGGATCTGGTTGCGGTTCTCCACGTCCCAGAGCCGGACGCTCCTGTCCTGGGCGCCGGTCGCGAGGCTCGCGCCGTCGGGCGAGAGGGCCACGGCCAGGCCGCGCCCCTGCCTCTGAAGATAGGCGTCGAGCTCCGGCCGTGCCCTCGACGGGCGTTGCCACATGCTGTCCGCGCCCGGCCGCTGCAACACCGCGGTGCCGACGCCGAGATCCCAGACGCGCAGCGTGTCGTCCTCCAGAAGGCCTTGAAGCAGGCCGTCGCGCAGGAACGACAGCCGGCGGACGCCGCCGCGGAAGCCGGTGAGGCTGCGCTCCTGCTGGCCGCCGGACCAGATGCGCACGGTGCGGTCGTCCGAGCCGGAGACCAGGCCGCGGCCGTCCGGCCGGAAGGCGACCGCGCGCACGGCCAGCTCGTGGCCGGCCAGGCGGAACACCTCGCGCCGGGACGCCAGATCCCAGATGAGGATGGTGCCGTCGTCGACGGCGAGCGCAATCTGGCGCTCCTCCGGGCCGAAGGCCAGGGCCAGGGCGGCGCCTTCGAGCTGGATCAGGCACCACTCGGTCTTCTCGCCGCGGCGCCAGATCCGCACCAGGCGCTCCTCGCCGCCCGCGGCGAAGTACCCGCCCTCCGGGCTGAACCCGAGACACCAGGGGGTGCCGACGTTGCGCAGGGCCTGCATCTCGTTGCCGTTCGAGGGGTTCCAGAAGCGGATCGTCCGGTCTTCGGAGGCGGTGACGAGGACGCCGTCCGGGCTGAAGGTGACGCCGCGGACCGCGCCTTCGTGGCCGGCGAGCCGGGCGATCTCGTGGCCGCTGCGCGCATCCCAGACCGCGGCCGAGCCGTCCGCCGCGCCGCTGGCCAGGAGCTTGCCGTCGCGGCTGAGGGCGATCCCGAAGACCGCGCCGTTGTGGGGGCCGGCGCGGAAGATCTCCTCCCCGGTGGCCAGGTCCCAGGCGAGCGCGAAGCCGTCCTCGGACCCGGCGAAGAGCGCGGTGCCGTTGGCGTTGAAGGCGAGGCACCGCACGCGGTCGCGGGGGCCGAGCAGGCGCCGGATCGGCCGCCACGTCTGAGTGTCCCAGAGATCGACTGCGTTGCCCGCCGCCGCCGCGATGAGCTCGCCCGACGGAGGGCTCCAGGCCACGGCCAGGGCGGGCAGGGACGTCCCGGCCGCGGCCGCGACGACCGGCGGCAGGGCGAGCGCCGCGCCGTAGGTCTCGCAGTCCTGGAGGGCGGTGGCCTCCCAGGTGGCGCCGATCAGGCTGGCGCGGCGCAGCACCGCGCCGGTGAGCTTCGCGCCGCGCAGGTCCGCGTTGAACAGGCGGGCGCCGGTCAAGTCGGCGCGGCTCAGGTCGGCGCCGTCCAGGCGGGCGCGGCTCAGGTTGGCGCGCACCAGCCGGGCGCCGCTCATCTGCGCGCGGGTGAGGATGGTGCCGGTCAGGCGGGCCGTGGAGAGGTCGGACTCGGTGAAGTCGGCCCGCGTCAGATCCTGCTCGGAGAAGTCGCGGCCCTGGAGATCCTGGCCGGCCATGCGGCGCTGGCGCCCGGCCTCCTCGGGGAAGAGGTCGAGCAGGCGCTGGGCCTTCTCGCTGATCGCGGGCCGCGGATCGTTGAGCGCCTGGTGCGCCCAGCGCACCGCTTCTTTCTTGCCGGCGAGCGCGGCGAAGAAGCCGAGCATGACGTCCGACGCCGCGCCGCGCGCCAGCACCTCGGGAGCCTTCCCCTCCCTCAGCTCCTCGGCGGCGCGGCGGGCCACGAGCCAGTCGAGGATGGAGGGGTGGATGAACGAGAAGTTGCCGTCCTCGTCGCGCACCAGGAGCGTGCCGGAGCCGACCTGGAAGGCGGCGGTGTCGCGGTCGCGGTCGGTGAGCGTGCGCAGGATCTGCGCGACCTCCTCGGTCAGCTCCTTGAGGTTGATCGCCTGGTCGGGCTCGCGCCACATGCGGATGGCGACGTCCTCGACCGCCTGCCAGCGCTGGTCGATCGACAGGCCCGGCCGCGCGCCCTTGGGGTTGGCGCGCTCGGTTTCGAGCCCGAGCCAGCGCTGCACGAGCATCTGGTAGACGGCGGGGACGGAGATCTCGCGGTTGCCCTCGCCCGCGGCGTCGCGTAGTTGCTCCTCGCGCAGGTCGGCGATGAAGCTCAGCAGGCGCGGGTTGACGGCGAGGCCGGTGACGCGCACCTCCTCGAGCAGCTTCAGGCGGCGCTCGGCCTCTTCTTTACTGCCGAGCCGGCGCTCCAGGAACGCGGAGATCTGGCCGGTGTCGAAGAGCTGGAGCATGGCCACGCGCCGGCCCGAGACGTTCTCCACCTGCTCGCCCATGTCGGTGAGCAGGTCGCGGTCGGTGATGAAGTGCTGGCGCCGGCTGGTGACCACGACCTTCGCCGAGCCGACCGCGGCCTGCAGCAAGGTCGAGAGGTGATCGGCCGCGCGCTCGTAGGTGACGAGCGTGGCGAGCTCGTCGAAGCCGTCGAAGAGCAGCGCCACCCGGCCGCGCTCCAGGAGATAGCGGAAGCGGAGAGGCGAGAAGTCGGCGCCCTCCTGGCCGAAGTGCTGGCCGAGCAGCTCTTCGAGCGAGCGGCTCTTGTTGAGCGTGCGCATCTCGATGAGCAGCGGCGTGACGTCGCTCTCCGCGCCGATCCGCCGGGCCAGCTCGCGCAGCAGGAAGCTCTTGCCCGTGCCCGAGTCGCCGAGCACGAGGATGAAGCGCCCCTGCTCGGACTGGGTGAGCCAGCTCTGGATGAGGGTGAGCGCGTTGGGCGTCTCCCGGTTGTCCCCGCCTTCGAGCAGCATCATGCGCTGCGGCACGTACATCTGCGAGGGATAGAGCGCATCGTCGGCCAGGCGCTGGGCCTGCCGGTCGAGCAGCGGCCGGAAGTCGATGAGCTGCTCCAGCTCGGCCAGCCGCACCAGGCGGACGCGCTGCGCCCGGGCGTCCCGCAGCACCCGCGCAGGCACCGGGCCGTTGCCGGTGTAGACGAGCCTGGAGATGACGCCGCTGTCTTCGTCCTGATAGCGGGAGTGAACCCCTTCGACGAAAGCCGCCAGGTCTTCCTGGGTCACGGTCCGATCGACCGCGCCGACCGGCGACGAGCGCGGGATGCCGCCCTCGCGGACGGTGATCTGCAGATACTCCAGGGCCGGGCGCGGTATCCGCTTGCGCTCGATCTCGGCCTGCGGCTCGCGCAGCCGCCAGATGCGGGCCACGCGCGCCAGCAGGTCGTCCCGCTCGGCGAGAGCCTTGTCTTCGGCGCGTCCGGCCTCCGCCGCGGATACCACGGATCCAGCCACGGCCTCGGCCGTCCGCCGGAACGTCGCCTCCGCCTGGCGCATGCGGACGGCGATCTCGCCGGTGCCGCGGGCGTCCTCGTGCCACAGCGCGCGCTTCGGCTCGTACACCCGGGTCCAGCGCCGGATGCGGTCCTCGAAGATCTGCAGCACCTGGCAGCGGTTGACCGTCTCGCCGGACGCCCCGGACGCCCCGGACGCCCCGGTCACGCCGGTCTCCGGCGTGCCCGCGGCGAAGCACGGCAGCTCCGGGGTCAGCCAGATGTCGCCGCTGCCGTGCGAGTGTCCATGCAGCACGAGGCTGGTCTGCGGCGCCAGGTTGACGAGCAGGCCGGCGGTGTCGTCGAGGCGCTCTTCGGGCCGGGTGGGGACGCCGCGCGGGTCGTGGTGGAGGGCGGCGATGCGCAGCCATTCGCCATGGCGGGCCAGCTCCAGCTCGCCCGTGAACCAGCGGATCTGCTCCGCTCCCAGCGAGCCGCGGTGGATCTCATGGCTCTCGGCCTGGGTCGAGTTCAGGCCGGCGACCGTGACCCGCAGGTCCGGGATCTCGAAGAGGGTCCAGGGATGGTGCTCGTTGAACACCGCGCCGGGATGGTCCTTGTAGAGATCGCGGAAGAAGGCGGAGAAGAAACGCCACTTCGGCCAGTAGGGGGCGACGGGCTCGCGCTCCTCGGCGCGGCAGGTGCTGAAGTAGGCCGCGCAGGCGTCGCGGCTCACGTCCCGGTTGCCCGGCACCACGACGACGCGGTGGCGGCCGATCCCCAGCCCCTGGGCCAGGCTCTCCACGAACCGGAGCACGTCGCGGAACTCGGACGGCCGCGCGCCCTCGGTGAGGTCGCCGGTGAGCAGCAGGATGTCGGGAGAGACGAGGGCGCCGTTCTCGTCGCGCAGACGGCCGAGGTCGGCGAGCACGACCGCGGTCAGCGTCTCGAAGGTGTCGTCGACCTGGGGCGGCGCAAGGCTGCCAAAGCGATGCTCCCAGCCGAAACGAAGATCCGAAAGGTGGACGATCGTGACCGCCCGCCCAGTCTCGCGCGCGCCCAAAGCCTTGGCTCCTCCTCGTTCAGTTGCGCGGAACCTTAGCAGACGCGCCGGAGGAACGAAAGCCGGTGCCTGCGCGGTGGATGGGCAGCTGCGCACGCAGGGAGCAGCTGTGTTGCAGCGGCCCTCACCCCCGCCCCCCGGTAATGGACGATCCAACCCGCGGGACGAGCCGTCCGTCCCATGGGACGAGCGATAGCGGCACTGGGACGAGCCGTTTCCTGGATCTCACAAGGGTGATATCCAGCGCCAAGGTGATTTCAGAGAGCGAGCCCTTGTGGCTCTAGGCTTGGCAGGCGGTTCACGCAGATTTTCTTTGCAACTGGCAGGTTGACTCAGGTGGCCAGCGTGGAAGTGCTGCTTGACGGCGGCACTCAGATGTCCGGACCGCTCAACACCTTGAAACAATTGCTGGCGGCGGTGCTGACGGGAGACCTTTCCCCCGGCTCCCACGCGGAGCGCTTGACGTTTGACCAGGACGGCACCGAGGTGGAGGCTCTGGAGCTCCCCGACGGCTTCAGATCTACGGTTGCCTGGCTCGCGGACCTGTGTGCCGCCTGGCACGAGACCTCCGAGGAGGTCGGCGATGGAGATCCGGCTCGAATCCGCGGAATCGTCCTCCTGGACGAGATCGACCTCCACCTGCACCCCAGTCTGCAACGCTCTCTGGTGCCGCGGCTCCGCGCGGCTCTTCCCCAGGTGCAGTTCTTCGTCACGACCTTCCCTCTCACTGGAAGAACCCTGATGTCCGCGGCGCGCACTATTCCTTTCACGGCAGGGTCTGTGCCTACTGTCAATGTGCATTGCCGGCCAACGACCCCGGCGACGTAGAGCACTTTCGCCCGAAAGCCATCTGCTGGTGGATGGCCTATGAGCTCGAGAACTACCTCCTGAGCTGTAGTCTCTGCAACAGGGTCTACAAGAAGGAGCTCTTTCCACTGCCGGACGGCGCGGCCCACTGCACGTACGAGAACCGGCAGGATCTCGACCGGCAGACGTTCCTGCTGCTCGATCCCGTCGGCGACCCGGTCGAGGACTGGTTGTTCTTCGATTTCGAGGATCCGATCTGCCCGGTCGTCGCGGCGGCCGGAGTGCCTGACGATCACCGGCTCCGTGTCGACACGACCATCTCGTTCTTCGGCCTCAACAAGCATGTCCGCCGTCAGCGGAGCCGGTACGAGACCGTAACCAAGGCGATGGAGCTGCTGAAGGCGGTTAAGACCGGGAGCGAGGACAAGAAAGCCGACCTGCAGAGGATGGCCAGCCGCTTCGAGCCTTTTGGTATTGCGGTTCGCCAGATGCTCTCCAGGCGCGCTCCTGATCTTCTCCCCGGACCCGAAGAGGAGGTTCTTGGGCTGCTGGCGGACATCTTCCTCGACCTGCGGGAGGCGAACACGAAGCTCCAGGAAGATCCGAATAATCGGGAAAACCGACGGCTCCGTGACGAGAGCTATTGGGCCTTGGCGGTCCTATGGCGACACCCTCCGCCGCCGGTCTCCCCTGATCTCATTGAAGCTTGCCTTGACACCGAAGGAACGAAAGACGCTGTAAGCCGGTATTACGCTCAACTCTGATCTGTATTGCCCCCTGGTATCGCTCCAAGACCGGGCGCGGGCTCGGCGGCCTGCACGGCCGGAGCCGCCAAGAGCAACGCGAGCAACATCGCGGATGCCGCAGTCGTCTTGCCCCGTCCCGCATAGCGCTGGGTGGCGTAGCCGACCACGATGCCCAGAAGGGCCCCGGGAAGAATGATCTCCAGGTAGTACTTGCCCTGCATATGGGCGACCCAGAAGGCGAGCGTCGCGCTGACTCCCAGACCGAAGGCGACCGTGAGAGGGATCGACTTCACCGACCGGGCGAAGATGCCGATGGCGAGTCCCGCCAGCAGCCCCTTGAAGGTGGAGCCGATGACGATGCCGACGATGTCGGGAGCCGTCTCGGGCGCCGAGACGAGCGCGGACAGGCCGTCGAAGATCCCGAGAAAGCCTCCCAGAAGCAGGCCGAAAAGCGGTTTGTTCACGTTCATCCTCCCTGGAGCAGGTTGGCGCCGGTTTCTTCCGGCACTTCCCTATCCAACGGCACGGCGGGTTTCTTTGAGCCTATCAGCTCACCTCCCGAGGACCAGGATCAACAACGCCCGCATGACCAGATAGGTCAGGACGATCAGGATCGGCGTGCGGTACCGGTGGATGAGACGGCCCGCCCGCTCCAGGAGGCTTTCCCGGTAGGCGGAGATTGGCAGGCCGTCGAGGTAACGCCCGAGATCCGCGGTCAACTCCCCGGCTCCGGAGTATCGGTCTGCGGGCTCGGCGGCCGTGGCTTTCCGGTGGATCGCCGCCAGGCGCCGCGGGATCTCGTCTTCCCCGAGCAGGAAGCCGAGGACTCTGCCCAGTCCGTAGACGTCCGAGCGCTCGTCCACGCGGTCGATCTCTCCCCTTTCCTGCTCGGGCGCCATGTAACCGGGGGTTCCGACGACCGTGCCGGAAGCGGTCCCGGGGGTCTCCCCCTCCAGGGACGGAGGCGGGGAGGCGGAAGGGGCCGGGGCGTGAGGCCCGGCCTTCGCAACTCCCCAGTCCATCACCAGCACCTCGCCGAAGGGGCCGACCATGACGTTCGCCGGCTTGAGATCGCGATGGATGACGCCGTTCGCGTGGGCGAAGGTCACGGCCTCGCCGAGGCGCTGCACGATGCGGAGACGGTCGGGCAGGGAGAGACCGGCGGCGTGCTCGTCCAGGCGGCGCCCCTGGACCCGCTTCATCACGTACCAGGTGCGGCCGTCCGGCAGGGTACCGGCGTCGTGGACCGGCACGATGCCCGGATGCTCCAGCCGCGCCAGGATGCGGGCCTCCCGCAGCGTGCGCTCAGCAGCCCCGGCCTCCGCCTGGGAGGCCTGAACGACTTTCAGCGCCACCTCGCGGCCGAGGTTGCGGTCCCGGGCAAGGTAGACCGTCCCCATGCCGCCGCTGCCGAGGACGCCGAGGATCTCGTACGAGGTGCCGGCGAGATCCGGCTCCAAGGGGTCGGCCACACCTGCGGCCATCTCGCGGAGGTGATCCAGCGTGGCGTCCGAGAGGATTTTCATGGCAAAGCGTTCATGGCAGATCGATCCCCAGAACGTCGCGCGCTTCGGCTCGCCACTCGGCGTCGCTGGCGGTGGCCTCGCGCAGCTCGTCCAGCACGAGCCGGCGGAAGTCGCGGCGGACCGCGAACAGGTCGTTCGTAATCTGCACGGCGGAGACGCCCAGCTCCTCCGCCATCCGGGCGTAGGTGGGACGCTCGGCCTCGGGGTCCAGATCGTAGCGCTCGAACAGCGTGAAGCGCACGGATCGGCCCGCCGCCTCGCAATGGAGCCGCAGACTCTCCACGGCGCGGGCAAACAGGGAGCGGATCCACTCGCGGCGGAAATACTCCTCCGGGTTCAGCTCGGAGGTGGAAGCGAGCGCCACCTCGGACTCCGCCTCATCGAAATCGAGCCCGAAGGAGGGAACGCCGCCGCCGCGCTTGAGCCGCCGGGCGGCTTTGCGTTCGTTGGCCACGAAGCTGTCGAGGGTGAGGCGGAGGAACGTGCGGAAGCGAGCCCGGGCCGGCTCGTAACGGTCGAAGGTCCCCTTCTCCAGAGCGCGAGCGAAGAAGCCCTGCGTGAGATCCCGGGCCTCGTCTCCATCCGCCCGATGGTGGACCCGGAGATATTTGTAGGCCGGCTTCCAATACCCTTCGGCAAGCGCATCGAGCCCGCGGCGCCGGACCTCGGGGTCGGCGTCGCGGGCCGCCAGCAGCACGGACAGTCGGGTGCCGGGAAACCTGCCGGTCTTCGGGTCCATGGCCTCCATTCTACGAGGCCGGGAGAACCCAGGGGGCGCAAGAATGTCAGCCGAGAACGTAGGGGATCTGCTGAGACGCAACCGGCGTGAATCGCAGGAGCGTTCGAAAAGCCGCCCTATGCTCGGCTGGATCGGCCTCCGGGTTGATGTAGAGCTGAGCAATGAGATCCCGCCAGCGAAGCAGCTCCCGCCGGAGGGTTGGCCGACTTTGAACCTCGACGGTGAGATCGACGAGACGCAAGACACGCTCGTACGCCAGGTTTAGGTTCGACCGGTTCTCCGGCTCCATCCATCGCGCAGCCCGATTCATTTCATTGCCGATCATCAAGATCTGCTGATCGAGACCGAAGGTGGCCCATCGCTCCGGCGACAGTGATGCGTGCTGGCTCCTGCGTTGATCGACAACGACGATGTCAGGTGCGTTCTCATCCATAGGCATCCAGAGCCTAACAGGTTCACCAAGGCCCCAGACCGGACCGAAATCAACCGAGGCGATAGAATCTCTGTCAATGCGCCTGCCACGGATCACGACGCTCAGAACCTTCCTCTCCCTCCTTCTCCTCACCTGCGCTTCCGCCGGGGCGGCCATCTCCGTGGAGGGGACCGTGCTGGGGCCGGACGGTCAGGGTCTCGCCGGCGCAACGGTGGAGATCCGGCCGGTGCTCCGCGTTTACGACCAGAGCGTGCGGGAGATCGAAGGACGCGGCGCGCCCGAGCCGGCGTCTTTGACGGTCACGAGCCTGGGCGGCTGGTATGAGCTTCGGGTTCCCGGCCCGGGCGCCTGGGAGATTTCGGTGTCCGCGGAAGGGCTCGTCCCGATGAGCCTGCGCCCAACGGTTCTGATCGGCGGAGAGGTCGTGCGGCCTGCCCGGATGGAGAGAGGCTCCTGGATCTCGGTCCGGGTGGAGGACGCGGACGGAAAGCCGCTGAGCGGGGCGCGGGTGGCGGCGGCCCGGCCGGCCCGGCCGGCCCGGCCGGACATCGCGTGGGCTCCGACACGGCGGGCGGGCGTCACGGGGGCCGGAGGCACGCTCCGGCTCCTGCGGATGGACGGCGAGACGCTCCGGCTGAGCGCCATCGCTCCCGGCCATGCGATCGGCAGGGCGGACGGTACCGGCGACCAGCCTGTCGTCCTCCGCCTGGAGCGGGGCCGGGCCTCGCACTTCGAGCCCGTCGCCGGAGGCAAGCGCGTGCCGGGTGCCGTATTCCGCGACCGCGAGAGCGCTCTGCTGATCGGCCGGGCCGGCGCCGACGGAACGCTCGTCGCGGACGCGCCGCTCCGGGCCTCCTGGGACATCCAGGTCGAAACCCCCGACGGCCGTCTCGCCGGCTTTCCGATTCCGCCGGTGCCCGAGACCGTGCGGGCGGGGATGAAGATCCGGCGGCGGTTTCAGATCCCTCCCATCGCCGCGCTCACGGGCCGCGTGATCGATCTGGACACCGGCCGGCCGATCGCGGGCGCGGTGGTCTGGGCCGCGGCCGATCCCGCCGCGTTTCAGAAGACCGACGCCAGCGGCGTCTATCCCCTCTCCGCCTGGGCGGAGGACGTCCCGGGGCGCCTGACGGCCGCCGCCGTGAATCATGCCCATTCGGCGGTCGACTTCGTTCCCGGACCGAGCCGGAACCTTGCGGATTTTGCGCTGCGGCAGGCCGTGCCCCTGGTGGGAACCGTGGTCGGTTTGGATGGGCTGCCCATCGAGCAGGCCGAGGTCGAAGTCCGGCTGGTCCCATCCTCCGTGGACCGGAACCTGCTGAAATATCCGGACTATCTCGAGATGCTGTCGGCTGAACAGCTCATGACGGTGGATCTCGCCGAGGCGGCGGCGGGCCGCACCCGCACCTCCCCTGCAGGACGCTTCCGCTTCCCCCAGCTTCCTCCGCGATACACCTACGAGGTGATGGCCCGCCGTGCGGGACTGGCTCCCGCGCTGGCGAGAGTCGCGCCCGCCTTGGATGTCCTGAACGAGGGGGCCGAGGGAAGACCCGAGTTGCGCCTGCTGCTCGGCCCAGGCCGCGCCGCGCGGGGCCGGATCGTGGACGAGGCGGGCGAGCCCGTCGGCGGTGCCCAGGTGGAGCTGCTCCGCAACGGAGCTTCGATGCTGGCTTCGGACAACTCTCCCGACGACGGGCTCTATCTGGCGACCGCCGACGAAGAGGGCCACTTCGAGATCCGGGGGCTTCCGGAGGGGTGGTTCGATCTGCGGGCTCTCCGCCAGGGCTTCTATCCCCACGAGTTGAAGGCCGTGGAAGTGGCAGGAGACGTGGACTTCGGCGCGCTCGTCCTGAGCCGCGGAGAGCCCTTGAAGGGAAGAGTGACGGGACCGGACGGCCTGCCGGCCGAGGGCATCTCGGTCCGGGTGGCGGAGTTGCCGTTCAACCTGCGAAGCCGGGTCCTGGCCCCTCCCATCGGCACCACCGACGCGGAGGGCCGTTTCGAGCTCACGGGCGTCCGGGGCCTCGCGAATCTCGGAGTGTCCCTGGACATCTGCCGGCCCGGTTTCTCTCCCCTGCGGGTCGAGGTCGCTCCCGACTCTCCCCTACCCTTCGAGATCCAGCTATCGCCTCCGAGCCGGATCTTCGGTCGTGTCGTCGGGACGGATGGAAAGCCGGTACAGGGTGCGGTCGTGTCGGTCAGCCCCAACCCGCTTCCCTTCCCGGATTCCGTCTGCCCGGAGGGCGATGGCAGGACGGTCCTGACGGACGCCACAGGGCAATTCACTCTGGAGGGGCTTGAAGCCGGGCGCCATACCCTTCGTGTAGAGGCGCCCGGCTACCCACCGTCCGATCCATGGATCTGGCAGGTCGAAGCGGGATCGAGCGAGGTCATCCCCACCATCCATCTGAAGAGCAGGGTGATAGCCTCCTCGCGAAGGAGAGACGACCCATGCCAAAGCTTCCCAGCCTTGTTGTCCTCAGCGCCCTGACCGCCCTTGCAGCGCTCCCTGCCGCAGCGCAGCCTCCGAGCGGCGGCCCGGCCGGCGGTCCGCCCAACGGCTGGTCGCTCGGCGTGGCCGTGATCAGCTCGCCCGAGCCCTATGTGGATGCGGACAACGACGTGCTCGTGGTGCCGGCGCTGTCGATCACCGCGGGGCGGTTCTCGTTCCGGGGGATCGGAGCGGCGTGGCGGCTCGGCGAGTGGGGGGACGTCAAGGCCGAGGCTCTGGTCCGCGCTCGACTCTCGGGCTTCGACGCGGACGACAGTCCGTTCCTGGAGGGGATGGAGGACCGCCGCAAGAGCGCGGATCTGGGAGTGGAGCTGACCTGGGAGCGGGAGCGCTTCGGGCTGCGGCTGACTCCGACCGTGGATGTGCTTGGACGCAGCGACGGCGCGGAGATGGCGCTCGAAGCGTTCGCGCCGCTGCGCTTCGGTCCGGTGCGCGTGGAGCCGCGCGTGGGCGTAACCTGGGCCAGCTCCGGCCTCACCGATTATTACTATGGGGTCCGGTCCGACGAAGCCCGGCCCGGCCGGCCCGAGTACCGTCCCGGGTCGACCCTGAACGGTACGGTCGGGGTCTTCGTCTTCAGCCCGATCCGCGGGCGCGTCCTCTTCCAGGGGTTTCTCCAGCTCGAACGCCTCGGCCCGGAGATCGAGGACAGCCCGATCGTGAGCGACGCGACCGCGCTCACCGCGTTCGGTGCCGTCTCCTACCGGTTCTAGCGGTTTTAGAGACCTTGCGGCCGCTTGTAGACGGGCGCCAGGAAGATCGTCTCGATGTCCGGCCCGAGGACGGGGACGATGACCTCGATCTGCCAGTAGGTGGCTTCGTCCTCGGTCAGCTCCGTGCCCGGCTGGCCTGGAGGAATCTGAAACTCGAAGTCCAGGAGGTCCGAGGCGCCGCCGAGCGGAAACTCGCGGGTCTCCTTCCAGACCACGAACGGCGCGAGCTGCCGTTGTGTGCTGGTGGAGCTGCCCTTTCCCGAGCTGATGAGCTCCCAGGTCTCCTGCACCCGGCGCAGGGTCACCTTGGCCGGCCCCTGCGCGGAGACGCTGCGGGAAAAGGCGACCCGCCCCTCCAGGGTGCCGCCGCAGAAGAACGGGATCTTCGGCCAGATCACCACGGGGTGGCGGATGCGCAGCCACTGCAGAACCTTCTGGACCGAGTCGTAGAGGATCAGCAGGCCGAACAGATCGAGGACGCCGATGACGATCTTCGCGATCGGACCGGCTGCCCACGCCACGTTCATCATCGCGAGCAGCCCCAGGAACGCGAACCGTCCCAGGAGCATGCCGGCACCGCCGCCGGCATAGTCCGGCTTCATCCACTCCGTGCTCCAGGGGAAGTCCCAGGTCCACGGAGCCTTCGGATCTCCCTTGGGCCGCGCGGCGTTGCGGGCCGCGGCGAGGTTGATCCCGAAGAGGCGCAGGAAGATCAGGAAGAAGACCGTGCCGAACGCCGTCATGGCGATGAAGAACGCCGGGTCTCCTTTGGCCTGCAACCCCTCCTTGTAGGGACCGACCATCCCCGCCACTCCGAAGAGGACCATCCCCAGTCCCATCAACAGAGGCACGACCAGGAAGCAGCCGCCGGCTCCGGCGGCCCGCAGGTTCGAAGTGAAACCGCGGCCGAAGACCGAGCCCTCGCCGGGCAGGGGCACCGAGGCGCGGGTCGGCACGTGGAGCCGCTCCCTCACGGGACCGGACGGGGGTTCGACGGGCGGGTTGGAGGACGTGCCGGTGGACGAAGGGAGGGGCATGGCAGCCCGGATTCTATCCGCTCAAAAGACTTTGTCACGCCTGGCGGGGGTCGCGCACCCAGAGAAGTAGAGCAGTCCTGAAGTCCCTGATTTGATCCGGTCCTTCATCCAGCGGGTTCTTCCGACCCCTGGGTTCCGTCAGGGAAGGAGTGTCCTTCCCAGGAGGTTTTTCATGAATGTAGCGAAGGGTTTGCTGCGCGGCGCCATGGCTCTGGCCATTGCCGCGAGCGTCGTGGCGCCGCTCGGCGCGACGACGCTGGTCCGCGAGAGCCTTGATGGGCTCGTGGCGGGAAACAGGGCGATCGTCGTCGGCGAGGTTCTGGAGGCCAACTCGTACTGGAATGAGGAGCATACGTTCATCCTCACCGATGTCCGAGTGGCGACCCGCGAAATTCTCAAGGGTGAAGTGAACCAGAGCGAGCTTACGGTCACGCTCATGGGCGGCCGTGTCGGCGACATCACCACGCTGATCGTCGGTGGTGCCGAGCTGATTCCGGGCAATTCGTACGTGCTGTTCCTCAATGAAGAGAACCTGCCGGGTGTCGAGCGGGCACTGACCGTCCGCGACCTGTGCCAGGGCGCTTTCGATGTGCGGATCGGCCGCGACGGCCTGCGCGCCGTCAGCCAGGCCAACCGTCACCCGCTGCTCCCCGACGCCCGCGGCTCGTTTGAGGCCGAGGGCGGAGTCGAGGGCTTCCCGATGACTTCGATGCTCCAGTCGATCCGCAACATGGCCGGCCGCGACGCCGCCCGCCGGGAGGTGAAGTAATGAACCGCAAGGCCCTTGCTCTCGCTCTCGTCGCCGCGGGGATGATCGCCTCGGCTCCGTCCCACGCCTACCGCATGATCCAGAACACCACGGTCGGCCGCGTCAGCGCGGGCGGCGCGGTGACGTGCAGCGCCTCCGGCGGGTTCGCCCACTGGAACAGCAAGAACATCTCCTGGCGCCTCAACACCGCCAACCAGGGCTCGGGCAAGACCACGGCCGTGACGAACGCCATGAACTCCTGGACGAACGTGACCAGCGCCGACCACGTGCTCACCTACGCCGGCACCACCAGCGCCGGCTGGTCCACCGACGGCACCAACACGCTGCTCTGGGCCTCGGGCAACGGCTGCACCGGCAGCTGCCTCGCCCTCACCGCCCTGGTCCTCCAGTCCGGCCAGGTGATCGTCGAGACCGACGTCACCTTCAACAACACCGTCACCTGGACGACCAACGGCAACAACTACGACACCGAGGCCGTCACCGCGCATGAGCTCGGCCACGCCCTCGGCATCCACCACACCGAGCTGACCTCGACCCCACGGCCGACCATGTACGCCTCGTACTTCGGCTCGACGGGTCGCACGCTGGAGACGGACGACCGTTCCGCCCTTCAGTGCGCGGAGAGCCGTTACTAAAACGACTCTCTGTGCGTAGCACCTGGCGCGGGCAGTCCGATTGTGGGCTCCCGCGCCATTTCTTTTTCAGCCCGAAACAGGGTGAGGACGCCCGCGTCCTGACTCGTGGACGTTTCGATCCCGAGCCCGAAAATGTGATCAATCGAATGGATCGGACGATCCGGCGAATTGAACCGCGTTTCGCCTTCCGCTTCGCAAAGCCCCGTCCCGGCTGCGTTTCCCCGCCTGGCACCGGCGTTGCTCCTTCTTCCTGACAAACGACAAGGGAGCGGCTTCCCGGTGTCTTGCCGGGAGGACGCGTCCGATCAGGAGACAGAGTCATGCGATGGAACCGCTTTTCGACGGTCAGGCTCCTGCTGTGTCTGATGATGCTCTCCGCCGGCTCCGCGTGGGGTCGGGAAGAACGCGGTTTCCTGCTGGAAACGCAGGACGGCTCCCTCATCGAAGCGCCCGTGCTCGGCGCCACGGTGGAGGTGCGGGTCACCGGCATCGTGGCGCGCGCCCGGGTGACCCAGATCTTCAGGAATCCCGGCAAGGAATGGCTGAACGGCGTCTATCTCTTCCCGCTGCCGGAAGGCGCGGCCGTGGACACGCTGCATCTCACGGTCGGCGGCCGGCGGATGGTGGGAATCGTCCAGACGAAGGAAGAGGCCCGGGAGACCGTGAAGGCCGCCGAGCAGGAAGGGCGGAAGGCCTCGCTGCTGGAGCAGGTCCGGCCGGGCCTCTACACCACCACGGTGGCGAACGTCGGCCCGGGTGAGACGGTCGAGGTCGAGATCGAGCTGCAACAGGCCGTGCAGTGGGAGCAGGGACGGTTCGTGCTCCGCTTCCCCATGCTGGCGCAGCCGCGATCCGCGGTACAGACAGGGACGGACGAAGAGAAGATCCCTCGGCCTCCGGTGGTTTCCCGTGGACGGCCGATCAACCCGTTCGCGTTCCATGTCGACCTGGCTCCCGGCTTTCCGCTCCGGCAGGTGGCGAGCACGACCCACAAGGTGACCGTGGTGCAGGACCGGGCGCAGGACCAAGCGCGGGAACGCTGGGCCGTGGACCTCGCCGACGGCGTGGCGCCGGCCGACGGCGACTTCGTCCTCGAATGGACGCCCGCCGTGGGCCGCGAGCCGCGCGCCGTCTACTTCGCCGAGGAGGTGGACGGCGAGCGCTACTCCCTTCTCCTGATGATGCCTCCCGACGACGGCTCGGCCGTGGCGGACCGGCTGCCGCGCGAGACCGTGTTCGTGATCGACACCTCGGGCTCGATGGAAGGGCAGGCGCTCGAGCAGGCGAAGGCGGCGCTCCAGCAGGGGGTCGCCCGGCTTCAGCCTGGCGACTGGTTCAACGTGATGCGGTTCAGCACCACGGCCTCGGCGCTGTTCCCAGAGAGCGTTCCGGTCGGCCCGGAGACGCTGGCCGCAGCGCGGACGTACATCGCGTCGCTCAAGGTGGACGGCGGCACGAACATGCTCGACGGTCTGAAGCTGGCCCTGAAGGGCGGCCGGCCCGAGCTCGTGCAGCAGGTGGTCTTCGCGACCGACGGCGAGGTGTCGAACGAGGCGGAGATCCTGGGCAGCCTCAGGCGCCTCCTCGGCAGCCACCGACTGTTCACCGTGGCGATCGGCTCGGCGCCCCACATCGATTTCCTGCGGCGCGCCGCAGAGACGGGACGCGGCTCGCTCACCCGGATCGCCAGCCTCGACCAGGTCGCGGCGGGCATGGCCGAGCTGTTCTCGCGGCTCGAATCGCCGATGCTCCGGGATCTCGACGTCCGGTGGTCCGATCCGGCGGCCGAGGCGTTCCCCGCGCGAGCTCCGGACCTCTACCTCGGCGAGCCGGTGCAGGTCTCCGCCCGTTCGAGCTCCCGTTCGGGCGAGCCCGGGGCCGTCGAGGTCTCCGGTCTGCGCAACGGCGCCTCCTGGCAGGACGAGCTACCCGCTCCCGCGATGGTGAAGGGTGCCGGGCTCGACAAGCTCTGGGCTGCCAGGAAGATTCAAGCCCTGACGGACTCCCTCGACGACCCGGAAGCCCCCGCCGATCCCGACGAAGTGAGGCGCGAGGTGATCGAGCTGGGCCTGCGCCATCACCTCGTCACCGAATGGACCAGCCTGGTGGCCGTGGATGTGGAGGTGACGGTTCCGGCCGGCATCGATCCGAAGCGCGTCCTTCTGCCCCTCAACTCGCCGCAGGACTTCGACTCCGGCATCAAACAATGGATCACGGTGACGGCGGAGAACCCGATCCTCGACAGCCGCCGGATCTCTACCGGCTCAACCGTGTCGCAGACCGAGCTTCAGAAGATCCCCTCGGCGCGCGATCCGTGGGCCATCCTCCGCTCCACGCCCGGCGTCCTGACGGACCGCGTGAACGTGGGCGGTAACGAGAGCGGCCAGCGGTCGGCCTTCGTCTCGTGTGGAGCCTCACCGAACCAGAGCTCCTTCGTGGTCGACGGCGTGATCCTCACCGAGGCCGCGCTGGGCGGCGCCCCGAGCTACTTCGACTTCGACGCCTTCGAAGAGATGCAGGTGGATACCGGCGGGGCCGACGTGACGCTGGAGACCGCGGGGGCACGGCTGACGATGCTGAGGCCGCGGGGCAACAACCAGTGGCGGGGCTCGGCGAGCAGCGAATTCGCGGACGGAGGCGGGACGGGTGACGGCGGTGACGGCGGCGGTGCCCGCGATGGCCGCCTCGACAGCCTCCTCACCGTCGACGCCGAGGCGGGCGGCCCGGTCGTCCTCGATCGCATCTGGGTCTGGGGGGAGGCCGGGAACGACGAGATCGACCGCATCGCGCTCGGCGGCCAGCTCGAAGAGCGCCAGCGGACGAGCGGCAGCCTGCGCATCGACGCCCAGCTCCTGCCGACGATCTCGGCCAGCCTGACCGCGAGCGGCGGCGACGCCGACGGGTCGGGGATCGGGGCCGGTCCCGGCCGCTCCGCCAGCACGACCTGGGACGAGACCGGCCGCGAACGCCTCGGCTCGATCGACGTCACCGGCATCCTCACCCCGGGCTTCTACGTCACTCTCGCCGCAGGCGGGAGCGAGCGGGAGCTTCGGGATGTCCCCTACGGGGTCGGCGACGCGGTTCTCGGAACCGACGGCGTCGCCCGCGGCGGCTGGTTCGGCTTCGGCGAGGAGGAGCGGACCCGGGAAGCCCGGCTCGCGTCCTCCCTCTTCTTCAACTCGGGCCGTGTCTCGCACGAGCTGGTGCTCGGCTCGGGCTGGCGGGAGCAGGCCGAGGTCCGCACGCTCGACGCGCCGGACCGGGTGCGGATCGCCGCGGGGAACCTGGGGCTGAACGGCGCGGAGCCCCAGGAGAGGCCAACAATCACCGAGGTCTGGCTCGGAAGCCGGTCCGACGTCCGGACCGCCACCTCCAGCGCCTGGGCCCAGGACACCTTCACGCTCGGCGACGTCACGGCGGTGGTGGGAGCACGCCTGGACCGGCAGGATCTGGGAATCGCCACGGACGGAGCCCCTTCGAAGCCCTGGACGCTCGTGCCCCGCTTCGGGCTCAACTGGTCTCCCGGCGGCAGCGGAGAGAGCGCCGTCAAAGCCTCGCTCGGCCGTTTCGCCTCCCGCCTCGGCTCCCGGGCCGCCCTGCACGCGGACCCGGCCTCCCCTACCCTGATCCGCTTCCTCGACGAGGGGGATCTGCCCTGGACGTGGGAAGGGATCGACCCGTTCCGTCCGGGCGACCCGGACAGGGTGGATCCGCGGCTGCGGCCGGAGATCACGGACGAGGCCGTGCTCGGCGGCGAGCGCGCATTCCGTCCCTACCTTCTGGTGGGTGTCCAGGCCACCTTCCGGCGGACGCAGGGGCTCCTGGAGGAGCGCAGGCTCGTCCGGGATCTCTCCGGGGCGACTTCCGGCGAGGTCTTCGCTGCCACAACCGCCGACTGGGTTCCCGCCGGACGCCTGACCGGCAGCCTGCCGGACGGCACCCTCTACGACGTGCCCGTCTTCGATCTCCGTCCCGGCCTCGTCTGGACGGGAGGAACGCTGCTCACCAACGGCGACCGGCGGCGGGACGATCTCGGCTTCTCGCTGTACTGGGAGAAGCGGCTCGTCGACCGCTGGATGAGCCGCGGCCATGTCACCTGGCAGGACGGAGACCAGCGGCTCGGCCGCGACTTCCGTCGCTTCGACGATCCGACGAACACGCTCGGCGGCGAGGACGACGAAGGGTTTCCGGTGACCGCCGCCGACCCGCTCCGGCCGTACGGGGAGACGCACTACTTCGGCACGGGCTGGTCGTTCTCGCTCAGCGGCCTGCGCCAGCTCGGCGGCGGCTTCGCGGTCGCGGCCACGGTGAACGGGCGGCAAGGCTCGCCCCTGCCCTGGTATCGCCTGGCGGCGAGGGACCGGGCCGGCGTCGTGCCGGTGCAGCTCACCGAGCGGCCGGATTCCGAGCGCGGGCCGGATCTCGTGACGGTCGACACCCGCATCGAGAACGAGCTGACGTTCGGCGACTTCGGGCTCACCCTGAGCCTGGAGGCCTACAACGTCCTCGGCCGCCGCACCGTCTCCGAGCGGGAGCTCGATCTGGGCGTCACCCGCGGCGGCGCCATGGAGGACCGGCTCGCGCCGCGGACGCTCCGCCTTGGAGCCCGGCTCTCCTGGAGGTAGGCGAAGGCTGAAAAGTCGGCGCGGGCGGTCCCTTTTTGCTGCCTCCCGCGCCGATCGCTCCCGGTTCGGTTATGATCCCCGGCGTGAGAGCTTTCGGAATCCCCCTGCTCCTGATCCTGTCCGCCTGCATGACCTCCGCTCCCAAAAGTGCCGGTCCCGAGATCCACTGCCGCCTCGAGCCGGTGGTTCCCGACCGCATCCGCTTCGAGCTGTCGAATCCGAACGGCCCCGATCTCTGGGTGCTCAAGTGGAACACGCCGCTCGAAGGCATCGCGGGCCCGGCCCTGCGGGTGACGAGGGACGGCGAGGAGCTTCAATACCAGGGACCGATGTTCAAGCGGGCGAATCCGAGCCGCGAGGACTACATCCTGGTGCCGGCCCACGGCAACGTCGAGGCGACGGTCGACCTGAACGGCCCCTACGACGTGAGCCGGCCCGGCCTGTACACGATCGCGGCGACCGGAAACCTGTTCGACGTGACGTCGATCGAATCCGCCCTGCCCCGTCCCCGCGACCGCCACGAGCCCATGCCGCTGGACTGCACGGCCATCACGTTCGAGATAACGCCTTAGGACGTTGCGCCCCGGATCGTCCTCCCTGGAGGACGGTCCGGGAGCGTCGATTCGGAGTCTTCCCTCGACGTTCCCTCGACAGAGTGGCTGGCATCGCCTTTGCGAGTCCTGGTTGGCGAGCACCAACAAGGAGAAAGCCATGAAAGCCACCAAGTTCTTCACCGCCTCGATCCTGATTTTCGGTCTCGCGACCGTCGCTCAGGCTGACTCGTACCGCCATGGTGACCAATATGACTCTGGCCGGGCGGAGGATGTCGCCCGGGAGATCGTGGGCACGGCCCAGTGGATTCACGAGCAGTACGAACGGAACAATCGCCGACCGGATCGGGATGAGGCCCGGGTTGCCGCGGCCCTCCACGATCTGGAAGTCTCGGCGGCCCGCTTCTATGACGAGGTCGGCGGGAACGACCGGGCCCATTCGGACTGGGAACGCCGGGACCGCAGGGACAACCGCGGCACCCGCTCGGCGGCGCGGGAGCTTCAGGATCTGTTCCGCGTGTTCGACAGCACGGCCGAGTCGCTGCGGTACATCTCGAACCGGCCCTACGTCGACCGCGGCATGGAACGGATCGGCGACCTGCTGGCGCAGCTGAACCGCACCTACGGCTTCAACGATCGCCACGGCCGCTACTACAGGTACGACCGCAACGATCGGAACGACCGGGACCGGAACGACCGCGACCGCCGCCAGTGGGACAGCCGGCGCAACGACCGGGAGTACCGGCCGCCGCAGCAGTAGGGTTCAGGTAGATCAGCAGAAGGTGGGAAAAGAGAGGGCGCGGGAAACCGCGCCCTCTCTTTATTGACGAGCTCTTTACCGGGTCGAAGCCGTCATCACACCGCTGCCCGCTCCCGTTCCGCAGGTTCCAGCCAGCTTGTTGGAGGCGGTTTCGAGCCAGCTCGACTGTCCGGCGTAGGCGAAGAGGAAGGTGCCGCCCTTGATGGTGTCGATCACGCGGGGGGCCATCTCCTGGGAGAGCGCGGGGCAGCCCCAGCTCCGGCCCAGCCGGCCCTGCTGGCGGGCGTGATCGGCGCTCACGTACCAGGCGCCGTGCATCACGATGTGCCGCGCCTCGGCCCTGTCGTTGACCCCTTCGTCCAGCCCCTTGAGCACCAGCGAGTAGCCGTTGCCGCCGTTGTAGGTGCCACGGGTCAGGTAGAGGCCCAGGCTCGACTGATGGCTGTCGTTGAGGTTCGAGAAGCTGGTGGCATAGTTGTCGCCGCTGCCGCGGCCGTGGGCCACGAGCTCGTTGAAGAGCACCTTGCCGTGCTTGAGATCGAGCACCCACAGGCGGGGCGTCGTAGACGGCAGGGAGTAGTCGATCACGGTCAGCAGGTCGCCGTTGCCGGAAGCCCCCTGAGCCCTGGCGCAGGCCATCGAGTCCAGAGCCATCGCCAGCACCTTCGGCGAGAGGCCTTCCACACCCTTGGCGAACACGGTGGTCGCCTGGGTCGTCACGGCGGGCACGGCTTTCGCATAGTTCTTTGCGGGAGACGTGGTGCCAGACGCGGGGACGTTCGCCGCTTCGGCGGACGCGACCTCGGTCAGATGGAGACGGGAGCCCCCGACGACAGCCACGAAGAGCAGCGCGAGGGAGATGCCGAGCCGGTGCGGCCTGCGGCGGCGGATCGAGACGAGGGGGGACGGAGAGCTTTCGATCGTCACTCGGTAAAGACTCCTACTGGTAGACCCTGCCAAAGCAGGGTGTCGTCGGCTCGTGGTCGTTGATACTCACGGGTTGAAAACCCTACAGCCCCCTCCATCATTCCCGGAGGGGCCGTCACACCGCGCTGGCCCGGTAGAACCGGCGAGCAAGTATACTCCCGCAAACAAGCCCCTGCCTTCTGCGTACAGATATACTCATCCGGGGCCGGACCCCGCGGTGGACACCCGGCCAGGAGGCCTGATTGACGACCCTCAAAGACCGCGCGACCGGCCGGGACGTGGTCCTCGCCATTCGCGACAACATGCTGCAGAGCCTGGAGCCCCTGGTCACCGAGACCGTGGCGCCGAGCCTTTACCAGGTCTACCTGCACGGCGACGACTACGAGCACCTCCGCAGCCTGTTCCCGAAGCTGGAGGCCGAGGCGGAGCGTCTGCTGGGAGAGGAGCTCGAGAAGCTCAACCGCTCGGCCATCCCGCTCGCCCAGCGCGCGCAGCGCCTGCTCCGGCGCAAGGAGACGGCGCGGCCGTCGATGACCTACATCAACGCCGAGGGCCGCTGGTCGATCCGCTTCCAGGAGGATCCCAACGGCGGCCTGGAGCCCGGCGACATCGAGGTGGTCTCGGAGTTCGCCCAGCCTCCGTCCGCGGGCTACGTCTCGGGGTCCAAGACCCGGCGCATCTCCACCACCCGCCGCCTCGGCGAGACCACGGTCGCCCGCCGCGAGGAGACGCCGGCCTGGGCCCGCATCACGTTCACCGACAACCGCGGCGCCCAGACCTACTTCATGACCAAGGACGAGATCGTGATCGGCCGCGAGGCCGGCGACGCCTACGTCTGGGTCGACCTGCGGCTCGACACGTTCCCGGACGTCTCCCGCGAGCACGCGCGGCTCCAGCGCACGCCGGCCGGGACGTTCCGCGTCAAGGATCTGAGCAAGCTCGGCACGACCGTCAACGGCACTCCCCTCCCCCCGAGCCTCCAGGTGGTGGAAGGCGAAGCCCGCGACATGGACCGCTGGGTGGACCTGCCGGACCGCGCCCGCATCGGGCTCGCCGGCGTGGTGAGCCTGGAGTTTGAGAGGACGGAGCGCGCATGACGACGCTGTTCTGGGCCCGGCTCGCGTTCCTCGCCGTTCTGCTCCTCCTCGCCGGAGCGCTGGCCGCGCTGGCCTTCACGGGCGGTACCGGCGGCAGTCAGGACAAGAGGTAGCCCCGGCTTGAGCACCGCCGTGAGGCCCCTGCGCCCGGTCGTCGCCTCCGAAGGCACCGACGCGGGCCGCGAACGCGAGAACAACGAGGACCGCACCCTCTGCGATCCCGACCGCGGGATCTACGCGGTCATCGACGGCGTCGGCGGCGAGTCCGGCGGCGAGGTGGCGGCGCAGACCGCGGTGGAGATCCTGCGCGCCCGCCTGTCGCGCCGCACCACGGACCTCGACCGCCTGGTGCGCGAGGCCATCGCCCAGGCCAACCGCCAGATCTACGAGCGCGCCCAGTCCGATCCCAAGCTGACCGGCATGGCCTGCGTCCTCACCGTGGCGATCGTCGAGGGCGACCGCGCCACGGTCGGCCACGTCGGCGACAGCCGGCTGTACCGCCTGCGCCGCGGCGAGATCCGCAAGATCACCAGGGACCATTCGCCCGTCGGCACGCGCGAGGACTCGGGCGAGCTGTCCGAGGACGAGGCGATGCACCACCCGCGGCGCAACGAGATCTTCCGCGACGTGGGCTCCGCGCCGCACGAGCCGGACGAGGACGGGTTCATCGACACCCAGGAGATCCCGTTCGGACCGGAGGACGCGCTGCTCTTCTGCAGCGACGGCCTCTCGGATCTCGTGCCGTCGGCCCGCATCCGCGAGACCGTCGAAGCCAACGCGGGCAAGCCGCGGGCCGCGATCGAGGTGCTGATCGCGGCGGCGAACGAGGCCGGCGGCAAGGACAACATCTCGATCGTGCTGGTCGAGGGCGAGCGCTACGCGGAGACCGTGATCCGCGACCGTCCCGCCGCGGCGAGCCCGGCTGCCTCCAAGACAGGCGTGGCCAAGGCAGGCAAAACCGGCGCGCCGAAGCAGTACGGCTCGGCGCACGTCCGCATCCCGCTCTGGCGCAGGACGATGCCCTGGGTCCTGCTGATGGCCCTGATCGCCGCCGGAGCCGCGCTCTATCTCTTCCCGGACCTACGGGAGCGGCTGCTGGCCCTCTGGCCGGGCCTGCCGGGCCAGGAGACGCCCCTGCCCGAGCCGGCCCCGGCGGCGGCTCTCCGGGTCGGCCCCGGCGAGCGCGACTTCGCGACGATCCATGAGGCGCTCGCCGAGGCGCGGCCCGGGCAGACCGTGGAGGTCGCGCCCGGCGAGTACCGCGAGACGCTGGAGCTTCCCGAGGGCGTGGTTCTGGTGAGCCTGGTGCCGCGGGGAGCCGTGCTGATGCCGCCGGTCCCCCCCGTGCCGGCTCCGGCCGCAGCCCCAACGCCCGGAACGGCAGCAGAGGCGGCAGCCGTGCTCACCGCCCGGGGCGTGAGCGGGAAGATCTCCGGCTTCCGGATCGCCGGAGCCGCGGACGCGCCGCTGGCCGTGGGCCTGCGCCTCGACGGCTCGCGCGTCCTCGTCTCGGAGATGGAGATCTCCGGCGCCAGCCAGGCGGGAATCGAGATCACCGGGCCGGACCGCTCGACGATCGAGACCAGCTTCCTGCACGACAACGGCGGACCCGGATTGGTGATCGGCACCGACGGCGGTGCCGCGGCCACCCAGGTCCGGCAGAACCTGATCTCGAAGAACGGCAAGGGGACGAAGGGGCCGGGCGTGGACATCCGCGGCGACGCGAGGCCCCTGATGATCGACAACCGGATCGAAGGCAACTCGGCCGCCGGGATCTGGCTGCCGAAGGCCGACCGCGTGGAAGAGCTGTTTGGCTGGAACCGCTTCGAAGGTACTCCGCAGGCGAAGGCCGTACGGGTCGCGCCGAAGACGCAGACGGGGCCGGGACGGTGAAGCGATGTTGACCCAGTCCCGGGTCGGCCGGTTCGAGATCCTCGAATTCCTCGGCCGCGGAGCCATCGGCGACGTGTATCTGGCCAGGGACCCGAACCGTGATTCGAGTAACGCCGAGATCGCTCTCAAGCTCGTCCGCACCTCGAAGATCGACTCGGACGCGGTCGCCGCCGAACGCAACGGCACCGCGCTCCAGGCCGCGCTCGCCAAGGTCGCGCCGCAGGTCGCCGCGGTCTACGACCAGGGCGACCAGGACGGCTTCTTCTGGGTCGCCATGGAGTACATCTCCGGCGACGACCTCGCCGCGGTGATCGAGCAGGAGGCGCCGCTGCCCGAGAAGCGGGCCGTGGACATCGTGCTCCAGCTCTGCGCGATGCTGGAGATGTTCCACGAGTTCTCCGCCGCCGGCCTCGACGGCCGCCGCGGCATCGTCCACGGCGACCTCAAGCCCGAGAATATCCGGCTCCAGGAGGGCGACCGGGTGCGCGTGCTCGATTTCGGCATCGCCAAGCACCTGTCCCAGACGCGCAAGTTCACCGTGAACCTCTTCGGCAGCCTGCCCTACGTGCCACCGGAGCGGCTGAACAGCGGCCGGCTCGATCCGCAGTCCGACCTCTGGGCCGTGGCCGTGACGCTGTTCACGATGATCGCCGGCTACTCGCCGTGGCCGGGCAACGATCCGGAGGAGCTGGAGGCCCGCCTGCGCCGCGGCGATGCGCCCGTGCCGCTGCCGGAATCGTGCTCGCCCGGGCTCAGGAAGCTGGTCTACCGCTCCCTGGCGTTCGATGCCGCGCGGCGCTATCCGTCCGCGGCCGGGTTCCGGGCAGACCTGGAGGCCTGGCGCGACGGCCGGCTCGCCGAGAATGCCGCAGGAGCAGGAGAGACCGCTGCCATCCGGCCGGCAGACCTGAGCGCGACTCGCCGCACCGTCCAGTCGCTGGATGATTCGCGGGCCGGGGGCACACCTGCCGCAGGCGCGGAAGGAACGCGGCGTACCGACCCTACGGCGCCTCCCATTTCGATCCCGCCGCCTCCGGGAGCATCGCCTCCGCCGGCCGCGCCGGACTCCACGCGGCGCACCTACGAGCCCGTCCCGCCGCCGCCCTCGGTTCCGGTGCCGCCCGCCGCGGCAATCGCGGCCACCGCGGCTGAAACGGGAGACGCTCCGGCTGCCCGCCCCCGGCGGCGGCGCTGGATTCCGGTCCTGGCGGTGATGCTGATCCTCTTCGGCTTCTCCCAGTTGTGGGTCCAGAGCAAGGCCCGGGCGATCCAGCACGATCTCGTCACCGACACCGATCCGGACCTCGGCAGCATCCTCGCGCGCTATCAGGATCTCTCGTGGATCGGCATGTTCAATCCGACCCTGCACGCGGTGCGCGACGAGCTGCGGGAGGCGCTGGTCCACGCCGCGGACGAGACCATCGAGGGCTACCACGCCGAGTACCCCCGGGTGCGCGAACGCGCCTGGCAGCAGGCCCACACCTACCTCCAGGGCGCGATGGAGCTGAACTATCTGGACCGCCGCGTCCGCGCCAAGCTGCTCTACACCAAGGGGCATCTGGACCGGATCGCCTCCCAGGCGTTGCAGCCCAAGGACAAGCCGGCCGCCGAGGCGAAGATCGACTCCGCGGTTTCGGCGTTCCAGGACGCGGCGCGGCGCGACAAGGACTGGGCCGACCCCTATCTCGGCCTGGCCCGGGTCTACGCCTACGAGCGGCCCGACCTGGACAAGCTTCAGAGGGCGCTGGTGGATCTCGAGAAGCGCGGCTACCGGCTCGGCCGGCGCGAGCGGGCCATGGAGGGCGACGGCTACCGGCGGCAGGCCGAGGCGATCTGGGCCCGCTCGGTCAGCGCCCGCGGCATGGACGCGGAGACCGAGCTGCTGGAGCAGACCCGGGACAACCTGCTCCAGGCGATCAACTTCTACGACGACGCCGCGGGCTACGCCGATGTGAAGACGAACCGGGCGCGCGCCCAGAGCCGGCTCGACCAGGTCCAGGAGCGGCTGCGCCCCCGGCGCGAGCCGGACTTCCTGGATCAGCTCGACGAGATCCTGCATCAGGTCGAAAGGAACAGCGGACGATGACGGAGATCCATCCATGGCGGTGACGCGCACCACCGCGGCCGAACGCCGCCAGCGCGAGGCGGTCGGCGGGAGCACAGTGCCCGGGGGCCGTCCCGCGCGCAACCGCGAGGCGATTCTGCTCGCCGGAGCCTTCGCCGCGGTCCTCCTCGGTCTTCTGCTGTCCTACCTGGCCATGACGAAGCCGCTCGCCGGAACGGTCGCCGGGATGGCCGAGGGCTCCGTGCTCGACCTCAACGACCTGCGTCAGCCCGAGCAGTTGCTCCCGCTGCTGGGCTTCCTGAGCGAGCCCACCGAGCGCGCCTTCGTCGCGCGGCGGATCTGGAAGCGCACCCAGGAAGGCCAGCTCCTCAACGTGGGCGAGCTGGGCAGGCTCCGCGTCCCCGCGTCCGAGGTGAGCCGGGAGCGCCGCCTTCCCGGTCTGCGGGCGCGGCTGGCCGAGGCGAAGAGCCATCTCGCCGAGGGCGCTTCCCAGGACGGCCTCACCGTCCGGCTGTTGTCGCTCTCCCAGGTCCGCGAGCTCAAGCCCCACCTCGTCGTGCGCACGCCGGAGTCGTTCCGGTCCTCGTTCTGGCTCTGGACGGGCTTCGTGCTGGCGGGCTTCCTCGCGATCCATCTCGCCTGGCGGTTCCGCGGCTTCCCCGGCGACGAGCTGATCCTGCCCATGATCCTGGTGCTCACCGGCATCGGCCTCATGGTGATGATCTCCGTGCGCGATCCGCTGCGCGACCTGCCGCTCTACCGCACCTTCGCGCAGGGCGTGCTCACCGGCTGCGCGCTGCTGCTCGCCGCCAGCCAGGTGGACTGGGAACGCTCGCCGCTGCGCCGCATGGTCTTCGCCCCGCTCGCCGCGGCGCTCGGCCTGTCCGTCCTCCTGATCACGCTCGGCAGCGGCCCGGGCGGCAGCGACGCCAAGGTCAACCTGTTCGGGTTCCAGCCGGTCGAGGCGATCAAGATCCTCGTCGTCCTCTTCCTGGCCGCCTACTTCTTCGACCGCTGGGAGTTCCTGCGCGAGCTGTCCGAGAACCGGCTCCCCGGCCTCGCGAGGCTCGGTCTGCCGCGGCTGGAGTACGCGCTGCCGCCGATCCTCGCGATGGGCGCCGTGCTGCTGTTCTTCTTCTTCCAGCGCGACCTCGGTCCGGCGCTGGTGCTCGCGTTCCTCTTCCTGATCCTCTACTGCGTGGCCCGCGGCCGGCCGGTGATGCTGATCGTCGGCGCCGCCGTGATCGCGGCCGGCTTCTACGTCGGCTATCAGCTCGGCGTGCCCCGCACCGTGACCGGGCGCATCCAGATGTGGATGTCCCCCTGGGACAACTCCTTCCGCGGCGGCGACCACCTGGCCCAGTCGCTCTGGTCGCTGGCCGGCGGCGCGCTCACCGGCACGGGTCTCGGTCTCGGCGAGCCCGGACGGGTGCCCGAGGCGCACACCGACATGGTGCTCGCGGCCATCGGCGAGGAGCTGGGTTTCCTGGGGCTGCTCGCGGTGTTCACGCTCTACGCCGCCCTGGTCTGGCGCGGGCTGCGAACCGCCCGCCGCGCGGGCTCGGCCTACGGCTTCTTCCTCGCGCTCGGGCTGTCTGTGCTGACGGCGCTGCACATCCTGCTGATCGCCGGCGGCGTGGTCGGGCTGCTGCCGCTGTCGGGCGTCGTCTCCCCGTTCCTGAGCTTCGGGCGGTCGGCCATGCTCGCCAACTTCGCGCTCTTCGGAATCGTCCTCGGGCTGTCCGCGCGTCCGGGCACCGGCGGTATCGGCGGTACCGGCGGTATTGCCGGCAGTCCGGTCGGCAACCGGTTCGCGGGCGGCGTCCGCTGGACGGCCATCGGTCTCGCGGTCGTCGGGAGCGCGATCCTGCTGCGAGCCGCCCAGGTGCAGGTGCTTCAGCCGGACAAGTTCCTCACCCGCGGCGCGCTCACGCTCCAGGGCGACGGTCTGCGGCGCTTCCAGTACAACCCGCGCCTGGAGGCGATCGCCGACACCATCCCGCGCGGCTCGATCTTCGACCGCAACGGCCTGCCGCTCGCCACGAACGACGCGGAAGAGTTGCAGAAGAACAAGACCGCGCTCGCCGCCCTCGGCGCCATCGTGGACACGGGCCGGCCCGGCCGGACCGAACGCTTCTACCCCTTCGGCGGCACGATGTTCCACCTTCTGGGCGACCTGAGCACGCGGGTGAACTGGGGAGCGGGCAACAGCTCCTACATGGAGCGCGACGCGCGCATCCGGCTTCAGGGGTTCGACGACTTCGCGGAGCTGGTCGAGGTGAAGCAGCCGGACGACTCGGTGACCGAGCAGGTCCGCCACGACTACACCGAGATCGTGCCGCTGCTGCGCCACCGCTGGCAGCCGGACAACGAGGATGTGCAGAAGATCCTGACCAGGACTCGCGACGTGCGCATGACGATCGACGCCCGGCTCCAGGTGCGCGTGGCGGACATCCTGCGCAAGGCGGCGCGCGAAGCCGGCCACGGCGCCGCGGCCGTGGTGCTCGATCCCGACACGGGCGACGTGCTGGCGAGCGTCTCGTATCCATGGCCGGACCGCTTCCCCGTCCGCTCCACCGAGGACAACGAGGGCGACCTGATCGACCGGGCGCGCTACGGCGTCTACCCGCCGGGCTCGACCTTCAAGCTCGTCACCGCCATGGCCGCCCTGCGCAAGGACCCCTCGCTCGCGCAGAAGTCGTTCGTGTGCAAGACGCTCCCCGGCAACCGCGTGGGCAACAGCGTGCGCGGCTGGGGCAAGCCGATCCGCGACGACGTGACCGACACGGTGCCGCACGGCGACGTGAATCTGGAGAAGGGCATCGTGGTCTCCTGCAACGCCTACTTCGCGCAGCTCGGCACCTACGAGGTCGGCGCCAAGGATCTGCTCGAAACGGCTCAGCTCCTGGGCATCACCACGGCGCGGCCGAACACGCCCGAGCAGCTCAAGGACTCGCTGCCGCAGTCCGCCTACGGGCAGGGCCAGGTGATCGCCACGCCGTTCCAGATGGCGCGCGTGGCGGCGACCGTGGCGCGAGGCGGCTCCATGCCGCCGGGCCGGCGCGTGCTGGACGATACGGAAGCCCAGAAAGAGGAACCCGTGCCGGTTCTGTCGCCGGATTCGACCGTCTTCCTCGCCCGTTCGATGCGCGAGGTCGTGACCCAGGGGACCGCGTCGCGCATCCTGGGGAGCGTCGAGCCCGCCGTGGCCGGCAAGACCGGCACCGCGGAGGTCCAGGGCAAGCGGTCGCACTCCTGGTTCGTCGGCTATGCTCCCGCCGGAGAGACGGGCGGGCGCCGGATCGCCTTCGCGGTCATCGTCGAGCACGGCGGCTACGGCGGCCGGCTGGCGGCCCAGGCCACCGGCGAGATCGTGAAGGCCGCGTCGGCCCTGGGGTTGTTCCAAGCGCTGCCCGAAAGCGAAGCCGGGCCCGAGCCGTGAAGGTCAAACTATGAAGATGGACAAGCTTTTCGGCGCCGTGCGCAAGTGGACCCACCCGTGGCCCACGGGCACCGAGCCGATCGAAATCCGCCGCGCCATCCTCGACGAGATCGAGTCGCGCATCGTTTCGGCCGGCGGCGGCAAGCGGGTGTTCCCGTTCAACCGCCTGCGGGTCTTCGTCCTGGCTCCCGGTCCGCGGGAGAAAGACGAGCTCGAAGCCGTCGTCCGCGACATCTGGGATCTCCCCGCCGAGGTCCGAGAGCGCCTCGCCGACCGGAGCTGCCCGATCCCCCCGGTTCTCGCCGTCGATGTCGAGGTCACCGAGCAGGGAGGCCCGGAGTTCGGCGAGCGCCGCTACCGCATCGACTTCGAGCGCACGGAGCGTCCACCCGCCTCGAAGGCTCCCGCCGCCGTCGCGCCCGGCACGGCCCAGGTGCCCTTCCCCTATCTCGAGAGCGGCGAGGCGGACTCGACCGGCCGCCCCACCCTGGAGCTGACCGTCCTCAAGGGGACCGCCACGCGCAAGGTCTACGCCTTCCCCGCGGGCCGGCTCCACATCGGCCGCCTTGAAGAGATCCTGGACGAGGAAGGCCGCATCCGCCGCCGCAACGACGTGGCCTTTCTGGAAGAGGGGGACATCAACCAGACCGTCTCCCGCGAGCAGGCCCGCATCCTCTATGACGAGGCCTCGGGAGAGCTGCGCCTGCGAGCCGAGCACGGCGCCTCGAACACCCGCATTCTGCGCGACGGCAAGACCATCGACGTGAGCAGCCGCGACACCCGGGGCATCAAGCTCCAGAGCGGCGATGAGATCTATTTTGGCAAGGCGAGTGTCAAGGTGAAGATGCGGACGGCGTAGGTCAGTGTCGCAGCGCCAGACTCCGCCGTAATCGTGTCGCCTTGCGTACGATCACTCCCCCTTCAGGCCAGGCAACCGAAAACTCATCGCCGTCGCGAGGCGACCCGGCAGCTTTGATGCGTTGTCCCCAAGTCCCCAGGTCATGGCCGTGAGGCGTGTAGACCTGCCAACTCACTTCGAAGCCCCCGGTCGATCTCGCGGGTTCCCCGCCCCGCCAACCCAAACGGGCGGCGCCGCCCGGGCAGGCCCGGACCGCCCTCTCAGACGGTTCGTCATTCTGCCCATCACGGGCGCCGCTGCTCCGACCACGGCGGAGCCAAGGTGCGCCAGAGGGCGGCCAGCACCTCTTCGTCCTCGGCCAGCGGCTTTTCGTCCACGACGGCGACACTGGCGGCGGTGAGCACGCCGCCGCGCATCAGGATGCGGATCCCCTGCTCGGCCCGCAGCTCAGACGGCTTCCGCCCCGCCCAGTCCGGGCCGGCTTTGCGCCGCAGGGCCACGATCAGCCGGTCCTGGACGATGAACGCCTTGGCCACGTCCGGAAACAGGGCCGAGGCGGCGAAGGTCGGCGCGGCGATCCGTGAGGCGCCGAGAGCGGCGTCGATCCCCAGGGCTTTTTCCACCTTGCGGGCGAAATCGGCGTCGAACTGCCGCACCACCGTGCGGACACCCGGATTCATCCGGCGCGCCGAGAGGCCGATACCCAGGTTGACCGAATCGTCACCCGTCGCCGCCACCACGGCTCGAGCCCGGGAGAGGCCGGCCCGCTCCAACGTCTCGTTCAACCGGGCGTCCCCCAGGATCACCGGCGCCAGGGTACGGATGGTGGCCAGGAACGGCGCATCCGGATCGGCGTCCACCGCCACCACCGGCACCCCCACCTGCTTCAGCTCATACACCACCCGGAAGCCCACGTTCCCCATCCCCACCACGACCACCTGCCCTTTCTTCGGCATGGGCCGGCCACCGAGCAGCTTGCGCAGGCGGGAACCCACCACGTAGTCGGTGATCATGGAGTACAGCGTCGCCACCGTGATCGAGCCGAGGATCATGATGAGAACCTCATAGAGCTTGATCTCCGCCGGGGCGGCCTCCGTCATCCCGATCTCCCCGTGCAGGTTGGTGATGGTGAAGAAGATTGCGTCCACAAGGGTCAGCTTCAAGTAGTACTGGAACAGGAGCACCGTCAGGGGGATCAGGAGGCACAGGCTCAGGAACACGGCCCGCAACGCCAGCGGCTCCTCCCGCCAGACGGCGAACGCTCTCGCCAGCCCCCTTCGCAGCCGGCGGAGCCAGGGGATCTTCTCTCCCAGGGGGAGAGCTGCCTCGGGCGTGCCGAACACCCGTTCCCAGTCGTCCTTCCGGCCGAACAGCGAAAGCCGGTCTCCAGGCCGAAGCCGCTCCTCCCGGCGCGGCAACGGGACACATTCCCCCTCGGCGCGCTCCAGGACGAGCGTCTGGAGCTGGTGGACGCGGGCCAGAGTCCCCACCGTGGCGCACGCCGCCAGCGGACCGGCCTCCACGGTCTGCCGCCCCACCATGTAGGGAACTTCGTCCAGAGGGAAGCTGGCGAGAATGGCGTCGCCCATGGCGGCCGCGGCGAAACTGGGAGCCGCCAGGGCCGACATGCCCAGCGCGCGCCGGAGGTCCAGAGCCGTTTCGAGCTGGCGGGCCAGCTCCTGGTCGAAGAGGCGGACCACCACCGGGATGTCGGGGCGGAGGCGGCGGGCGTCGAAGGCGATCTCGATGTTGACCAGATCCCTGTCCGTGGCGGCGATGACCCCTTTCGCCTCCTGGAGACCCGCCTCCAGGAGCAACCGCTCACTACGGGCATCCCCCAGGAGCACGCGCACCCCCATCGCCTCGGCCGTCTGCAGCCGCTCCTCCAGAGCCCGCTCCGTGATCGCCACGACCGTCTCGCCCAGACGGTGGAGCAGCTCGACCACGCGGTAGCCGATGTCACCCATTCCGCAGACGATGAAGTGGTTGGACATGAGGCCTCAAATTCCAGAGAAGTTGACATCCTATCGTAGACTGTCAATGATGAGATGCTACAAGATTGTCACTGAACCTGCCCGGATCCGTCCTCCTACCTGAGAGCACAACTACTGCGCCGGGAGACGTGGGCAGTCAGCGTGAGCGGCAATTGGCGGGTGACTTTCATGTTCGTCGGGAAGGATGTCGACGGGGTCGACTACGAGAACTATCACTGAGGTCAGAACGATGAAAATGCACAATCCGCCCCATCCAGGCGAGGTTTTGCGGTCGCTGTGCCTGGAGCCGCTCGGTTTGACGGTCAGCGATATGGCCAGGGCACTGGGCGTCAGCCGCAAGACTCTGTCCGGAATCGTCAACGGGCGCGTGGGGATCAGCCCCGAAATGGCCGTGCGGCTCTCGCTGGCGCTCGACACGACGGCGGAGAGTTGGCTCAATCAGCAGGTTCAGTACGATCTCTGGCGAGTGGAGAAGAAGCGCAGCACGCTCCGAGTCCAGCGGCTCTCGGCGGCGTAGAGGGCACGCCGGCATCCGCGGGAGCGTTCGGCGGCGTAGAATTCACGGCAGGACGATGAAACCTGTGCCGATGGAACACCAGCATTGAGCGGCTGACGGGTCAACCCGTGACGCCGGCCGAAGGCCAGGCGATTGCCACTCATCCCCCGTGTCGCTACACTGTCGTTGCGTGAAGGAGCTTCGCTTCGAATGGGACGGGGGCAAGAGTGCCGGAAATCGGCGGAAGCACGGCGTGCCGTTTGAGGAGGCCGCGACTGTCTTTTACGACGACCATGCGCTCTTGATCAACGATCCGGATCATTCGGAGCAGGAAGAGCGTTTCCTGCTTCTCGGTTTGAGTGCAAGTGCCCGAACGCTCATCGTGTGTCACTGCTATCGGGATTCTGAGGATCTGATCCGAATCATCTCCGCCCGGAAAGCCGATCGGCAGGAACGCGAGCGGTACAACCGGAGCCTTCAATCATGAGAAAGAGCTACGATTTCAGCGAAGCCCGGCCCAATCCCTATGCCAAGCGCCTCAAGAAACAGGTCACGCTTCGCCTGAGCTTCCAGACCCTGGAGTATTTCAAAGAGCTGTCTGGAGAGTTGGGGATTCCCTACCAGACCTTGATTAATCACTTCCTTCAAGATTGTGCATCCACGGGCAAAAGGCCCTCGATGCGCTGGGTCTCCGCGACGCGAAGCCACTCCTGATCTGGCAACGCGCTTTCGCGCGTCGCCCATCATGCGGTTCTACACCCGCTAGCGAGAGCCGCCGCGCGGGCTTCCTTCCCGACGAAGCACCCGCCCAGGCCGGAGCCCGCTCGCCGCGCCTCCGGCGAAGACGGTCCGGCCGTTGACCCAGACGCGCTCGATGCCGGTGGCGAGCGCGTGCGGATCGCTCGTCGTGGCACGGTCGATCACCGTGGCGGGATCGAAGAGGACGAGGTCGGCGAAGGCGCCGGGCACCAGACGGCCGCGATCCTTGATCCCGACGTGATCGGCGGCGAGGGCGGTCATCTTGTGGACCGCCTGCTCCAGCCCGAGCGCTCCTCTCTCCCGCACGTAGCGCCCGAGCACGCGCGGGTAGGAGCCGAAGCCGCGCGGGTGGCGGCCGTCGAGCTCGCCGTCCGTACAGAGATTGGTCTGCGGCCAGGCGAGGAGCTTCTCAAGATCGCCTTCGACCATGCTGGTGGCGATGACGCTCTCGACCCCTTCCTTGCCCTGGCGGCGCAGGGCCTCGGCGTCGCGGATGAGCGCGATGAGCGTCACCTCGGGGGCTTCGCCGCGCTCCCTGGCGATGTCGGCCACGGTGCGTCCCGCATAGGCGGGGTTCGGCAGATAGCGGCCGAGCAGCAGACCCTCGGGGGGCGCGATCTCGGCGAGCACCTGCCGGGCGACCTCCAGGCTCTCGAAGTTGCGCTCCGGGAAGAGTACCGTGAGCGTCGAGTGCCAGTAGAGATAGGGATAGATGTCGGCCGTGACGTCGATCCCCTGCGCCCGCGCGGCGTCGAGGAGCGCCAGCAGCCGAGGGGCCTCGCCCCAGAGCGTCCGCATCGCCAGCTTGATGTGGGAGATCTGCACGGGGATCTTCGCCTCCCGGCCGATCGCGAGAATCTCGTCGATCGCCTCCCAGAATGTCCGGTCCTCGCTGCGGATGTGGCTGATGTACCGGCCGCCGTGGCGCGCGGCGACCCGGGCCAGGTCGATCAGCTCGGCGCGGGTCGAATAGATCCCCGGGTCGTATTCGAGCCCGGTCGAAAGCCCCAGGGCTCCCGCCTCCAGGTCGCTTTCGAGCAGGCGCGCCATCCCGGCGATCTCGGCCGCGGTGGCGGCGCGGCGAAAGTCTCCGCCCAGAACCTTTTCGCGCAGCGTGCCGTGCCCCGAGTACGAGGCGGCGTTGACCGCCGCCGGTGCGCTCTCCAGGCGCGCGAAGAGCTCGCTCAACGGGAGAAACGATCCGCCGTCCTGCCCGCCGATCACGGTGGTGATCCCCTGGCTCACGGCGCCGAGCGCGTCCGGCACCTCGAAGAGGTCCGCCACCGCGTGCGAGTGCGTGTCGATGAACCCGGGCGCCAGCACGAGCCCCTTGGCATCGAGAACCGCCTCGTCCGGAATCGGCGCCACGTCTCCCACCGCCACGATGCGGTCTCCGGCGATGCGCAGGCTCCCCAGGCGCGCCGGTGCGCCGGTCCCGTCGATCAACCGGGCGTTGACGATCCGGAGCGTCGGCGGGGGCTCGCCGGTCCGCTCGGCGGCCCCGAGGAGGGCGACAGGAGCGAAGAGCGCGAGTAGAAGGAAGGGAATGACTCGATGAAGGGGGTTCATGGCACTGACGAGCCTACACCGTCGGCCCGTGTTTCGGCGTTTGAGGTACACTCTTCCCGCTTCCCAAACCATCGATTCGGGGGTCCGGATGTTCCCTTCCTTGCGTACATTTTTGTTTGCCTCTGCGGTAGCCGGTCTCTGCCTGGCGCCGCGCCTGGACGCACAGTCCGCCGATCTGTCGGTCCTCGTGGACGGCGCACCGAACCCGGTGGCTCCCGGCGGGACGGTCACCTACTCGATCACCGTGAACAACAAGGGGCCGGACGACGCGGCGGCGGCGGCTCTCAGCGATCCGCTGCCGGCCGGCACGACGTTCCAGTCGCTCATGGCGCCGGGAGGCTGGAGCTGCTCGACGCCCGCCGTCGGCTCCGGCGGCACGGTCTCCTGCACGGCCGCGACGCTCGCTACGGGCAGCGCGGTGTTCACGCTCGCGGTGCAGGTGGGCGCCGGCACCGCGGCCGGCACGGTGCTCGACAACACCGTGACGGTGTCGTCGGCGACCGCCGACCCGGCGCCGGGCAATGAAACCGCGACCGCGTTCACGACGGTCGGCGCGGCGTCCGCCGGGCTCACGATGACGATTACGGACGCGCCCGACCCGGTCGTGGCCGGCTTCGAGGTTGCGTACACGGTCACGGTGTCGACCACGATCACGGACGGCACGAACGCGGTCGTCACCATCCCCCCGCCTCCGGGCACGGACTTCGTGTCGCTCGCGCCCCCGGCCGGCTGGGTTTGCCCCTCGCCGCCGATGCCCGGCTCCTTCCCGACGGTCTGCCAGATCGCCGCGCTGCCGGTGGGGGATTCCGTCTTCGTGCTGACCGTCCGCGTCCCGGCCGCGGCCGCCGCGGGCTCGACGGTGACGGACACCGCCTCGATCGTGGTCGAGACGGACGGGCGGACGGCCGTGGCCACCGACTCGGAGGACACCCTTGTCGCCGAGCCGGTCGCGATCTCGGGGACCAAGACGGTCGCCGGGCAGCTCATCCCCGGCAGCGCCGTCACCTACACGATCGTCCTGACCAACACCAGCTCCAGCCCGCAGGGGGACAACCCCGGCGACGAGCTGACGGACATCCTGCCACCGGAGCTGACGCTGGTCTCCGCTTCGGCCACCGCGGGGACGGCGGCCGCCAACCCGGGCACGAACACGGTCACGTGGAACGGCGCGATCCCGGCCGGAGGCTCGGTGACGATCACCATCCAGGCGACGGTCACACCCGGGCCACCGGCCTCCTCCGCCTCGAACCAGGCGACCTTCTTCTACGACGCCAACGGCGACGGATCGAACGAGTCCTCGGGCGTCACCGACGACCCGGGCGCGCCCGGCACCAACGATCCCACGGTGCTGAGAGCGGTCGCGATCGTGGACATCCCGGTGCTGGATGTCCTGGGGGTCGCGCTGCTGACGGCGCTGCTGGCTGTGATCGGAGCCCGACGGCTGGGGCGGGCGTAGCCTGCGCTGAGGGAGATGGGACACCGCGGCGGCTCGCACCGCCGCGGCATTGTTCGTACTAGTGGTAGTAGACCTTCAAGCGAGCGTGATAGGCGGCTGCACCGTTCTCCCTACTGACGAGGTCGATGCCCGCTTGGTCGAAGTCGGTGGCGATGCCGATGGTCACGATGCCGTTGGCGTCGACCGCGTCTGTCACATCCAGCTCGAGCCTTCCCGAGCCCGACGTGGGGTTGACGAGCGACCAGCTCTTCCACAGAGGGACCGCCGTGACTCCGGCCCCCCAGTTGTTCCAGGTGACCGTCGACTCGTTCCACGTCATGTTGCTGACCTTGTAGATGGTGATTCCCGGGTCCGGCGGGCTCACGAGGCGCACCTCCAGGGTCGCGGATTCGCGCGTGCTGCTGCCGAGAGCCGAGAGGTCGAAGCGGATGAAGGTGAAGCGGCCGAATCCGGTCGCCGTGTGACGGATCCCCAGCGAGGTTTCCGACCCGAAGTTGGTCGTCGGCTGATCCTGCTTCACCGTCGCGTCGGCGTTCACGGTGAACGTCTGCGAGGTCTGGCCGGTCACCGTATCGCGCTGGCCCAGTGTGGCGGAGCTGTAGGGGCTCTGGCCGGCGCTGTTCACGGCCTGCACCCAATAGTAGTAGTGAGTGTCGGGGAGCACGGTGTGGTCGTCGAACGTCGTGCCCATGACCTGCTGCGGCAACAGATCCGCGTCGCCGGCCTTGGGGGCAGCGCTGCTCGGCTTGAGCCGATAGACCTTGTAGAGGGTCGCTCCGGACACCGCATCCCAGGTGACCCGGATCTTGTCGTTGTGCGTGTCATAGGTCGCGTTGACGTTCTCCGGCTGCGCGAGGTGCGTCGACAGATCGAACAGGGTCAGATGGAAGTCGTCGATCCCCACCTCCTGCGTCGACGGGTAGCCGCCCGCCCCCGGGTGGGCGTGGACGCCGACGTACTGGATGTTCGGCGCGAAGCCGAGATCGTCGAGGTCCGAGACGGCGATCGGCAGCGCCGTGCCGTTGATCCAGGCACGGACCGTCTTGTCGACCCAGTCGTATTCGAGCTCCAGGTAGTTCCAGCCGGAGACGAAGCCCGGCGCTGCACTGACGCTGTCGTAGAGGTAGTGAGTCGTGCCGTTGGCGGCGACGTAGAGCCGCCCGCTGGGCCGCAGATAGATCCACACCTGGCCGTCACTCCAGTAACCGCCGGTCGCCGAGCTCGAGAAACCGAAGCCGGTCCAGCCTGTCGCCGTGGAGTCGATCACCGCCGCCAGGCGAGCCGACCTCGACGAGGTGTGGCTGCCAGGCTGGAAGGGGAGGCCTCCCATGAAGCCGACGGTCTGGAGATTGGTCAGGATTCCGGTGCCGAACCCGGCGCTCGAGCTGGCCGACCAGGTGCCGCTCCCCGCCTGCACCGCAACGCCGTTCAAGGGGTCGCCCGGGTCGCGGACCGAGTTGAAGTCGTCGAAGCGCTCCCGGAGCAGGTCGTCGTCGAACTCGTCACCGACCCGCACGTCGACCGTTCCGACGTCGACGAGACCGGAGCTGTTCTTGACCCGGTAGGTGAAGCGGTCGAGACCGAGGAAGCCGGTGTCCGGGGTGTAGGTCCAGCTCCCCGAGGCCTCGGTCAGGACTCCGTGCGCCGGCAGCGAGAGGAAGCGATGAAACGCCAGGGAGCCTCCGGAGGGATTCAGGTCGTTGGTCAGGAGGCCGGACGTGGTGGAGGTCACCGCCTGGCCCGGCTTCACGGCGAAGCCGTCGCTGACGGCGATCGGCGGGAGCGCCGTGCCGCCCACCTGGATCTCGATCGTCCCGGTGTCGTTGACGAAACCGGAGGTCCGCACGGTGTAGGTGAACGAGTCCGCACCCGTGTATGCCGAGGTCGGAGCGTAGGTCACCGTCCCGCCCGCGACCGACACCGTACCGTGCGCCGGCTGGGTCGCCGAAACGAACGTGAGCGAGCCGTTGCCCCAATCGATGCCCGCGCCCGTCAGCTCGGAGGTCGAGAGGACGAGCGACGTGTTGACCAGAGTGTCGAAGAGAAGGTCCCCGGCCACCGGCTGGCCGCTGGTCGGGAAGAGGATCTGAAGGAGCCTGTTGGGCGAGCCGCTGAGAGTGGAGGCGTCCAGCTTGTTCAAGGCGGCGACGCGCTTCAGGGCCTTCTCCACGGTGCCCGGTGAGGCGTTCGGGAACTCGGCCAGCAGCACCGCCGCCGTGCCGGTGGCGTGGGGCGCGGCCATTGAGGTGCCGGTGAGGAAGCAGGCACGGTCGTCCGGCTTGTTCGAGGCCGACAGAATCCTCTCTCCAGGTGCGAACAGGTCGACGCCGGCACCGTAGTTCGAGGCGCAGTAATTGAAGGTGCAGCCGGAGGGCAGGATCCACCTCTTGTCCAGCCGCGTCGAGGCTCCGACCACCAGAACCTGGGAGGGGAAGGAACCGCCCAGCATGGCGTACTCCTCCACCGGCTCGGCGTGGTTTCCCGCGGAGTTCACGAGCGTGACTCCGCCCTGGATGAGCCGGCGCGCCGCCAGGGCGAGCGCTGTCGAATTCAGGAAGGCGTTGCTGCTCGCGGCGTTGGCGCTGAGGTTCGCGACGCCGGGCTGGCCGGCCGGATGGTTCTCCAGAATCCAGTCGATGCCGTCGATGATCCGGTCGATGTCGAAGGTGCTGCCATGCGTGATCCGGACCGGATGGAGAATCACGTTTTTCGCCACGCCGTACTGGACGCCTCCGAGGATTGCGCTGGTGTGCGTGCCGTGGCTGTTGCCGACAGCGTCCGTCAAGTCCGCGGTGCCCGGATCGAGCACGTCGACCGCGACGTTCACGCCGTTGCCGATCCGCGTCTGGCTGGATGCATTGAGGTATTCCTGATGGTCCAGCGTGATTCCGGTGTCCATCAGGTAGGCGTGGACAGTGGCGCCGGCCGAGGGGAGCAAATAGGTGCCGGAGAGGGCCGGCGGAGAGCCGCCTCCCAGATTGGCCTGGTCGATGCGGTCGAGACCCCAGTTGTCCTGGCAGGAGCTCAGGGTCGGGTCGTTGCAGGTGATGAGCTGGTTGCTTCCGGAGACGGAAGCGCCCAGCGCGGCGTCATGCGGCGAAACCGTGCATTCGGTGTAGGCCGGCGAGAGCTCGGCCTTCGCCACCTGCTCCACGAACAGAACGCGGGGATCGGCGGCGAGCTTGCGGGCCTCGTCCAGCGTGAGGCGGGCCGAGAAGCCCGGGAGCGCCCGGAGCCAGATCCGCCCGACCTTGGCCTTGTGGGTCACGGCGAGGTCGGTGATGAGCCGCTCGCGCTCGGCAAGAGACCGGGCGGTCAGCAAAGACCGGCCCCGCTTGTCCGTCCGGTCCTCCTTCAGGACTACGATGTACCGGTCTGGAACGGCACCCGCCGACGCGAGGCGCAGCTTGCCGCCCGCCAGGGGCGACTGGGCCTCCTGCGCTGCGAGGGCTGAGGTCCAGAGGAAAACAGTCAACACAAGAAACTTCTTCAACCCAAATGACATAGCACTCTCCTGTCCTCGGCACTTGCCGAAACTCTGCTCCGAAAGACGAGCCTGACTGGCCGGCACTACGCCACGGGGCGTTGTGGGTTTCACGAGGCTCGACAGGAAGTGACAGAGTCGCGCGTGTCATTTCATGTCATGCGCCTCATGCGCCCGGCGGCTGAGGCAGGCGGCACCCCTGTAAGCTCCTCGGCGCAGCGGCGTCCTAGGAGAAAGGGACCGCTGCAAACAAGACGGCGCCGAGACGCCGGATCGGAGCGCCAATGGAGATCAACTCGACAGCCGGACGATCGCCGCAGCTCTACGCGAGGCTCTGCGGAATCCTGTACCTGTACATCGTTGCGGCGGGAATCTTCGCCGAGGTCTTCGTCCGCTCCCGGCTCATCGTCCCCGCGGACGCGGAGGCCACCGCCGGGAACATCCTGGCGCAGGAGACCCTGTTCCGGCTGGGCGCCTCCGGCGAGCTGCTGCATCTGGCGTGCGACGTAGGGGTCGCGGTCCTCCTCTACGCCCTGCTGAGGCCGGTCGACCGGTACGTCGCCCTGCTGGCGGCCTTCATGAGGCTCGTCTGCGCCGTCGTCCTCGCGGTCGCCAGCCTGAGCCATTTCGCCGCCCTGAAGCTCCTCGCCGACTCCCCCTATCTCAAGACATTCTCCCCGGAACAGCTCCATACGCTCGCCCTGGCGGCCCTGAGGCTCCACGGCGACGCCTATTCCATCAGCCTGGTGTTCTTCGGCTTCGCGTGCCTGGCGCTCGGGTACCTGATCTTCCGCTCGGGGTTCCTGCCGCGAGCCCTCGGCGCGCTCATGGCCGTCGCGGGCATCTGCTACCTGGTCAACAGCTTCTCCTACTTCCTGGCCCCCCACTTCGCCGCCAGCCTGTTCCCCGCGATCCTCCTCCCCAGCTTCCTCGCGGAGCTCTCGCTCACCCTCTGGCTGATCGTGAAGGGCGTGAACCGACCGAAGTGGGAAGAGCGGGCAGGGCCGGCCTAGTACGCCGTCAAACTTGAAACGACATGTTCTTCTGTAGGGGCGGCCCTTGTGGCCGCCCTCTGGGGATCGGGGGCAACCACGAGGAGGGCAACCACAAGGGTTGCCCCCGTCGGCTGGACCGTCTGGTTCCATCGGCGGACGCTACGCGAGCTTGCGGAGTGGGAGGCGCTGGGGCGGAGCCTGGATCGGTCCTGATCAAGCCGTACGAGGCGCCCCTACGTCCCCGCGAGCTTCGAGGCGTGGCGCACGTACTCCTCCGCCAGCGAGCCGAGCCGGGTCTTCTCGGAGCCGGACAGCTCGGGGCGCTTCGAGATCGTCTCGATCTCCCGCGCCAGGCCGTCGAGCACCTGGAAGCGGGCGCCGGCCGACGAGAACTGCGCGTTGCTGATCGCGCAGGAGTTGTACCCGGCGACCAGGAGCTTGCGGAACTCGGCGGCCTGCTGTGCGGCGTCGCTCAGCGCCAGGAGTTGGACGGGATCGACCTTGCCCGAGAGCTCTCCCCGGTCCGTGACCTTGGCCTCGAAGGACACCGAGTAGGCCGAATAGGTGACCTCGAACGCGCGGATGTCGATCGTCCGCCGCGGGCCCTCCGGACACTGGATCTGCGAACCCTGGCGCAGGATCATGTCGCGTCCCAGGAAGACCACCGCCACCACCATCAGCGCCACCGCCACCACTGCTCCGAAAACCGTCTTCGACATCACGTTCCCCCTTTCCTTTCCTTGACGAGGCCGACGGAGCGGGCGTAGAGGGCCACCTTCGGGTGGCCGGCCCCGAACACCGCCTCGCCGATCTTCAGCGCCTTCTCCGCGGCCCGGAGCGCGCCGTCGAGGTCCCCTTTCGCGAGGAGGATCGACGCCAGCGTGTCGCTGTCCCGCGCCACATTGGGATGGTCGGAGCCGAAGATCAGCTCGTCCGCGCTCAGCGCCTTACGGCAGAACTCCAGGGCGGCGTCCAGATCTCCGAGATCGCGCAGCACCATCGCGAGCGTGTTCCGGTCCCGCGCCACGCTGCGATGATCGGGGCCGTAGACGGCCTCGCCGATGCGCAGCGCGCGCTCCGCGGCCGCGCGGGCGGCCGGCAGGTCCCCCTTCTGCCGGAGGATGTTGGCGATCACGCTCGCATCCAGGGCCACGTTGGGGTGGTCGGGGCCGAAGGCGGCCTCCTCGATGCGCAGGGCGCGCCCGCCGAGGCGGAACGCCGCGTCGAGGTCGCCCCTCTCCAGGAGGACCTGGGCGAGGGTGCCGGCCCGCACCGCCACCCGCAGGTGGTCCGTTCCGAGGGTCCGCTCGTCGATCTGCAGCGCGCGCCGGGCGTTCTGGAGCGCGCCGTCGAGATCCCCGAGGCGTAGCAGGATCATGGCGATGTTGCCGGCGCGCTCGGCCACGTTCGTGTGATCGGGGCCGAACGTCTTCTCCTCCAGCGCCAGGGCGCTCCGCGACGCCTCCAACGCCCCCTTGTAGTCCCCCTTGCCGTAGAGGATCGAGCCCACGTTGCTCCGCGCCTCCGCGGCGGGCACCTGCTCCGGCCCCAGGGTCGCCTCGAAGATGCGCAGGGCGCGCTGGGTGAATTGGAGCGCGCCGTCCAGATCGCCCCGCGAGTACAGGATCGTCCCGAGGTGGTTGGCGTAGTTGCCGACCTCGTAGTCGTCGGGGCCGAGGGCGGCCTCGGCCGTGCGCAGGGCACGGCGGGCGGCGTCCAGGGCGCCGTCGAGGTCGCCGCGCGCCTCCAGGATCTCGCCCAGGAGGGCGGTCGCCTTGGCCGTCGCCTCCGGGAGGGCCGCGGCCCCCCCGGCCTCCAGGGCACGGCGCACGCTCGCCAGGGCTCCGTCGAGGTCGCCCTTGCCCAGGAGCACCTGCGCCAGGAGATAGGAGACCTCGGCCTCGTGGAGCCCGTTTCCCTCCTCCTTCGCGAGCGTCAGGGCTTCGCGGAAGAGGCCTTCGGCGCGGTCCGTCTCCGAGAGCTGGAGCAGGGCATCGCCGAGCCCGACGTAGAACTCGTGGAGCTTGACCGCGGCGAGCGCCCGCTCGAAGTGGGGGACCGACTCCCGGAACCGGAACTGCTGCCAGAGGTCGTACCCCTGCTGGTACGAGTCCTCCGCGACCTGGGCCTTCTCCTCCAGCCTCAGGGAGATCTCGGAGCTCACCGTGGCGGGAGAGGCCAGCGGCGTCTCCTCGATCTTCCGCTTGAGCTCGGCCAGCTCCTTCAGGATCTTGTCCTGCCCCTCGGCCAGCCTCTCCGTCCCCTCCCCCACCTCGCGCTCCACGATCGCCTCGATGCGGTTGATCAGCACGTCCTGGCCGCCGAGCTCGGCGAAACGCCGCAGGTTCGCGGTATAGCTGTCGAGCAGCGCCTTGAGTTTCTTCTCCTCCGCCTTCTGGCCCTGGATCAGGAGCTGCCGGATCTTTTCCAGGTCGGCCGCGTCCTCCTTCAGGCGCGGGTAGATGCGCTCGAGCCCCTCGGCGAACTGCTGCTTGCTGATGACGCAACGGTTGTAGCCGACGACGAGCCCCTTGATCAGCTCGTTCCACTGCTGGGTGGCGGCGGCGGCCTGCTGCAGCTGCTTCTGGTCGGCCCCGACCTTCGTGCCCAGGACGCTCAGGCTGCTCATGGTCCCGGAGAGCGACCAGCCCTCGTACTTGAGGGCCAGCTCCTTGACGTCCATCTCGAACCGCACCTCGCCGTTCGGGCAGGTGATCTTCTTCTGGGCGAGCGCGCCGGAAGGCAGGAATGCCAGGAGCACCCCGGCCAGGAGAGGGGCCAGGGCGCGTTCCTGGCGCCCATGGAGCCTCATCCCGCCGGCTCCCCTCTGCGCCGCCGGAGCGTCCATGCCGCCGTCCCCGCGAGCAGGAGGATCAGCGCCAGCAGGCCGGCCTCCGACGCCGTCGGCACCTCGGCGGGCACGCCCCCAGCCGCCCGGATCACGGCCGGGTCGGCCTCGCCGGGCTGGGTGGGGTCGTCCGACAGGCTGAAGGTGTCGTTGACGCCGGTCAGGTGGGAGTCGCTGAACGCCACGGACTGCCACCAGGTGACGAACTGAGGCGCTTCCGCCGCAGGGCCGGACGGCGCTCCGATATCGCGGATGGGGATGGTCTTCGGCACCGAGACCTTGACCTTGACCGTGCTTCCGCTGGCGCTGAGCGTCTCCGGCGTCTGGCCGCCGTTCCAGAGGATCGCCGCGCCCTGCACGGCCGTCACGCTCCCCGACGTGGCCGAGGCTTCGAGGATCACGGAGCAGGGGGGCAGGAAGGTGACCATCTCCGGCCCGGGGTTGTCGAACTGCGGAGCCGACCCCACGTTGACCAGGGTCACCTCGTAGTCCACCGTCACGGTCGTCTCGTCCTCGGCCACGATCGCCGCCCTGTGGCTCGCCGCGAGGTTCGCCCCCTCGCCGCCCGGGGGTGCCCCGGCGACCCTGGCGGCTCCGTTGGTCCCCACGCCGAAGAAGGCGAGCAGGGCGCGGCGGCTCAAGGGCGCAGCCTTGCACTCCGTGAGCGGTGGCCGCGCCGGTCCGCCCAGGCTCGCCCCGTCCTCCACGTCGAACGTCACCAGAAGGGAGCCCGGCACGGTCTTCAGAACCGCGCCGGGCACGGAGGTCCAGGCGCCGGAGGCCGGCGGGACCGGGTGCTGACGGTACACCGTCTCCCTCGCATTGCGGATGTCGTGGAAGCGCATCGCGACCGTGCCCGACGGGCAACCCGGAAGAAGGAGCTGAACCAGCCCGTACGGGTACTCCCAGGCGGGATCGTCGTCGCCCACGGCGGCCTCGCCCGTCGCGAGCACGCCGGCGAGCCGCGGGCAGGCCGCGGCCACCACGGTCAGGAACGTCTTGTCCGTGGTGGTGCGAAGCGATGCCACCTGCGGCTGCAGCGCGTCGGGCAGGCCGTCGAGGTTGCCGTCGCCGCCGTTCGGAGCGGCCCGCTCCACCGCGTCGGCCACGCTGTCGGCGTCGTCGTCTCCGTCGCAGGCATTGCCGGCGCCGTCGCCGTCCAGGTCGGCCTGGTCGGGGTTGGCCTCGGCCGGGCAGCTGTCCTCCGCGTCGGAGATCCCGTCCCCGTCGCCATCCGCCTCGTCGTCGCGGTTGACGAGCCCGACGACCGCCGCGTCTGTTGGGGGCACCCCGGAGAACCGGACCGCGACCTGGTAGGGGACGCTGCCGTCGGCCTCGCCGTCGTCGGCACCGGTCACGGTGACGGTCCTGGGAACGTTCCAATCCGCCGACGAGAAGCTCAGGGAGCCCGGCGACACCGTCCCTTCGCCGGGATCGGAGGATTCCAGGAGGAGGTTGAGCGTCGACAGGGGGTCGGCGTCGAGCACGACCGTGAAGGTGGCCTCGCGGCCGCTCTCCGCGGTCACGCGCCCGGCGGCGGGAAACACGGTCACGCCCGTCAGGATGGTGCTCTCGGTCACGTCGGTGCTCGGACCGCTCACGATCTCGTTCGGATTGTCCCCGTGAGGATCGGTCACGGTCGTGACGAAGAATGAATGGGACGTGCCCGGCGCGAGGTTCTCGACGGTGAAGGACGACTCGGACTTGTCCGCCGTGGTGCCGACAACGGTATCGCCGGGGTCGCCCCCGGAATGAATCTGGTACCGGCCGGCGTCCGCCTGGTACTGGATCGGCGTCCAGCTCAGGCGGAGGCTCGCCGCGCCGCGCTCGGCGACGGTCAGGTCCGTGGGAGCGACGGTCTGGGTCCCCTGCCAGTCGCCCCCGGACTGTTTCGAATCCAGGAAGGCGGTGAGCCCGGCATCCGTGCTGGAGAGCGCGTTCCAGCGCAGGTCGAGCTGCCCGGGAACCAGATTCACCAGGTTCATGAGCTCCGGCGGAACGTCGCCGCTCAGATCGTTCCCCTGCAGGAACAGACGCTCCAGGTGGGTCAGCAGTCCCAGCTCTCGCGGGATCTCGCCCGAGATCCGGGTGTGAAACAGATACAGCTCCCGTAAATCCGTCAGATTGCCGATCGAGGACGGAATCGAGCCGGTCAGGTCGTTGCCTCGCAGTCCGAGGATCTGGAGGTCGACGAGATTCCAGATTCCGGAAGGGATTTCGCCGGTGAGCTGGTTCCCCCCCAGTGTCAGATCGTGGAGTCCGACGAGATTCCCGATCCCCGCAGGGATTGCGCCGGTCAAATGATTGTTGTCCAGACGGAGTGTCTGGAGGTTCGTGAGGTTTACGATCCCGGACGGAATCCCGCCGGTGAGATCGTTTCCCCCCAGGATCAATTCCGTCAGCGCGACCAGGTTGCCGATCGAGGGCGGAATGGGCCCGGTGAGCGCGGTATTGAAAAGAGCGAGATCGTGGAGGTCGACGAGATTCCCGATCTCGGAGGGGATCGCGCCGGTCAGCGGATTGCCGTCCATGCGGAGGCCCTGCAGGTTCGCGAGGTCTCCGATCGAGGACGGGATGGTGCCGGCGAGGTTGTTGGCCCAGAGGTCGAGCCTCACGACGGAGGTCTGCCCGCCGTCGCAGGTCACGCCGCGCCACGAGCATTCGGTGCCGGCCGGCCCATTCCATCCCGTGCTGTCGACCCAGCCCGCACCGTTGGTGCTTGCGTAGAAGTCGAGCAGGGCCTGCCGTTCGGAGGCCGGGATGACGGCCGCCAGGGGGCTCCAGGCGATCCCGGCGATCAGGAGCCCCAGCGCGAGACGGAGCCTCTTCCCTCGGAAATTCATACCTAGGGAGTGGAGGCAGGCAGCGCGGAATTTCAGTCCGGCCTTGCCAACCGGTCCGAGCCGTGGAATCAAACGACCACGGGCCTCCTCCAGGTATTCCGCAAGACCGGTGGCGCGCCCGCGTCGGGCGACGATCGCCAAGGCGTAGGCGCCGGTCTCTTGCATGCCCGGGGATGCGCCTACGGGGACGCCTGTTCCGTGACCCACCGCTCCTGTAGGCCACCCTTCCGGTTGCAAGCCCTCAACGTCTCGGAGCCACGATAGAATGGAGCCGTGAGCGCCCCCGAGCCAGCGGCCCCCGTTTTTGCCTTGCCGCAAGAGCTTCCCTTCCTCCAAAGCCTCTCCTGGTTCGACCGCCAATGGCGGAGTCTCCCTCCCCTCGACATGCTGAGGCGGTACGAGGCGGGATGGCGGCACGTCGGAGTGCTGGCCGATCCTTCTCCCGAGGAGTGGGACTTCATCCGCGCCCTGATTGCTCAGTTCGGAAGCCATCTGCGTGTTTGAGCGGCCCCAGCACCGGACCGTGCTCGAGGTTCTGAGCGCCTTTCGGGCGGACGTGCTTTCCGGATGCCGGTTTCTGTTCGGCGGCGGAACCCGGATCGTTCTGGAGCTGGACGAGTTCCGCATCTCCCAGGACATCGACTTCCTCTGCTCGGATGGCCCGGGATACGGCGAGCTTCGATTCGCCGTCACGCGGAGCGGCCCGGCCGCGCTGTTCACGGCGCAAGGACTCGAGCTTTTGCGGTTTCCCCGGGAGATCCGGGTCGACCAATACGGAATTCGCTTCTCGGTCCTCTCCAGGGCCGAAGCCGTGAAGGTCGAGCTGATCCGGGAAGCCCGGATCGGTCTCGACCCGGGAGTCCGTCCTGCCTGGTCTCCGGTGGACTGCCTGTCCCTGGAAGACTGCTATGCCGAGAAGCTCCTGGCCAACTCCGACCGGTGGGCGGATCGTCAGGTTCTGTCCCGCGACCTGATCGATCTGGCCGCCTTGCGGGCCCGGGTCGGCCCGATCCCCGAGGCCTCCTGGGCCAAGGTCCGCGCGGCCTATCGGCTCGCTCCCCTGGAGGATCTCCGGAAGGCTCTCTCGGACCTCGAAGGGAACGTCGACCGCCAGAGGAGCCGCTTCGGCGGTCTGGACATTGGGAAGATGGAGGCGGAGATCGTTCAGGGCCTGGCGCTTCTCCGCCAGGATCTCGCCTGATGGCCGTCAGGATCACTCATCGCTAGAGGAGAAAGCATGCCGCGGGAACCCTACGCAAAAACGGTTGAGAGATGGCGCCAGTTCCTCGCCCAGGTGGAGGAGACCGGAGTGAAAGTCCCCGGGCCGGACGGCAAGATGGCCGAGCTTGCTGCGATGCATGAGCGAGCGCAGCAGCTCGTGACCGAGCGGGCCGTCCTCAAGGCCGCGATGCAGACGGCCACGCAGGAGCTTCAGGAGATCCTGGAAAAAGGGCGCATGAAGCACACGGTTCTCCGCCTTAGCCTGAAGGAGGAGCTCGGCGACGGCAACGAGCTGCTGGTCGCGTTCGGCATCCGCCCCTCCCGCAAGCGCTCCCAGCGCCGCAAGAAGCCCGTTCCCCTGGAATGAGGGAGTAGGGAAAGCCTCTTTCCCTGCTCCCGGCGTCATGCCGACTCCGGGGAAAGCCTCTTTCCCTGCTCCCGGCGTCATGCCGACTCCGGGGAAAGCCTCTTTCCCTGCTTCCGGCGTCATGCCGGCTCCGGGGAAAGCCTCTTTCCCTGCTCCCGGCTTCATGCCGGCTCCGGGGAAAGCCTCTTTCCCTGCTCCCGGCGCCATGCCGGAACCAGCCGGGCCGGGTCAGCTCGACGCCGGGCAGGCGACCCGGGTCATGGGGAAGTCGGCGGATTGTTCCTGGCCGCCGATCCGGCCTTCGATGCGGCCGGTGAGCCGATCCTTGTCGCGCCGGTAGAGAACCCGCTGGGGAAAGTCGTGCTGCGGGTTCTCGAACACGGCTTCCTGGCCGGTGACGCGGACCAGCGGGAAGGTCGTTTCGCTCTGGCCGGACGGCATGGCGATGAGAACCACCTGCCCGGGTGCGGCCTCGCGGATCTGGAGAAACTCGTGCGCGACGGTCCGGCCGCCCTTCACCGTGCGGCTGAGCCCGAAGAGGGTGCCGCCGTCGGCGGACGTCCAGGTCTCTCCCGAGCCCGGCTCGCGGCCAACACTGGCCCAGCAGCCGGACAGCCATCCGAGATCCTGGACCGAGGCGGACGGCGGCCCGGGGACGGGTCCGGCGGTGAGCGCGGTGAGCGCGGCGGTGACCAGCATCAGCGGGATTGGATTCATCGGGCATCCTCCACCGGAAGCCTATCGCGAAGAACCCTGCGGCCCCGCAGCCGCCGAAAGAAGTTCACGCCTCCGTCACCCCAGCCGTGCGGAGTTCAGTTAGACTCTGCGGGTTCCGTACGCTGGCTTCAAACCTGATTTGGGGGTACCACCCGATGCGCCTCTCCTTGCGCCAAGCTCTCCTCGTCCTGGCCGCTGTCTCTTTCGGCCTGACCGCGCGCCTTGATGCGCAGTGCGTCAGCCTGACCACTCTGGGCTCCGCTTCCACCCAGAATTTCGACACCCTTTCCAACACGGCCGGGAGCACGACCAACAACCTGACCATCACGGGCTGGTTCATGACCGAGACGGGAGGGGGCGCGCGGGACAACGAGCAGTACGGCGTCGACACCGGCGGCAGCAACACGGGCGATACGTACAGCTACGGTACGGCGGCGGCGACCGACCGGGCTCTCGGCGGCCTGCGCAGCGGCACGCTCATCCCGAACTTCGGCGCCTGCTACACCAACAACACCGGCAGCACGATCAACAGCCTGGCCATCGCCTACACCGGCGAGGAGTGGCGCCTCGGCACCGCGGCGAGGACCGACCAGATCAACTTCGAGTACAGCCTCAACGCGACGAGCCTGACGACCGGCGCCTGGACCGGCGTCGCGGCGCTCAACTTCGTCACCCCCACCACCGCGACGACCGGCGCCAAGGACGGCAATGCGGCGGCCAACCGCACGGCGCTCTCGTCGACGATCCCGGCGCTCAGCATCGCCAACGGCGCGACCTTCTGGATCCGGTGGACGGACACCGACGCCTCCGGCGCGGACGACGGGCTGTCGGTGGACGACTTCTCCCTGACGCCGAACGGCGGCCCCGTGCTGCCGAACCTGACGGTCAACGACGTCAGCCTCAACGAAGGCAACGCCGGCACCACCAGCTTCACCTTCACGGTCAGCCTCTCGGCCCCGGCCGGCCCCGGCGGCGTCACGTTCGACATCGCGACCGCCGACGGCACCGCCCAGGATGACGTCCCGGCCACCGAGGACAACGACTACGTCGCCAAGTCGCTGACCGGACAGACCATCCCCGCCGGCAGCTCGACCTACACGTTCGACGTGCTGGTCAACGGCGACACGGTCCCGGAGACCAACGAGACCTTCTTCGTCAACGTCACCAACGCCACCGGCGCCACGGTCACCGACGGCCAGGGCCAGGGCACGATCGTCAACGACGACGCGGCTCCGAACCTGACGATCAACGACGTCTCCCTCAACGAGGGCAACGCCGGCACCACGACGTTCACGTTCTCGGTCAGCCTCTCGGCTCCCGCTCCGACCGGCGGCGTCACGTTCGACATCGCGACCGCGGACGGCACGGCGCAGGACGACGTCCCGGCCACCGAGGACAACGACTACGTCGCCAAGTCGCTGACCGGCCAGACCATCCCCGCCGGCAGCTCGACCTACACGTTCGACGTGCTGGTCAACGGCGACACGACGCCGGAGACGAACGAGACGTTCTTCGTCAATGTCACCAACGTGACCAACGCCATCGTGACCGACGGCCAGGGACAGGGGACGATCGTCAACGACGACCTGGCCCGGATCCACGACGTGCAGGGCAACGGCGCGGCCACTCCGATTCCCGGCGCGACGGTGACGGTGGAAGGCGTCGTCATCGCCAACTTCCAGGGCATCGACCGGCTCTCGGGCTTCTTCCTCCAGGAAGAGAACGCCGACGCGGACGCCGACCCGGCCACCTCGGAAGGCATCTTCATCTTCTGCAACAGCTGCCCGACCGCGGTCGCCGAAGGCCAGCTGGTGCGGGCCACGGGCGTCGTCTCCGAGTTCTTCAACATGACGGAGATCACGGCGAGCACCGCCGGCTCCGTGGTGGTGATGAACGCCGGCAACAACCTCGCCCTGGTGACGGCCGCGCCGATCGACCTGCCGGTCGTCGGCGACGTCGACACGTTCTACGAGGCGCGCGAGGGCATGCTCGTCACGTTCGTGGACACGCTCACGGTGTCCGAGTACTTCGAGCTGTTCCGCTACGGCCAGATCGAGCTGTTCGAGGGCGGCCGGCCGCGGCAGTTCACGGAGGCCTCGCTGCCGAGCATCGCCGGGCAGACCGCCCACAACGACAACCTCAACCGGCGCCGGGTGATCCTCGACGACGACGACGACACGCAGAACGTGCCGCTGACGCTGGCGAACGGCAGCCAGTACGTCTACCACCCGCGGGCCAACGGCGGCTTCTCGATCGGCACGCAGGGGGTCGACTTCTTCCGGGGCGGCGACCTGGTCAACGGCCTGACGGGCGTCCTCCACTGGTCGTTCGCGGGCCTGTCCGGCACCGAGGCCTGGCGCATCCGGCCCACCGCGGCGACCCCGGCGACGTTCACGGTCGCCAACCCGCGGCCGGCGACCCCGCCCGCCGTGGGCGGCGCCATCAAGGCCGCCGGCATGAACCTCCTCAACTACTTCACGACGATCGACACGACGTCGAGCTCGTCGTCCGGGCCGTGCGGTCCGTCCGCAACCCTGGACTGCCGCGGCGCCGACAGCGTCGCCGAGCTCAACCGGCAGCGCGAGCGGGCGTCGATCGTCATCTGCACGCTAAACGCCGATGTCTACGGCTTCGGTGAGCTCGAGAACACCACCGCGAGCGCCACGATCACCGACCTCCTCGGAGCGGTCAACACCCGCTGCGGCGGCGCCAACCCCTACGCGTTCGTCAACACGGGCGGCACCCTGGGCACGGACGCGATCCGGGTCCAGCTGATCTACCGCACGGGCATCCTCTCGCCCGTCGGCGCGGCCCTGTCCGACCTCGACCCGGTCCACAACCGGCCGCCGACCGCGCAGACGTTCGACGTGGTCGCCGCGGCGAACCCGGCGTTCGGGAAGCGCTTCACGGTGATCGCCAACCACTTCAAGTCGAAGGGCTGCCCCGGCACCGGCGCCGATGCGGACGCGGGGGACGGCCAGGGCTGCTTCAACGGTACGCGGACGGCGCAGGCGAACCGGCTGCTGACCTGGATCACCGGCACGGTGCTGCCGGCGGCCGGCGATCCGGACATCCTGCTGCTCGGCGACTTCAACTCGTACGCCAAGGAGGATCCGATCACGGCGCTGGTCGGCGGCGGCTACACCGACCTCGAGACGGCGCTCCTCGGCTCGTCGGCCTATTCCTATCTGTTCGACGGTCAGCTCGGCCACCTGGACTATGCGTTCTCCAGCACCAGCCTGACCTCACAGGTCACCGGCGTCGGTTCCTGGCACATCAACGCGGACGAGGTTCCGCTGTTCGACTACAACGACGAGATCAGGGACACCGGCGAGTCGGCGTTCGAGGAGAAGCCGGACGGCTCCGCCCTGGTGCCGCCGCGGGTCGTCTTCCAGCCCGCCACGCCCTACCGGGCCTCCGACCACGATCCCGTGCTCGTCGGCCTGTTCCAGGTCGCCGACCTCGCGGTCACGAAGGTGGACACCCCCGACCCGGTCACCGCCGGAGCGAACCTGACCTACACCCTCACGGTGACCAACAACGGACCGGACGCCGCGGCCACGGCGTCGGTCAGCGACACGCTGCCGGCCGGCACGACGTTCGTCTCGCTCCCCGCGGTCGCCGGCTGGTCCTGCACCACCCCGGCGGTCGGAGCCGGCGGCACCGTCACCTGCACGAACCCGTCGTTCGCGGTCGGCAGCGCAGTATTTACCCTGACGGTGAACGTCTCGGCATCGACGGTGAGCGGCACGGTCCTCTCCAACACCGCCACGGTGACCTCGGCGACGGGTGACGGCACCCCGGGCAACAACAGCGCAACAGTCACCACCACCGTGGGGGCGGGGAGCGCCGATGTCCAGGTCACGAAGACCGACGGCGTCGACCCGATCCCCCCGGGCACCAACCAGATCTACACGATCACCGTCACCAACGCCGGGCCGAGCGACGCGCAGACGGTCGGCCTGTCCGACACGCTGCCGGCCGGCACCACGTTCGTCTCGCTGTCGTCGCCGGGCGGCTGGAGCTGCACGACTCCCGCGGTGGGAGCGGGCGGCACGGTCTCGTGCTCCTCTGCCACCCTCGCGGCCTCGGCCTCGGCGGTCTTCTCGCTCCAGGTGAACGTGAGCGAGAGCGTCGCCGGCACGGTCATCTCCAACACGGCGACGGTGTCGTCGGCCACGACCGATCCCGCGCCGGGCAACGAGAGCGCAACCGCCACCACCACCGTGAGCCCGGCTTCGGCCGACCTCTCGGCGCAGAAGACCGTCACGCCGGACCCGGTGGCACCGGGCGGAACCCTCACCTACACGCTCACCGCCGCCAACGCGGGGCCGAACACGGCCCTCTCGGCGGTGCTCGGCGATCCGCTTCCGGCCGGCACCACGTTCCAGTCGATCTCCGCGGTGGCCGGCTGGAGCTGCGTCACCCCCGCGGTCGGCGCGAACGGCACCGTGACCTGCTCCGCCGCCTCGTTCCCCCCGGGCAGCGCGGTGTTCACGCTCGCGGTCCAGGTGAGCGGATCGGCCGCGGATGGAACGGTCATCACCAACACCGCGACGGTGTCGTCGGCCACGGCCGATCCGGCGCCGGGCAACGAGAGCGCGACCGTGACCGCGACGGTCGACGAGGGCGCCCTCCAACTCTCCGCCACGAAGACCGCCTCCGGCCAGCTGCACGAGGGCGGCAGCCTGACCTACACCATCGTCGTGACCAACTCCGGCCCGGGAAGCCAGGCCGACAACGCGGGCGACGAGCTGTCCGACCTCCTGCCGCCGGAGGTCACGCTGGTGAGCGCCTCCGCCACCTCCGGCACGGCGTTCGCGAACCTCGGCACGAACACGGTGACCTGGAACGGCGCCCTCGCCGCGGGCGCCTCGGTGACGATCACCATCCAGGCGACGATCGCCACCGGCCTGCCGGCGGGCACCACCATCACGAACCAGGCGTCCCTCTTCTATGACGCCGACGGCAACGGCTCCAACGAGGCGATGGGGGTCACCGACGACCCGAGCCAGCCGGGCACCGGCAATCCGACCGCGATCACCGTGGGCGGGGTCGTCGAGGTTCCGACCCTGGATGTGCTGAGCCTCGCCTTCCTCACCCTGATGCTCGCGGCGGCCGCCTTCTGGATGCTCCGCGCGCGCCGGGCCTAGACCTGCCGAACGAAAAGGCGCGGCGGCGAAAAGACGCCGCGCCGCGCACCCCCAAACCCAACCCACCCACCACCCAAGACGATCGCACAC
>JANMTS010000185.1:0-89434 GCA_031390755.1 Holophagales bacterium
GTTCTTCGCACCGGCCATCAGCGCCAACTTAGCCCCATCAACCTGCTGACGAGCATTCTACGGAACCCGCGGCCCGGACCTCACAGAGCACTCACCCGAAAACCTCTACCACGGTAAACAGATACCCAGCGGAGAGCTTCATGGGGACGTCCGAGGATGAGCAACCCCTCGACGACGCCCAACCGTGCCAGCACCTGCAGACGCAACTCCTGGTGGGGCATTTGATGGAGCGCGGCCTTCGCCTTCTTGATCGCCTCCTGAGGCTTGTAGGCGGCCAGGAGAGTGTTCGCCTCCAAGATCAGATTGTGAGCGACATTCTTCGGATCCTCCAACTCCCGGAAGATCTCCACCGCTCTTCCAACGAGAGTGAGTGCTTTTTCGAAGTCACCGGTGTCGGTGCAATACGAGGCATGGATCGACAGGAGCTTGCCCTCCAAACCCGGGTCTCCGGTCCCTTTTGCAAGATGTCTCCGGGCCGTGGCGAGGGCCTCGGTCGAGCCTTCCCAGGCTGCCGCGATCCGCCGGAAGTTTGCGACATCCGTGAAGGCCTCTCCAAGGAGGTCGTTCTTCAGGGGCTTCGTAAAGGGCGGCTCCGGAAGGTGATCGGCCACCAGGAGCGCCACGTGCGCCATGCTTTCGCCGAGGAACGGGTCGGAGCGCCCGGCCGTTCTCGCTTCGGCCATGATGGCCTCGAACACCGGGAGGCTCCGCAGGGCCGCAACCGACCGGATCTTCTTGAGCTGCTCCGCCGGGCTGAGATCCCGCAGATCGATCCACCACCCGCGGGCCTCCATCGCCTCGACGGTGGCTTGGGACTCATCTCCTGCCAGCGCGATGAGGGCCGCGCGAGCCTCCGGAGCCCGCAACGCCGGCCAGCCCCCTGAGGCCGGCAGGCAGTCCGCGGCGGCAGCCCGGCAGGCGCGGCAGCTCTGCAGATGGCGAAGCGCCCGCACCATCTCCATCTCGTTCGCCGGTCCCGTGAGAAGCCGGGTCAGTGCCTCGGGGCTGAAGTGCCGGTCCAGGGTGTTCTCCTCATTCCAGAAGTTCTATCAATATAGCGAAAGAGAGGGGGGGCGCAAGCCCCCCGACACGCAAAAAGTACGCAGAATCCGCCAGATCCCCGTTAGCCGTTGGGGTCGACGTGACCACCTGCGTCGGTGGCAAGGCCGTCAGGATCGTAATGACTGCCAGCATCCACCGTCGCGCCGTTCGGGTCATAGTGATTGCCGGCATCCACCTCGTCCGCCGCCCACATCCCCGTGGCCAGAGCCAGGGCGAGCAGAACCGTTCGAAACATCATGAAGAGTCTCCTTTCCGGGGGCCGGAGACCACGGATCATCCGCTGACCCGGGGGTCATGACGTGGCACCCCGGCCCGCAGCATGACCCCGTGCCTTGCTTCCGGCAAGGCAGCTCCGGCAAGGCAGCGGACCCGGCCGTCTGCCGTTCGAGCTCGGCGCTGATATCCTTCCTGGCTCATTTCCCTGGGGAGGAGCCCGATGGCCGCCGATTCGCCGAGCCCTGTAGGCGCCGTTTCGAAGTCCGAGGAGCGCAGGGTCATCTTCGCGTCCTCGCTCGGGACGGTCTTCGAGTGGTACGACTTCTATCTGTATGCGACGCTGGCGCCGTTCTTCGCCGCGCTGTTCTTCCCCAAGGGCAATGACACGGCCGCGCTGCTGGCGGCGTTCGCCACCTATGCGGCGGGCTTCCTGGTGCGGCCGTTCGGCGCGATCGTGTTCGGGCGGCTGGGCGATCTTGCCGGCCGCAAGCACACGTTCCTGCTGACCATCGTGGTCATGGGCGCCGCGACGTTCGGCGTCGGGCTGCTGCCGACCTACGAACAGATCGGCATGGCGGCTCCGGTCATCCTGGTCACCCTTCGATTGCTCCAGGGCCTTGCGCTCGGCGGCGAGTATGGCGGCGCCGCGACGTACGTGGCCGAACATGCCTCCGACCGCACCCGCGGGGCCGCGACGAGCTGGATCCAGACCACGGCGACGCTCGGCTTCTTCCTGTCCCTGCTGGTGATCGGCCTCTGCCGGGGCCTGATGCCGGTGGAGACGTTCACGAGCTGGGGATGGCGGGTTCCGTTCCTCGTCTCGCTCCTGCTGCTCGTCGTCTCGGTCTACATCCGGCTCAAGCTGGAGGAGTCGCCGGTCTTCCGCCGCATGAAGGCGGAGGGGAAGGGCTCCAAGGCGCCGCTGCGGGACAGCTTTCTCCGGTATCCGAACAACAAGTACGTGCTGCTCGCGCTGCTCGGCGCCACGGCGGGGCAGGGCGTGGTCTGGTACACGGGCCAGTTCTACGCGCTGTTCTTCCTGACCATCACGCTCAAGCTCGACTACCTCACCGCATACACGGTGGTGGGCATCTCGCTCCTCCTGGCGACGCCGTTCTTCGTCGTATTTGGAAAGCTTTCGGACCGCATCGGCCGGCTCAAGATCATCCTGGCGGGCTGCCTGCTCGCGGCGCTGACCTACTTCCCGCTGTTCAAGGGGCTGGCCCACGCCGTCAACCCGGGGCTGGAGGAGTACAACGCGGCGAACCCGATCACGATGTCCGCGAGCGACTGCAGCGTCCATGTGTTCGTGGGGCCGAACACCCGGTTTTCGGACTGCGACCGGGCGAAGGACTTCCTCACGAAAGCCGGCCTGTCGTTCGAATCGCGGCCGGCCGAGCCGGGGCAGACGGTGGTGACTCGCTTCGGCCGCACCGGGGAGGGTATCGAGCTGACCGGCTGGGACGAGGCGCGGTACAAGGAGGCGCTCGCGAGCACGGGCTATCCGGCCGAGGTGGACAAGTCGCGGATCAACTATGGGATGACGGTGGCGATCCTGACCCTCCTGGTGCTCTACGTGACCATGGTCTACGGACCGATCGCGGCGTTCCTGGTGGAGCTGTTCCCGGCGCGCATCCGCTACACGTCCATGTCGCTGCCGTACCACATCGGCAACGGCTGGTTCGGCGGCATGCTGCCGCTGCTGGCCACGGCGATGGTCGCGAGCGCGGGAAACATCTACGCGGGGCTGTGGTATCCGATCGGCGTGGCGCTGCTGACGGTCGTGGTCGGCGCCCTGTTCCTGCGCGAGACCAAGGGGTTTTCGATCCACGACTGACCCGGGAGTTCCGTGGTAGCGTGATCGTCCTCTGGAGGGAGGACGGCATGGGAAGACCGCTGACACCTCGGGAAGACCTCGCTTGCAGCGTCAGCCACGGGCTGGGGTTGATCGCGAGCCTGGCGGCGCTGCCGCTGCTGGTGGTGCGCGCCGTCGAGCACGGCGACCCGTGGCAGGTGGTCGGCGGCGCGGTGTTCGGCGCCATGCTGGTCCTGCTCTACGCGGCGTCCACGATCTACCACGCCCTGCCTCCGTCCCCGAGGAAAGGCCGCTGGCGGGTGATCGACCACGCGGCCATCTACCTGCTCATCGCCGGCACCTACACCCCCTTCACGCTGGGCGCGCTGCGCGGACCGTGGGGCTGGGGGCTGCTGGTGTCGATCTGGGTACTGGCGCTGGGCGGGATCGCGTTCAAGTCGACGCTCGGATTCCGGTTCCCGAAGACGTCGGCCGCGTTCTACCTGGTGATGGGCTGGCTGGTGGTGATCGCCATCGAGCCGCTGACCACGCACGTGGCGCCGGACGGCGTCCTCTGGCTGGTGGCGGGGGGCGTGAGCTACAGCGTCGGCATCATCTTCTACGCCTGGCACAAGCTGCGCTACGCCCACCTCGTCTGGCACCTGTTCGTGATCGGCGGCAGCGTCTGCCACTTCCTGGCGGTGCTGCTCTACTCCGGCAGCTCCAGGCTCCTGCCGCCGGTCCTGCCCTGAGCTGCCTGCCTACAGCCCGAAATTGCAGAGGTCGTCCGCCCGGATCGCCGCGTGCGAGACCGAGAACCGGCCCTCGGCGTTCATGATGACTCCGACCCAGCCCTGAGCGTGGGTGGCGTCGGGGTGCCAGAGGTCGATCATCATCCAGCCGAAGGTATCGGTGACCGCGAGGTTTTCGCTCCCCACGCGGACCTTCTGCGAGGCGAGGGGAAAGGCGTGGCTGTCCGGGAGCTCGGTCGGGTTCTCCTCTTCGTCGAAGGCGACGAGCTGGAACTCGCCGAGCGGAGCCCAGCTGGGAAGGCCGTCGCAGGAGCGGGCGGTGGTGGCCGCCGAGCGGGTGTCGCGCCAGACCACGAGATTGCTGCCGCCCGAGAACGGACCGCCGTAGAAGTAGCGGACGTAGTAGAGGCTCGAAAGCGGGACGCGGTCGTCGCGGGAATCGTAGCCGACGTAGCGGCCGTAGAAGGTGTAGTCGCCGCCGGTGAAGGCGTCGGAGTCGGCCACGATGTGGACCGCGGTCTGGCTGTCCGACTGGTTCTTGCTCGGGTTGAGGTAGAAGTACTCGCCCCACAGCACGTTGTGGTTGGCCGCGAGGCCGGTGCCGCCCTTCGCGAAGTAGGCCGGATCGGCGGGCGTGTTCGCGGTCTTGCCCACGGAGGGGGCCGAGCAGCGGTTGACCACGTCGACGGTGATGTAGCCCGTGGCCAGCCTGGAGCCATCCGCCGCCTTCGCGGCGCTGCCGAGGCACTGGCCCGGCGTCGGGCCCGGAAGAGGCCGTCCGGTGTGCGCCGCCAGGAGATAGGGGGCGTCCACCACGGTGGCGGGAGCGGAGGCGCTCGTCGCCGGGGCGCTGCAGCCGGGGAAGGCCGAGCCTTCGTCCGAGAGCGGACCGTTCGGGCTCAGGCTCACGCCCGTGCCCGGAATCTGGCCCCGCAGGAGATCGCGGACGTTCAGGCTCTGCACGTCATACCCGGTCAGGTAGACGTCGAAGGCGAGCGTCGGAACCCCCCAGTCGGTCCACACGACCACCCGGGAAAGAATCGGACGCGAGGATGCGTTGTTGATCGAGATGAGAGTGGTGGCGCCGTCGGCGCGGTCCGGCTCGACCTCGAAGTAGGGATAGAGCAGGGTCGCGGCGGGCTGCTCGGCGAGCCGGCAATTTCCCGAAAGCACTCCGGCACTCGCGGGCGATGCCGGGATCAGGTTAAAAAGAAAGAGGGCACAGACGACTGCGGCACAGAGCTGGCGGTTCATGGCTGACTCCCTCGAAAAGATACGTCCTGCTGCCGGCCAGACCGCCATGATCCAGCGTCCGCTACGAATGACGTCTCTCACGAAACAGGAGCCGTAGCACGGTTCATGCCATCCCCGTCCCGGGATACACTATCGATCATGAGCGAGACTCTAATCCAGATCGGCCGGCAGGAGAATGGAGCCGCCCCTCGCCGGGAAGCCCGGCCCGAATGGCTGCGCATCAAGCTGGCGACGCCCGCTTCATACCACAAGGTGCGGGGTCTCATCGACCGTCTGAATCTACATACGGTATGCCAGGAGGCCCGTTGTCCCAATATCTACGAGTGCTGGGGTGAGCACGGCACGGCCACCTTCATGATCCTCGGGGACGTCTGCACCCGGCGCTGCGGCTTCTGCGCGGTGACGTCGGGAAGGCCCCAGGCCGGGGTCGACCCCGCCGAGCCCGAGCATGTCGCCGAGGCGGTGGAGGTCATGGGCCTCCGCCACGCGGTGGTCACCTCCGTCGACCGCGACGATCTTCCCGACGGCGGCGCCGGTCATTTTGCGCGCGTCATCCGGGCGATCCATGCGCGCAACCCCTCGGCCGCGGTCGAGGTGCTGACTCCGGACTTCCGCGGCGTGCCGGACGCCCTGGACGTGATCCTGCCGGCGGCGCCGGAAGTGTTTTCGCACAACATGGAGACCGTGCCGCGGATGTACCGCCAGGCGCGGCCGGGCAGCCGCTACGACCGCAGCCTGTCTCTGCTGGCCGAGGCCGCCCGCCGCAAGGCGGAGAACGGCCGCAACGGGGGCGGCGTGGGAAACGGGGACAACCAGCGCGGCTACCGGGGACGGATCAAGACGGGCATCATGCTGGGTCTCGGGGAGACGCCGGACGAGGTCCATTCGACGATCCGCGACATCCGCAGCGCCGGCGTGGAGATCATGACCCTGGGCCAGTATCTCCAGCCCACGCCGAAGCACCTGCCCGTGGCCCGCTGGGTGCATCCCGACGAGTTCGCCGGCTACAAGGAGTATGCGCTGTCGATCGGCTTCGCTCATTGCGAGTCCGGACCGCTCGTGCGCAGCAGCTACCACGCCCACGAGCACGTCGAGGGCGCGGCCCAGGCCCAGGCGGTTGCAGCGAGGTAGGGGCGCGGTAGGACGGTCGGGAAAAACCGGCATTCCTTCAAGTTTTGGAACAAGCCGGAGCACGGTGTCTGGCGAGTATTCGGCGGGTATCAGGCGAGTATCCTGCGGGTGTCATCGTGGAAAAAGGGTACAATCGAGGCATGTCGATCCTGTTTGACGCCGAGCTTGATGCCGATCCCGTGACCGGTGTCCACCCTCCCCGGGTGGAGCTGGAGGATTTCATGCTGGGCCGGTTGTCCCAGCGGGAATCCCGCAACGTGATCCTGCATCTTCTGCAGGGATGCTCCCGCTGCCGGGAGGTCACCTCGGTGTTCTGGCATCTCGGCCTGGAGGAGCGGACGGAGCTGTCGGACCGCTTCTCCTACGACGGGGTGATGGGGCGGGTCTTCGACCGCGTCCGCCGCGCCCGCCTCGGGCTGCAGGGCGAGCGCGCCGAGGCCGGCCGCCACCTGGCGGAGCTGGAAGCGCTGCCGTCCCGGAGCTGGCTCGAGGCGGCGAAGGCCGACGCGCGGTTCCACACGTGGGGCGTCTGCGAGCTGATGCTCGACCGTGCGCGGTCGGCGTCCGATCTCAAGGAGGCGGACCGCTATGCGTCCCTGTCGGTGGCGCTCACCGCCCGGATCGACACCGGGCTGCATCCGAAGGCCCTGGTGGAGGAGCTGGCGGCGCGGGGATGGAGCGCGGTGGCCGACATCCGCCGGGCCTCCGGCGACCTGCGCGCCGCGGAGGACGCCCTGCGGCGCGCCGAGACTCATCTGCTGCACGGCACCGGGGACCGCCTGGAGAAGGCCTGCCTCCTGGAGAGGAAGGCCGCGCTGCGCACCGCCCAGGGGCGCTCCGAGGAGGCGGCCCGCCTGCTCAGCCGGGCCATCCTGCTCAACCGCCGCCTGGGCCAGTGGGACCGGGTCGGCCGGATTCTCCTCGAGCTGGGCTGCATCCGCGGCCTGATGCAACAGGCCCTGGGACAGGCGGCCGCGCAGGCCGTCCTGGCTCCGGCACGGCGCGGAGCGCTGGGCCTGCTGCTCGACCGGATGCGCGGAATCGGCGCCCGGTTCAGGCGCTAGGCCGGCCGGTTGGACACGGTCCCGGATGCGCCGGCGATACGATAGAATCGACTCCGCCGCTGCCGCGGTTTCCCACGGAGATGGAACAGGAAAACCAGAAATGACTGAAACGTCAAGCGAAATCCGCGTCCGCCCGGTCGACGACCTCGACATCAGCGCCATCGTCGGCATTGATGAAAAGATCAGCGGCCGGTACAGGCCGGAAATCTGGGAGCGCCGGGTTGGTTATTACCTTCGGCGGGACCCTGAAGCCTCGTTGATCGCCGAGCTTGACGGCCGCGCCGTCGGCTTCATGCTCGGCGAGATGCGCTCCGGAGAGTTCGGCATCGAGGAGCCGACCGGCTGGATCGAGCACCTCGGCGTCGACCCCGAGACCCGCGGCAAGGCCATCGGCCGGCGTCTGGCCGAGGGCATGCTCGACTACTTCCGGCGTCAGGGGGCCCGCAGCGTCCAGACCCTGGTAGACGAAGACATGGGCGACATTCGCAGCTTCTTCAGCGCCCTTGGCTTCGAGCCATCGACCTTGAGGCCGTTCGTCCGCTCTCTTTAGAGACCGGACCCGGCTGTAAATACTGAGGAGAGATGTAGAGATGAGCCTCAAGACCACCGTCCTGCCGAAGAACTTCCACGAGGCCGTCCTCAAGTGGAAGGACGCCTATCTCCCCGACTACGAGTTCCTGCTGGACAACTGGGAGAAGGCATTTCCCCGGGAGCCCCAGTTCGAGCTGTGCGCCTACCGCGAGCTCGGCATGTGCACCGAGATCGAATGCGGCGACCTGAAGGGGAAGCCGAAGTTTACCAAGGCGGGGGACATGGCTCCCGAGCCCGCGCATCATCTCTACAACGCGATCCGCGCCCAGGCCTCGACCGAGTTCGGCTCGATCCAGCAGCACCGGCTGACCCTGGCGCGCGCCCAGAACGAGGAAGAGCAGTTCTGGATCCTGCGGATGATGGCCGAGGAGCTGCGCCACGGGTACCAGATGCTCCACCTCCTCGTCGAGGACGACTGGAGCTCGGTGTCCAAGGAATCGGCCTCGGACATGATCGAGGGCATCCTGTCGATGAACACCGGCTCCCACCTCCTGGGCGCCTTCAACATCGACTTCGACTCCTTCATCGACAACGTGGTGTTCTGCGCGCTGATCGACCGGGTGGGCAAGTACCAGCTCGCCATGCAGAAGAGCAGCGCCTACCAGCCGATGGCCGAGAGCATGCCCCAGATGCTGCGCGAGGAGGCCTTCCACCTGGCCGCGGGCGTGGTGCCGATGCGGCGCTGGGTCATGCAGGCCGCCAAGGGTGAGGGGCTGATCAGCGTGGACATGCTCCAGCGGGCGATCAACAAGTGGCTGCCGCGGGGCCTCGAGATGTTCGGCGACGAGCGCGGCGGCGGCACGAACGTGCGCTACGGCCTGAAGCCGATGAAGAACGCCGAGGCGCAGGGCCAGTACTACGAAGAGGTCGAGAAGCTGGTGCGCGATCTGAACCTGCGCTACCTGCGCGCCCGGGTTCCCGCCCTGACCAACAGCGAGGCGGAGCTGGGCCTCGACCGGATCCTGGCCGGCGAGACCGTGGACGGCGTGCGGCGCGAGGATCTGGTGCACATGCCGCATTCCGACTTCTTCCGCCGCCGCGGCGTGCCTTCGTTCAGCATGACGGGCTTCGCGGGCGAGACCTTCACCGACCTCGGCGCCTATCTGCGCCACCTGGAAGGGCATCTCCCGGACTCCTACCGCGCCGGCCACGACTACATGGACTATGTGCTGGCGCTGACGCAGGTGGCGCGGGGCGAGACGACCCGGGAGCAGGCCGCGGGCCGCATGCCGACGCTGCGGAGGGTCGGCGGCTCCTGCCCGTGCTCGAAGTCGGTGCGCTGGGTGGTGGACGAGCCGGCGGCCGTCTCCATGACGGCGCTCGAGCCCGTTCAGGTCTCCTGAGAGCAGGCGGACGACGGACGAAGGGGAGAGAGAGCTGCCGACATGAGCCTGTTCAATCGTCTGCTGGTCACCGGTCTGCCCGCAGTACCCAAGCCGATCGTCCGCCGCGTGGCCTCCCGCTACGTGGCGGGAGAGGCCCTGTCCGATGCCGTGCGCGTGGTCCGCGACCTCAACCGGCAGGGAGCGATGGCCACGCTCGACGTGCTCGGCGAAGAGGTCCAGGAGAAGGGGAAGGCCACCGCGGCGGTGGAGGAGTACGTCCGGGTCTTCGAAGCCATCGAGCGCGAGGGTCTGGACGCCAACGTCTCCATCAAGCTGACCATGCTGGGTCTGAAGATCGACGAGTCCTTCTGCCGCGACAACGTCGACCGCATCGTGTCCACGGCCAAGCAGCACGGCAACTTCGTGCGCATCGACATGGAAGACAACACGACGACGGACGCCACGCTGCGCATCTATCACGAGATGCACGGCCGGTACGGCAACGTCGGCGTGGTGCTCCAGGCCTACATGCGGCGCACGTTCTCCGACATCGAGGCCTTGCCGAAACAGGGCGCGAACATCCGCCTTTGCAAGGGCATCTATGTCGAGCCGCGGACGGTGGCCTGGAAGGGCTACGACACCGTGCGCGCGAATTTCGTCCGGGGTCTGGAAAAGCTGATCGAGAACGGGGTCTACCCGGCGATCGCCACCCACGACGAATACCTCGCCTGCCGCGCCTCGGGGCTGATCGACAAGCACGGCCTGACCCGCGAGCAGTACGAGTTCCAGATGCTTCTGGGGGTCGACGAGGAGCTTCGGCGGGTCCTGATCGCCGGCGGAAACCGGCTGCGGGTCTATGTGCCCTACGGCAGGGACTGGTACCCCTACTCGATGCGCCGGTTGCGGGAGAATCCCGAGGTCGCGCGCCACGTGCTGCGCGCGATGCTGTCCGGCCGTTGACGTGATACCTTTGATTGAAACGTAGAGAAAGCGAACCGCATCCCCTTATGGACGAGCGTCATCGTTCGGATACCTTTCAGAAGCTCGACCGTGGCGAAAGCGACACGGACGGGGTCGATGCATCGTCCCTGCAGGAGAGCGGTCTCACCCAGACGTTCCAGACCGCGACCCGGGAACGGGTGGTGCGCGGCCTGGTGCCGACGGGCGAGTCCGAAGCCGACATCATCCTGATCGCGCACCCCGAGGGCCAGCGGCTGGGCTCGCGCTATCGCCTTTCGCCGGGCGCTACCCTGGAGATCGGCCGGTCCAGCTCGGTGGCGATCAGCCTGCCGGAGGTCATGTCGATCTCCCGCAAGCACGCCCGGCTGCGGTACGTCGGCTCGGTGGTGACCCTGGAGGATCTCGGGAGCACCAACGGCACCTACGTCAACGGCCAGGCCATCCACGGGCGGACGGTGCTCAAGACCGGCGACCGCTTCCAGACCGCGGCGGTCCACTTCAAGTTCCTCCACGAGCAGGACGTCGAGAGCGCCTACCACATGGCGATCTACGAGCTCGTGTCGCTGGACGGCCTGACCGAGATCTACAACAAGCGGAAGTTCGAGGAGGAGGTCCAGCGCGAGCTCGCCCGCGCCGTGCGCCACTCCCGGCCGCTGTCGCTGATGATCTTCGACCTCGACGAGTTCAAGCGCATCAACGACACCTACGGCCACCTCTGCGGCGACTTCGCCCTCAAGCAGGTGGCCGGTCTGGCCAAGGAGCTGATCCGGCCGGAGCAGACCCTGGCCCGGGTCGGCGGCGACGAGTTCGTGATCCTCTCCCCCGAGACCACCGCGCCCCAGGCCGAGCTGCTGGCCAACAAGCTGCGCGACCGGATCCTCGATCTGGACCATCGCTACGGCGACCTCAAGATCTCCCTGAGCTGCAGCTTCGGCGTGGCCCAGCTCACCGAGCGCATGGCTGGCTCGCAGGATCTCTACCACGCCGCGGACAACGCCCTGCTCCTGTCGAAGAGGAGCGGACGCAACCGCGTCGCGGTCTATTCGGCCGCCGAGTAGGCGACAATCCGAAAGAGGGCAACCACAAGGGTTGCCCCTACGAAGGACAGGCGTCGAAACATGTAGGGGCAACCCTTGTGGTTGCCCCCGGTCTACCGCGATCCCGCCGCCGGGGCCGCCGTCCCGGCCGGACCATCCCCCAGCAGGAACTCCTCCAGGAACCGGACCAGCACGATCCGCTGGTAGTCGGTGTTGCTCTTCTTCTGGAAGCCGTGCCCCTCGTCCTTGCCCACCAGGTACCAGACCGGTACCCCCTTGCGCTCCAGCGCGGCGACGATCTGGTCCGACTCGGAGAGCGGAACGCGCGGGTCGTTCGCGCCCTGGGTCACCAGCAGCGGCTTGCTGATGCGGTCCACCCGGCGGGCCGGCGCGATCTTCAGGAGGAACTCCCGCATCCTGGGGTCGCGCTCGTCCCCGTACTCGACGCGCCGCAGGTCGCGCCGGTACTCGCTCGTGTTCTCCAGGAAGGTCACGAAGTCGCTGATGCCGACCGAATCGAAGGCGCAGCGCAGCCGGTCGCTGTAGTGGACGAGGGAGGCGAGCACCATGTAGCCGCCGTACGAGCCGCCGCCGACCATGACCCGGGAGGGGTCGAGGTCCGGCTGGGTCGCGATCCAGTCCAGAAGGGCGCCGATGTCCTTGACGGAATCCTCGCGCTTCTCGTTGTTGTCCAGCTTGAGATAGCTCTTGCCGTAGCCGGAGGAGCCGCGGACGTTGGGCACGATCTGGGCGATCCCCATCTCGGTCATGAAGTAGTTGTTGCTGCCCTTGAACCCCGGCCGCGCCTGATCCTCGGGACCGCCGTGGATGTCGATGTAGACCGGCCGGCGTCCCGGGAAGCGGTCGGCCGGCGGATGGTAGACGAACGCCGGGATCTCGCGGCCGTCGAAGCTCTTGAAACGGACCAGGTCGGGCACGGGGAACGAGGCGGTGTTGAGGCCCCCGACCTCGCTCGCGGTCCAGCGGTCCAGCCGGCGGGAGTCGGCGTCGTAGCTGTAGACGTCCAGCGCGGCGCGGGCCCACGACATGCCGAACCCGATCTCATGCGAGCCGGGGCGGAAGGCGAGGCCTAACGCGACGCCGCGCGGGGTCTGCGGGGTCTCCGGAGACGGCAGCTCCTTGCCGGTGCGCAGGTCCAGCAGGTGGAGACGGCTGTAGCCGTCCTCGTTCACCATGTAGGCGGCGAGGGCGCCGTCGTCCGACAGGGCGAGCGACTCGACGTCCCAGCGCAGGCTGTCGGCCGACAGGGGCGTGGTCTTACTTCCATCAAGGCCGCCGTCGAGGTCGAGCCGCACCAGGCGGAGGAGCTCGCTGCCGAGGTCGGTCGTGGCCAGCACGGACTTGCCATCCTTCGCCCATACCGCGTCCTGGTAGGAGACCGGTTCCGCACCGGCGGCCCGGCGCGGCGTCAGCGTGTGGATCTTGCCGGCGGCCACGTCGGCCCAGTGCAGGTAGCTCTCGTTGGCCGAGATCGCCTCGCTGAGGAGGATGCGCTTGCCGTCCGGGCTCCAGTCCTGGATCGACCAGCCGCCCTCGAGCTCGGCGACGCGCCGCTCGCCCGCGGCGGACAGGTCGTTCACGTAGAGGTCGAAGTCGCGGCCGTTGCGGGAGTTGTTCGCATAGGCGAGCAGCTTGCCGTCCGGCGACCACGCCGCGTCCACATTGCGGCTCTTGCCGTCCGTGAGCCGGCGCGCCTTGCCCGTGGCGCGGTCGAGAAGGAGGAGCTGAAAGTTCTCGGCCCCGCCCTCGTTCAGGGAAAAGACGATCTGGTCAGGACGGCCGGGCCGGTAGGCCGCGTCGGTGACCGGCTCGCGGTAGAACGTCAGCTGCGTCCTGGCGCCGAGAGGCATGGCCACCTCGTGCAGCTGGACGCTTTCCGCAAAGCGGGTCCGGATCAGCATCCGCCGTTCGGTGGGGTGCCAGTCCGCGAAGTTGGCCGTCCGCAGGTTCTCATAAGGGAGGAGCCCTTCCGTGGACGCGCGCGGGATCTCCGGCACGTGACGCGCGAGAATGGTGTCCGGTACGGAGACGTTGTCCGCCGGGGCCGCCGCCGATCCCGCGGAGGGAATCCATGCGCCGACGGCGGCGAGGAGCGCGGACAACATCGACAGGGATGACTTCGAGCGCATGAAGAGAGGTCTCCGAAGGTAGAATGGGCGTGTGGCCCTGAAAGTTTTCTACAACTGCGACCGTTGTCCCGCCTACTGCTGCTCCTACCCGAGGATTCCGGTCGAGCCGGCCGATGTCGAGCGGCTCGCGGCTCATTTCGGCCTGGGTACGGAAGCGGCCCGGCGAAAGTTTACCAAGAAAGGGGAGGAGCCCGGGGAAGTGATCCTGCGCCACCAGCCCGACGAGATCTACGGCACGGTGTGCCGCTTCCTGGACCGGCGGACCCGGAGCTGCACGGTCTACGAGTCCCGGCCCGGCATCTGCCGCCTCTTCCCGGCCACCGCCCGTTGCGGCTACTACGACTTCCTGAGCTTCGAGCGCCGCACCCAGGAAGACCCGGAGTTCGTCTCCACCTGCTGGAACGGGCCGAGGAAGTGACTCCGAGAGGTGACTCCGAGATGCGGCCGATCACTCTGATATGCTCTGCCACCGGCCCCGCTGGACAGACCCGGGGTCCATCCCAACCTCCTCTGACCATCGTCTGACCACCGCTTGCTGCACGAAATCCATGTCCGCAATCTGGCCGTGATGGCCGAAGCCTCCGTCGACCTGGCGGCCGGGCTGAACATCCTTTCCGGCGAGACCGGGGCGGGCAAGTCGATCATCGTCGACTCCCTGTCCCTCCTTTCGGGAGCCCGCGCCAGCGCCGAGATGATCCGCAGCGACGCCGACGCGCTCACCGTCAGCGGCGTGTTCGAGATGGACGGCGACGGCTGGCGCTCGATCCTCGAAGCGGCGGGCCTGGAGGCGGACGGCAGCGAGGCGCTCATCCGCCGCGAGATCGCCCGCAACGGCCGCAACCGGGTCTTCGTCAACGACCAGCCCACCACCCTGCGCCTGCTCACGGACCTCGCTCCCTACCTGCTGCGCATCCATGGCCAGCGGGACGAGATGGGGCTCGTCGAGCCCGAGCTTCAGAAGCGGATGCTCGACCGCAGCGGCGGGGTCGACGGCGAGCCGCTGCGCCAGCGCGTGGAGACCGCTTTCGATCAGTATTCACGCCTCGCCGAGCGCCTGGAGCATCTCGCGGGAGACAACCGCGCCCGCCACGAGCGCATCGAGCTGCTGCGGTTCCACGCCACCGAGATCGACGCGGCCCGGGTGCAGTCCGGCGAGGAGATCGAGCTGCGGTCCGAGCGCGAGGTGCTCCGCCACGCCGAGGCGATCACCCGCGCTCTGGGCAACGCCCACTCCCTGCTTTCCGAGGAAGAGGGCTCGGCGCTCGAAAGGGTCGCCAGGAGCCAGGGATTCCTCGTCGACGTCGAAGCCTGGGAGCCCCAGGCCGCCGCGTGGAAAGCCGAGCTGGAGGAGCTGCGCATCCGGCTGGCCGAGCTGGCCGCCGCCGTCGGCCACCGGCTCGACGGCCTGGAAGCGGACCCGGCGCGCCTCGACTCCATTGAGGAGCGGCTGGCCCTTCTCGAGCGCCTGTGCCGCAAGCACGGGGGCGACACGGCCGCGGTCCTCGCCCGGCGCGCCGAGATCGAGGCCGAGCTGGCCGAGCTCGAAGGCGACTCCGAGAACCGCGCCGAGCTGGAGGCGCGCGTGGCCGCCGCGCTCGGAACCTATCGCGAGGCGGCGTTGGCGCTCTCGCAGGCCCGCGAGCGCTGGGGCAAGGCCCTCGTCAAGCGCATCGAGGAGGAGCTGAAGGATCTCGGGCTCGCCCGCGCCCGGCTCGGCGTGGCCCTCGAGCGCCGCCGCCTTTCGGACAGCCCTCTCCTTCTGGACGGCGTGGCCGTGGACTTCGGCCGCGACGGTGTCGACCAGGTGGTCTTCCTGTTCGCGCCGAACCCCGGCGAGGAGCCGCGTCCGCTCGCCCGCATCGCCTCGGGCGGCGAGCTGTCCCGCATCCACCTCGCTCTCCAACTCGCCGCCCATGGTGAGAGGGAGAAGGCCCGCCCCAGCCTGGTCTTCGACGAGGTCGACACGGGCATCGGCGGCGCCGAGGCCGCGGCCCTCGGGCGCAAGCTTCAGCGCCTCGCCGAGGGCGGGCAGATCCTCGCGGTCACCCATCTTCCCCAGGTTGCCGCTTTCGCGGATGTCCACTTCAAGGTCAGCAAGAGGGTGGACAAGGGGCGCACCCGGGTGGCGGTGGAAACCCTGACGACCGACGCCCGGGTCGAGGAGGTGGCGCGCATGCTCGCCGGCTCCCAGGTGACGCAGACCTCGCTGTCGCACGCCCGCGAGCTGATCGAGGGCAGCGCGCGGCCTGCTACGGCTTCCGTAACGTCGAAATCAAAGCGGCGGTAGGCCCGGGTGACGAGCAAGACGCCCGCTCCGCTCTGGCGTCCCGGCGATCCGGTCGAGCCGCTGCGGGAGCTTCTGCGGCGGGGAGGGGTTCTGGCGATCCCGACCGAGTCGAGCTACGGCCTGGGAGCCGATCCCCGGAACCGGATCGGCGTCGAGGCGATCTATCGCATCAAGGGACGGGCGCCGGGCAAGGCGCTGCCCGTGGTGGTGGCGGGACCGGAGCAGCTTGCCGATTTGGGGATCGATCCCGCGCTTCCTATACTGAAGGCTCTCGCCGCCTTCTGGCCGGGACCGCTCACGCTGGTTGTCCCCATTGACGGGGCCATCGCGCGGACGGTCTCCGACTCGATTCCGGCTGCGGGTGGAGACGCGTCGCTCGCGGTCCGGGTTCCGGACCACGCGGGTCTGCTTGGGTTGCTGAGAAACCTCGGGCACGGGCTGACCGCGACGAGCGCCAACCGGAGCGGCGAGGAGGCGATCGTCGATCCCGGGGAGGCCGCGGTCCTGCTGGCCGGCGAGGACGCGGCCGTCGTGGACGGCGGCATCCTGCCCGGCGGACCGCCGTCGACGCTCGTGGCAATAGAGAAGGGCGGGGCCGTGGTTCTACGGACAGGGAGATTTCCCGTCGATCGGCTGCAGGAGGCGCTCCGGCCACTCGGTGTGACGCTTCGGACGGCCCATGGAGAGGAAGCATGACTCGATCGTTTGGTCCTACGCAGCGGGCCCTGGCAGGCCTCCTTTTGCTCTCGGGGCTCGCGGTGCCGGCCTTGGCTGACCAGGCCCCCCCTCCGTCCACCCAGCCCCCGCCGCCGACGCACCCGATCGAACGCCATCGCGGCTCCGCCGCGTTGCCGACCACCGGTCCCGCCGAGCTGCCGACCATCGGCGTGGAGGAAGTCACGGCCGGGCAGCGCGGCTACGGCCTCACCGTGTTCTCCGGCTCCGAGCCGGAGCGCTTCGAGGTCGAGGTCGTGGGCGTGATGCGCAATCAGGGGGTCGTGGGCATCAGCTACATCCTGGCCCGCCTGACCGGCAAGGGGCTGGAGAGGAGCGGCGTCGCGTCCGGCATGAGCGGCAGCCCGGTCTTCCTCGACGGCCGGCTCGCCGGAGCCGTGGCCTTCAGCTGGCCGTTCTCGCACGAGGCGATCGCGGGCATCACGCCGATCGCGACCATGCGCCAACTCTCCGGTCTCCAGGGCCTGGAGACCGCGCCGCCGTTGCCCCCGCTGCCGGCCGTCCAGCTCGCCGACCTGCTCGCGGGCCGGATTCCCGAGGGTCTTCTGGAAAAGGAGCTGTCGAAGCTCCGCCCGCGGATGGTCAACGACGCCGTGGCGAGCGTTCAGTGGGTGACCTCCGGGTTCGGCGAGCAGTCCCGGGGCCTCCTGAGCCAGGCGCTCGGGTCGACTGCCATGACCGCGGGGGTGACCGGCGGCTCGGTCGGTCAGGCGCCTCCCGGCACCACCGGGAACGATCTGGCGCTCGGCAGCTCGGTCGGAGCGGTGCTGGTGGACGGCGACTTCCGCCTCGCCGCGATCGGCACGGTGACCGACCGCTACGGCGACCAGGTGCTCGCCTTCGGCCATCCGTTCCTCGGCCTCGGCCCGATCAAGATCCCGATGGCGACCGCCGACGTGGTGACCGTCCTGTCGAGCCAGTACACGTCCTTCAAGATCTCCAACATCGGCGACGAGGTCGGCGCCTTCGAGCAGGACCGCAAGGCCGGCATCCAGGGACGGATCGGCGAGACCGCGCCCATGGTTCCCATGGTGATCCGCATCTCCGGCGGTGGGGTCGGGGTCGGCGGGGTCGGCAAGACGAGCGAGTTCAAGATGCGGCTCGCGGACGTGCCGTTCTTCACACCGATGCTGGTCGGCAGCACCATGGTGGCGGGATTGGAGTCCGCGGCCTACACCTCGGGCGCGCAGGGGCTCGACGTCACGGCCCGCTTCCGCCTCAAGAAGTACGGCGACCTGACGGTGAGCCAGAGCTTCGACGGAGAAAGCGCCACGGGCGAGGCGGCCGCGTTCCTGCTGGCGGTGGCTTCCTATGTCGGCCAGAATGCGATCGAGAAGGTGGGCTTCGAGGACATCCAGGTGGACGTCGTCCAGTCGCCCCGCCCGCGCGCCGCGACCCTGGTGGGAGCGAACGCGGACCGGACCGTCGTCCGGCCGGGAGACAAGGTGAGCCTCAACCTCGACCTCGCCGCCTACCGCGGCGCGCGGTTCCGGCGGTCGGTGTCGATCGACCTGCCGGAGGATCTGCCGGCCGGCCGGTACTCGCTGCTGATCGGCGACGGCGCGAGCGCGGACGGCGCGCGCCTCACGCTGGAGCCGGCCGATCCCGTGAGCTTCCCGCAGGTGCTCGACCTGCTCAGGTCGCTGCACTCGCGGCGGCAGCTGGTGGTGCTCGGCGTCTACGGCGGTCCGGGGCTGTCCGTGGCCGGCGAGGTGATGCCGCGGCTGCCGGGCTCGGTCCGGTCGCTCTGGAGTGCCGCCGCGTCCGGGAGCGCCGTGCCGCTGCGGGCCACCATCGCTCAACAGCACGAGGAAGAATTGCCGTTTCCGATCGACGGCCTGGTGAGGGTGGACCTGGAGGTGCGCCGGCGCGACCCGATCCCGGGGACCGGAGAGGTGCCGGCGGCGGCTGGAACGGTCGGAACGAGTGGAACGAGCGGGACAACTGGGGAGGATTCGATTTGAGATCGCGTGCGCAGGTTTCCGGCCTTGACGGTGTCTCGTTTGTGCTTCTTCTGACCCTGGCGGTCGCGCCGGCTCCGGCGGCGGCCACCCAGGTGCACGTCTTTCAGACCCAGAGCCAGGCCGGGTTTCTCACCGGCACCCTGGAAGGGGTGAGCGTCGACTCCCTGGGGAGGATGTCCCTGGCGCCGAAGGCCGAGCGCCTGGCGTCGGTCGGCGAGCCCTTCCTGCTCTCCGCGGCCAGCTATCCAGGGGGTCAGACGGGTCCGGACGCCTGGGTGGCGGGCACGGGCAACGCCGGCAAGGTGCTCCGGATCGACAGCAAGGGCGTCATCTCCGAGCTGTTCGCCGCCCCCGAGCCCGAGGTCTTCGCGGTCTGGGTCGATCCCGACGGCACCGTGTTCGCCGGCACCTCGCCGCGCGGCAAGGTCTACCGCATCGCCAAGGGGAAGTCGGACGTCTTCTTCGATCCCGGCGAGACCTACATCTGGGCGATGGCACGGGCGAAGGACGGTGGCCTGCTCGTCGCCACCGGCACCCAGGGCAAGCTCTTCAAGGTGAATGCGAACGGCCGCGGCGAGGTGCTCTACGACAGCGACGACACCCACCTACGTTCCATGAAGGTTCTGGCGGACGGCGACATCCTGCTGGGCACGGCCGGCGAGGGCCTGGTGCTGCGGCTCGGCAAGGACGGCAACGTCCGCACGCTCTATGACGCCGACGAGCCCGAGGTCGTGGCCCTGACCGTGGGGCCGGACGGCTCCTGCTATGCCGGCGTCGTGGCTTCCGAGTCCAGCCTGGTCGATCTTGCGCAGCCGGCTCCGCAGGGTGCGGCGCCGGCCGGCGAGACCGCTGTAGTGGTGGCGGGCGCCGACGGAGCCGACGCGGGCGATGCGCCCGCCGCCGGAACCCGTCCGCCCGGCGCCACCGGCCCGCGCAGCCAGCTGATCCGGATTTCGGCCAACAGCGTGGTGGAGACCCTCTGGAGCTTCCCCAGCGAGACCGTCTACGACATCCTCTGGACCCGGGGCCGCCTCTGGATCGCGACCGGCCTGGAAGGCAAGCTCTACACCTGGTCCGACCGCCGGCTTCTCCTGGAGAAGGACGTGGACGAGCGCCAGATCGTGACGCTTCTCGCGGGCGACGCCGAGGCCGGTCCGGCGTTCGCCACGACGAACGCCGCGGCGCTCTACCGGATCACGGCCCGCAGCGAGACGTCCGGCACCTACACCAGCGCGACGCTCGACGCCGGCCAGGCCGCCCGTTTCGGCAACTTCCGGTGGCGCGGCGAGACGCCGGGCGGAAGCGCGGTCCGCTTCTCCTTCCGGAGCGGCATGAGCGCCGAGGCCGACCGCACGTGGTCGCCCTGGACCGCGGCGAAGAAGGGAGAGGAGATCTCCCTGAGCGATCTTCCCCGCGGGCGCTATGTCCAATGGAAGGCCGAGCTGGAAGGAACCTCGTCGCCGGTTCTGTATGCGGCCGAGCTGTCCTACCGGCAGGAGAACCTGGTGCCGCGCATCGACGCCTTCGGGGCTCTGGAAGCCGGGCAGATCCTCGTGCCCTCGGCGTTCAATCCCGCGAACCAGGTCTTCGAGCCGGCCCATCCCAGCCGCGACGGCATCTTCTCCACCGTGGGGCAGCCCGCGGAAGAGGACGACGGCCGCACCAAGCAGCTCTGGAAGAAGGGATTCCGCACCCTTCGCTGGGCCGCCTCCGACCCCAACCAGGACGGCCTGGAGTACGAGCTGGGCTTCCGCCCGGCCGAATCCAACGTTGACAACGTTGACTGGATGCGGGTGGCCGACGAGCTCAAGGACAATTACTACTCCTTCGACGCCACCTCCCTGCCGGACGGCGTCTACCGCTTCCGGCTGCGGGCGTCCGACCAGCCCTCGAACGATCCGGGCACCGCCCAGTCGGCCGAGCGGGTGAGCGACCCGGTGGTCGTCGACAACACTCCGCCGGCCCTCGGGAAGGTGGAACGCCAGGGCAACCGGCTGCACGCCACCGTGCGGGACTCGGCGAGCCCCCTGCGCGAGGCCGTGGTGAGCGTCGACGCCCAGGAGTGGAAGCCGGTGCCCTCGGCCGACGGTCTCATCGACGGCATGACCGAGACGCTCCTCGTGGAGCCGGGAAAGCCCGGCGGGCTCGTCCTGCTGCGCGTCACGGACGCCGCCTACAACGTCGTCACCTTCAACCTGTCCGAGGCGCGATGACCAGGCGGATCGCCGTCTACCCCGGGTCGTTCGACCCGCTCCACAACGGGCACCTCGACATCATCGAGCGCTGCCGCCCCCTGTTCGACGAGGTGGTGGTGGCCGTGCTGCGCAACGATCAGAAGCAGCCGCTGTTCACGGTGGAGGAGCGGGTCGAGATCCTCCGCTCCCACCTCGACGGCTACTCGGACTGCCGGGTCGAGAGCTTCTCGGGGCTGCTGGTCGACTTCATGGACAAGATCGGGGCCCGCGCCGTGGTGCGCGGCCTCCGCGCCGTCTCCGATTTCGAGTACGAGTTCCAGATGGCGCTCATGAACCGCCGCCTGAACCCGCGGGTCGAGACGGTCTTCATGATGCCCAAGGAAGACTACAGCTACCTGTCGAGCCGCCTGGTCAAGGAGGTCTACGCGCTGGGCGGAAACGTCACCGGCCTGGTGCCCGACACGGTGCTGGAGCGCCTCCGCCTCCGTCTCCGTCCCGAGGCGGCGGGGAAGTGAGCCTCGAGCTCTTTCTCCGGCGCATGCCGAAGGTGGAGCTTCACGTCCACCTGGAGGGCTCCATGCGTCCGCGCGTGCTCCTCGAGCTGGCGCGGCGCAACGGAGTCGATCTGCCCGCGGACGACGAGGAAGGCCTCCGGCAGTGGTTCCGCTTCCGCGACTTCGATCACTTCGTCCAGGTCTACCTCACCTGCTCCCGCGCCCTGCGCGAGCCGGAGGACTTCCAGCTCCTGGCGCTGGACTTCCTGGAGACCCAGGCCGCGCAGAACGTGGTCTACACCGAGGCCCACTTCACGATCTCCACCCATCTGGCGAACGGCGGCAACGGCGAGGAGATCCTGGCCGCGCTGAACGAGGCGATGGCGGAGGGGGAGCGCCGCTTCGGCTCGCGCCTCCGGCTGATTCCGGACATCGTCCGCAACGTCGGCGTCGAGGCCGCGGACCGCACCCTGGAATGGGCGCTCGCCGGCCGCGACCGCGGCGTGGTGGCGCTCGGTCTGTCCGGCTTCGAGGCGCGCTGCCCGAACGAGCCCTTCCGGGAGCACTTCGCCGCCGCCGCCCGCGAGGGCCTGCACCGGGTGGCGCACGCCGGAGAGCATGCCGGACCCGAAGCGATCCGCTCGGCCCTGGAGATCTGCGGCGCCGAGCGGATCGGACACGGAGTGAGGGCGGTGGAGGATCCATCCCTGGTCGCCGAGCTGCGGGACCGGGGCATTCCGCTGGAAGTCTGTCCAAGCTCCAACGTCTGCCTGGGCGTATTTCCGGACCTGGCCAGCCACTCCTTCGACCGCCTGGTCCGGGCCGGCGTCCCCGTCTCCGTCAATTCGGACGATCCGCCCTTCTTCAGCACCACGCTCAGCCGCGAGTATCTCCGCCTGCACGAAACCTTCGGCTATACCCACGCCGAGCTGGCCGATTTCTCGCTCGCCGGACTGCGGCAGTCCTTCCTGCCGGAGACCGAAAAAGCGGCCCTGGAGGCCGACTTTCGGCAACGGATCGACGCTCTTTCATCAAAATCAGTGGGTGATGCTTGATCTGTCGGCGGGTCCGAAGCATGATTGAGGAAGGAGCGATGCCATGGCCCAGAAGCCTTTGAAACGGAGTGAACGAATCGATCCGCAGCCAGCCCTTGCCGAACAGCGCAAGGTCAGGGCTATTCGTGCCCTGGAGCGCCTGGCCGTTCTCCGGAAAGGGCTTCCTCCCGTTGATGCCGTCGAGGTGGTCCGGTCGGTTCGGGACGAGCCCGAAGGCCGAGAGACCCACTGAGCTTGCGCGTCGTCATCGATTCGAGCCTCCTCATCGCTTTGATCAGCGGCGATGAGCGCTCGCCCGAGGTTCACCGCCGCTTCCTAGAGTGGATCGAGGCCGAGACGGATCTGCACGCTCCCGTCCTGCTCTGGTACGAGGTTGCCAGCGGAGTCGCCCAACTCGCTTACGACAAGAAGATCCCGGCAGGCTCCATGAAGGATCTTCTGGGTGGGCTCGAGGAGCTTCCGGTCATCGCCCACCTCCTGGTGGATCGGGTTCGACCTGTCGAGATCGCGATCCGTCTCAAGACCCGAAAGGCGTACGACGCGGCCTATCTCGCTCTTGCGGAGCACCTTCAGGCTGAGCTCTGGACCCTCGACAAGAGACTGTTCAACAACGCTTCGCAGGCGGGCTTCAGCGTGCGGCTCCTGCCTGTTGAATAGACTCTTCTATCTCCTGGACTCGGTTTGGCCTGAACCTTCCGGTAAGCTTAAGGGATGTCCTCCGTTGAAGAAGACCCCAGCCGACGCCTTGTCGAGCTGATCAAGGCCGGGAGCGACGTCGAGGGCAACTTCGAGCGCCTCTTCAAGCTGCATGGCCGCCGGGTCCGCAATTTCTTCAACCAGCGCGGTTTCTCAACCGAGGAAGCCTCGGATCTCACACAAGATGTCTTTATCAGGGTCTTCAAAGGTATCGCCTCGTTCCGCCTCGATTCCGGGTTCAAGACCTGGATGTTCGAAATCGCGGACCACGTGTACCAGAACGAATTGCGTCGACGTGGAGCTGTCAAGCGCAAAGGATGGGAAATCTCCATCGAAACCGGCGGGCAGGACGAGGAGGGGGAGCCGTCGCTCTTCGAGCCGCCTCCCTCCAAGCCCAGAGCCCTGGAGGATGTCCTGGAGCGGGAGCGCTCGGAGGCGCTCAGCCAGGCCATTCAGGAGCTGCCGGACCAGATGCGCACCTGCTTCCTGCTGCGTTACGGCCAGGACCGGAAGTACAAGGAGATCGCCGTCATCATGGGCATCTCCATCGACACCGTGAAGGCCCACCTCTTCCAGGCCCGCAAGCGTCTCAAGCTCGAGCTGTCGGACCCCGACGACTGACGGCGGAGGAGTTTTGAGGGGGTTGAGGAACGCCGACCGGCTCCGGCGCGCCCTCCGCCTCGTCGACCGGGACGAGCGCCTGAGCCCCGGGGCCGGGTGGCACCCGTCGCCTTCCGAGCTGACCGCCTACCGCGACCACCGCCTTCCGTCCCGCCGCGCAGCGCGGATCCAGCGCCACCTGGGAACCTGCTTCGACTGTCCGGACCTCCTCCTCGACCTGGAGCGCTTCCTGGCGATGCCGGAGGGCGGCGAGGAGGACGGCGACGTATCCTGGGAAGAGCTGAGGCCCCGCCTCTTCCGTTCCGTTTCCGGCGGCAAATCCGTGGAGAGCGTAGAGATTCAGGTTCTTCATTCATGAGCACATGTCGTGTTTTCGGAAGCGATGGTTGTGCGTATAGACTGTTTCCTTCCGGGTCTGAAGTCCTTCGAACGAAACCATGCGCCGCTGGAGATCCATCGGGCTCCTTGTGGGAGCCGTCGCGCTCAGCTTTGCCGGACTGACGCGCCGGCCGCAATCCCTCGCTCTTTCGTGGGGCTCGCCAGACCTGGCTCCGGCTTCGTCGATTCCAGCGGTCCGGGAACCCCGCCAGGTGCCGGCACCCGTCGGTCACGTCCACGCGCTCAACCTGAAGGAGGGCCGGCTCCTGTACCTCTCTCTCGAACAACAGACCGCCAGCGCCTACAAGCTCTGCCAGATCGATCACCTCCGAGGCTATGCGAGGAAGGCGCTGGACTGCTACGACCGGGCCTACCGGGCCTGGGGAACCCTGCACGACCGGTCCAGGCAGGGGATCGTGCGCATCGACCAGGGGACGCTCTACGCCACCCTGGGGGAGCTGCCGCGGGCCCTGGACTCGTACGCGCAGGCCTTCGACCATCTCCGGGATGCCGACGATCAGGACGGTCGGGTGGCTCGGAGCGTCGCCCTCACCCAGCTCGGCAACGCCTACTACCGGCTCGACGTTCCCCGGCGCGCGCTGATCCAGTTCCAGGAGGCCCTGGGCCTGGCCATGGAGACCGGCGACCGGGAGAGCCAGGCCGTGACCCTGAACGGCATGGGCCTCTCCTGGCAGAAGGGGGGCGAGCTGGACTCGGCGTCGGGCGCCTTCCGGCGGGCACTCGGCCTCTTCGAATCCCTGGGCGACATCCCCGGACAGGCCACGGTCTGGACCAACCTGGGCTGGCTGAGCCTGGCCCGGAAGGAGACCCTGCAGGCGCTGACGGCTTTTCAGAAGGCCCTGGAGCTTTCCGGCGCCTCCGGCAACCGGGCGGCGCTGGCCGCGTCCTACGCCGGCATGGCCCGCGCCGAGCTGGCGAGGGGTAACCGGATCTCCGCCCGCGACCGCGTCGAGAGCGCTCTCTGCGTGGCCGAATCCCTCCGCTCCGACACCGGCCAGGACTTCGACTCCCCCTCCCGCCTCACCGACGGCGGCTTCATGGTCGACCTCCTCAAGGCCTCCTTCCAGGCGTCGCGGCAGGAGGACTACGAGCTCCTGATCGACCTCCTCATGCAGAGCGGAGAGACCGCCGCGGCCCTGGAGGCCAACGAGCGGTCCCGCGCCAGGAGCCTCGCCGACAATCTCGAGGGGATCAGTCTTGAGGGGATCCATCTCGAGGGGATCGGGGCCGGGACGCTCACCCTGGAGGAGATCCAGACCTCTGTGCTGGACGAGGAATCCATCCTCCTGGAGTACGCGTTGGGCGAGGAGCGGAGCTTCCTCTGGTGGGTCACCCCGGACGACTACGGCCATGTCGAGCTGCCCGGCCGCGGAGCCCTGCGGGAGGCGGCGCGCAGGCTTCTGGCCGCCATGAAGCGGAGCCACGTTCCGGGCGGGCTTTCGAGAGCGGGGCGGCAGGCCGCCGAGCTGTCCGTCCTGCTTCTGGGGCCCGTGGCGGAACGGATCCGGGGAAAGCGCTGGCTGCTGATCGTGGCGCCGGACATCCTTCATTCGGTCCCCTTCGAAGCCCTGCCCGATCCCTCGGGGGAGGATGAAGGACAGGCCTGGCCGGACCCGCTGATCGCCAGCAGCGCCGTCGTGCGGATCCCTTCCGCGTCCGTGCTGAGGCACCTTTGGGACCGCAGGAAGCGCCGGCCGTCTCCAAGTCTGCTGCTGGCGGCGATGGGAGATCCGGTCTCCAGCGATTCGGACGACCGGCTGCCCAAGGGAGCGGTGCCTTTCGGCGACGGCGAGGGAAGGCTGCCCCGGCTCCCGGACGCCGGCCGCGAGGTCGCGGACATGCTGCGGCTCGTCCTCGCCGCCGATCCGGAGGCGGAGGTGGTGTCCGCGACCGGCTTCGAAGCGAGCCGCGACACGGTCCTGAGGGGCTGGAACGACGCGCTGGGGAGCTCGTCGGTCGCCCATCTGGCCGCGCACGGGCTGCTCGACGCGGAGCGCCCGGAGCGGTCGGCGCTCCTGCTCTCCCGGTTCGACCGCCAGGGGCGGCATCGGGAGGGAAGGCTCACGGCCGAGGACATTCGCGGCCTCCGCCTGTCGAACGACCTCGTCGTGCTGAGCGCCTGCCAGACGGCTCTCGGGCGGGAGTTGCGGGGCGAGGCGCCGATGGGGTTGACGCACGCCTTTCTCTCGGCGGGTGCGTCCGGTGTGATCGTGAGCCTCTGGAGCGTGGACGACCGGGCGACGGCCGTCCTCATGGAGCGTTTCTACACCGGACTCTTCGTCGACGGCCTGCCGCCGGCGGAGGCGCTGCGGCAGGCCCAACTCGCCCTCTGGCGCGACCCGCGCTGGAGCGCACCCTTCTACTGGGCCGGCTTCGTGATGGAGGGCGACGGCCTCAACAAGATACGCTCCGGCGGGTCTCCCTGAGCCTGAGGCCGGCGGAGGAGGCCGCCCGATTCTCGGCCGGCTCGGCCGGCTCGGCCAGCGTCCCGGCTCCGCGGTTCGTTCCTTCGAGCAGGACGCCACGAGCAGGAACAAGCCCAGGGAGTTGCCGAAGCCCCCCCAGCACCCGCCGGGTTCGCCGCGCAAGGGACGGTGGCGCGCCGATGCGGACGATGCGGGCGATGCGGGCGATGCGGGCGATGTTGAGGTCAAGCCGGTCAACCCTCCCGCGGTGGGCGGCGGACCGCTCGGCGTCAGCTCTATACCTGCGGGGTGAGTTCAGTCGTAGTATCGACGCATGCGAACCTACCTTCAAGATGTCCGGTATTCCTGCCGGCTTCTGCTCCAGCGTCCCGGGTTTACGGCGGTCCTCGTCCTGACCCTGGGAATCGGGATCGGGGCGACCACGGCGATCTTCGGAGTCGTTCATGCCGCTCTTCTGCGGCCGCTTCCCTATTCGGATCCCGACCGGCTGATGGTGTCGCAGTCGTGGCGAGGCCCCAATCAACTCGGCGTCTCCTGGCTCGACTACGCCGATTGGAAGGAAAGAACGAAATCCTTCGAAGAGCTGGTCTGCTACTTCGAGTCCGAGGTTCACGTCGCCTTCAAGGACGGCGGCGGTGAGAAGCTGGGCGCGAGCACGGCCACCCGAAACCTTTTCGGTGCGTTGCGCGTCGAGCCTTTGCTCGGACGGGTTTTTCTTCCCCAGGAAGCGATGCCCGGAGCCGCGCCGGTGGCGATCCTGAGCCACGATCTCTGGTCGAAACACTTCGGCTCCGATCCGAAGATCCTCGGCCGGCAGGTTCTGGTCGAAGGGGGGAGCCACGTCGTCGTGGGAGTGATGCCTCCCGGGTTCAAATTTCCGAGCAAGTCGGACCTCTGGACGCCGCTGGAGCCCCTCGAAGGAGGCAACCCGCGCAGCCTGCGGGGGCTCAACGTGTTCGGCCGCCTGAAGCCGGATGGTTCCCTCAAGCAGGCGCGCGAGCAGGCGAAGGCCGACATGGACCGGCTCGCGGGCCAGCTGGCCGCCGAATACCCGGAGAGCAACGAGGGCGTGAGGATGTCGCTCATCCCCCTCTCCGAATTCTGGGTCAAGGATCTGCGCCCTTCCGTGCTGCTTCTCCTGGGCGCCTGCTGCTTCCTCCTGCTGATCGCCTGCTCCAACGTGGCCAACCTCCTCCTGGCGCGGGCGACCTCGCGGCAGCGGGAGATGTCCGTGCGCACCGCGCTCGGAGCCAGCCGCTCGCGGATCGTGCGCCAGCTGCTCACCGAGAGCGTCGTCCTCTCCCTCTTCGGCGGTCTGGCCGGCCTGCTGATCGCGTCCTGGGGGACGCAGGTTCTGGCGCGGGTGATCGCCGACTCCCGGTCGCTGCAGGTGCCGTACTGGGTCGACCTCGGCCTCGACGGCACCGTCCTGGCCTTCGCCGTCGGAGTCTCGGTGCTCGTGGGCCTGCTGTTCGGCCTGGCTCCGGCGCTGCCCGCGGTCCGGGTCAACCTGCTGGAGAACCTCAAGGAAGGGACCCGCGGATCGACGGGTGGGAAGAGCGGCCGTCTGCGGCACCTGTTCGCGGTGGCCGAGGTCGCCCTCGCCCTGACCCTTCTCGTCGGCGCGGGCCTGCTCGGCAAGAGCCTCGTGCAGCTCTGGCAGGTCGATCCGGGTTTCAGCCCCGACCGGCTGCTGACCCTGAAGGTCCGGCTGCCCTTCTACGATGCGACGGACCGCCCCGGCCGGGCCGCCCTCTTCCAGGAGGTCCATCGCCGGCTGGAGGCGCTGCCGGGCGTGGTCGCCGCGGGCGCCAACTCCAGTCTCCCGCTGACCGGGGAAGAGGTCTGGACCCGCCTCGATTTCGCGGCCGAGGGCCAGTCGCAGGAGCAGATTGACCTCAACCCGCAGACCAACCTGCAGCGGATCAGCCCCTCCTACTTCCAGGCCATGAAGATCCCCCTGCTCCAGGGCCGGTTCTTCGACAACCGGACCACCGTGCCCGGCGCGCCGAAGGAGGTCATCGTCAACAAGGGGCTCGCCGAGCTCCTCTGGCCCGGACAGAACCCGCTGGGCAGGCGACTCAACCTCGGCAAGCGCACCCTGGCGGCCGAGGAGAAGGCCTGGTCGACGGTGGTCGGCGTGGTGGGCGACGTCAAGCACCGGGCCGTCAGCAGCGACACGGACCTGGACGTCTACGTCTCCTTCTTCCAGTCCCCGTCCTTCGACGCGCTCACGCTCGTGATGCGGACCCGCGGCGAGCCGACCGGAATCGCCGCGGCCGCCAGGTCGGCGGTGAGCTCGGTCTCGCCGGAGCTGCTCGTGGAGGATGTCCAGACCATGGAGCAGATCGTCGACAAGTCCCTCTGGCACGCCCGGCTCTGGGGCCTCCTCTTCGGAACCTTCTCCGTCGTGGCCCTGCTGCTGGCCGCGGTCGGCATCTACGGCGTGATGTCCTACAACGTGAGCCAGCGCACGCGGGAGATCGGCCTGCGCGCAGCCCTGGGGGCCGACCCCAGGGCCGTGGCCCGGCTCATCCTCGGGCAGGGCCTGAAGATGGCGGGCGTCGGCATCGCCCTCGGCCTGCTCGGAGCGCTCACCCTGAGCCGCTTCCTGTCCAGCCTGCTCTATCAGGTGAATGCTCTTGATCCGGCTACCTATCTGGTGAATGCGCTCGCACTGGGTCTCATCGCGGCGGTCGCTACCTGGATTCCGATGAACCGGGCCTTGCGGATCGATCCGGTCATCGCCCTGAAAAACGAGTAGCCCGACCACCGACCGTTGATTTCAGCGGCGCGCGCACGCCGCGTTCTTTCCCTCGATCCGGCGAGATGCCGACTCGGGGGAAAGCTCCCTTCCCTCCATCCGGCAAGACGCCGACTCCGGGGAAAGCTCCTTTCCCTCCAGCCGGCAAGACGCCGGCTCCGGGGAAAGCCGCGTTCCCTGCGTCCGGCAAGGCGCCGACTCCGGGGAAAGCCACGTTCCCTGCGTCCGGCGTGGAGCTGGATCTAGACGGGCCGGTCGAGAAGGACCGTGCGCGTATGCGGAGCCATCATTCCCTTCGCCGTAATCATTGCGGCTGAATCCTATCCGATCCCGCGCTCGCCCCCAGCCGCGAGCGGCTCGCCGACTCGGCCAGCGCCCGGTCCATGGACTGGTAGACGGCAATCTGGTCCCGGCGCTTGTGGACTCCCGAGCGGGCCAGAACCTTCAGGGGCTGGCGCTGCACGCCCGAGAGCACCACGTAGATTCCCATCTTCTGGAGCCGCTCGACCGCCGCCTCCAGGCTGACGAGGCCGGTGGCATCCATCACCGGCACGGCGGAGAGATCCAGCAGGACGACGCTGATTCCGGAGGGGACGCGCTGGAGCGCGCTCATCGCCTTCTGCGCGGCTCCGAAGAAGAGCGGGCCCGCGACCTCGTAGACCAGCACGTCCTTGGGCAGGCCCTTCGCCAGGGGGTGCTGATCCACCAGCCGGACCTCCGAGACCTCCGCCATCCTCTTCATGAAGAGGAGCGCCGCCAGAACCACTCCGACGGTCACCGACACCACCATGTCGAAGACGACCGTCAGTCCGAAGCACAGCAGCAGGACGACGACGTCGCTTCTCGGCGCCACCCGCAGGGCGTGGGCGAAGTGCTTGATCTCGCTCATGTTCCACGCGACCAGCAGGAGCAACGCGGCGAGCGAGGCCATCGGCAGGTAGCCCAGGACCGGCGCCAGGAGGAGCACCGACAGCAGCACGAACGCGGAATGGAAGAGCGCGGCGAAGGGCGAGCGGGCTCCCGCCCGGATGTTCGTGGCCGTGCGCGCCAGGGCTCCGGTGGCCGCGATCCCGCCGAAGAACGGCGCGATCAGGTTGCCCGTGCCCTGGGCCATCAGCTCGGCGTCCGGATCGTGGCTGCCGCCGGTCATGCCGTCCGCCACCACCGCGGACAGGAGCGACTCGATCGCTCCCAGCATGGCGATGGCGAACGCTGACGGCAGCAGCGCCCGCAGCAGCGGGAACGACAGGCCGAGCGGCTGGCCGTCCGCTCCGGGGAGGTTCCACGGCAGGACCGGCAGGGGCGGAAGCTGGGGGATGCCTGCCAGGATCTGCCCGCCGATCTCGTAGCTGAAGCGGCTGCGGATGGTGGCCACCTCGAAGCCGGGAATCAGATGGGTGGCGAGGGCGGCGGCGGCTCCGGCCACGCTCAGGGCCACGAGCGGCGCCGGAATCGACTTGACCAGCCGCGGCCAGAGGAGGAGGACGGCCAGGGTGAACGCCCCCACGGCTAGGTCGGCCCAGCGGAACGTCGGCACGGCCCGGGCCAGGACGGCCACCCGCTCCAGGTAGGTCTCCGGCATCGCCGAGACCTGAAGACCGAGAAAATCCTTGAGCTGGAGGGTGGCGATCACCACCGCAATGCCCGCCGTGAATCCGGTCGTCACCGGATAGGGCACGAACTGGATGAGACCGCCGAGGCGGAGCACGCCCATGAGGATCAGCATGCACCCGGCCATGAGCGTGGCCAGGACGAGGCCGCCCACGCCGAACTTGGCCGAGATGGGCGCGAGGATCACCACGAAAGCCGCGGTCGGCCCCGACACCTGGACGTTCGATCCTCCCAGGGCGGCGGTCACGGCGCCGGCGACGATGGCGGTGTAGAGGCCGTACTGCGGCGCCACGCCCGAGGCCACGGCGAGCGCCATGGAGAGCGGCAGGGCCACGATGCCCACCACGATGCCGGCAAGGAGGTCGGCTCTCAGGCTCTCCCGGCCGTAGCCCCGGCGCAGCGTGGTGCGCAGGGCGACGGCGGGACGCAGCGGCAGGCGGGACGGGCCGAGAAGATCCTCGTAGCGCCTGGGCATGGGAGGCTCCGGGTTACGGTTCGAGCGCCATCTGGACGATGGCTTCCATGTGGCCGGTCTGCGGGAAGAGGTCGACCAGGGTCACGTTTTCGATGCGGTAGGCCCGGCCGAGAAGCCGCAGATCGCGCGCAAGGGTCGCCGGGTGGCAGGAGACATAGGTCAGCCGCTTCGGCCGTCGTTCCATGAGCGCGCGCGGCACGGCCGGCGACAGGCCGCTGCGCGGCGGGTCCACCACGACGCGGTCGACGCCCTCGGGCAGCTCGTGGATCCAGGCCTCGACGACGCGGGCCACGATCTCGACGTTCGGCAGCTTGTTGCGCCGCGCGTTCATGCGGGCGTAGCGGGCGGAGACCGTGTCCCCTTCGACCGTCACCACCTTGCGGTAGCGCTGCGCCAGGGGGAGCGTGAACAGACCCACGCCGCCGTAGAGATCGTAGGCCAGGTCGCCCTGCCACTCCCCCACCACCCTCTCGACGAGCCTGGAGAGCAGGCCCCGGTGCCCCTGGAAGAAGGAGCGGGCGTCGTAGAAGTAGGACAGCTCGCCCACCTGGAGGGAGACCTCGCCGTGCGGCAGGCCCTCAATGGTGGGCGAGACGGTGACGCCGTCGTCGCCGACCGCCAGGTCGATCCGGTTCGGGCTGCCGGGACCGAGGCGGGGCGCCAGGGACTGCAGCAGCTCGTTGAGCTCGGGGACCAGGAGGGCGCAGTGCGAGACGGACACGAGATCCTTCGTGCCGCGGGCGTAGTAGCCCACGCGCACGCCGCCGGCCACCCGATCGATCTCGGTGTGGACCTGCGTGCGGAGCCGGTAACCCCAGGGCTCGCCGGTCAGGATCTCCGTGTCTCCGGCAAGGCTGACGCCGCCGATCCTCTGGAGCGTCTCGCTCACGGCGCCGGCCTTGAGCAGCGGCTGGACGTCGTCGTGGATGTGCTGGAGATCGCAGATGCCGGTCGCGGACAGCTCGGGGTAGGGATCGGGACGCCGCGAAGGACCGGGCTCCAGGATCTCCAGGATCTCGGCGCGGCCGTAGTCCGGCCGGCGGTCGTTGACCAGAACGCGGAGCAGATCTCCCGGCGCGGAGCGGGGGACGAAGATGGGGATGCCTTCCCAGCGGGCGAGGCCGTCGCCGCCGGCCACGAGCTTGTCGATGCGGACTTCCAGCTCCTCGACGCCCATGAGACGCATGCCGGGCGAGGCCGGAGACGCCGACGGAGCGGACGCAGTTGACGACGCGGGCGCGGCGGGAGCTTCGGCTGCCGGGGCCTCCTCCTCGGGTCCCCGGCGGAACGCGGGACGCCGGGGGCTCACCGGGCGCTCCCGGTCCTGGAACTTCCGCCGGTGGACCGGGGCGCCGTCGCCCTTGTCGTGAGGACGGCCCTGCCATGGCCGGCCGTCGCGCCCGGGCCTCCGCGGTCCTTGACCGCGGCCACCGCCGCCGCCCTGTGGGGGTCTCGCTCTCATGTCGATCTCAGTCTCCCTCTTCCTCTTGCCTCGTCTTCTCGCCTCGTCTGGCCGCCGGCCGCCTCAGTCCTCGGCTTCCACCAGCAGATGAACCCGCGGCGCCAGCTCGGGCATCCGGCGCTCGACCTCGGCGCGGAGCTGGGCCACGCTGTGGCGGCGCGACAGGTGGTGCAGGACCAGCGCCTGGTTGCGGAACCGGTCCGCCTGCGCGGCGATGTCCCCGATGTGGAGGTGCTTGAAGCGCTCCCCCTTGTCGCGGTGCTCCTCGCCCAGGAAGGTGCATTCGAGCATCAGAACCTTGCTGTCAAAGATCCGGGGCTCCAGGTCGAACACGGCCGGGCTGGTGTCGCCGCAGTAGGTGAGCGCGACCTCCTCGACCTGCTCCGAGGGATCGACACCCTGCCTGCGCAAGGCGATCAGCTCCTCCGGGGGGAGACCGGCGTACTCCGGAGCCAGCCGGCGCCGGCCGCGGAACAGGTGGTATCCCAACGAAGGGACCACATGGTCGACCGTGAACGCCTGCATGGCCAGATCCTTCCCCACCGACACCCGGTCTCCCGCCTTCATAGGAATGATGTCATACCGATAGTGGGTGCGCTCCAGGCGCTCGGCCGCGGTCACCAGCAGCCGTAGATCCTCGGCCGTCTCCTCGGGACAGAACACCCGCGTGTGCTCGGCGTGGTGGAGCGAGCGCTGGGACAGCACATAGGGAAGGCCGAGCGCGTGATCGAGATGGCCGTGGCTCAGGAAAACGTCGTTCGCACCGGCGAGCTGCATCGCTCCCCGGCCGGTGTCCAGGGCGAGGCCCGGAGGATGGACGCGGAACCAGCTCTCGTCGCCGGCGCGGGAGCCGCCTTCGATCGTCAGGTCGCCGATGCGCAGCTCGATGGGTCGTACGTGAGGCATGTCGAAGAGAGGCGCGCCCCGCCAGGAATGGGGTTGACCCCCAATCGCCGCCGGGGCGCTGCAACTGCGGGCTCAGATCTCCCGGTACAGCCAGCGGCGGAGCGGGGCGAGGCGATTCTGCACGCTCTCCCAGTCGGAATCGATCAGCCACAGGGTGGCGGCGACCGACGACAGCAGGGAGTTGCCGTCCTGGGGGGTGAAACAGAAGCCGTACACCTCGCGGTTGTTGCGGACGGTGACCGTCGGCAGCACGATCACGGTCTGCGACAGGATGCGTCCGTAGTACCCGTGATCGCGGCCGAAGCTGAAGATCAGGTTGGCGTAGCGCTTGTCCGTGACCGCCACCCGGGGGTTCTCCTTCAGGCGGTTCTTGATCTCGTCGAGCGCCATGTCCCGGGTCAGCTCCAGGTTGAACCAGATGGAGTGCATGTACTGGGTGTTGAGCTTGACCGCGCTGGAGAACAGGTTGAGCCGCTTGTCCAGGGTCTCGAACACGTGGTGGGCGTCGCGGGCGTGGTGGGTGCCGAACTCGGGGTCGTCGTGCTTGCCGACGTTCGGGGCCGGCACGAAGCCGTCCGCCGCCGAGATGTCGTTCGCCCGCCGCATGCAGACGAAGGTGCCCTTGCGCAGGCAGTACTCCTGGTCCGGCCCCTCGTCGCAGACGGTCTTGATGAGCGTCGCGATGTTGTGCGTGTTGCAGGAGACGATCTGGAGGTAGCGGTCCTCGCCGGCGATCAGGGTCTCGTCGTTGACGCCGCGGGCGTAGGGCTTGCCGAAGCCGAACTCGCTGCCCTGCGCGAGGAATCCCTTGGGGCCGGTGATGCCCTCGTAGATCCGCTCCTTGTTCTCGTTGCCGGCCGGGGTGCAGTCGAGCACCACGGTGGCGCGCTCCAGCGCCTCGCGGGCGTCGTAGGTCGGCTCGTGGCCGAGCCGCTCGAACTCGCCGCGGACGTCCTCGTCGACCGCCAGCTTCGCGCCGCGCTCCATCAGATGCCGCAGGCGGGACCGGTCGGAGGCCAGCGGCGTCCGCTTGTGGAACGTGACCTCATCGATTCCCATCTTCTCGCGGAAATCGGTGAACAGGCCGATCAAAGGCTCTCCGATCGTGCCCGTTCCCACGATATGGACGATCCTCTTCATGGGTGCCCTCACTGAAAAGTGTTGGGTCGGTGTCCGCCTGGGTGAAGCAGAGCGGTCGGGAGGCTGGAGATTAACACAGGCCGCGCCGGGAGAAATTCGTCCCAGGGCCGACCGGTCTTTTCCACAACATCCCAGAGATGCTGGAAATTCTACACGCCGCGTCTCCGGCACACTCCGATCCTCGGGCGAACGGGGAAACAGGCCGTGGTAAAGCTTTCCTCGGCCCGGGTTTTGCACTCGTTTTCCACCGGATTTCCGCCTACACCTGGGTGCATTCGGGGGCTTGACCACAAGATCTAGTGGTTCTAAGCTCACTGAGCAACGGACCTTCCCGAGCAGATCCCAGAAGGAGAACAGCGATGATCCAACCGGTGGTACAGGAGCAGGGCATGGGCGGCAGAGCGTCGGTTTCCACGGCCGAGGGCCTTTCCAAAGGCGTCGGCGCTGCCCGGAAGGGTCTGACCTTCCAGCGCTTCTATACCACTGCGGGCACGAGCCCCTTCGACACGGTCGAATGGGAGCTGCGCGACGCGATCATCAGCAATGAGAAGGGCGAGCGGGTCTTCGAGCAGAAGGGCGTCGAGTTCCCGAAGGCCTGGTCCCAGACCGCGACCAACGTGGTGGTGAGCAAGTACTTCCGCGGCCAGCTCGGCACGCCGGAGCGCGAGCGCAGCGTGCGCCAGCTCATCTCCCGGGTCTCCGACACGGTCGCCGAGTGGGGCCGGGACGGCGGCTACTTCGCGACCGCGGACGACGCGGACACGTTCCACGCCGAGCTGACCCACATCCTTCTCTACCAGCACGCCTGCTTCAACTCGCCGGTCTGGTTCAACGTCGGCATCGAGCCCAGGCCGCAGTGCTCGGCCTGCTTCATCAACTCGGTCGACGACACGATGGACTCCATCCTGACGCTCGCCAAGACCGAGGGCATGCTGTTCAAGTACGGCTCCGGCACCGGCAGCAACCTCTCCAAGCTGCGCTCGTCGCGCGAGGTGCTGGCGGGCGGCGGCACGGCCTCCGGACCGGTCTCCTTCATGCGCGGCTTCGACGCCTTCGCGGGCGTCATCAAGAGCGGCGGCAAGACCCGCCGCGCCGCCAAGATGGTCATCCTCGACGTCGACCACCCGGACATCGAGGAGTTCATCCGCTGCAAGGAGGTCGAGGAGCGCAAGGCCTGGGCCCTGATCGACGCGGGCTACAACGGCAGCTTCAACGTCGTCGGCGGCGCCTACGACTCCGTGGCCTACCAGAACGCCAACCACTCCGTGCGGGTGACCGACGACTTCATGAACGCCGTCCTCAAGAACGGCGAGTGGCAGAGCCGCGCCCGGACCGGCGACCACAAGCCCATGGGCACCTTCAAGGCCCGCGAGCTGATGCGGACGATGTCCGAGGCCGCCTGGGTCTGCGGCGATCCCGGGATGCAGTACGACACCACGATCAACGACTGGCACACCTGCGCCGCCACGGACCGGATCAACGCCAGCAACCCGTGCTCCGAGTACATGTTTCTCGACGACACGGCGTGCAACCTGGCGTCGCTCAACCTGATGAAGTTCTACGATGCCGACGCCGGATTCGACGTGGACAGCTTCCGCCACACCTGCGAGGTGGTGATCTCGGCCATGGAGGTGCTCGTCGGCAATGCGAGCTACCCGACGCCGAGGATCGAGGCCAACTCGCACAAGTTCCGCCCGCTGGGCATCGGCTACGCCAACCTCGGCGCCCTGCTCATGGCGCGCGGCGTGCCGTACGACGCCGAAGCCGGCCGCGACTACGCGGCGGGGATCACGGCGCTCATGAGCGGCGCCTCCTACGCCCAGTCCGGCCGGATCGCCGAGGCCATGGGGCCGTTCCAGGAGTTCGAGACGAACCGCGCCCCCATGACGCGGGTGATGCGCAAGCACCGCGACGCGGTCAAGCGGATCAACACGGCCCACGTGCCGCTGGAGATCCTCCAGGCCGCCCGCCAGTCCTGGGACGAGACCGTGGAGCTCGGCGAACGCGCCGGCCTGCGCAACAGCCAGATCTCGGTGCTCGCGCCCACCGGCACGATCGCCTTCATGATGGACTGCGACACCACCGGCGTCGAGCCGGACATCGCGCTCGTCAAGTACAAGAAGCTGGTCGGCGGCGGCATGATCAAGATCGTGAACAACACGGTCCCGATCGCCCTCAAGCGCCTGGGTTACGACAAGGAGGAGATCCGCGCCGTCGTCGAGTTCATCGACGAGAACGACACGATCGAGGGCGCGCCCTTCCTCAAGGAAGAGCACCTCGCGGTCTTCGACTGCGCCATCAAGCCGGCCCTGGGCTCGCGCTCCATCCACTACAAGGGCCACCAGAAGATGCTGGCCGCGGTGCAGCCGTTCATCTCGGGCGCGATCAGCAAGACGATCAACATGCCCGAGGATTCGACGCCGGACGACATCTTCCAGGCCTATATCGAGGGCTGGGAGATGGGGCTCAAGGCGGTGGCGATCTACCGCGACAACTGCAAGCGGAGCCAGCCGCTGTCGACGAAGAAGTCCGAGTCGCCGACGGCGCTCGCCACGGCTTCCGCGATGGCTGCCGCCACCGCTTCGGTCGTCCCGCTCCAGGAGCGCCGCGCCGTGCGCCGCAAGCTGTCGGACGAGCGCCACGCGATCACCCACAAGTTCAAGATCAACGAGCACGAGGGCTACCTGACCGTCGGCCTGTACGAGGACGGCCAGCCGGGCGAGATCTTCCTGGTCATGGCCAAGGAAGGGTCGACCATCTCCGGCCTTATGGACGCGTTCGCCACGTCGATCTCGATCGCGCTCCAGTACGGGGTGCCGCTCCAGACGCTGGTGGACAAGTTCAGCCATACCCGGTTCGAGCCCTCGGGCTTCACCAAGAACCCGGAGATCCCGATCGCCAAGTCGATCACGGACTACATCTTCCGCTGGCTGGCGTCGAAGTTCCTCACCCGGGAGCAGAAGGAGGCGGCGGGGGTGATCCTGCGCGACGAGCCGATGCCTGCGATCCCGCTGCTCGGCGGCGGCCGTCTCGAATCGGTTCCGGTCGCGGAGATGGTGACCGAGTCGACGACCAAGGTGACCTTCCTCTACCAGCAGGACGCGCCGCCCTGCCACGACTGCGGCTCGATCATGGTCCGCAACGGCAGCTGCTACAAGTGCCTGAACTGCGGCTCGACGAGCGGCTGCAGCTAGGCTCGAAACGACGTTCGCTCGCGATCGATCCGAGGGGGAGCGGGCATCCGCTCCGGTGTCCCAGGAAGGGGAGCGGGAATCCGCTCCCCTTTTCGCTTGTTCCCGGGTTGGAACCCCCTGGGGTCACCCTATCCTTCCGGAGCCATGACCATGACGCACACCACCCGCAGCCGCCGCCCGTCCGTCCTGATGGCCACCGTGGCCTTCTCGTTGTTTCTTCTCTCCTGCCGGGACGGGATCTCGGCCGCCAATCCGCCGGTCAACACGGACTTCCGCCTGAAGGCGGTGGACGGCCGCACGATCGGCCCGAAGGACTTCCGGGGCCGGGTCGTGGTCGTGGACTTCTGGGCCACCTGGTGCATCCCCTGCCACCGGCAGGCGGAGATCCTCGAGTCGCTGCACAAGGAGTACAAGGGGAAGTCGGTGCAGTTCCTCGCCGCGAACGTGGGCGATGACGAGGCGACGGTGCGCTCGTTCCTGAAGAGCCGGCCGATCCCCTACCCGGTGCTGCTCGATCCGGAGGGCAAGGTGTCGATCCAGATGGGCGTGCTGGCGCTGCCGACGCTGATCGTGATCGACAAGACGGGGAAGGTGAGCTACACGAACGCGGGAGTCACGGAAGAGTCGACCCTGAGGAAAGTGCTGAAGAGCGCAGGAATCTAGGCTGAACGGGAGGGTGGGGAGGGGGAGAAGGGGATCAATCCGCCCTCCCCTCGCCGCGCGAGGGGAGGGACGGGGAGGGGAGAATGGGATCAACCTCCTACTGGAGGACGACGAGCGCCACGCGGCGGTTCTGGGACCGGCCCTCGCGGGTGCCGTTGTCCGAGACGCCCGCGGTCTCCCCGTAGGAGATCACGTTCATCCGGTGGAGCGGCATCTTGTGATGCTGGCTCAGGTAGCGGCGGACCGCCTCGGCCCGCAGCAGGCCCAGCTCCTCGTTGTACTTCTCCGAGCCGACGCTGTCCGTGTGGCCCTGGATCTCGACGTAGACGTTCTTGTTCTGCGTCGTGAGCTGGCCGGCGAACTCGTCGAGAGCCGCCGCGGCCTCCGGCGAGAGGTCGGACGTGTCGAAGCCGAACTTCACCTTCTCGTCGGTGAGCACGGTCTCATAGAGCAGCTTGCCCTCGGCCAGCTTGCCCGCGTCCATGGCGCGCTGCAGGGCCTCCTGGGCCGTGCGCGAGGTCTCGCCAATCTGCTGCTCGTGGGTGTCGAGGCGGGTCTGGGCCTCTTCGACCTGGCCCTGGACCCCGTCGACCCTCGTACCGACCGCACCGGCTTCCTGGCGGACGTATTTCTTGGTGGCGCATCCGGTGGCGGAGAGCGCGGAGAGCACCACGATCAATCCCAGCGTAACGAACGACAGCTTGTTGCGGACCATGAAGTCCTCCTTGGCTTGGGAGCCGGCCCTCTTGGGACAGGCTCATGAGAGTCCTGCGGTTTCAGCCGCCGTTCCCCTGACTGGCGGGAGGCGGCCCCTTGTAGCCGCGCCGGAACTGCACGGTGCGGTCACCCGACTTGACCTCCACCTTGACATCTCTCTGCCGCGAGGTTCCCTCGCCGGTCGGAAACCCGAGCACGTACTGGTGCCGGAGATCGTCAAGAATGGCGGCCAAGGCCTTCTCCAACTCGGTCTTGTTCGCGATGGCGTGGTAGCGCCCGCCGGTGGTGGCGGCGAGCAGGCTGAGCACATCGGCGTAGCGGTAGACCTTCTTGCCCTTGTCGGTGAGCTCGAAGGGGTTGCCCGAGCCGAGCCCGATCACGTAGACCGGAAGCTGGGCCTTGCGGACCAGATCCCGCGCCGCCTCCGGGTCGACGCGGCTCGCGTTGTCGATTCCATCCGTGATCAGCAGGGCGAACCGCTTCGGGTTGTGACCCTCGTTCGAGATCGCCGGCACCGCGGCCACGGCGTCGTGGAGAGCGGTCGTGCCGTAGCCCTTCCAGCTGTCCACCGCCTCCCGCAGCACGGCGAGATCGGAGGTGAAGGGCACGTCCACGGTGCGCTCGCCGCTGGCGAAGGTCGCGATGGCGAATTCGTCGCCCTTGAGCGAGCGGTCCAGGAAGAAGCGGACCGCCTCCTGGCTCGCCTGCAGGCTCGACCCCTCCATGCTGCCGGAGACGTCCTGGAGAAAGACGATGCTCGCCGGAGCCTCCGACCGCCGCTCGAAGCTGTCGATCTTGACCGGCTTGCCGTCCACCAGCAGCCGGAAGTCGTTCTCGTCCAGCCGGTCCGAATACCCCGCGCCCGAACGGACGACCAGGGGCACCAGCACGTAGCCGACTGAAACCTCCTCCTCGACCTCGAACACGGGAGCCGCGGGCTCGGTCTGGGCCTCCGCAGGGAGCGGCGCCGCCGTCAGGGCAGCTCCGATCGTGGCGGCGATCAACCAGGGAAGCCGGGGCTGAAAACGAGTCCGTCTCATGGCGTCCCCTAAGCTTTGCAAGAGGCGGACCAGAAGTGGGATGATGCTGATTCCAAAGGAAGGGGGAGTCCCATGAGCGACGACATCGACATCCGAAACCTGTCCATCAAGTGTGGATATTGCAATACGTACCAGACTCTCGCCCGCTACTCCCGGCGGGACGACTGGAACGTCTACACCTATGAGTGCGAGAACGACACCTGCGACCCGGACAAGAGCCGGACGCTCCTGGAGGTGCCGCGGCATCTGGACGTGTTCGGGCGGCGCGACCCCGAGTGGCGGGGCGGCGGCAAGCACGGGGAATGGGGGGAGACTGGAGAGGGGTCGGAGCCGCCGCCGCAGGAGTAGGGGCGGGGCCGCCCCTACGGCCTCCGGCCTGTCGCCCCCGCCCCCGCAGACACTACCCGGGCCACCAGGTCGGCCAAAGCGGCATCCGCCTGGCTGCTCTCGCCCTTGAGTTGCAGCTCGGTCTCCAGGACATCCGAGGGGAGCCGGGCGAGCATCGCCTCGGGGAGGCGCGAGGCTGCCAGATAGGCGCGGTACAGCCGGAAGGGATGAAGCCCGGCGAGCGGATTCTTGCCTCCGCCGGGCAGCTCCCCCTGGAGCACCGGGGCCAGGCGGTCCTTGAAGCGGGCGAAGTTGCCCTCCCCGCCCGGCACGCGGGCGGCGCGCATCATGCCGCGGATCGCGGTGAGCTGCCGGCAGAACGAGGCGAACAGCGAGAAGAAGGTCAGCCGGGCGGCGAGCGGATCGTCGGCGGAGGTCAGCAGGCGGTGCAGGCGGTCGAGCGCTTCCGCCGCGCGGCCCATGCCCACGGCCTCTAGAAGCTGCCAGACATCCTCCTCGCCGCGGTCCTCCACGTTCTGCTCGACCAGGCGGCGGGTGATCCGGCCCTCCTTCACGCCCTCACCGATAAGGCCGGCCAGCTTGCGGTACTCGCCCGCGAGCCGCGCCGTCGAGTCGGCCTCGATGCCGGCGTCCTTCCCCGCCCCCCCCGCCCCCTTATTACTGCGGGAGTCCTCCTTGCGCAGGGTCCGGCGGGCCAGCTCGGCGAGGGCGTCCGAGGCGATGCTCACGCCGGTCTGGCGCTCCATCTCCTCGGCCAGCAGCTCGAGGCCCTGGAAGCCTCCGCGCTCGGCCTCGACGGAGCCGACCGCCAGCACGGCGGTGCGCTCCGCGAGCAGCTTGACGACCGGGTGGTCCTTCGCCACCGAGCGCTCGGCCAGGATCAGGACGTGCCCGTCCGGCAGGCCGCCGCGGACGGCGTCGGAAAGCTCCGCGAGATCGCCGACGCCGACGCCCTGGATGCCCTCCTTGACGGCGGCTTCCAGCAGGGCGACGAGCCCGGACCGCAGCTCTTCCACCTGCTTCTTGCCGCGCGCCCGTCCGCCCTTGGCGCTGCGGTCGCCTTCGAAGGCCCAGGCCGGCAGGCTGGACAGCACGCGCTCCGGAGACCCGGCGGCCGGATCGGTGTCGAAGAGATGGAGGGCCTGGACGAGGCGCGACGCCGCCTGCCGCTCGCGGGAGCCGAGCGTCTCCCTGGAGGAGAGCGGTGACAGCGGAAGTGCCTCCGCCGCGTCGTCGATGAGCCCGGCTGCGGCGTTGCGGTCCGCGAAGATGGCGGTGTCCAGGGCCAGGATGACCTTGGCGCCGCCGAACAGCGAATAGGTGCGGAGATCCTGGAGGATGGGGCCGAGCGACGGCGGATGCCGGTGGACCTCCACGCGGTCCGCGGGAAGCCCATGCGCCGCCGCCAGAGCCTCGGCGGCTCGGACGGCGGCGGGCTCGGCAAGCACGAGGTCGCCGTGGACCACGAGGATCTGTGATCCGCTGCGCCCGAGACGGGCGACGAAGCTGTCGACGGACGCCGTCATCACCCCTCCTGAAAAAGGTGCTCAGTCCCGACAGGGGCTCAGCCCTGAAAGGGGCTCAAGCCATCACATCTCGGCTTCGAGCATGCCGCGCTCGACCAGCTCCTGACAGTCGATGCAGAAGCGCGTCCAGGGAACCGCGTCGAGACGCAGGGGGTTGATCGCATTGGCACAGTTGGCGCACCGGCCGTAGCTCCCCTTGTCCATGCGTTGGAGCGCGTCCTCGATCTGGAGGAGCCGCTGGCGTTCGGAATCCGACAGGGAGAACATCAACTCCCGGTTGTAGTGGTTGTTCGCCCGGTCGACGATGTCCTCGGTGCCGTCGTCGGCCGATTCCTGACCGGCCTTGACGTCCTGGTTGTACATCGCGTCCATCTCGCGCCGCTGCTCCAGCAGCCGGACGCGCAGGGCATCGTACTGGCCCTGGTCCTGAGGAACAACGTCAGCCGTGGGGGCCGTCTTGGCCTTCTGTGTCTTGGCCACTCTTGCGGTCTCCTTTCAACTCTTCTTCCAGCACAACAGGCTCTTACAAGGGCTCGCGATGATAGCTCATTCCAGCCTCGATCGTGAGGGTCCGAAAGAGTTGCTCATAGAGCACAACCCGCGCCAACTCGTGCGACAGGGTCAGCCGACCCAGCGACAGGGTCCACCGCGCCTCCTGGAGGACCGCCGGATCGAGACCGAGATCCGAGCCGATCAGGAAGACCACGGGGTGCGGCCACTCGGCCTTGATACGGCCGAGGCGCTCGGCAAGTTGCGAGGAATCAACGGTTTCCCCCCGGCTGTCGAGGGCGATCGGCCACGACGGCCGGGGCAGCGCCGCGAGCAGGGCCTGGCCCTCGACGCGCATCCGCTGGGGGTCCTCGGAAGCCGCCCGCGCGCGGACCGGCACGTCCCGCACCGTGGCCATGTGGGAAATCTTGCGCCGGTAGGTTGAACAGATGTCTTCCCAGCCGGAGCGGTGGTGCCGCCCGGCCCACAGGATTACCAGCTCGCGCGCCACGGATCAGCCAATGGCAGTATCGTCGGCATCCCAGCCGTCGTGGCCCGCCATGTGCTCCTCCCACTCGGCCATGTAGCCGAGGGTGCGGAGGTCGCGCATGCGGTCGAGGAAGATGATGCCGTTGAGATGGTCGTACTCGTGCTGGATGATGCGGGCCTCGAAGCCGTTCGCCACGTAGTCGATCGGCAGGCCGTCGCGGTCGAGCCCCTGCACGCGGACTTCCTGGTGCCGCGGGACCATGCCGCGCAGGTCGGGGATCGAAAGACACCCTTCCCAGTCGTAGACCTGCTCCCGGGAATGGGGGGTGATCATGGGGTTGATCACCACGCGCAGGGGGATGTCCGGATGCTTGTCGGCATGGGCCGGGGATTCATAGACGAAGATCTGGCTGTCCTCGCCGACCTGGGGGGCGGCCAGGCCGACTCCGTTCGCATCGTGCATGGTCTCCACCATGTCGTCGATGAGCTGCTGGATTTCGGGCTCGCGGATTCTTGCCGGCTCGACGTGGCCTGCGGGGGACCGCAGAGCCGGATGTCCGAGCCGGACGATGGGCAGAACAGGCATGGGGCACACTCCCGGGATCGTCGACTGCCTTCGCTTGCCGCCGACTGCCGTCGACTGCGTCGATGGCCGAAGGGGGCATTATAGCGTGTCCCCCGGCACAGTCCTGCCGGGTGGGCCGGGCCGGCCGGCCCACTCCAGGCGGCTCCGGGGGGCGTGCTATTCTCGGGCTTCCAAGCTGGGAGGACAGGGATGAGCAGGATCCGGGGATTCTCGACGAGTCAATTCGGACAGTCCCGGCCTCAGGTGAGGCCCTGGATGAAGGGGCTTCTCCTGGCCGGCGCGGCGCTGGGCGTGCCCGCCCTCGCGAGCGCCGTGATCCGCCGCCGGGCCGAGCCGCCGGCCGCACCGCGCTGGGGCCGGGCGCACCGGTTCGCCGGCCGCCACGGCGAGATCGCCTTCCAGGAGCTGGGACCGAGCCGCCCCGACCGGCGCCTCGACCGGCGCCCCGACCAGGATGACTCGGCCGCCCGGCCGCCGGTCGTGCTGCTCCACTCCTTCGGCCCCGGCCACGATTCGACCGAGTGGCGCTCCGGCGCCGAGCGCCTGGCCGAGCTCTACACGGTCTACGTCCCGGACCTGCCGGGATGGGGACGGTCGCCGGCCCCGCGTTCCGGGAGCTGGAGCCCGGACCTCTACGCCGAGGCCGTCGAGGAGTTTCTCGCGGAGGTGGTGCGCCAGCCCGCCGTGCTGGTCGCCTCCGGCCTGTCCGCGGCCTACGCCGTGCGGATCGCCGCGGAGCGGCCGGAGCTGGTGAGCGCCGTCGCCCTGGTCTGCCCCCTCGGGCTGGACGGCCTCGCCAACAGCGATGCCTTCCTCGGCAAGCTGCTGCGGATCCCGGTGGTCCGGGACTCCCTGCTCGACGTGCTGACCAGCCGCCAGGCCATCCACCACCACCTGTGCAAGGAGGTCTACGCCGCCCAGGAGCGGGTGGACGCGGCGCTGCTCGACCATCACTACCGGACCAGCCACCTGTCCCCGGCCCGGGCCGCGCTCGCCGCCTACCTGAGCGGCAGCCTGGCGGACGACGTCTCCGACGCGCTGCCGGAGATCGGCGTCCCGGTCTGGATCGGCTGGGGCCGCAAGTGCGCGGCGCCGCCGGTCGAGGACGCCGACCGCTGGCTCCAGCACCTTCCGCAGACGGCACAGCCCGCCGAGGTCGAGGTCTTCGAAGGAGCCGGCGCCTATCCCCACGCCGAGGCCACGGCGACGTTCTGCCGCTCGCTCGACCGGTTCGTGGAAGGGATTTCGGCGTAAATCCCGTAGGGGCAACCCTTGTGGTTGCCCTGGGCCGGGGATCGGGATTTCGTCGTGGCGCGGGCAAGGGCGGCCACAAGGGCCGCCCCTACACCGCCGGCGACCAGCCGGGGCAGACGATCACCGGCAGCAGCGGGTATTTCAGATAGCGTGGATCGCGGTCCGCCAGGCCGCAGCGGACGAAGACGCTCCGGGCGGAGGCCGCCAGCCGCAGATGCTCGCAGGTCGCACACAGGCCCGGCGAGGCGGACAGCCGCGACAGCAGGCGTCGATCGGCCTTCTCGTCGACCTTCTCGTCGTCCATCTCAAAAGCAGTCCATCAGACCCTCGGCGCAGGGGGCGAGGCCATCGCCTCGGCCTCGTCGAGCCGCCCTTCCGACAGCGCTTCCACGATCGTGGTGGGACCGACCAGGATCACCTGGTCTCCCTCCTCGAACACCGTGTCGCCGAACGGCACCACCGCCTCCTCCCCCATCCGGCCGCGGCGCCGGATCTCCATCACCCGGGCGCCGTAGGTCTGCGGCAGCCGCGCCTCGATCAGCGTCTTGCCGACCAGCGGCGGCGGCACCGGCACCAGGCGGACCGAGAAGTCCGGCGGCAGGTGGACGTAGTCCCGCTTCGCCTCCTCCCCGCGGTTCGACACGAACGTCGCCAGCAGCGCCGGCCTCCCCAGCACCTCCTGGGCGTAGACCGCCAGCACGTCGCGCTTGCCCACGACCCCGAGGAACTTCCCCTCCGCGTTCACCACCGGCAGCCGCTCGAAGTCGCTGCGGGCGAAGTACTCGGTCGCCCGGTGGAGCCGCTCGTCGCTGCGGATCACCCGGTCCACCGGCAGCATCAGGTCGTGGGCCACGACCGCGGTCAATGGGTCTGAGCCATCAAGGGTATGCTTAATGTCGTGCAGCGACACCGCTCCCTGCAGATGGCCGTCCGCTCCCACCACGAAGAGGCGCTGCCGGTGGGTGGAGAGGAACTTGTCCACGACCTTGCGGTAGGGGTCTTCCGGCCGCAGGGTGTCGGGATCCTCTTCCAGCAGCGCCTCGGCGTTCAGGCTGGCGAGGACCGCCTCCTCCATCCGCCAGGGCAGCTCGATCCCCTTGTGGCTCAGCGCCTCGGTGTAGATCGAGGCCGGGTGGAGCCTGCGCGAGATCACGCTGGCCACGATCGAGGCGACCATCAGGGGGAGGATCAGGTCGTAGTTGCCGGTGAACTCGAACAGGATGAGGATGGCGCTGATCGGCGCGTGGCTGGTGCCGGCCATGATCGTCGCCATCCCCACCGCGGCGTAGGCGCCGGACTGCGTCGCCAGGTGCGGCCAGAGGGAGTGGATCCAGGTGCCGTAGGCGCCGCCGAGCAGGGCGCCGAACAGCAGCGACGGGGTGAACATCCCGCCGGCCCCGCCGCTGCCGCGGGTCAGCGCCGTCGTCCCCAGCTTGGCCGCGGCGATGCCCAGCAGCAGCAGGATCGTGAAGTCGCCGGGCAGCGGGATCTGCTCCGGCATCTTGAGCTTCCCCGCCAGCGCGAGGTTGATCGTCTCGTACCCCCGGCCCAGCGCGTAGGGCATGTAGAGGCCGATCACGCCGACCAGCGTCATGCCGATCACCGGCCGGACGGGCCGCGGGATGGGCTTGAACAGGCGGGAGCCGGCCTGGATGGCGAGCATGAAGACGACCGAGGCCAGGGCGCCGACGATCCCGAGCCCGAGATAGGGCAGCATCTCCCACGCGCTTTCGAGCTGGAAGCCGGGCGCGGCGTAGAGCGGGACGTTGCCGGTGAGCGCCCGCGAGATCAGCGTGGCGATCACGGACGAGACCACGATCGGTCCGAAGATCTCCAGGGCGAAGTTGCCCAGGATGACCTCCATCGCGAACAGCGCGCCGCCGATCGGCACGTTGTAGGTCGCGGCCAGGCCCGCCGCGGCCCCGCAGCCGACCAGGATCTTGACCCGGTGCGGCGGCAGGTGCAGGCGCAGCGCGGTCCACGAGGAGATCATCCCGCCGAGGCGGATCATCGGCCCCTCGCGGCCCAGGGAGCCGCCGGCCCCCACCGTCGCGACCGCGGCCAGCGCCTCGATGATCACCGGCCGCGGCCGGATCCGGCCGCCGGACAGGGCCACGGCCTCGATCAGCGAGCCCATCCCCTCGCCGCCCACCGGCTGCCTGCCGAGCCAGATGATCAGGCCGACGATCACGCCGCCGGCCGCCGGCGCCGCCACCACGACCCAGCGCGGCACCGCCTGCACGACCGCGAGCAGCTCCCCCGGCCGGCCCCAGAGAATCCTCTGGACGCCGGCGATCAGCACCTCCGTCGCGAAGCCCAGCACGCCCGCCACCACGCCGACCAGGACGATCACGAAGAAGAAATGCCGATCCTCGCGCGTGGCGAGGCCGAAACGCCGGGCGAGCGTGAAGTCGAGAGACCGGATCCACTCCCTCAGACGGCGAAACCAGGCGGACGAACGACCCTCCATGGAATGGACTGTATCAGGGGCGTCCCATCCGGGCTTTCCGGGGAAAGTTCATACTCCCTTAAGCCCTCTTCCATAAATATGCTTATCGGCGTATCATCGGCCGCGAGGTCGCGAACGAAGCGACCGCAGCCCTTCCGAGGGTCCACCGGCGAGCGTCCGCCGTCGGTCTTGGAACCCTCACGGCGGACAGTTTCGCCCTGCGGTACCAACCCACCTTCGACCGCGGTACTGTGCAGTCCCGCCGCGCGCGCCAAGACCCAAGGGGACCGGGAGACCGGTCCCCTTCCCCTTTCCGGATGGTTGTTTTGCGGACAACCCCGATCTCCGCGCCCCGGCTCCCCCTCCTTAAGAAATTTCAGTCTACCTGGGAACCCGTTTTTGCACCCTTTGGATAGTGCTGGACGCCGCCGGCCACGGAGGCCGGTCGGACGGTCCGCTTCCGGAGGAGGTTTCCATGACCCCTGCATTTCGGAGCCTTGCGATCGTTTTCGCCACCTTCGAGCACCTCCTGTCCCTCGTCTTCCAGGAATCCGGAGGAGGTATGGACCCCAACGGCCATCGTTGACGTCCTGACCTTCAGCCTTCCAGCCTTCGTGACACCGGCGAATTGTGGCGCCGGTGTCACTTTTTTTGCCTCAGCAGCAACTTACTTCTAGGAAGAGTCGAATTGGTCTGCCAAGGAGCGTGACGGCCGTGAATCACCCTGACCGTGAAACCCTGGAGAAATTCTCCTGGGGCGCCCTGGATCCCGAGGAGGGAGACTGGGTCGAGCAGCACCTGCGCACCGGATGTCCGGTCTGCCAGCGGAGCGTGGACGAGCTTCTCGTGGGGCTGGCGGCCGACCTCGCCGAGCTCGCCGACGTGCCGGCCTGGGACGAGGAGGAGCGCTTCAAGAGCATCGTGTCCCGGCTGGAGCAGCGGCTGGCGCTGATCAGTCTGGAGCGCGAAGCGGCTCCCCGCCTGGCGGACGAGCTCCTCGCCCTGCCGGCCGCAGAGCGCACGGCCTGCGTCCGCGGACGCGCCCGGTACCAGACGCTCGCCGTCTGCGAGCGGCTGATCGAGCGCAGCTTCGAGGTGGGGTTCAAGGACCCGGCCTTCTCCATGGAGGTCGCCGAGCTGGCCATCGAGCTCGCGGACATCCTCGACGCCGACTACTACGGCAGCGCGGTGGTCCACGATCTCAAGGCCCGCGCCTGGGGCTATCTCGGCAACGCCCGCCGCATCCGCTCGGATCTCAACGGCGCCGAGGAGGCGCTCGCCCGGGCCGAGGCGATCTCCGAGGAGGGCTCCGCCGATCCGCTGGAGGAGGCCCGCCTCCTCGACCTCAAGGCGTCCCTGCTCTCCGACCAGGGCCGCTTCGAGAAGGCCGTCGGGCTCCTCGACGTGGTGGTCGACATCTATGAAGAGGTCCGCGACCCGCACCGCCAGGGCCGCGCCCTGATCAGCCAGGGTCTCTTCCTGACCTATGCGGGCCAGCCCGAGCAGGCCGTGGAGCTGATCCGCCGCGGGCTCGGCTTCGTCGACTGGGAAGAAGAGCCGCGCCTCGTGCTCATGGCCCGGCACAATCTCGCCTGGGCGCTCAACGACTGCGGCGACCCCGCCGAGGCCCGGCGCCAGCTCGACCGCTTCCGCCACTGCTACGGCGAGTTCCCCGACGCCTGGACCGGCCTGCGCCTGAGCTGGCTCGAAGGCCGGATCGAGGCCGGCCTGGGCCGGGCCGCCGAGGCCGAGCGCCTGCTCCGGGAGGTGCGCGAGCGCTTCATCGACCAGGGGCTCGGTTACGACGCCTCCATGGTCACCCTCGACCTCGCCGCCCATCTCCTCAAGGAGGGCAAGGCTTCCGAGGTCCGGCGGCTCGCCGCGGAGATGCTGCCGATCTTCCTCTCCCAGGACGTCCACCGCCAGGCGCTCGCCGCCCTCGCCGCCTTCCAGCGCGCCGTGGAGATGGACCTCATCACGCCGCGCCTGGTGCAGGAGATCGCCACCTATCTGCAGCGCGCGCGGCGCAATCCGCTGCTGCCGTTCCAGGGCAAGGAAGCGTAGTTGCTGGGAGCGCCGGCTTCCAGCCGGCCACTAACCAAAACAAGCGTGTGGCCGGCAGGATGCCGGCGCTCCCAGCAGGACTCTCCGGGGCAAGATTCTTCAGATATCCTCCCCGTGATGCCTCCGAAACCGGCCAAAGCCCTTCCCACCGTCCCTGCCGTCCCGATCCTTTCCGCCGCCACCGCCCGGCGGCTCCTGATGGGCGCCCAGGGGCTGCTCGACGACCCGCGCGGCCGGGTCACGGCCGACCGTCTCTACGGCCTGATCGAGCGCATGGGCTTCGTCCAGATCGACTCGATCAACGTCGTCGAGCGCGCCCATCACCTGACCCTGGCGTCGCGCCTCGACGGCTACCGGCCGGCGATGCTCGACCGGCTGCTCTTCCGCCAGCGGCGCCTCTTCGAGCACTGGACCCACGACGCCTCGGCGATCCCCGCGATCTGGTATCCCCACTGGCGGCCACGCTTCGAGCGCTACCGCCGCCGGGTGATGGCGCACGCCTGGTGGCAGGAGCGCATCGGCGCCGAGTCGGACACGACGATCGGCCAGGTGCGCGAGCGGATGACGGCGGAAGGCCCGCTCATGACCCGGGATTTCGAGGACACCCGGGAGGACGGCGCCGACAGGACGTGGTGGGGGTGGAAGCCCCAGAAGGCCGCGCTGGAGTATCTCTGGCGGACCGGCGAGGCCGCGGTGGCGGGGCGCGCGAGCTTCCACAAGGTCTATGACCTCGCCGAGCGCGCCTACCCGGAGGCCTGCGCCGCTCCCGTGCCCACGGGCGAGGAGCACCTGGACTGGGCCTGTCGCACCGCCTTCGAGCGCCTCGGCGTCGCGAGCGCGGACGAGATCGCCGGCTTCTGGCGCGCCGTGGACCTCGCCGACGTGAAGGCTTGGTGCGCGGCAGCCGGCACGGCCGGGGAGATCGTGCCGGTGCGCGTCGAGGCCGTGGACGGAACCTCCCGGGCCGCCTGGGCCGTGCCCGACTGGGAGGAGCGCGCCGCGGCTCTCCCCCCGGCGCCGCCGCGCATCCGCCTGCTCAGCCCCTTCGATCCCATCCTGCGGGACCGCCGCCGCTGCCTCCGGCTGTTCGGTTTCGACTACCGGTTCGAGGCCTTCGTCCCGGGTCCGCAGCGGCGCTACGGCTACTACGTCCTGCCGATCCTGGAGGGCGAGCGCCTCGTCGGCCGGCTCGACCCGAAGCTCCACCGCGAGGAGAAGCGCCTGGAGATCCGCCAGGTCTGGTGGGAGCCCGGCGTGCGCGAGAGCAAGGCCCGCACCGCCCGTTTCGAAACCGCGCTCGACCGGCTGGCCCGCTTCGTGGGAGCGGAAACCTGGACCGTTGGTTCTGGACCTCTGCCAGGGTGATGGGCCTCAGTCCCCCGCCACGAACGTGACCAGCCTCCGGACGACGCCTCCGGATTCCATCCGGAATGTGCGAGAAACACACATCCTGACTCTTGACTCCTTCGAATTCCTGTGTATCGTAACGATCCCGCGCGGCGGATTCAGCACGATTTCTTCCGCCGCACACTCGTTTGCCGCTGCGAATTCTCCTTTGCGGCACAGGAAACCTGGTTTGCCGCTGCGGAGATCCCGTTTGCGGCAGCGGCAAACGGGAGTGCGGGGGCGGAGACCTCGGCGGCGCGGAGGAATTCGGGAGTGCGCGTGCGGCAACCGTGGTTGCGGCAGCGGCAAACGAGGTGGCCGCCCGGGAAAACCCGGTGGCGCCAGCGGCAAACAGGACGGCGCGGGCGGCAAAGCCGCCTCTGCCTGAGGGTTCATTGACAACTGATGCAACGAAAGGCCCGGAGGGTCGGGTCCAGAAGAACCGGTGGGCCTGCCTGGCCGTGACCGGCTCCGGCCCTCCATCCTTTCGGCTATGTACTGCGGCTCGAAGGGTAAAGCTCTCTGAGCGCCTGAGCTTCCGCTTGAGCCTCTTCAACGGTCTCGGGCCCGAGCCTTGGAGAGATACCCCTCTCGACCAGGATTTCCCTCATGCGTGACCAACTGACTCCGGCAAGCTCGGCAGCCTTGGCGAGGGAGAGATCCTCGGACTGGAAGCGATGCACCGCTAGATCCACTCTCGCTTCCGGCCTCGACACAGGCGCCCCGCTCAACCCCACCCCTCATCCCCGAAGAACGGCTGGACCGCGTCCTCCGGGCGGGTCAGATCGGCGGCCAGGACGGCGACTCCGATCTCTCCCTTGTAGAGGCTGTCGGCGGCTTCCGAGGCTCGGACGATCATCTCGGCGGCTCGGTCTCCGAGGTCTCGGGCTCGGTCGAGCCAGCGGTCTCCGGCTCCGGACTTCCAGAGCTCCAGGAGGGCGTAGGCCCGGCCGGCGTGGCCGCAGCAGAGGCTGGCGTTGCCGTCCGGGGCTTCCCAGGCGTTCCAGGCGGCTCCTTCGGCGAGGTCGAGCCAGTGGGGATCGTTCAGATCCCGGTGCGCCTGGGTCCAGAGGTGGACGAAGCCGGCGCTGCCGTTGCACCAGCCGGGCATGCTGCCGGCGGGGCCGGGGCCGTCCCGCCAGGGCCAGCGCAGGCCCCGGCCGGCGCTTCGGGCCAGGTCTCCCAGCTGCTTCAGGCGCTCCTCCAGGGGCTCGGGGCGCGGGCTTTCCGACGCGCGGCACCAGCGCAGGGTGGCGTAGAGATAGCCGGCCCAGCCGTGGGCCATGCCCAGGTTCGACCAGTCGGCCCCACCGTCCGCCGTGATCGGCGGCTGCTCGCCGATCTCCTTCCAGAGGCCGGCCAGGAGGCCGTCCCCGAGCTCGCGCAGGCCGTCTACCAGCTCCTTCGTGTCCGGCACCTTCCTGAGCGTCGCAAAGAGGAGCGATGCGGCGAGCAGGACGCCCGATCGGCCCAGGGTCAGGTCCGGGTTCTCGCAGGGCTCGCGGACCGCCTCCAGGAACCGGGCCGCGGCGCGGCGCTGCGAGGCGATGTCGCCCAGGGCGTGCGAGACCAGGGCCTGCCCCGCCAGCGGGCCGCTCGGCGAGTGGTACGGAGTGACGAGGCCGAGCGTCTCCTTGGAGAGCTGCTTCTCGGGGTTGTAGAAGCCGGGATCGTCCTTGCCGCCGGCCACGGCCCGGGCCGCCCAGAGGTCGGCGAGCGAGAGCAGCTCGGCGTCCTCCCTCGCCAGCGCGATCCGGTAGAGGGCATAGGCGGCGCCCGCGGTGCCGTAGTTGATCGAGAGCTTGGGCGCTTCCGCGTAGCCCTCGCGGAAGAGGGCGCCCTCCGCGCTCAGCCGCCCGAGAACCCGGGTCAGCAGGGCTTCCGTCGGGCCAACGGAAGGCGTGTCGCCCATGGTCCGGACCGGCGCCGCGGGTACGCTCTCCCGATCGACGGCGGCCAGAGCTTCGGCGAGGGCGGCCATGGACGGGAACCGGTCCTCCGGCCGCTTGGCCAGCATCCGCCCCACGATCGCCTCGACCTCGGGCCAGGCCTCGGTGCCGCGCTCGACGAAGGGCAGCGGCGGCTCCTCGGAGATCTGGCGCAGCATGGTGTCCTTCTCCAGGGAGAAGTCCCGGTAGTGGGTGCCGGTGAAGAGCTGGTAGAGGATGGCTCCCAGCGAGTACTGGTCTCCCGCCTCGGTGGCCTCGGGCGCGGTCTGGCCGGCGCGCGTGGGAGTTGCGTACTCGGGCTCGAAGTAGAACGCGATGCCGCCGCGCCAGGCCTTGGGCACGCCTTCCGGCAGCCCTTCCCAGCGCGCGATGCCGAAGTCGATGAGGCGCGCCTCGCCGGAGGCCGAGACCAGGATGTTGCGCGGGTGGACGTCGCCGTGGACCACGCTCCGGGCATGGAGCCGGATGTAGGCGTCGACGATGGAGCGGGCCAGGTCGAGCAGGCCCAGCCGGCCCCCCCGGCCCGACCGGCCCCCCCGGCCCCCCCGGCCCGCCCAGCCGGCACTGCGGCGCAGCTCGGTCGCGGCGGTGAAGGCGTCGACGCCGCGGTGCCACTCGATGGCGAGGTAGCGCCGGCCCTCGACATCGCCCTGGCTGAGCAGGCGCGGCGCGCCCTCCCCCGCCAGGTGGCCGAGGATCGCGGCCTCGCGCTCGAAGGCGCCGCCGGAGCGGCCGGCGGCCACGGGGCGCTCGATCTTCAGCGCGGCGGAGGTGGATCCCGTGGCCGTGCGGACCTGGTAGAGCTCGGTGTCCTCCAGCCCCTGCACGCACTCGACGACCTCGAAGCCCGCGATGCTGTCGCCGGCCTGGTGGGTCTGGCGGATGGCCTCGGCGTCGCCGGAGCCCTCGGCGACCAGGAAGCCCGAGGAGAGGAGGCGTTCGAGGAGCGGATAGGCCTCTTCGAGGGTGGTCTCGGGGTCGAGCTTGCGCTCCTTGCTGAAGCGGATGACGGCCTCGACGATGGTGACCGGCTCGCGGAAGAGGCGCAGGAGGTCGGCGGCCCCGGCGTCCACGATGCGCGAGGGGGTGCGCGCCCGGGGCCGGGTGACGGCGTAGTCGCCCTCGTCGTAGGTGAGCAGGCGCCGGGTCTCCTCCGGCAGGTCGGCCACGGGGAGCAGAAGCACGTCCTCGGGCAGGACGAGGGGATCGGTGATGGCCACGGTCTCAGCTCCTCTTCCAGAGCACGGCGCTGGGGGTCCAGGTGTCGGTGTCCACGCCTTCGAGGCGGACGCGCTCCAGGGCGAAGCGCCAGGGGTCTCCGGTCGCCGTGGCCGAGGCCTTGGCGGAGAGGAGGGCGCGGGCCAGGCGGTGGGTCAGCCAGAGGCGCCAGCTCTCGCCGGCGCCCGAAGGGGAGTCCTCGCGCGGCGGATCGACTCCCCACGACAGGAGGCCTCCGCCGCCGATCTCCGAGGTGAAGGGGACGCCCTGCGCGGGCAGGCCCGAGAGCCGGCTGGCGATGGCGTCGGCCGCGGCGGCGAGGCGCTCGAAGCTCGGGAAGTAGGAGACGATCTTGTCGGCGCGGAGGATGCCCCAGGCGTCGGCCCCGACTTTGAATTGCGGGGCGCGGGCCGCGGTGAGGGCGTCGAGGATGGCGCCGAAGGCTTCGGGCAGGGCTTCGGGCGCGGGGCTGACGTAGAGCTTCCAGGTGGCGCCGGTGCCGGTGAGGCCGTCGACCTGGGCGCGGGAGCGCCAGCTCAGCCACCACTCGGTGGAGCCGCCGGTGGGCTCCCAGCCGCGGTCCAGCGCCTGCCGCCAGCGTCCGTTATGACCGATGCCCAGCCAGTCCTGGACGGCGGCGCCGTCGGGGAGCCGGGCCTTCCAGCGCGGCGTGAGCGGCCGGCGGTTGAAGCCGTAGAGGCGATAGGAGAGGACGAGGGCGTCGTCGACGTCGAGATCCTGGCCATATCTGAGGGCCGCGATGGAGATGTCCGACAACCGGTTGCGGTTGTTCCCTACGGCTTCGCCGCCCCCGCCGCTCCCGCTCCCAGCACCCGTTCTATCCGAGAACAGCGGCAGCGCGGCGGCGCCGAACACGAAGCCGCCGGCGTGCTCGACCTCCAGGATGCCGTCCGCCACCAGCCGGGAGACGGTGCGCAGCAGGCCCTCGCCGAGCAGCGTCTCCATGTAGGAGGGCAGCGGTCCGGGCTCGCGCAGGGTGAGGATGAGCAGCGCGGTCTCGCGGTCGATCGACTTGACGCCGAGGGCGGCGGCGCCTTCGAGCGGACGCAGGATGCCGTAGAAGTCCGGATCCTTGCGCAGATCGGCGAGCGCCGTCCGTTCCTCCGGGGAGAGCCGGTCGTAGAGGACCAGCTCGAAGGCGGGGTTGGCGCGGAAGGCGCGGCCGAGGATCTCGCGACGGTCGCGCATCCCGGACGATCAGCCCTTCTTCGGCAGCCCGCCCTTGCGGGAGCGGACTTCGGCGAGGGCGTCCTCGAGCTTCTTCTCCAGATCCTCGGCCTCTTCGGCGGTCTTCGGGAAGAGCGCGTCGTCGATCCGCTTCTGCTCGGCCTCGACCTCGGCGAGCAGGCCCTGGAGCTGCTGGCGCAGCTGGGTGATCGCCTGCGGCAGGCGGTTGCCGAGCCGCGGCGACGCACCGGTGCAGACGGTGCAGGCAAGGAGCGCGGCAGCCTGGGCGGCGAGAGCGTCGTGGGTGGTGCCGGTGCAACCCGTACAGCCGTTGCCGGTGGTGTCCCAGCAGGCATTCGCGCCGGTCGTGCCGGTGCAGGTCGGGCAGCCGTTCCCGGTGCCGGTTCCACAGCCCTGGTAGGGGGGCGGCGTGGTGCCGGTGCAGATGGTGCAGCCCAAGCTGTGGGGCCAACAGCCCGTCATGGGGTGGACACGGCCGGTCGTGCCGGTGCAGGTCTGACAGCCACCCACGCCCAGGGGCTCGTTGGTGGTGCCCGTGCAGACTCGGCAACCGTCGGGCCGGGCGTTGGCGCCCTCACCCGGCAGGACACTGATCATGAGGTCACGGATCTTGAACGACATTGCTGCCTCCTCCCTGCAAGCCACATGGCGGATGGAACAACGGAAGGCCCTGAGTATAGACCAGGAGCCTACTTGAGCTCGACCATCCAGACGTCGCCTTCGCTGATGGAACGGAGAGCGTAGAGCCGGCTGCCGTCCCGGCTCACGGTGACCGCCGCATAGAACGAGCCGGCGGGAGGCGTCAGCGGCAGGTGCCGCAGCTTCCGGGTGGCCCGGTCGACGGCGAGCACGGTGAGGCCCGCCTCGTCGACCGTCACGATGGTCCGGCCGTCGCCCAGCCAGGCCACGGGCGTCCCTTCCGTGGAAATCTTCTCGTACATCCGCGTGGCCAGGGAGAAGAGATGGATTCCGGGAAGGGTCTGGCCGCCGCCATCCTGGATACGGCCGGCGAGCCAGCGCCCGTCCGGCGACCAGGGGCCGGCGACGAAGCTCTCTCCCCGCGGACCGGCCGGAGGAAGCCTCTGCGGCACGCGCTGGGCGAGCGGCTTGGAGAGGTCGACCAGGGCCGCCTGGTTGCGGGTGCCCACGCCGCAGGCCACGAACCGCCCGCCGGGGGCGGCGGAGGGATTGATGAGCGGCGGGCCGTCGGTGCGGGTGAGCGGCTCGAGGCCGCTGCCGTCGGGGCGCAGCCACCAGAGGTCGAAGCGGCCGCTGCGGTTGGAGTAGAACAGCAGGCGCGAGCCGTCGGCCGACCAGCGGGGGATTCGGTCCTTGGCCTCGTCGTTGGTGAGCCGCCGCATCTCGCCGCTGGCCACGTCGAGGACGAAGAGATCCTCCCGCGGCACCGAGGTGTCGAAGGCGAGGGTCCGGCCGTCCGGCGAAAGGTCGAGGAAGCGGAACGCCTTCGTCTCCACCGGCACCGGCACCGGCGCCCCCAGCGGCAGGAGGGTGGCGGGATCGAGGGCGGTCGTCTCCAGCAGGTTGCGGCCGTCGACGGTGGCGTAGAGGATGCGCCGGCCGTCGCGCGACAGGCTCATGAGGCTGCTCCACGGCGCCGGAGTGGTGACCGGCTCGGGATCGGAGAGCACCTGGCCGGAGCTCTCGTCGATGCGCACCCGCCAGAGGTTCATGCTGCCGCCGCGGTCGCTCGCGTAGTAGAGATGACGGCCGTCCGGCGACCAGACCGGGTTCCAGTTGAGGGCGACGTCGCGGGTCACAGCTACGGGATCGGCTACCGGCTCCGATCCGTCCGCGAGACCGACGGTCCAGACCGTGCGCGTGGCCGCGCCCGTGACCGAGCCCCAGTAGGCGAGGCGCCTGCCGCCCGGCGACCAGCTCGGCTGCACGGCGTCGGCGCTGCCGACCTGGCGGCGCGTGCCCGTGGCCACGTCGACCCGGAAGAGACGGCTCTGGGAGGTGCGCAGCCAGGGGCTCGTGGCGACGCTCTCGGTGGCGACCGAGATCTCCTTGCCGTCCGGCGACCAGGACGGGTTGAAGCCGAAGCCGGCCAGCCGGCGCACGGACTCGCCGGTCGCTCCCATGAGGAAGATGCCGCCGCCGTCGCGCTCGGAGCGGAAGGCGATGAGCTGGCCGTCCGGCGAGAACGCGGGCTGGGTGTCGTCCCAGGTGGTGTGCGGCGTCAGGTTGATCGGGTTGCCGCCGCCGACGCGCTGAAGATAGATGTCGGCGTTGCCGGCCGCGGCCTTCACGTAGACGAAATAGTTGCCGTCCGGCGACAGGCTCGGGAAGCTCTCGCTCCCCTCCTGCTCGGTCAGCCGGGTGAAGGAGGTACGCGGCGCGGCGGCGGGCCCCTCCCCTTCCCGCGAGCGCACCATGTAGCCGGCCACCGCCGCGAGCGCCGCGAAGACCAGGATGCCGGCGGCCCAGAGCGGCACGGAGCGCCGCGGGATCGGAAGCATCTGGGCGTTCTGAGCGGTCTGAGCGGTCTGAGCGGTCTGCCCGGCCTGCCCGGCCTGCGCGGCGGCCATCGTGGGCATCGAGGTCGAGCTCAGGCCGGCGAGAAGGCGCAGGGCGGCCGCGAGCGCGTCGGCGGTCTCGAAGCGGCCGGCCGGGTCGCGGGACAGCAGCCGGCTGCTGATCGCCTCCAGCTCCGGCGGAACCTCCTGGCGCTGGCGCGTCAGGGGCTCCACCTCCGCGAACAGGATCGACTGCCGCAGCGCCGCCTCGTGGTCGCCGTGGAACGGCCGCCGGCCGGCGAGCATCTCGTAGAGGACCACTCCGAGCGACCAGAGGTCGGTGCGGCCGTCGACCTCGCCGCCCTCCATCTGCTCGGGGGCCATGTAGGCCGGCGTGCCGACCGAGGCGCCGGTGCGGGTCAATCCCGCTCCGCCGGCCAGCTTGGCGATGCCGAAGTCGAGAATCTTCACGACGCCGTCGTCGGTCACCATGAGGTTCGCCGGCTTGACGTCGCGGTGGACGATCCCCTGGCGGTGCGCCTTGGACAGCCCCTTGGCGGCCTGCAGTGCGTAGTCGATCGCATCGGCGACCGGCAGCGGGCCGCGCTCGATCTTCCGCTTCAGGGTCTCGCCGTCGTAGCAGGGCATGGCGAGGAAGAGCTGGTGCTCGTCGGTCTCGCCCACGTCGTAGACCGTGCAGAGGTTGGGATGATCGAGCGCCGAGGCGGTCCGCGCCTCCTGGAGGAAGCGGGCCTTGGACACGGGGTCGCGGGTCAGCTCGGGCGGCAGGAACTTGAGCGCGACCGTGCGGCCGAGCCGGGTGTCCTCGGCGCGGTAGACGATGCCCATGCCGCCGCCGCCGAGCACCTCGCCGATCCGGTAGGGACCGACCTCGCGCACCATGCGGTCACCGGGACGGCGGACCGGACCCGAACCGTCCCGCCCGTCCCGACCGTCGCGACCGTCGCGACCGTCGCGAGTATCCCGGGCAGGCGTGCGGAGATCCCGGAGATCCTCCCGCATCTCGTCGGCGCGGGCGTAGCGGTCGCCGGGCTTGCGCGCCAGCGCCCGCGCGACGATCCGGTCGAGCCCCGCCGGAACCCCAGCGCGGAGCTCGGCCAGGGGCGGCGGCCCGGCGCCCGCGGAGAGCTGGAAGACGCCGCCGGGAAAGGGCGGGCTGCCGGTGAGCATCTCGTAGAGGATCACGCCGAGCGACCAGATGTCCGAGCGGAGATCGGCGGGCTCGCCGCGGAGCTGCTCGGGGGAGCGGTAGGTCTGGAGCCGCTTCGGCGTCTCGTCGCCGGTGACGCGGGTGCGGTCGTCGAGCGCGGCGAGGCCGAAGTCGACGATGCGGGCCTGGCCGGCGGGCGTGACGAGGATGTCGGAGGGCTTGAGCCCGCGGTGGACGATGCCGTGCTCGTGGGCGCGGGCGAGGCCGGCGGCGATCTGGGCCGCGAGATCCAGGGCCACCTCGATCTTGAGCGGGCCGCGCGCGATCTTGTCCGCCAGGGGCTCGCCTTCCAGAAAGGCCATGGCGACGAAGAGGCGCCCGTCGGGCGCCTCTCCCACCTCGTAGACCGGACAGATGTTCGGGTGCTCCAGCGCGGAGGCGGCCTCGGCCTCGCTGGCGAGCCGGGAGCGGTCCTCGACGCGGGTACAGAGGTCGGCCGGCAGGAGCTTCAGGGCGACGAGGCGCTCCAGCTCCTGGTCGCGGGCCTTGTACACGGCTCCTCCGTGGGCGCCTGAGGACAGGAGCTCCAGAAGGAGGTATTGGGAGACGGAGGTGCCGATCAAACGGGAGCGCTCCCGAGCATCGCCCGGCCCAGGCTCAGTTCCCGAGGACAACTTCGGCGGCGACGTTCGAGCTGCGGAGCATATCAGAACGGAGCCGCACGGGACCGCCCCCGGCCCTCTCACTAAGAGGCCGGGGGGGTCGATCAGCTTCTGGAAGCGAGCGCGTCGCGGAGTTGAGACTTCAGAGCGGCGAGGTGTGGCGGTGGGGTCTTGGCAACCTCAAAATTGGAAGGGAAGGGGCAAGCTCCGGCATCTCCGCTCGCCGGCCCACAGCTACAGCCTCCCGGCTTGGGATTAAATGTGGGGATCGAGTGGGGCATGAGTGCGACGCCTAACTCAACAGCTTGAAATGCCATACTTCCTCCTGGGGAGAAGTCCCCGAAAAATTGGCCAACCAGATTTAGACTACCCTGCAGTACTAGGGGCCTGCCGTAGCTGGGCTCGTAGATCGTTCAGACTATAAGGCCTACGACTGCCTCCCCCCTCGGGCGGCTTGACGCTCGCTTCCGCACAGGGCTGGTTGCCCGAAGCCGGACCGCAGCTGCATCCTCCCGGCTGGCTTCCGTTGTAGGGGGTCAGATGCATGGTCACATCCTGGATCCGAAACGCCATGTCTCCTCCTCGGGGCCGGGCCCCTGGCCTGATTGACGAAGCTGGAATGATGCCCGAAGGATACCGCAGCTCGGCCGCGCTTCGCGCTGTTTCTCTGCTTTATCGAAACGTCATCAAGCCGATGTCCCCCTCTTCCACCCGGCGCACCAGGCAAAGTCGGCGGGAGTCGCTGCTGACGCTGACCCGCAGGAACTTCGATTCGGGAGGGGGGGGCGCCAGGATCTCCCGGGAGGTCCGGGAGACGAGGTCGAACAGGCGAAGGCGGTACTGGTCGAGGTAGATCAGCCGCTTGCCGTCGCGGAGCCAGGTCACGCTCACTCCGCTCTCCGGAATCCGCTCGAAGCGGCGGGCGTCGAAGGAGTAGAGGCAGATTCCCTCGTCGTTGTAGCCGGCGAGCCAGCGGCCGTCCGCCGACCAGGAGTCCGGCGCGAAGGTGGGAGCGCCCTTTCCGGACTCGGTCAGCAGGCGCGGACGGCGCCGCTCCAGGGGGCGGTCGAGATCGAGCACGGCCCCCTCGGCATAGTCGAGGTTGACCGCCAGCTGCCGGCCGTCCGGCGACCAGATCGGGTTGTAGAGGGCCCGGTCCAGCTGGGTCAGGCGGGTCAGGCCGCTGCCGTCGACCTGGATCCGCCACGCCTCATACTTGCTGCCGCGGTTCGAGTAGAAGACGAGCGAGCGGCCGTCCGGCGACCAGCGGGGGATGCGGTCCTTGTGCGGGTCGCGGGTGAGCTGCAGCTGGTCGGTGCCGTCGGTGCGGAGGATGAAAAGATCCTCCTGGGGCGATTCCGTGTCAAAGGCGATCCAATCGCCGTCGGGCGAGATCTGCGCCGAGCGGATCGACCACGAGCCGGTGGTGACGGGGGTCAGGCCGCCAAGCACCTCGCCGGTTGCGGGATCGAGCTCGGCCCGCTCCACGTTCGACTTGGAGTCGTCCGTGGCGTAGAGGATACGCTGGCCGTCGCGGCCGAGGCTCAAGCCGGAGACCTGCCGGGCCGGAACCCGGACGGCTTCCGGCTCCCCGAGGATCCGGCCCGACGCCTCGTCGATCCGGGTCCGCCAGACGTTCATGCTGCCGCCCCGGTTGCTCAGGAAGTAAAGGAAGCGGCCGTCGGCGGACCAGGTCGGCTTCCAGCTCAGATGCTCCCTGTCTCCGATCACCTCCACGGGCTCGCTGCCGTCCAGGCGGCTGGTCCAGATGGACCGGCGGCCGGTCTCCGCCGTGCTCCCCCAGTAGGTGATCCGCCGGCCGCCGGGCGACCAGCTCGGCTGCACCGCATCTCCCGTTTCCAGCAGCGTCGCCTTCCCGTCGGACAGATCGACCCGCCACAGGCGGCTTTCCGACGCTCTCTGGCTCGGCGCGGTAATGGCTTCCGCCGCGATCAGCAGCTCGGAGCCGTCCGGCGACCAGGCAGGGTCGTAGCCTGAATGGGTCAGCCGGCGCGGCGACTCGCCTGTGGCTCCCATGAGGAAAATACCTCCGCCGTCGCGCTCGGAGCGGAAGGCGATCTGGAGGCCGTCCGGCGAGACCGCGGGAGAGGACTCGTCGAAGGCGGAGTCCTCGGTCAGGTTCCTGGCGTTCGTCCCGTCCAGGCGCTGCCAGAAGATGTCCGTGTCGCCGCCGGAGACCTTGGTGTAGACGAAGAAGTCGTCGCCGAGCGACGGCTGGCGCTCGCTCCCCGCGTCGCGGGTCAGCAGCACGTCCTCCTGGACGGGCGGCGCGGCCCGGAAGCGGGAGACGAGATAGCCGGCCAGGACCGCCGACGCGAGCACGCCCGCTCCGGCGGCCGCGATCCACGGCCAGCCCCAGCGGCGGGAGCGGCCGGGCCGATGGGTATTCAGCGGGATCAGCGGGTTCAGTGGTTTCAGGGGGCGGTGCTGCTCGATGGAGGGAAACGACATCGTGGGCGGCCCGCCCAGCGCGCGCAGCTCGGCGACGACGTGATCGGCCGTGGGGTAGCGGTCGCCCGGATCCTTGCGCAGCAGGCCGTCGACGATGCGCTCCAGCTCCGGCGGCACGTCGCGGCGCCAGCGGCGGATGGGCGCGGGCTCGTCGTGCAGCAGGGCATTAATGATGCCGGGGTCGCTCTCCGCCCGGAACGGCAGCAGGCCGGTGAGCATCTCGTAGAGCACCACGCCGAGCGACCAGAGGTCGGTGCGGTGGTCCACGTCCCCGCGCGCCTGCTCGGGCGACATGTAGGACGGCGTGCCGACGCAGAAGCCGGCCCGGGTCAGGCCGGCCGAGCCCGCGAGCTTGGCGAGGCCGAAGTCGAGGATCTTCACCAGGCCGTCGCCGGTCAGCATCAGGTTGGCCGGCTTGATGTCGCGGTGGACGATCCCCTGGCGGTGGGCCTTGGAGAGCCCCTGGGCGAGCTGCCTGGCGACGTCCACGGCCTCGTCGATCGGCAGCGGGTCGCGCTCGATCCTCTTCTTGAGGGTGTCGCCGTCGTAGGCCGGCATGGCGATGTAGAGCTGGCCGCCCTCGACCTCGCCGATGTCGTAGATGGTGCAGACGTTGGGGTGATCGAGGGCGGAGGCGGCGCGGGCCTCCTGGAGAAAGCGCGACTTCGCCACCGCGTCGCGGGTCATGGCCGGCGGCAGGAACTTGAGGGCGACCGTGCGCTGGAGCCGGGTGTCCTCGGCCTTGTAGACCACGCCCATGCCGCCGCCGCCCAGATGGCCGAGAATGCGGTAGTGATCGACCTCGCGGCCGATCATCGGGTCGGGACCGGGAGTTTCGGAGATCCGGGCACGGCTGGTGCGCCGGATCGATACCTGCGGCGACGGGAGCGCCAGCTCGGTGTCTTCTCCCGGCTGGCCCGGTCTGGGTTCGGGAGGCGTTTCCAATGGCGGCTCCGGACTGCGAATGCGGAGGCCAGTCTAACAGAGGCCGCGGCCCGGAGAGGCTCTCCGGGCCGGACCGGGCCGAACCTACTACTTCTTCTTGCCGGACGTGCGGCCGGACGTGCGCGCCGAGGCCTTCGCCGAGGACTTCGATGCCGCCGCCCCGGGCCTCGCCGCCCTCTCCAGGCTCCTCCGGTGGTCCTTGAGCTCTTCGAGAGCCTCCTGAAGCTTCCGTTCCAGCTCGTCGGCCTCCTCCACGGTCGCCGGCAGAGCCTGTTCCTGGCTCCTCTCCAGCTGGTCGACCTCGTCCAGAGCCTGCCGCAGCTGGGCCTTGAGCTCCGCGAGGTTGGACGTCCGCAGGCCGCCTGCCAGACCCGTCGCCAGGCCGGGGGTCAATCCCGGGGTCATGGGCGTGGTCGTGGTGAGGAACATGAAAGGAAACATCGTCGCCAGCGTGCAGACGCCGCCCGTGGTGTCGCCGATCAGGGCGGTGTATCCGCGCACGTACATGGTGGCGAGAGTGCAGGGATGGACGCCCTGAGTCGCCAGCGTGCAGGCGCCCGTGCCAACCGTCCCAACTCCGGTCTGGGCGGCCATGGGCTGGGGCGGCCAATCGCCCTGGGTCGCCAGGGTGCAGGGCACGATGCCCGCCGGCTCGACCTTGGTCGCCAGGGTGCACACCGGGTCGCCGTCGCCGCCGCCGTAGGGCTTGTTGGCTGCGACCTGGATCATCAGATCCTTGAACTTGAAAGCCATCTCACCACCTCCTCGAAGGGGAGCTGAAAACCTGAAAAAAGGGCGCCGGGTCGTTTCCGTCGGCCGGACCGGGCGCACCGGAATCGTCCTGACTACCGATACGGAAAAAGTCTGCCCCAGGCGCCAAGGTCTGTTCCGGGAAAACCTGCGCCAAAGCCTACTGCAACCGGAGAAGCTTGATGTCACCCTCGTCGCTGGAGCGCAGCAGGTACAGGGCGCTGCCGTCGGGAGCCGCCGTGACCATCTTGTAGACCGAGTTCGTGCTCGGCGGCGAGGCCAGCAGCAGGCGGACCGCCTTCGTCGCCGGGTTGAGCAGGAAGATCTTCCCGTCGTCGACGTAGACGATCCGGTCGCGCAGCCAGACCGGCACCGAGCCGGTGGCGTGCAGACGCTCGTACCGCCCCTCCGCCACCGAGTAGCGGGCGATGCCGAACTTGCCGCTGTTGGCCTGGACCTCGCCGACGACCCACTTGCCGTCCCGACTCCAGGAGGTGGGGATGAAGATCTGCTCGCCGAGGATCGCGTTCGGCAGCGGCTCCGGCTGCCGCTGGGTGAGCGGCTTCGACAGGTCGATCAGCGCCGGGCCGGAGGTGGTGAGCAGCACCAGCAGCTTGCCGCCGTCCGGCGACCAGAGGGAGTCGGCGATGTCGTTCTTGCCGCGCGCGGTCTGCGGCTGGCGGTCGCCGCCGTCGGCGCGGATCGACCAGGCCTCGTAGCCGCCGCCGCGGTCCGAGTAGAAGACGATGCGCTGGCCGTCCGGCGACCAGCGCGGGATGCGGTCGCGCGCGGCGTCGTTGGTGAGCTGGCGCAGCGGCTCGCCGCTCACGCCGACGACGTAGAGATCCTCCTGCGGCAGCGAGGTGTCGTAGACGATCCAGCGGCCGTCCGGCGACACGTCGCCCGAGCGCACGGTGCGCGACCCCTGGGTCACCGGCTCGGGCTCGCCGACCACCCGCTCGGTGGCGGGCTCGAAGCGGACCCGCTCCAGGTTCGCCTTGCCGTCGCGCGTGGCGTAGGCGATCTGGGTGCCGTCCCCGGACAGGCTCAGGAAGCCGCTCCACTCGGCCGGCGTGGTCAGATCCTCGGGATTTCCCTGTACTTTGCCGGATCGCTCGTCGATTCGCACCCGCCACAGGGTCATGGTGCGATTGCGATCGCTCACGAAGTAGAGCCAGGTGCCGTCCGGCGACCAGACCGGGTTCCAGTCGATGGAGCCGCCGTCGGTCACGGCGACCGGCTCGCCGCCCTCGGCCGGCACGGTCCACACCACGCGGCGGGCGGTGCCCGGGGCCAGGCCCCAGTAGGCGATGCGGTAGCCGTGCGGCGACCAGCTCGGCTGCACGCCGTCGCCGGTCTTGATGCGCTCGACCGAGTTGTCCGCCAGGCGGACGCGCCAGAGCTGGCTGGTGTAGGAGCGGCGGCGCGGGTCCGCGACCGCCTCGGTGGCGTAGACGATCTGCGTGCCGTCCGGCGACCAGGCCGGATCGTAGCCGGCGTCGGTGAGGCGGACGGCCGACTCGCCGGTCGCGCCCATGAGATAGAGACCGCCGCCGTCGCGCTCGGAGCGGAAGGCGATCCGTCCGCCGTCCGGCGACAGCGCCGGCTGGGAGTCCTCGGCCGGCGAGTCGGGGGTCAGGTTGCGCGGGTTGCCGCCGCCCACCCGCTGCCAGAAGATGTCCGAGTCGCCGCCCGCTTCCTTCGCATAGAGGAAGAAGGTGCCGTCCGCGGACAGGCTGGGGTGAGTCTCCCGCCCTTCGAGGTCGGTGAGCGACTCGTTGGTGCGCTGGAGCGGCCGGCTCTCGCCGCCGAACCCGCCGCGCTGGCGGATCAGGAGGAAGGCGACCAGCAGCACGAGCGCGGCGATGGTCGCGAGGGCCGGCACGGTCCATCGCGAACGCCGCTCGATGGGCTGGGTCGAGGTCAGCCCGCTCGTCCCGGTCGTCCCCATCATCCCCGTCGTGCCGGTGAGGCTGCCGGTCCCAGCGGCGCCTGACCCGCCGATCAACCGCCGCAGGTCGGCGAGCACCGGCTCGAGGCTCGGGTAGCGCACGTCCGGGTCCTTGGCGAGCAGCCCGCGCACGATCTGCTCCAACTCGGGCGGCGCGTCCGGCCGCAGCTTGCGCACGGATTCCGGCTCCTCGGTGAGCAGGGCGTAGATGATCCCCTGGTCGGTGTCGGCCCGGAACGGCGTGCGGCCGGTGATCATCTCGTAGAGGACCACGCCGAGCGACCAGAGGTCGGTGCGCTGGTCGACGTCGCCGCGCGCCTGCTCGGGCGACATGTAGGACGGGGTGCCCAGGCAGAAACCGGCCCGGGTCAGGCCGGCGGCCCCGGCCAGCTTGGCCAGGCCGAAGTCGAGGATCTTGACGATCCCGTCGCCGGTGACGACCAGGTTGGCGGGCTTGATGTCGCGGTGGACGATCCCCTGCCGGTGCGCCTTGGCGAGACCCTGGCCGATCTGGATGGCGACGTCGACGGCCTCGCCCAGCGGCAGCGGGCCGCGCTCGATCCGGCGCTTCAGGGTCTCGCCGTCGTAGGCCGGCATCGCGAGGTAGAGCTGGCCGTCGGCGGTCTCGTCCACCTCGTGGACCGTGCAGATGTTGGGATGGTCCAGCGCCGAGGCGGCCCGGGCCTCCTGGAGGAAGCGGGCCTTGGCCGTCGGGTCGCGGGTCAGCTCCGGGGGCAGGAACTTGAGCGCGACGATGCGCTCCAGGCGGGTGTCCTCGGCCTTGTAGACCACGCCCATGCCGCCGCCGCCCAGGTGCTCGCGGATGACGTAGTGGCCGATCTCCCGGCCCACCAGGCCCCCCGACGGGGTCGATCCGCCCGGCCCGCCAGACCTCGGAGACGAGTCGTCGAGCAGCGGCCGCGGCGTGCGCCGAAGCTGCGGAAAGGAGCTGGCCGGGATCTCCTGCCGGGTGAAGGCGGCGCTACCCAGGGCCTGGTCCAGAGCCTGGTCCGGAGCCTGGTCCGGAGCCTGAAGATCGTCGCGGATCGCAGAGGCGGAGTCGTAGCGGTCTTCCGGGCGCACCGCCAGCGCGCGGGTCACGATGCGGGCCAGGTGCGGAGCGATCCGCTCGGGCAGCGGCCCGGGGAGCCGGGCGAGGGCGTCGGAGTTGGGAAACGGGTGCCGGCCGGCGAGCATCTCGTGGAGGAGGATGCCGAGCGACCAGAGATCGCCGGACGCATCTGCAGGAGGCGCCGGCTGGCCGCGCAGGCGCTCCGGCGAGAGATAGGCGCGGGCGCGGCCGGCGGCGCCGGGCAGGTGGTCCGCGCCGAAGCCGACGATCCGCACCTGGCCTTCGGAGTCCACCAGCACCTGCGAGGCGTCGAGGGCGCCGTGGACGATGCCGGCGGCGTGAGCGCTGACGAGACCGGCGGCGATCTGGGAGGCCACGTCCACGGCCTGTTCCGGGGAGAGCGGGCTGCGGGCGAGGCGGGCGGACAGCGGCTCGCCCTCGTCCAGCGCCATGGCCAGGAAGACCTGTCCCTCGTCGGTCTCCCCCACCTCGTAGACGTGGCCGATGTGCGGATCGCCGATCGACGAGGCGCGGGAGCTTTCGCGGGCGAAGCGCTCGCGGGCGGCTTCGCCGTCTTTGCCGGTGCTCCCCGGCGTGCCCGGCAGGAGATGGAGGGCGACCATCCGCTCGCGGTTCAGATCCTGCGCCTTGTACAGCGCGGCCCCACCGCCGCCGAGGCGTTCGACCACTCTGTAGTGCGAAACGACGCTGCCGATCAAACGGTGAGCTTCCCGAGAGTGGCCTGAGGCTTGTCCTCTACGACTACGAAGAACGCGGCAAGGGGTTACCAGCTGCCCGCAGTGTATCAGACCTCCCGGCCCGCCGCGGTCAGCCTTCCCGAACCGCGACCTCGTGCGTCACCGGCGGCAGGCAGCGCAGGTCGTCGCACGGCTGGAAGCGGAGCACCAGCCGGCCGTTCCCGCGCACCTCGCCGGTGATCTCGACATGGTCCGCGTAGACCGAAAGCTCGTGCCCGGCCGCGAACCCCGGCGCCAGCGTCGAGCCCGCGGGATACCGCAGCTCCCGGACCTCCGCGCCGCCCTCGGCCGTCAGCTCGGTGGACACGAGGTACTCCTCGGAGGCCGGGTTGGCCTGCACATGCCAGCCGGGCTCGATCTCCAGCTCCAGCCGGAACCCGTGCCAACCGTCCCCGGCATCGCCGGACGCCTCTTCCGACATCTCCCCGCGAACCTGGACCACGTCCTCGGCGGCGTGCAGCAGGACGCCCAGGCCGGCCTCGGGATCGCGCGCGTGATCGGCCTCCGGATCGGGCTGCTCGACGTCGAGCCGGTGATAGCAGCGAGCGGCGACGCACATCATCCGCGCGCCGTCCGGATAGGTCTGGATCATCGGCGCGAACGCCTGGAGGGCCGCCCGGGCCTCCCCCGCCCAGATGCTTCCCAGCTCGGCCTCGTCGGTCCGCTCCGAGAGCTCCACGAGGTTGAGGATCGCCACCGCGTTCGACGCGGGCATGGCGCCGTCGAACACGTCCTTGCTGCGGAACAGGAGGTCCGGGCTCTCGGCCGCGCCGAAGAAGCCGCCGAGCGGATCGCGCAGCCGGCGAATCTGCTCCCGCGTCAGGTCGGACGCGGCGTCGATCCAGCGCTGGTCGCCGCTCGCCTTGTGCAGGGCCAGCAGGCCGCGCACCAGGAAGGCGTAGTCGTCCAGATAAGCGGGGATCCGCCCGCGGCCCTGGCGCCACGAATGAAGAAGGACGCCGTCCGGCGTGCGCATCGTCTCCAGGATAAAGCGGGCCGCCGCCGCCGCGCGCTCGACGAGCGATGCGTCCCCGAGCACCTCGCCGGCCACGGCGAGACCGCCGATGACCGTGCCGTTCCAGCCGGACAGGATCTTGTCGTCCGTCGCCGGCCGCTCGCGCCCGTCGCGGACCTTCAGGAGCTTCGCTTCGAGATCCTTGACCTCGCGCAGCAGCTCGCCGGGGTCCATCCGCCGCCGGGCCGCCGCGGCCTCGATGCTCTCCGGCAGGTGGAGGACGTAGCGGTCGCCCTCGAAGAACGGCGCCACGTCGAAGCCCAGGATGGGCGCGAGCCAGGCGGCGCCCTCCCGGCCGAGCGCCTCGAACAGCTCCTCGCGGGTCCAGACGTAGTAGGCCCCCTCGTGGCCGTGGGTCTCGGCGTCGACCGCGCTCCAGAACGCGCCCTCGGGCGAGGTCATCTCGCTCTCCAGCCAGCCCGCGGTCTCGCGCACGATCCGCGCCGCCTGGGGGTCGCCGGTGCGGCCGTGCTCGCGGGCGTACAGCTCCAGCAGCAGACCGTTGTCGTAGAGCATCTTCTCGAAGTGCGGGATCTTCCAGTCGCGGTCCGTGGCGTAGCGGTGGAAGCCGCCGCGGAGCTGGTCGTAGAGGCCGCCGCGGGCCATCTGGTCGAGGGTCGCGGCGAGCATCTCCGCGGCGTCCGCGCGCTCAGCGGCCATCTCCAGACAGAGATGGAGGTTCGACGGCGTCGGGAACTTCGGTGCGCTGCCGAAGCCGCCCCGCTCGCGGTCGAAGCGCCGGGCCAGGGCGTCGAGCGAGCGCCCGGCCACTCCCGGGTTCGGCGGCGCGGTGCCGGGATCGGCCCGGTCCTGGATCTGATGGCGCATGGCGTTCGCCATCTCGTCCGCCTGCATCTCGACTTCCGAGCGGCGGTTCTTCCAGGCGTCGGCGAGCCCCTCCAGCACCGTGCGGAAGCTCGGCCGGCCGTAGCGCTCGGTGGGCGGGAAGTAGGTGCCGGCGTAGTAGGGCTTCAGGTCCGGCGTCAGGAACACCGAGTTCGGCCAGCCGCCCTGGCCGCTCAGGATCTGCGTCGCCGCCATGTACAGCTCGTCGACATCCGGCCGCTCTTCGCGGTCGACCTTGATGTTGATGAAGTCGCGGTTCATCTGCTCCGCGACCACCGGGTCGGAGAACGACTCGCGCTCCATCACGTGGCACCAGTAGCAGGTCGAATACCCTACCGAGAGGAAGATCGGCTTCTGCTCGCGGCGCGCGGCTTCCAGCGCCTCCGGCCCCCAGGGGTGCCAGTCGACGGGGTTGTGCCGATGAAGAAGAAGATAAGGGCTGCTCTCGCCTGCCAGCCGATTCGTGTGGGTCGTGTCGTGTGTGCTCATCCAGCGAACCCTACCACTCCGACCTACCAATCCTCTGACGCCACCGGCACGACCGGCGCGATCGGCCCGAGGGGATCGTCGCCCGGGTAGAGCACCCGCTCCAGGAAGAGGCCGGACGGCGGCGCCGTCCACTCGGCGGGCAGTCCCTTCCCCTTCGGCTTGCCGTCGATCAGGCTCTGGAAGCCGGCTTTGTCGAGCTCGCCGCTCCCCACCTGGACGAGGGTGCCGACGACGCGGCGGACCATCTTCCAGAGGAAGTGCGAGGCCACGATCCGGACCAGGATCAGCGAGCCGGCCGTGACCACCTCGACCCGGTCGACCACCACGATCGTGCTCGGCTGCTCGCCCGGCCGCTCGCAGAACAGCCGGAAGTCGTGGCGCCCGGCGACCAGCGTGGCGGCGTCGGCCATGCGCTGGGCGTCGAGCGGGCGCTTGACCCACCAGACCCAGCGCTTGGCGAACGCGGTGCGCCGCCGGCAGATCTGGTAGATGTAGGACCGGGAGACCGCGGAGTGCCGGGCGTGGAACTCGAACGGCACCGGGTTGACGGAGAGCACGTGGATATCGGGAGGCAGAAGGTCGTTGACCGCGCGCCTAAACGATCCGGGTTCGACCGTGCCGCCCAGCCGCACGTGGGCGACCTGGGCCAGGGCGTGGACGCCGGCGTCGGTCCGTCCCGAGCCGCCGATCTCGCGGATCATGCCGCCGCCCGCCTCCTGGATCGCCTGCCGCAGCTCTCCTGCGACGGACCGGGCGTTCTTCTGCTCCTGCCCCCCGTGGTAGCGGGTGCCTTCATATTCGATGTTCAAACGATAGGTCGCCATGGTGCGGCATTCTAGCGCGCTCGCGCGCTGCGGCCGGACCGGGCCCTACCGGGTCAGAGCCGCAGCTTGCGCACGAGCGACGTGGTGTCTCCGTCCTGGAACGACACCGCGTCGTCCGGCCGCGCCCGCAGCAACGCCTCTCCCGCCGGAGGCAGCCCTTCCGACTGGTCGTACAGGAAGAGGTCGGCCGGCCCGGTCTTCGTCAGCACCAGCTTGACCTCCACCCCCTCGGCCGGCAGCGTGATCGAGCCGATCGCGCTGAACATTCCCTTGGGGCGGCCCTCCTGCACCAGCAGCACCTCGGCGCCGTCCACGGCCGCGGACTTGAGGCCCGCCTCCTTCGGGATCAGCAGCGCGGCCTCGCGGGCGCCGCGGTTCGAGGTCAGCAGCAGGCGCAGATGGCGCTCGCCGTTGACCGTCGAGTCCTCCAGGACCGAAACCTGCGGACCCGGCGCCTCCAGATGCGGGGCCGGCGCGATGAAGGCCCGGTAGTTCGGCGATCCCCACTCGAAGATCTGCTCGCGGTTCGTGGAGAACTGCGCCGCCTTCCGAAGCTCCCCGGGAAGCGGGCGTCCGCCGAGCGCCAGCCAGCGCGCCTGGCCGGTGTCGGCGTCCTGCTGGAACTGCAGGGGGACGGGCTGCGGCGCGGCCTTGGAGAAGGGGGCCGACAGGAAGGCCATCGTCAGGCAGACCGCCATCACGGCGAGCGCGGCCAGCGGCAGCCAGCGCCGCCCCAGGATTCCGGAGGCCGGCACCAGGGAAGAGAGAGTCGTGGCGATCAGCGCCACGAGAAGCCCGATGGCGATCAGCGCCGTGCTTCCCAGGCCGCCATAGAGCGGGCTCAGGACCGGCATCCAGAGGACGGCGGCCGCGAGGCCCGGCACCAGCGCGGACGCCAGGCGTCCGGGGGCGGTCAGCAGTCCGAGGACGCCCGCGATCAGGGCCGGCACCACGAACAGGTAGGCGATTCCGGGAGCCGCGATCGCAACCGCGACGCCCAGGACCGACCAGCCGATCCAGACGCCGGACCACAGCCCGACCTCGCCCGCGCGCCGCCCCAGCGCTCCGGCGATGAGCAGGGTCAGGGCCGTTCCCAGCATCCAGAACGCCGCGATCTCCGCCTGCGGCCGGTCGACCCAGTTGTAGGGCATGGCGCCGCGCACCGCCGTGTACAGCCCGAAGGCCGCCAATCCCGAAACCACCACCGTCCCCCAGAACCCGAGGATGCCGAACAGCAGGGCGCGCCTCGGTATCTGCGGCAGTTGCGAAAGCCCATCCGGGCGCCGGAGCGCGCGCCTGGCCGCGATCGCCGTCAACGCCAGCGCCAGGACGGCCAGCGGCAACGTCCAACCCTTGGGCCAGCGCACCACGCCGAGCGAGAGCACGTCGAAGAACACCGCATCCCCGGCCGGCGGCGCCGCGAGATTCTCCTCCGACAGCGCCCGCACCGAGGCCAGCGCGTTGTCGCCGTGATGCTGGAGGCTGGCCATCGAGAGGTTGTCCACGCTGTCCTGGGGCGTGTGGTAGAAGTTCGGATTCTCCAGGAAGGCGAAGTTGATGCCGTTGACCCCCTTGCGCTTGAACACCGACAGGTCGGTGTCGTTCGGCATCAGGTCGTAGATCGTCGCGTACAGCGAGCTGGTGACCGGGTGGGTCGCGGCCGACGCGTAGCGGGAGATCATCCAGGCGTCCTCGCCGCTGGTCTCGAACATCAGGCTTGGGCCCCCCGTGCCGCGGGCCTCCAGGTTGACGACCACGCCGACCTCGCGGGCCGCCGGATGGCGGTTGGCGAACAGCTCCGCGCCGAGCAGCCCCGCCTCCTCGCCGTCGTCCAGCAGCAGGATCACCGGGCTCTTGAGCGGCGGACCGGTCTTGAGAGCGCGCGCGACCTCCAGGATCGTGGCCACGCCCGACAGGTCGTCGCCCACGCCCGGCCCCGCGGCGACCGAGTCGTAGTGCGCCATGAGAAGGACGGCGCCCCCCGGGGTACCCGGCTTGCCGGGCTCGCCGGGGCCGGACGCGCCCTCGAACCGTGCGACGACGTTGCGCAGCCGGGCGCAGGGGCCGTCGTAGCTGCACCAGACCCCGTCCTGGACCTCGGGCGCATAGCCCAGCCGCCGCAGCTCGGCGAGGATGCGCTCCCGCACGAGATCGTTGGCCGGGCTTCCCACCGGGTGCGGCCGGCCGTCGCCGACCAGCGTCCGCAGCACGTCGCCGGCCCGGGCGGCCGAGAACTCCGCCGCGGGAGCGTCCGCGCCGCGCGGCGCGGGGGGCTCGTCCCGCGCCTGCACCAGGACCAGGGTCAGCCCGAACAGAATCAACCCCAGCAGAAGGCCCCAGGAGGGTGCGCTCCAGGCAGCACCGATCCCGTTCTCTACCGTTCCGGCCGCCGTCTCCCGTCCCTTCGTGTCCGCCATCGCGCGCTCCTCCCGTTCAGATTCCGGCGATTCTAGCTCAGTCGAGAGTTGACGCCCCGGGTCCGGCTCCTCTACTCTCGGGCGGTCATGCCGTTGAGTCAGGACGAAGTCCTTTTCGGGCGCATCGCTCTCCACTACAAGCTCGTCTCCCAGGACCAGCTCACCGGGGCGACCGCCGTATGGAATCAGGAAGGCGGATTGCGCGGCCTGGGCGAGATCCTCCTCGATCAGGGCGTGGTGAACGACCGCCAGCTCGATCAGCTCCGCGGCGTCCAGCGGGACTACATCGCCAAGCAGCGCGCCCAGCAGCAGGGCCAGGCGGCCCCCGCGGCCGGAGGACAGCCGGTGCCCGTCATCCCGGCGCCGGCTCCCGCGCCGCCTGCTGCGGCTCCAACCGCTCCCGCCGCGGCTCCCCCGGCTCCGGCGGCCGCAGCTCCGGCGGCCGTACCGGCTCCCGTACCGGAACAACCGGTGAGCACCGGTCCGCCCACGATCGCCGACGTCCCCTGGGGGATGACCTCGCGCCGGATCGACGCGCTCCTGACCTACACCGTGCGGCAGCGCGCCAGCGATCTTCATCTTCACAGCGGCTCGCCCATCAAGCTGCGGCGCCACGGCATCCTCTCCGACCTCGACTCCGAGCCGCTCGCCCGCTCCACGAGCGACGCCATGATCCGCGAGATCCTGACGCCCGAGCAGCAGAGCGACCTCGAGGAGCACGGCCAGATCGACTTCGCCTACACCCTGCCGGATGTCGGCCGCTTCCGCGGCAACGCCTACCGGCAGCAGCGCGGCGTCGACGCCGTCTTCCGGGCCATTCCGCCGAACCCGCCGACCCTGGAGGAGCTGGGCCTGCCGGCCAACCTGGCGCGCTTCGCCAACTTCCACCAGGGCCTGGTGCTCTTCACCGGCCCGGCCGGCTGCGGCAAGTCCTCGACCCTCGCCGCCATGGTGAACATCATCAACCAGGACCGGCAGGACCACATCATCACCGTCGAGGACCCGATCGAGTACATCCACCGCTCCCAGAAGTGCGTGGTCAACCAGCGGCAGACCGGGCGGCACACCAACTCCTTCGCCCGCGCGTTGCGCGCCGCGCTGCGCGAGGACCCCGACGTGATCGCCATCGGCGAGCTGCGCGACCTGGAGACCATCTCCCTCGCCCTCACCGCGGCGGAGACCGGCCACCTCGTGCTCGCGTCGCTGCACACCAACAACTCGATCCGCACCATCAACCGGGTCCTCGGCGTCTTTCCGCCGGAGCAGCAGGAGCAGATCCGCACCATGGTCTCCGAGTCGCTGCGCGCCGTGGTCTCTCAGCGGCTCGTGGCGAAGGCCGACGGCACCGGCCGCGTCCCGGCCCTGGAGGTTCTGGTCTGCAACAAGGCCGTGGGCAACCTGATCCGGGACAACAAGACCTTCCAGATCAAGTCGGTGCTCCAGACCGGCGCCACCCACGGCATGTGCCTGCTGGACGCCTCGCTCGCCGACCTCGTCAAGAACAAGGTCATCACCCGGGAAGAGGCGCAGCGCAACGCCGAAGACCCGGCCAAGTTCGCCAGTTGATGCCGACAGAACGAGAGGACCGACGGTCATGGCTCCCCGGCTGCACGAGCTCTTCCACTATCTGAGGGACAACAAGGGGTCGGACCTCCACATGGCCGCGGGCCTGGAGCCGCGCATCCGCGTCCACGGCTCCCTGGTGGCGGTCGACGGCTGGCCCGTTCTCACCCACGAAGCCCTCAGCGAGATCCTCCGGGAGATCGCGAACGAGGCGCAGTGGCAGGATTACGAGGCCTGCGGCGACCTCGACTTCGCCTACGGCATGGAGGGCGTGGCCCGTTTCCGCGCCAACTACCTGCGGCAGGAGAACGGCGCGGGCGCGGTCTTCCGGATCATTCCGGAGGAGATCGTGCCGCTCGAAAAGCTCAACCTTCCGAAGGCGATCGAGACCCTGGCCCATCTCCAGCAGGGTCTGGTCCTGGTGACCGGCCCCACGGGCTCGGGCAAGTCGACCACGCTCGCCGCCATCATCGACAAGATCAACACGACCTACTGCAAGCACATCGTGACGATCGAGGACCCGGTCGAGTTCGTCCACAAGAACAAGAAGTCGGACTTCTCGCAGCGCGAGGTCGGAGCCGACACCGAGAGCTTCGGATCGGCGCTGCGCGCCGCCATCCGCCAGGACGCGGACGTCATCCTCGTCGGCGAGATGCGCGACCTGGAGACCATCTCCCTGGCCGTCACCGCGGCCGAGATGGGCGCGCTCGTCTTCGGCACCCTGCACACCAACGGCGCGGGCAACACCATCGACCGCCTGATCGACGCCTTCCCCGCCGACGAGCAGGCGCAGATCCGCACCACGCTCGCCGAGTCCGTGGCCGGCATCGTCTCGCAGCTCCTCCTGCGCACCGCGGACGGCCAGGGCCGCTGCGCCGTCAACGAGATCCTCCTGAAGACCCCGGGCCTCCCCAACATCATCCGCGAAGGCAACACCCCGATGATCCAGACCATCATCCAGGGCGGCAAATCCATCGGCATGCAGTTGATGGACGACGCCCTCATGGCCCTCGTCGACGAGAAGCGCATCACCGGCCACGAGGCCTACATGAAGGCCTCGAACAAGCAGCGCTTCGAGAATTTGACGGGAGACGACTAGGTCGGACGGGTGCTTCTCAGATTCGCAGCCAGCGAGCCTCTCGCTGGAGGGTCTGCGGAAACCGGCCGCCCCGCTGCTGGAGATCGTCCCATTCCTGAAGGGTGTAGACCAACAACTCGGCAGGAACCGGCAAGGTACCGATCTCCCAGCTGAGCGCGCGCCGCTCGAAGGGTTCCGGCGACCTCTCGACCACGGCGATCAGGTCGAGGTCGCTGCCCACCCCGGCGTCTCCCCTCGCATAGGAGCCGAAGTAACCGAGCCGAACGAGACCGGGATGGCGCGGCGCCTCTCGCGCCGCCCAATCGACGACGCCCTTCTCCACAGTTTCCCGGTCAGGCCATCTGAGCACGGACGAAGTCAAGGATCTCACCGGCATATCGAATCGCCCCTTCGCTCTGGATCTCTCCGTAATGCTCGAACGGGGGACCCTCGGGATGTCCATCGGGATATCGCGTCCCGATGTAGAAGTTGTCGAGCACCTTACAATCCTCCTTGACCTGAATCCTACGACTTGAATCATATCCTGGTCCCTTCCACGCCGGACGCAGGGAACACGGCTTTCCCCCGAGCCGGCGTCTTGCCGGATGGAGGGAAAGGAGCTTTCCCCGCTACAGGGGGGACGGGAACGGTGACCAGCCGATCCGCACCACCCTGGCCGCCCTCCGCGTCACCCGTACACCCAAGCCGGGCTGCGCGCGGGCTGTACCTGCTGCATGTACCCGCTTTGCGTCTTCGCCGCAGCACTGACCTCCAGAAGAAGCTCGATCTCGGCTGGGGCCAGGTCCGGGTGGAAAAAGTCGAAGAGCAGGACGAAGCGCGGCTGAGAGCTCATGTTCCAGGCGGAATGCAGGAACGAGTCGTCAAAGACCACGCATCTGCCGACCTCGAGCCGGACCTCGCGGTCGGCGATCCGGAGCCCGCACTGCTCGGGCACCCGCAGGGGCAGTTGGCAGCGCAACTTCGCGTTGGTCAGGCCACAGTGAGGGAGCACATTGGTTCCGGGTGCCAGCGCCGAGAACAAGGCGGTGCTGAAGGTCGTCACACCCGGAATCGTTTCGAGAAGCCGCGCGGTCTCCGGGCAGGCGCCACACGTGGCGTCCATCCGCTTGCCGAAGACCCAGAAGTAGGCGGCGGCCCAGGAGCCGGTGCTCGTGTGCTGCTTGTAGACCTCGGAAAAGCCCTGCCGGGAAGCGAGAAGCCCATCCAACTCCGCGAGAATCGCGGGCGCGGCAGCCTCAAGGCCCGCGGTCCAGGCGAAGCGCTCCCGATCATGAACCTCGCGGGTGCTCAATCCGGGGTAATAGAGGTCCGGCTGCTGATGCTCGAACGGAGAGCGGAGAGGGAAAAGGCCGCTGCGCTCCCGGGCCAAGTGCTCCGTCGCGGCGCGGCGGAACAGCTGGAGACGGGAGAGCTCTTCAGGCCCGTCGGGGCGGACCAGGATCCCCTGGGCGATCATGGATTCCACAAGCCCGTCGAGCTCCGCGCGCTCGATCTCCCACTCCTGGGCCAGATCGTCGAACACCTCGTCGACACAGGCAGGCCGGGAGAACTTGAGCAAGACTTCCATCTCACTCCGGTTCAGCTCCTGGAACTGGCGCCAGCCCGGCATCTTGACCGCAAAGGTCGCTGCGGGGGTCACCTGGATCGCCAACGACACGGAAACGACGTAGAGCTCTTTTGCCATGGGATCGATCCTCAACTCTTCTTCGGTCCGGTCAGTCCGCAACCGTGGCGGGCAAGGGTACGGTCTCCTCGCTCTGGATGCCCAGGGCCTCCGCGAGAAGGCGGTAAGAGCTGACGCGCTGCTCGTACCGCTCGCTCAGATCGAGAAAGACGATCTCGCGGGTGCGATAGCGCTCCCGCAGCGATTCGACGCCTTCACGGCACTGCTCCGGCGTGCCGACGAGCGTGGGGGTCACTTCTTGCTGCCGGTCGTCCGCAATCCTTCGCGCCTCGGCCTCATCCTCATGGCAAACGCCGGCCACGGCCAGGCTCCACCGCGGCGCCGGCAACTCGGGGCTGGGTTGGAAGCGATCCTGGTATTGAGCGATCACATCGTGCGGATCGACCACCTGATTGAGGAAAAGCGAGAGACAGAAAGCCGTGCCGTTCGCCGCGGCCAGCGGCATGCTGGTCGCCGTGGAGCCCAGGACCCAGACCTCGGGAGGCGCGATGTTCAGGGGAGGCACGGCCTCCTCTCCATGCCCGCGCAGAAACGTGAGGAGCTCCTTCACCTTGTCTTCGTAAGGACGGCGGTCCTGGCGATTCTCCAGCAGCAGGCTCTCGACCCCGCCGTGAGCCCTGCCGCGGCCCAGCCCGAGATCGATCCTGCCGGGGAAGACCATGTTGAGGAAGCGGAAGCACGAGGCCACCTTGAATGGGCTGTAGTAGCTCAGGAGGATCCCCGCCGTTCCAATGTGCATGCGGTTCGTCACCCCGGCGAGAATGGGCAGCAGGATTTCCGGGGACGATTGGATCACCTTCGGCGAGTGATGCTCGGCAATCCAATACCGCGAGTAGCCGAACGACTCCAGTGCAGGAGCCAGGTCGAGGGCCTGCCAGAGACCGTCGACAGGCTGCAGGCCGCGCGGTACGACACAGAAATCGAGAGCGCTCAACTGAAAAGGCTCGGACATCGCTCACCTCTTTTCACAACCGGTCTTCACTGCTGCTCCGCGCGGCCTGGGCGGTGTAGTGGCGAAACAGGAGCTCCGCCAGGACCAGCTCGTGCTGCCGTCCCTCAGCCCGGAGCAGGCGGTTCACGTGCATGTGGATGAGGCTCAGCGCGAGCTCGCCGCGTGAAAGGAGAAGCCGTCCGGATCTCTCGAGGGCCACGAGCTCCGCGATCGCCGGAGCCGACTGCCGGGAACGCCGCCGCAAGGCCGCGAACCCCGGAGCCAGAGAGTCCTGGTCATCCCAGTCCGGCTGAACCAGGAGGGAGACCTCGTCGCGCAGCCTGCGCTGCCTGTCTCCGAGTTGCTGCTTGAGTCTCTGGTCAGCGCGGAGCTCCCGGGTGTAGCTCCCCCGCATCGCCGCCATCACCTGGGTCCGGCCCGGGAGATCGAGCCCGAGGTCCGACAGCAGGAGGTCGATGCCCCGGACTGCCAGGCGCCAGCGCTCCCCGGCCGCACTCTCACCCTCCAGCGCTTCGACGATCCCGAGGGCCGCTTCGCTATCGGCGCAGAACAGCGACTCCACAGGCCAGATCGCCTCCGGCCCGCCGTAGCGGGAGACCTCTCTCTGGTAGGTGTCGAACTGGAGGCGCCAGATCAGGCCACGGTCCAGAAGAGACTCGGCCTCCCGCTGAAGCGCGGGGAGGACGCGGCCGTGAAGCGCCTTCGGATCGCCGTGCAGGCGGACGCGCAGGTGCCAGTCCGGATCGCCGTAGCGGATGAAGAACCAGGCGTCGGCGTCCCCGGAGGCCATGGCCTGTCGCACCACCGGGGCCACGGCCTCTCTCAAGACCGTGTCGGCGGTCGCCGTGCCCGTATAGAGCTTGGCGAAGAGCCATTCCGATCCAGGTGGAAAGGCCCTGCGCGCCGACGGAGCTTCCCGGCGCAGAGGCCTGGCCTCCGCGGCCGGACCGGGACGCACGAAAGGAACGACGAGCTCCTGGGCGAAACGTCCCTCCGGTCCCTCCACCCAGTGGTCTTCAGGGCCGGGGAATTGCTCTTGCAGGGTTACGGAAGAACGGCCCTGGGCCTCGTCGAGAAAGATCTCGGCGCTGACGATGTTCTCGAAATCCACCGGCAACTCGTTGTCCGAGTCCACCAGCAGCACACACCGCGGCAGGCCGCGGCGTTCGCGCCACCCCCGCAGCTGCCGCAGGCTTTCAGGGCCCTTCCAGCGGGCCAGCTCCCGCACCTCCTGGGCTGAAACGGTCCAGCGCGCCCGCTCGAGAACCAGGCGCCCACAGGTCACCCGCGGCAGGAACGGCGCGGTCTGCAACGGCCCCCATTGCCAGTAGAGCGCGCCGAGCGTTCCCTGGGTCTGGAGCGCGCAGAGGAAGCGGTAGACCCCCAGGCTCCCGAGATGATAGTTGTGCGCCGTGGTCAAGCGGGGAATCACCTCGCGCCCCAGCCGCTCCGAGGTGAGGACGACCCGGCCGGAAACGACCGAGACCCGCAGGTCCGAGACCGGGATCTGGTGCTCTGGATCGACCGCGGCCCGGCACAGGAACGGAATCTCGTACCGGCGCAGCACCGGACGAGCCACGATGTTGCCCAGGCGGCCCTCCTGAAGGTGGACGACCTCGGCGAACACGGCATCCGGCCGCAGGCGCTCTTCCTCTTCCACGTGCGCCCGGACGCCGTTGAGGATGTCTCCGTCCGCGTGGCAGAACCGGCCGAGGAGGCGCGCCCCGGAAGGGCCCGCAGCGTTCACGAGATGCACTTCGAACCGGCCCTGGCGCAGGGCGTCGGCCGACCGTGCCGCCACCCGGGCCAGCACGTGGAGAGCGTCGGGAAGCGGCGGCGGCGGCGGCGACGGGTTCGAAAGCATCTCCAGGTCGGCAGGCCCGAGATCGATGCGGTGCTCTCCCCGCGCCACCGCCTCGTGAACCAGGTGCTGCAGGTGCTGATCCCGCCGATCCCAGACGACGGTCCCGCCGGGCGCGGCCGGAAACGCCAGCCCTGCCAGGAGGGGAGCCCCTTCCGCCGGCTCCTCCGACTGGCGAAACCCGATGCCGGCCTCCTCGTCCAGAACCTCCATGAGCGGCACCTCCCGGCGGTCGCCGAATCGCGCTTCGAACGCCTCGCGGAAGCGGTCGAAAGGATCCGAAGACCGCGGGGCGAGCCGGTACAGAACGTCAACGCCCCGGCGCAGCTCCTCGATCACCGCTCCCCCAAGCACGGCCTCGGGAGCCGGTTTCACCATGTCGATCTGCACGAAACGGGAGGGGTCCACCTCCAGGCCAAGGTCCGCCAACCCACGGATCAGCTCCTGGTAAGCGTCCGGCTCGTGCCCGAGGCCGGCTTCGTCGAGCCGGGCCAGACCTTTCGCGAAGTGGTCGAGCGCGCCGGCTGCCGCGCTTCCGGCCAGGCGCAGATGGGAGACCAGATCCGGCATCGGGTCCGGCCCCGTAACCCGCGGCGCGAGATCGGAGACCAGGATCTGACTCTCGACCAGCTCATCGACGAACTGCCGGGCCTCTTCAGGAAGGATCTCCGGATCGGCCGCGACCAACGCCGAGGCCAGCTCCTCCAGGAGCGCCCCTGCGCCGGCCCGGGCCAGCGTGTCCTGGATGAACGGGCTGGCCTCCAGGGCCATGAGCCGGTAGGCTCTGCCAGTGCCGGACAAGGCCGACTCGGCATACCTCAGGCGCCCTGCGGCCTCGTAGAGGCTGGAGTTGGGACGGTGGATCAGGGTCGGCCGCAGCTCCGGCCGAGCGGCGAGGCTCTCGCACAGCCTGGAGAAGCAGTCCATGTCGAGGCGCGTGTGCCGGCGGTACGTGGCCCGGGGCCCCAGGCGAAGCCGCGTCTCTCCCGCCTCGGGCACGACGGTCCCGGCCGAGCAGCCGGAGAAGAGCCCGAACGGTGTGGCGCGCGTTGTCATCCGTGCCAGGTAACGGACGAGAGCCCTCTCGATGCGAGCCCCCTTTTTCCCCTCGGGCTGGCGGCGCCACCTCTCGGAGGCTTCGAAAAGGGAAGGGGACGCCACATGGAGCGCCTCCCGGATCTCCGGCCGCTCCAGCCTCTCCATCAGCCGGGCGCGCAGGCGTTCGCGGTCCGAGGCGATGGCGCGCGCCATCGCTTCGGAGTCGCCCGCATCCACCCCCGGAGCTTCCAGGCCCTCTCCCCAGGCCTCGAAGTCCTCGAACGGCAGAAGAGGCGTACGGGCCACGAAGAACCCGGAGGCGGCGAACCCCCGCCCGGACGCGTTGTCTGGCATTTGGTGGGTAGATGGTAACATGGCCACGTGCCCCCCTGGAAACCGCTGCTCGACGGCGCCGAGGCCAGCCTGGCCTCGGCGGCTGTGGACGACATCGCCAACGCTCTGCTTCAGGGCGACTGCGAGCCGGTCGAGGATGCCTCGCTCTCTTCCGGGCACACCGGTCTCGCCCTGTTCTTCGGCTATCTGGCTGCCGCCCGGCAGGACGAGGCGCTCGCCCAGACCGCGGCCGACCGCCTCTCCGACGCCTTCCGGCCCGCCCCGGGAGAGCCGATGGGAGCCGGGCTCCACACCGGCCTCTCCGGCGTCTGCTGGGGCAGCCAGCACCTCTGCGAGCTGCTGTCCGGGGAGACGGAAACGGACGCGACCCGGGACGTGGACGAGTGGCTGATCCAGGCCCTGGGAAGCTCCTCCTGGCAGGCGCCCTTCGATCTGATCTACGGCCTGGCCGGGATCGCCTGCTACGCAGCGGACCATCCGGACCGCGGCATCGCCGGCCGGTTGACCGCGCTCGTGGTCGATCGGCTCGAAGAGCTGGCGGCATCCGAGCGGGGCGGCCTCACCTGGCGTTCTCCCGCTTCGAAGCTGTCCGCCGAGACGAGATTTCTCTGCCCGGCCGAGGGCTACACCGACCTCGGAGTCGCCCACGGGATCCCCGGCGTGATCGGCGGCCTGGCCCGCCTCTGCGCTTCCGATCTCGAAGCGGGGCGGGCCCGGCGCCTCCTGGATGGAGCCGTCGCCTGGCTGCTCGCCTCCCGGCGCGCCGCCGGCACGGGCTCGGCGTTCGCCTATTTCTCCTTCAAGGACGCGAGCTGCCGATCGGCCTGGTGCTACGGAGACCCCGGCATCGCCGCGGCTCTCCTGCTGGCCTCCCGCGTCACCGGCGAGGCTGGCTGGAGAGAGGAAGCCCTCGCCATCGCTCATCGCGATTGCGCGCGCCCCCTGGAGGACGCCCTGATCGAGGACGCGGAGCTCTGCCACGGCGCGGCCGGCCTCGGCCACCTGTACAACCGCCTGTACCAGGACACCGGGGACGAGATCTTTGCCACGGCCGCCCGCACCTGGCTCGGACGCGCCCTCTCGATGCGGCGCCCGGGCGAGCCGGCCGGCGGCTTCCTCAATCTGTGGCAGGAGACGAAGGACTGGCATTCCGAGGCGGGAATCCTCGTGGGAGCGGCCGGCGTCGGGCTCGGCCTACTTGCGGCCACGACCGACATGGAGCCCGCCTGGGATCGCTGCCTGCTCCTGAGCTCCCCATGACCTGGAAACCGCTGCTCGACGGGGAGACCGCCGGCCAGGCCCAACACTGGATTCACCGCTTCGCCGACCAGTGGAAGACGCCCCGGCCCGAGGCACCGGAAGACGGCCCTGCGAGGGGCGGGCTCGCCGGCCTGGCGCTCTTCTTTGCCTACCTGGCCCGAACCACGGACGACGACCGGTTCGCAAGCCTTGCCGAGCAGCGCCTTGACGAAGCGCTGGAGCGCTGCGACATCTCGCTGCGGACCGGGCTCTTCAGCGGCTTCACCGGCATCGCCTGGACCTGCCAGCACCTGAGCCGGCTCCTCACCGGCGAGGCGGCTCCCGACCTGGCCTCCGATGTCGACGAGGCCGTCGCGCTTGCCGCCGGCACCCGTCCGCCCGGCGGCGGCTGGCCCCACGACCTCACCGAGGGTCTGGCAGGCCTGGGATGCTACGCCGTCGATCACCCCGACAGGGATTTCGCGTCCTCCCTCCTGGCGCGGATCGTCGAGCGGCTCGCGGAAACCGCCGTCCCTCTCGTCGGCGGGGTTGCGTGGCGGACATCCCCTTTCTTCCTGGAGCCCGAGCTCGCGGCGCACTTCCCCGACGGCTGGTTCGACCTGGGCGTCGCCCACGGCACTCCCGGCGTTCTCGGCATGCTGGGAAGAGCGTGCGGATCGGGGCTGGCCCCTCCGGCGGCGCGCGATCTGCTGGAGGGCGGGGTGCGGTTCCTGCTCGCCACCCGGCGCCCCGAGGACGAAGGCTCCCGGTACAGCCGCCTGGCCGCGGGCCCGCAGTCCTCCATGCAGTCTTTCACGCAGTCCTTCAGTTGCTACTCGGCCTGGTGCCAGGGCGATCCGGGAATCGCCGCGGCCCTGCTCACGGCCGCCCGGCACGCCGGTGACGCATCGCTGGAAGCGGAGGCCGTCCGCACCGCACTCCACGACTGCGCACGGCCGGATGAAGGAAAAGGGGTGGTGGACGCCACGCTCTGCCACGGAATGGCAGGGCTCGGACATCTGTACAACCGTCTCTATCAGGCCACCGGAGTGGAGACCTTCGCCGATGCGGCGCGGAGATGGCTGGAGCGCACCGTGACGGAGCTCATGCCCGCCGCCTTCGGGCCGTCCGGCGCCTGGTCCGAGACCGATGGCCGGGCCTCCTCCATTCTGGAAGGAGGAAGCGGGATCGGGCTGGCCCTGATCGCGGCGACGTCCAGCCTGGAGCCCTCCTGGGACTCGCCGATGCTGCTTCCCGGGCTTCCCGGGATTTCCGGCCGCTCCTGAACAAAACGGCTCCGGCGGGTGGTTCCCCGGCCGGAGCCTCACGTCCACTCCGAAAGGCCCTTCTACGGAGGGGGCGGGCAGCTTCCCGTCATCTGACAGGGGTTGCAGCAGCAGTTCGAGACATCCGTTTTTCCGCTGACTCCGCCGACGACCGGGATCAGCTCCGCGGGCTTCAGCTCGCGCAGCATCTCCCGCTTGATGAGCAACTTCACCTTCTTCTTTTCCATGTGCATCCCCCCATTCTTCCTGGACGGGCCATTCCATCCAGGTGCGAACCCGGTGCGAGATTCCGCGCCGATCAAACGTCCATTGCGCGCGGAAATGTTAAAATATGCAGATTTAACCTGATCCGCTGATTTTATCGCACCCGGATTGCGATGTAAAGGCTCAAGCGGAACGCTCTCGGATGGCGAGAAGGGGGGAAAGACGGGAAGCCCTGGCCGCCGGCACGAGGCAGGCCAGCAGACTGGTGGCGGCCACGACCACGGCCGCCGCAAGAAACACGAACGGATCCCACAGGCTCACACCGTAGACGAGCCCGGCTACGAAGCGGAGGCCGGCGGCGGCGAGAGCCATCCCCAGGGCGAGGCCGGAGGCGACCTGGATCGCGCCGTCGCGCAGCACCTGCATGCGGATCTGGCTCCTCCGGGCTCCCAGGGCGAGACGGACGCCGAGGTCACGGGTGTTCTGGCGGACCCCGAACGACAGAATCCCGTAGAGACCCACGGCGGCCAGGAACAGGGCCAGGGCGCCGAAGAACGTGAACAGGATGGCGGCGGAGCGATAGGTGAGCGTCTGGGAGGCGACGATGCCGTCCAGGGAGTTGGGCCAGAAGACCGCCATCGCCGGATCCAGGGACGCCACGGCCTGCCGGATCTGGGGAGCCAGTGAGAGCGGGCCCGGCTCGGTGCGGGCGAGCACGCTGATCCAGGTTCCTCCCTTCTGGGCCAGGGGCAGGTAGAGAGCGTCATGCTCCCGGCCTTCGACGCCGCCCGTCGCCACGTCGGGCACGACTCCGACGATGGTCAGCCACCGCTGGCTCGGATCGTTCGTTCCGAAACGGACACGCCGCCCGACGGCGGGCTCGCCGGGCAGGTACCGGCGGGCAAAGCTGCGGTTCACCATGGCTACGGGAGCGCTGTCCAGACCGTCCGAAGCGAGGAAGGTGCGGCCGTCGACCGGCTGCAGGCCGACGACCTGGAAGTACGAGGGTGAAACGATCGCCCAGCGCGTCGACGGGAACGCGTCTTCCGAGGGATAGACCCTCCCTTCGACGCCGAACGTAGCGGTGAGCGCCGCTTGCCCCGGAAGCTCGGTGCCGACGGCGGCCACGCGGACTCCGGGGATCGCTCCCATCCGCCGCTCGACCTCCTGAAGGAACCGGATCTGGGAGGCCCGTTCCTGATAGCGGGGGTCGTCCAGGGAGAGCTGCCCCACGAAGACCTTGTCCGGCGCAGCTCCCAGCTCCACCCGGCCCAGGTTGAGAATGCTCTCGATCATGATGCCGGTCACCACGAGGAGAGCAAACGACAGGGCGATCTGCACGGCGACCAGTCCTTTCTGGATCCGGCCGCGCAGGGAGCCGCTGGCGGCGCTCTGCTTCAGGATCTCGGAAGGCCGGATCCTGGAAGCCAGGAGCGCGGCAGGAAGGCCCGAGAGAAGGACGGCGAGAACCATGCTCCCGAGTGCGAACAGATAAGCGGCCGGATGAAGCCGGATCTCCATCCACGACGTGGAGACAAGCTCGCCGAACACGTTCCGGTAGGCCTCGACGGCCCACCAGGCCACGACAAGCCCCAGCAGGCCGCCCGCAAGGGCCAGGAGGCTCGCTTCGCTGAGGAGCTGGGCGAGCAGGCGCCGGCGGCCGGCTCCCAGGGCGGTGCGCACCGCGAGCTCGTTCAACCGCTGCACCGCCTGGACCTGGAGAAGGCCCGCCACGTTCGCACAGGCGATGAGAAGAACGGCGCAGGCCGCCGCCATGAGGAGCGTCTGGGACTTGCGGACGCCGTCCTCGGTATAGCCGCGGGTATAAGGCGTCACCAGGGTGCCGAAACCGGCGTTGGTGTCCGGCCTCTCCCGCGCCAGCCTCTCCGCGATGGTGGCCATCTCGGCCTGGGCCTGCCGCAACGGGACTTCCGCCTTCCGCTTGCCGAACACCTGGAGCATCGGAGCTCCGGCAAGCTGCGACCCCGGGTCGATTCGAAGCGGCATCCACACGTCATGGCTCATGGGAAAGCCGAAGCCGCGCGGCATGACTCCCACCAGGGTCATCGGCTTGCCGCTGACCTGGATCGTGCGTCCAAGGACCTTCGGATCGCTGTTGAACATCTCCTTCCAGACCTTGTGGCTGACGACCACCACCGGCGGAGCTGCAAGCCCCGCCTCGTCGGCCCGGAAGCTGCGGCCCAGCACAGGCTGGATCCCCACGACATCGAAGAGGTCGACCGTGACCCAGGCGCCGTTGACCCGTTGAGGGGGCACCTTGTCGCCCACCAGGCCAGAGCTGTCGCCGAGCCACGCGACCAGCCCTTCAAAGCTCGTCTGCTGTCGTCGCCATTCAAGGAAATCCTGATAGGGCACCGGCGCGCGCGGCAGGTTCGCGGCGGGGTTGCTCCGGTCCACGATCACGAACCGGTCCGCGTTCTGGAACGGCAGGCCACGGAGGAAGGTGCCGTAGAGGATGCTGTACATGGCCGTGGTCAGCCCGATTCCAAGGCTCAAGGTGAGAATTGCCGTCGCCGTGTGCCATGGCCGCCGCGCCAGAAGGCGGAGACCCAAACGTAGATCAGCCCAGAGCATGAGATCCCGTGCCTTTCCGTCAAACAAGATGGAGCGTCGCGCGCGACTTTATCACTCAGGCTCCTGCTGCTAGAAACTTCGTCACAAAGAAGCTTGCACCGTGACGAGTCAATCTTATTTGTTACGACATAAGTTTATCTGTGACGAAATAAGCTTATCCCGTAACGAGCTGACTTACTCTGTGGCAACATAACCTTATCTGTGACGAGACAACCTTATCCTGTGCCGAGATAAGGTTCTTTGTGACGAAGCAACCTTGTCTGTGACGAAATAACCTTATCCTTGCCGGGATAAGCCTACCTTGTAACGAGATGACCTTCTTTGTGACGAAGTAACCTTGTTTGAGGCGAGTCAACGCCCAAAAACGCGGGAGACCTATGGCCGGCGGGCTTCGGGCTTGAGGCGGAAGTTCTCGTCGTAGTCGCTCAGAGGATGGAAGAAGAGCGGCTTGGTGCTGTCGAGGGAGAGGAGGCGCTGGCGGTATTCGTCCAGGTAGGCCTGCTTGGCGGCGGCGGGAACCCAGGAGGCCGACCAGGCGATGAAGGGCGGCAGGACGGCCATGCCCACGAAGTAGAGCATACCGTGCTGGACCGGGAAGAGGAGCGCGTCGATGTGGCCGCTCAGGCCGTCCGGCGCGAAGGTGCCGGGGCCGCCGCCAGTGGTGACCGAGACCATCGCCCGCTTGCCGCGGAAGACGCCCTGGTCGTACCGCCCGAGGCTCCCGCCGTAGGCGAAGCCGACCGCGAAGACCCGGTCCACCCAACCCTTGAGGATCGCGGGGATTCCGAACCACCAGAGCGGGAACTGGAAGATCACGAAGTCGGCCCAGGCCAGCTTGTCCATCTCGGCCTGGAGGTCCGGCGCGAACGTGCCCGTCTCGGCGGCGTGCTTCTGCTCGTTCTGGAGCCGGAAGTACTCCGGATTCGCCACCTCCTGGAAGTCATGTCGCCCCGTCACGGGATTGAAGCCCATGTCATAGAGGTCGGAGACCTGGACCTCATGGCCCGCGCCGGTCAGCGTCTCGACGGCGAGATCCTTGAGGGAGCCGTTAAAGGACTTCGGCTCGGGGTGGGCGTAGACGATGAGAACGTTCATGCGATCCTCCTGTCCTCCAACATGATCGCCTGGACGACATGCCACACGAGGCCAGGAAGCATACCGCGCCTGAAGTTGAAAATCGCCAGCCGAACCTCTTGACAGCGGCGAATCCCCTGCGTACTATCTGCATCCTTCCGCGCGACGGGGAGGTTAGCTCAGCGGTTAGAGCACCTGCCTTACACGCAGGGGGTCGCGGGTTCAAATCCCTCACCTCCCACCAGGAGGTTGACGGGCAAGAAGCAAAAGGGTGACGCCGCCCGCGGAAGCAGGTAGACTCAGGAGCAGCACAGCCTATGCGGGGCTGTAGTTCAGTTGGTTAGAACGCCGGCCTGTCACGCCGGAGGTCGCGGGTTCGAGCCCCGTCGGCCCCGCCATTACGATTGAATTCGACGACTGAAGATACAGAGAAAACTATGCGCGACAACATCAAGCTCGTTTCGACGGCCGGCACCGGCTACTTCTACACCACGACGAAGAACAAGAAGCTCTCCACCGAGAAGCTGCGGATGAAGAAGTACGACCCGAAGGTCCGCAAGCACGTCGAGTTCGTCGAAGAGAAGATGCGCTGACCGACCCGCGCCCTCCGGATGCCGTTGCGACGGCGCCCACCCGAAGCCCCCGCACAAGCCGGGGGCTTTCGTGTTTTCCGCCGCTCGTGAAAGAATCCCTCCTGAGCGGGAGGGAGTGAGACAGCCTGCCGTACCCCCGCCCTCCTGACGGTCCCGAACACGCCTGCTGATCCTGATGAGGAGGATACCTATGGCCAAGCAAGAGTTGCCCCCGCTTCCCTATGGCTTCGATGCGCTGGAGCCCCACATCGACGCGCAGACGATGCAGATCCATCACGACAAGCATCACGCCACGTACGTCACGAAGCTGAACGAGGCTCTCGACAAGGAGCCCAGCCTCGCGGACAAGTCCCTCGACGGGCTGCTGCGCGGCATCGACGACGTGCCGGAGTCGATCCGCACCGCCGTCCGCAACCACGGCGGCGGCCACGCCAACCACTCCCTGTTCTGGCAGGTCATGGGCCCGAAGGGCGGCGGCGAGCCCACCGGCGCGCTCGGCGAGGCGATCGCGAAGGACTTCGGCAGCTTCCAGGCCTTCAAGGAGAAGCTGACCAACGCCGCGGCGAACCAGTTCGGCTCCGGCTGGGGCTGGCTCGTGGCCGACGGCGGCAAGCTCGACGTCATCGCCCGTCCCAACCAGGACAGCCCGCTGATGGAGGGCAAGACGCCCCTTCTCGGCGTCGACGTCTGGGAGCACGCCTACTACCTGAAGTACCAGAACAAGCGCCCCGACTACCTCGGGGCCTGGTGGAACACGATCAACTGGTCGGCGGTCGAAGCGCAGTTCGCCTCCGCCCGCGGCTGATAGGCATAAATGTCTGTAGGGGCGGGGCGGGTTGGCGCCCCCGGCCCCCCCCCCCCCCCAAAACCCGGCCGCCCCCCCCCCCCCCCCCCC
>JANMTS010000004.1:0-16169 GCA_031390755.1 Holophagales bacterium
GTCGGAAATGCCCTGGTCAGCACGGTGGGATTGCGACGCGGGCTAGAGAGGTGGGGTTCAATGAGGTGGAGGTCGCCGTCGGAAATGCCCTGATCAGCACGGTGGGATTGCGACACCACGGGGTCGTCGACGGTCGGCGTCCAGTCCTGGCAGGGGTCGGAAATGCCCTGATAAGCATGGTGGGATTGCGACCGCCCGATCCGGAACGAGGACTCGAAGCGATCGAAGTTGCCGTCGGAAATGCCCTGATCAGTACGGTGGGATTGCGACTTGTAGTCGGGAAACAGCTCGTGTCGGAAGGTCGGTGTCGGAAATGCCCTGATCAGCACGGTGGGATTGCGACGCCAACGCTTCACCGGCGAGCAGCACGAGCCAGATACTGTCGGAAATGCCCTGATCAGCACGGTGGGCTCTGGGCTCTCGACGTGGAAGGTGCCGCCCCCTCCGGGGGCTTGGGGAAGGTTGGGGGCCGTGAACCCGGGGTCGACGCGCCTTCGGCGCTCTGACCCCGGGCTACATGCTGTCGCCTCCTCCGGAGGCTCAGGTTCGGCGTGGTCCGGCCGCCTCCAACAAATCGGCCGGCGTCGGTGTCTCTAGAAAACAGAAGCAGGTAGAATAGGAGCCGTTCGGCAGGTTGGTTCCTTGACAAGCAAAGAGAATGCCTGACACGAATCATGCCACCGTCCAAAGTTCCATTTTGGCGGGCAGGTCGGACGTGGGACGGGAAGCCCAGGAGAATGAGAGGTTTCCGTCAAATCGAGAACGTCGCCCGACAGCCGGGGAGGCGCCTTGGTGAGGCCGTTTTCAGGGGGTCGGAAAAACAGGCCGGTCAAACTCTCTGGAATCAAGCGCTTGCGGAGGCTGCGGTCGGAAATGCCCTGATCAGCACGGTGGGATTGCGACGGAGGAGTTGGTGACCGTCAGAGTCAGGCGCCGATTGAGTCGGAAATGCCCTGATAAGCACGGTGGGATGCGACTTCTCGTGGCTCTCATCGGTGACGAGGGCAACGAAGGGCCGGTCGGAAATGCCCTGCTCAGCAAGTGAGATCTGCGATGACGATGCGATTGACGACCTTCGAAGGCTACGTGGAGAACGGCCGGATCCGGCTTGTGGGGGACGAATGCCTGCCCGAAAAGGCACGCGTCTACGTGGTCGTTACCGAGGCGGCGAGATCCGAGATCGCCTACGCAGTCAGAAGTCCTCGGCTGGCTCTACCCGAGCAGGCAGCGCTCTTCGACAAAGAAGTAGTTGAGGATCCGTCTCTTAGCGCGGCCTCGGGGTCGGAGGATGGCCGGCCGGCACCGCTTCCGCTCCTGCGCGATCCGGTCCCGGTTGCGGGCGTCGACCTCGCCGACACGAGCCGGCTCTGGGAGCTCGACGTGGAAGGTGCCGCCCCCTCCGGGGGCTTGGGGAAGGTTGGGGGACGTGAACCCGGGGTCGACGCGCCTTCGGCGCTCTGACCCCGGGCGACATGCTGGGACGGAGGTCCCGAGCGCGCGGGTCGACCGCGGCACCTCCTCCCCGGGCTCGGAGTGGAAGCCGCGCGGCCTGAGGGACGCCCGGAAGAGTGGGGGAGGGCTGGCCGCGCTCGGGCTGCTCGCCTGGAAGCTGAAGGCCGTCCTTCTCCTTCTGCTGACGAAAGGGAAGCTGCTGCTTCTCGGGCTCACCAAGGCGGGAACGGTCTTCTCGATGCTAAAGAAGGCCTCCCGACGGCGTCCAGATCGGCTCCCTACTCTCCTGCTTCGACCCCTGCCCGCTGCAGAAGTTGCTGCGAAAGAATGGCGAGGGCGATCAGGGGACCGGCGTCGCAGACGACCGGCCGTTCAGGCATCCGCGAATTCCCTGTCCATCTCGTCGGCATCGAGGTCCGCGACGGGAACACCGGCCCGGCCTGCGCGCAGCAGGAACTCGAGGCGCGGGATGCCGCAGATTTCCGCGGCACGACCCGACGAGACGCGGCCCAGCTCGAAGAGCTTCAGGGCTACGAAGTACTTCGCGTCCTGGACGAACTCTTCCCTCGACTGGCCGGTTGAGACCAGGACGCTCTCAGGCAGATCGACTTGGATCACGCTCATGAACGGCTCCTCCAGTCACAAGTCTAGCCTGCACCGACATCCGCAACCAGAATCCGGTCCGTCTGGCAGTCGGAGCCGACCCAGAAGGGCTCGGAGCCCACGTCGCGGAAGCCGTGCTTGCCGTAGAAGGCGATGGCCCGGGGGTTGTGCTCCCAGACGCTGAGCCAGAGGCTCCGGCCGCCGAGGGTGCGGGCGGTGTCGAGGACGGCGGCCATGAGGCGGCCGGCGACGCCGTTGATACCGCGGCCGTGCCAGTCCTTCTGCACGTAGAACCGCCACAGCTCGACCGGCGCCGGGGTGGAGACGCAGCCGGGCGCCTGGCTCCCGCGGCGGACCTGGGCATATCCGGCGAAACCGGCCGGCGACTCCGCGACCAGAGTCACGACATCGGGATTCGCGATCTCCTCCGACTGCTGGCGGACGCCGTAGGCGCGGGCGATGAAGGCGGCGAGGTCGTCCGGCGCCGTGTCCTCGGCGAAGGTCTCGGTGAAGATCCTCGCCGCCAGCGCGGCGAGAGGCACGGCGTCGGCGGGCTCGGCTCGGCGGATCGTCAGGTCGTCGCTCATTGCGCGGATTGTATCGCCGGAGGCGGGGCCTGCCGGTGTGCTAAACTCTGAGGCCCCGATGATCGTGCAGAAGCATCAACTCGACGGGTTCACCCTGCTCAACGTGGAGGGTGTCATCAAGCTGGGGGAGAGCGCGGCCTTCTTCGCTCAGACCCTGGAGCGGACCCTGTCCGACGAGCAGGGCCACGTGATCATCGACTTCTCGAAGATCAACTTCATCGACTCCACCGGCATCGGCGAGCTGGTCGGGTATCTGGGACGGTTCCGCAACTCGAAGCGCGAGCTGATCCTGGTCAACCCCTCGGAACGCATCCGCAAGCTCCTCCAGGTCGCCCGCCTCGACGTGCTGTTCCCGACCTACGCCTCGGTCGACGACGCGCTCGCCGCCGAGCGGTGATTCTCCCTGCCCGAGGTGTAAGATCTCGGTCCGTGATGAGCTTGCGCCGGTCCCTCGTCCTGGCCGTCCTCGGGCTGATGCTCTTCTCCGGCTGCCAGATGTTCCGGCGGCGGGAACGCCCGCCCTTCCGCAAGGTCACGCCGTCGGTCGCCTTCGTGATCCTCCGCGACAGCCCGGACGTCCTGGTTCTCGACCTGCGCAGCCGCGAGGAGTTCCTCGGCGACACGGGCCACATCTTCCGTTCGCTGAGCTTCCCCCTCAGCCACCTGTCGGAGCGGCTGATTGAGATCGGCCCTTTCCGCGACGATACGTTCCTGGTCTACTGCCGGACCGGGGACACCTGCGGCGAGGAGGGGATGGCGATCCTGGTGTCGAGCGGCTATGACAGCGCGATCCTGATCGAAGGCGGGATCGACCGCTGGATCCGGGATGGATACCGGACGGTTCTGCCGAGCAACGAGGCGGACCTGGTGATCTCCGGGAACAGGACGGGGAACGGGACTCACGGCGCCGCACCGCAACAGGTCGAGGCCGAGGCACTGGGCCTGGGCAGCTTGCCCCCGCCGCACTAATCAGCTAAAAAGACGGCGGCTCGAACCGCCGGCCCGGCAATTCCAACACCTTGCGGCTTCGCCGCTGAAGCTTTTCGGAGACCCCCACCATGACCATCTCGACCCCGACCTCGATCGCCGCTGCCCTTCTGGAGATGAAGGAGTCCCTCGGGGACCGCATCCTGCTCGACGAGGAGGTCCGCTCCCTTTACCGCTCCGACTTCGGCCGCATGGTCGACCGCCTGCCCGGCGCCGTGGCCCGTTGCACGTCGGCCGAGGAGGTCGCCGAGGTCGTCCGCTTCTGCCGCGAGCGCCGCATTCCGATCGCCACCCGCGGCCAGGCCCACACCCAGAGCGGCCAGGCGACCACGGACGTGGGCGTGGTGGTCGACACCTCGTCCATGCAGGTCATCCACGAGATCGACGAGGCCGGCGAGACCGCCACGGTCGACTCGGGCGTGATCTGGCGCGATCTCGTGCGCGCCACGAACGAGAAGGGGCTGGTCCCCCGGGTGCTCACCAACAACCTGGGCGTGTCGATCGGGGGCACGGTCTCCATGGCCGGCCTCGGCGTGGCGAGCTTCCGCTACGGCACGCAGGCGGACAACGTGGACGAGCTGCAGGTGGTCACGGGCGCGGGCGAGATCGTCACCTGCTCGCGCGAGCAGAACCGCGAGCTGTTCGACATGGTGCGGTGCAGCCTCGGCCAGTTCGGGATCATCACCCGCGCCAAGGTCCGGCTGCGGCCGATCAAGGCGATGGTCCGCAAGTACTACCTCCTGTATGACGACCTCGGCAAGCTGATGGAGGACTCGCGCAAGGTGATGGACCCGTCGAACGCGACGTTCTCCTCGCTGGAGTCCTGGTGCACCCCCTGCTTCCAGGGGATCAAGAAGATCGGCGAGGGGATGGAGCTGCGCGAGGGCGTGCAGACGTTCGCCTACTGGATGTTCCCGCTCCACCTGACGGTCGAGTACGACGCCGGGCAGGAGCCGGACGACGCGGCCGTGCTCCAGGGCCTGACCCCCTACAGGCACCTGGAGACCAGCGACTTCACGATGCTCGAGTTCTGCGAGCGCATGGTGCCGGTGTTCACGCTCTGGCGCCGCAGCGGCTACTGGGACATGGCCCACCCCTGGATGGAGACGACCCTGCCGTGGGATACGGCGCGCGAGTACATCGAGTCGGTGCTCGCGATCACGCCGCCGCAGGCGCTCGGACCGGGCGGCCACGTCCTCCTCTGGCCGGCCCGCACCGCCAGCTCGGACGTGCCGCTCTTCATGCATCCGGAAGGGGAGTACGTGATGGGCTGGGGCATCCTGCCCGGCGTGCCCCAGGAGTTTCTCGACCTGGCCCTGCCCCAGCTCGACATGGCGAGCGAGCTGTCGATTCACTACGGCGGCAAGCGCTACCTGTCCGGGTATGTCACCTTCGACACCGCCGAGAAGTGGGCCGGCCACTACGGCGACCAGTGGGAGCGGGTGTGCCGGGCCAAGAAGCAGTTCGACCCGGACGGCATCCTGGCGCAGGGCTTTGTCCAGTACGAGTGACTGCGCATGTTGACGCGGTTGAAGATCCGGAACTTCAAAAGGTTCCGGGAAGCTGACATCGAATTGGGCCGGTCGGTCGTCCTTATTGGACCAAACAATCGGGGCAAGACGACCGCCCTGCAATCCCTGGCTCTCTGGGAGATCGGTCTTCGGCTGTGGAAGGCGAAGAGGAAAGACAAGGATTCACCGGAGAAGCGGCCGGGAGTCGCGATCAACCGGAGGGATCTGATCACGATTCCGGTCCCGGTTGCGAACCTCCTCTGGCATCAGGTCCACGTCAGGAACGTCCGCAAGGAGGACGGGAAGCCGAAGACGAGCAACCTTCGGATCGACGTTGTCGTTGAGGGAGTGACCGAGGGGAAAGAGTGGTCCTGCGGAATCGAATTCGACTACAGCAACGAGGAGTCGCTCGTCTGTCGCCCGCGCCGCCTTGACGGTTACGAGGGAGCTCAGGTCAGACAGGCGAAATTCTCTGCGATTCCGGAGCCGGCCGAGCAGGTTCGAATCGCCTTTCTGCCACCGATGTCCGGCCTGGCTGCAGTCGAGCCGAAATGGGAGCTGGGAAGGATCAACGTCTTGCTCGGAGAAGGGCAAACGGCTCAGGTGCTCCGAAATCTCTGCCACCAGATCCATACCGGGAGCCAACAGAATTGGGAGGATCTTGTCCAGAAGATCCGCAATCTGTTTGGTGTCGAGCTCCTTCCGCCTCAGCACGAGGTCGCCCGTGGTGAGATCACCATGGCGTACAAGGAGGACGAAGCGATCTTGGATCTCTCCTCGTCTGGGAGAGGGCTTCAGCAGACGATGTTGCTCCTGGCCCATCTCTATGCGAACCCTGGGACGGTGTTGCTTCTCGACGAGCCGGATGCCCATCTGGAGATCCTGCGCCAGCGACAGACCTATCAGCTGATCACAGAGCTGGCCGAGAAGACTGGATCCCAGGTCATCGCTGCCAGTCATTCCGAGGTGGTGCTCAATGAGGCTGCCGACAAGCACGTAGTCGTTTCGTTCGTCGGCAGTCCCCATCGTGTCGATGACCGTGGAAGCCAGTTGCTCAAGGCCCTCAAGGAGATCGGTTTCGAGCACTATGTATTGGCGGAACAGACCGGCTGGGTCTTGTACCTGGAGGGTTCTACGGATTTGGCTATTCTGGACACTTGGGCTCGAAAGCTGGACCACCCGGCAGCCCGGTATCTGGAACGTCCCTTCGTCCACTATGTCGGAAATCAGCCCTCTGAGGTTCGCCGGCACTTCTGGGGATTGCGAGACGCAAAGAAGGATCTGGTTGGGGTGGCCCTGTTCGATCGACTCGAGCGTCTTCCTCCGGATGATCTCGGCGTCGAGGCACTGCAATGGAGCCGGCGGGAGATTGAAAACTATCTGTGCCAGAAGGATGTTCTCCTGGCCTATGCGCGGCAGGATCAGCCAGAGGATCTGTTCGGCCTGGCGGAGGCTCGCCATCGCGAGCAAGTCATGGAGGACGTTATCGCAAGGCTTGCAGAAGCTCTGCACACTCTGCGTGGAATCTCTCCCTGGTCGCCTGACATCAAGGCAACGGACGAATTTTTGGACCGGCTGTTCGCCCAATACTTCGAGCGGCTCGGGCTGCCTCAACTCCTTAGAAAGACTGACTATCACGTGCTGGCACGGCTGATGACCAAGGACCAGATAAGCTCCGAGATCGTCGACAAGCTCGACAGGATCGTGGCGACGGCCAGGCAAGCGCACCCCAAGCTCGATTGAGCCTCCTCTGGAACGGCAAAAAGGCGGTCCCGTGGGACCGCCCTTGCGTCTGCCCGTCGTCTTCGATTCATGCCTTAGCGGCCGTTGCGCTCGACCCGGTTCTCGAAGGCGCGCAGGTGGCGGCGGATCCAGGTGTTCCGGCTGCCGAACCGCTCGCCGTCGTAATTGTGGTGGTAGTAGGTCGTCCGGTGGCGCGCGTCACCCCAGAGCGCCGTCACGTCGGTGACCTCGAAGGCCGTGCCTTCCCAGTCGCAGTGGCCGCCGTCCACCACCCGGCCGATCACGCGGGTGTGGTCGCCGGTGCGCAGGCCGTAGGCGTTGCCGACCAGCATGAAGAGCTGACCGCTGTCGTCGCGCAGGGCCTGGCAGGTGCGGCCCTCATTGGTCAGGAAGCCGTCGACCACGATCGACTCGCCCCGGCCCCAGCGGCTGTCGTGGTACCGGTCGTTGCGGCGGTCATAGTAGCGGTAGCGGCCGGCGGTGCCGTTGAGGAAGCCGACGCGGCGCTCGCCCGGCTGCAGACGGCGGGCGGTGGCCCGGCGCTGCATCTCGGCCTGCCGCTGCATCTCGGCGCGCCTCTGAAGCTCTGCCTGGCGCTGAAGCTCGGCTCGGCGCTGCATCTCGGCCTGCCGCTGAAGCTCCGCCTGGCGATGATTGAACTGCTCCTTGTTGGTCTCCTTCACCTTGACCTTCACCTGAACCTTGTCCTTATCCTTCTGCTTGTGGGATTGGGAGTGGTTCCGGGCGTTCGAGTGGGCCGGCGGATCGGCCTGGACGACCGGCATCGACAGGGCGCCGGCAAGAAGCAGCATGGGAAGGAAAACCTTGGCTTTTCGGATATTCATGGTGTGCCTCCTGGGTTGCGGCGCCCCGTGAGGCGCATCTGCCGGTCGTAAAGAGCAATGCCTGTGCCAGGTCTCCAAACCCCCTGTTTGCAAGGGATGTTTACCTTCAGAAGCAGAGCGCGTTTCCGGGCTCGTCCTCGGGAGAGGACGGTTGGCGACGGACGAGCCGTTCGTCCTCGCCTGCCCTTTCTCTGATACCCTCCCGAGCCATGGCCAAGACGACCGTACGCATCGCTCACAGCCCTGATTCGGACGACGCCTTCATGTTCTATGCGTTGACCCAGGGGCTGCTCGACACGGAAGGGCTGGAGATCTCGCACGTTCTCCAGGACATCGAATCGCTCAATCAGGCGGCGTTCCAGGGGACCTACGAGATCACCGCCCTGTCCTTTCACGGTTACGCCCACCTGGCCGACCGCTACCAGGTCATGCCGTCGGGCGCGAGCTTCGGCGACGGCTACGGCCCGGTCGTGGTCTCCCGCAAGCCGCTCGGCCGTGCCGACCTGGTGGGCTGCACGGTGGCCATCCCCGGCGAGCTGACCACGGCCAACATGGTGCTCAAGCTCTGGCAGCCGGAGGTGAAGACGGAGATCGTCCCCTTCGATCACATCCTCACGATGGTGGAGGACGGCAAGGTGGAAGCCGGCGTCGTGATCCACGAAGGCCAGCTCACCTACGGCGACCTCGGCCTGCGCGCCGTGGTGGACCTCGGGGTCTGGTGGAAGGAAGAGACCGGCGGACCGCTCCCCCTGGGCTGCAACGGCATCCGCCGCGATCTGGACGAAGCGCTCAAGACGCGCCTCTGCCGGCTGCTGACCGAGAGCATCGCCTACGGCCTGGATCACCGGGCAGAGGCGCTGTCCTACGCCATCCGCTATGCGCGCGGGCTGGAGGACGACCTGGAGCGGTCCGACCGCTTCGTGGGGATGTACGTGAACGAATGGACCCGCAGCTACGGCGAGGTCGGACGGCGGGCCGTGCAGCACCTTCTGGACCGCGGCTTCGAGGCGGGCATCCTGCCGCGGCGGGTCGTGGCCGAGTTCATCGAGGCCTGACATGGTCCGCCCGGCCGCCCTGGTCTTCGATCTCGACGGGACTCTGATCGACTCCCGGCGCGACATCACCACCGCCATCAACCGGATGCGCGGCGACCTCGGGCTGGCGCCGCTCTCGCTGGAGCGCGTGGTGACGATGGTGGGGGAGGGCGTCAAGGTGCTGGTGCGCCGCGCCCTGGCGGACTGGGGCGAGGAGCCGGTTCCCGGACGCTTCAAGACGATCCTGGACAAGTACCTCGAGTACTACCGCGGCGTCTGCCTCGACACCACGAAGGCCTACCCGGGCATCGAGGAGATGCTCGCCGAGCTGGCCCCGACCTACCCGATGGCGCTGCTGAGCAACAAGGGCGAGTCGCTGTCGGTGGAGATCCTGGAGGAGCTGGACCTCGCCTGGCGCTTCAAGGCCATGCTGGGCGGGGACAGCCTGCCGACCCGCAAGCCCAACCCGGCCGGTCTCCGCGCCCTGGCCGACCGGTTCAACGTGCCGGTCGAAAGCCTGATGCTGATCGGAGATTCCCGGGTTGACCAGGAAACCGCGCGCAACGCCGGCTGCGCCTTCGCCCTGGTCGAGTGGGGCTTCCCGCGGCCCGCGGACATCGAAGGGCTGGAGGCGGACATCCGGGCCGCCACGCCGGACGAGCTGACGCGCAAGCTCCTGGAGCTGTAAGCCTACAGCCGCAGATCGCGGCGGATCTGCCCGTACTCCAGGTCCAGCACCAGCACCCGGCCGCGGTCGTCCGCCAGGCAGAGCGTCTGGCCCTGGACGTGGAGCGTCACGCGGCGGGTACGGCCGAGGACGACCTCGCCCTTCACCTTGCCCGTGCCCCGGTGGACCATGTAGACCCGCGCCGAGTTGGACCCGAACGCCGACCCGAGCACCCATTCGCCCGACAGCACCAGCTCGCCCGGCTCCCAGTCCTCTCCGGGGAGAGGGATCTGGACCGTGGGCGCGCCGTGCGTCTTGATCTGGAGCATGGCGGCCGACACCCACTGCTCGGTCACGGCGCCGTCCGGCGCCACGGCGAGCTGGCGCGCGCCGCCGACGCGCCCGCGGGCCGCGATCGGCACATCCTGCCGGCTGCGGAGCTGGAGCGCCGGCACCTCGTAGGTGAGCACCTCCGGCTCCTCCCCTCCGGTCCCGCCCGCCCCGCCAACTCCGGCGACACCCGCCGACACCAGCGAGCAGCGGCTCGCCGAGCGCGCCACGGTCAAGACCTTGCCGTGGACCGGCACACCCCAGGGACCGTCGAAGCGGCGCGAGGTGGCGTCGACCGCGATCAGGCCGTCGGGCGAGACGACGTACCAGAGGGCGCCGTCGTAGTCCGGCGCGAACGCCTCGAAGCGGGCGTCGCACCACGGCTCGGCCTGGCGGCTGGCGAGATCGAGCCGGGTCAGCCGGGCCGCGGCGCCGCGGTAGGCCAGGGCGATGGCCCGGTCTCCGAGATCCGACAGCACCAGCCGGTGGGCGGGCTGGTCGATGTCCGCGACCGTCCGCCCCGCCCGGGAGAGCAGCCGCACGCCGGCCTCGCCCAGGGCCACGGCCGTCAGGCCGCTCGGGAGGAACGCGGCGTCGTAGCCCTGCATGGTGCCGGCGTCGGTGCCCGCGATCTCGATCTTCCACACCCCCTCGCGGGCGATCCAGGGCTCGCGGTCGGGCAGCGGGAGGGCCGGGGCGTCGGCCTTGAGCGCCCCGTCGTCCGCGAACGCCACGAGCTGCCGGAAGCGGGCCGGCGACATCCGCGCGCCGAACCGCCCCGAGTCGCGGGCCACGGCGCGCACGGCGGCGCGGGCGAGCGTCTGCGCGGCCGGCGTCTTCGGACCCTGGGCGAGCGACTCCGCGAACGCCAGGCGCTGCGACGCGCCTTCCGCCCGCCAGCTCTCCAGGATGCCCTGGACCCGGTCCCGCACGTCCTCGAACTGGTCCGGAACGAGCGTCACCTTGCGCGCCAGCATGCGGCCGGCCGACGTGCCGCCCTGCTCGATCGCGCGGTCCATCCATTCCAGGGCCATGTGGCGCGCCTCGGGGATCGGCCAGATCGCATCGACCGCCGCGGAGTAGTCGCCGGCCTCGGCCAGGCCCGCGGCCCAGAGCAGCCGCAGCGACTCGGCTTCCTCCTGGTTGCGCGTCCGTTCCAGGCGGGTCACGGCGTCGGAGAACGCGCCGGTGCGGCGGGCGATCCAGAAGGCGCGCTCGCGGTCCCCGGCCAGGAACCACTGGCGGACCAGCAGGCCCGGCGGCAGGTTGCGCGCCTCGGCCATCTCGGCGGCGAGCCAGGCCCGGCCGTTGCGCTCCAGGAAAGCCACGGCCTCTTCATGGGAATTCAGCACCTCGGCCAGGACGAACGCGGCTTCCTCCACGCTGCCCTGGGCTTCGAGCCGCTCGAAGGCGGAGCGGTAGATCCGCTGAAGCTCGCCGTAGAGGTCGGGCGCGAAGTGGGCCACGGTCCAGGAGGGCTTCGAGTCCGGCTTGACGTCCAGGTCGCGCCGCGGCGTCGGGATGCGCAGCGGCAGCCCCCGCAGCGTCTCGGCGACCTCGCTGCCCAGGGGGATGGCATAGCGCAGCGCTTCGAGAAGGTCGCCCTGCTCGAACATCTCGATCATGCGCTGGATGTAGGCCGCATGGCGGCGCCCCAGGAAGGCCGACAGGCTCGACACCACCCGCAGGCGGGCGGACAGGCGATGGAGGCCGGCCGTGACCCGGTCCGACAGGGGAGTCGTGCGGCGCGCCGGGCTGGATCGATGGCCAGCGGCACCGGCGGTACCAGCGGCACCGGCGACGCCGAACGCCCACTGGCCCGACGAGGCCGACGCGCCCGAAACCTCGGCGCCTCCGGCGATCACCGGCCGTCTCCATCCCCGGAGGCTCCAGCGCAGGGTGTGGAGGGCGGCCATGGCGAGGCCGATCGGAGAGAGCCGCTGCCGCCGCGGCGCCTGCCTCTCGGAGGCGGTGGTCTCGCCCCGGCTCAGCGCCGCGAGCACCTCGGCCAGCTCGGGCGCGGCGGCCGGCACCCCCTTGAGGCGGGTCCGGGCGTCGAACGACACCGGTCTGGGCGAGGAGAGCCGCGGCTCGACCGGCGGTGCGCCCAACGACGAGGTGACGACGATGGCGAACCCCTCCACGTCCAGCCAGGTGGAGGGATCCTCGCGGTCGGCCTCGGCCGGGCGCTCCGTGACCGTGTGGCCGGCGCGCGGCCGGACGACCGCGCCGGGCGGCGGATCGAGCGCGCGCAGCTCGGCCGGGTCGATGGGGGCGCCGACGAGCGTGCCCTCGGGCGCCGCCCGCTCCTTGACCAGCGGCAGGCCGGGAGACAGATCGCACTCCACCCGCCGCGGAGCCGGCAGGCGCACGAACCACCCGCGCGCCACCTGGTAGACCACGGCGCCCGGCGTCCAGAGATCAATGACCCGGCGGCGGGCCTCCAGGTGCCCGGCGAGCGTGGCGTCGATGAGAAAGCCGGAGGCCTCCACCACGCCCCGGTGGACGAGCGCCCTCGGCAACGGTCCGCGCGGCAGCGCTGCTCTCACGACTCCGCCTCCGGAGCGAGGGGGACGCGGCGCAGGAGGACCGCGTCGTGGTCGAGCGAGTAGACGGTCAACTCGCCGTGAACCGTCACCCAGGCGACCCAGGGCGCGCCCGCGCAGGTGGCGGCGTGCCGGATCGGGGCGGAGCCCGTGGGCAGGCGGCGGGTCCAGCTCAGGCCGGCGATGACCAGCGACCGGCCGTCCTCGTCGAGCAGCAGCAGCCCGGGCTCGCCGCGCTCGCGGTCGCGCGCCACGCCGACCACCCGCGTGCCCGCGAACGGCACCAGGAACGTGCCGCCGCCGCGGCTGAAGATCTCCCAGGCGCCGCCGCGCTGGGCCACGGCCACGAGACCGTGGTCGGGATGCGTGAGCCGGCCGCCGAAGCCGAAGAACGCGGGAGCTCCATCCTCCGCTTCTTCCAGGATGCGCACCGTCCTGGGAGCGCCGCCGCCCACCACCGAGGTGAGGCGCGCCGGGCATCCGGGAGTGGCCGCCTCGACGAAGCTCAGGTGGCCGCTCACGGCCGCCGCGGCCGACACCCGCTCGGCCAGGCGCAGGAGCCCGCCGTCGAGAAGCCGGAAGAGCGTCCCCTCGGAGTCGAGCAGGCAGGTGTGCTGGGCGACGTGGAAGATCGGTTGCAGCGGAGCTCCGGGAGCGGCGGCGCGGAACGGCACCTCGCCCGGCGGACAGGGCACGCCCGGGCTGCCGCCGCCGCCGCGCTTCTTGCTGGCATAGGAAAGGGCCGCGCCGCCGTCGGCCAGGGCCGAGGCCAGGATCACCTGCTGGCCGGTCAGGCCCACGGCCGTGGCGGTCTGGCCCGGCCAGGGATCGTAGAGCCGGGGCGCGCCGGCCGGAGACCGGGGCGAGTTCGGAATCGGGAACGCCACCACGCCGCCGCCTGCAGCGCGCGCGAAGATCTTGGAGCCGTTGGCCGCGAACAGCAGGTCCGAGGCCGGCACCAGGCGCGACGCCAGCCGGTCGGGCGCCGCCGCGGCGGCGGAGAACGGGTCGCGGAGCAGGCGCGCGCAGGTGGCCTGGTCCGGAAGCTCCAGCGTGACGGCCCGCAGTGCGGAGGCTGATGTTCCCGTCGCCGGAGCCCCCGGAACACTGCGGCGGATGCGCACGCCCACCCGCCGGGCCTCGGGATCGAGCACGTCCCAGACCTGGAGGAACGACGCGCCGCGCGTGCCGCGCACCGTCATCAGCCGCGGCGGACCCACGAACCAGAGGTCGTCCACCTCGCTCCAGCCCTGGAGCCTCAGATGCCAGGCGGAGATCTGGGAGTCCGTCGCCTCGTGCGGGGTGCGGGCCTGGAGGAGGCGGAGCACGCTCGCCTCGTTGACGTCGTGGATGAGCGGCGCCTCGGGCTCCTGGAGGATGCCCCAGGCGAAGCTCACCCCCGCGGCCTGGGCGCGGCGGGCGAGCACGATCAGCGCCGCGAGCTGCGCGATGCGGGGCGAGCCGAGCTGCCCCGGCCCGGCGTCGAACACCGCCGCCGAGATCCGCGATCCGGAGGGGACCGGCCGGGCCACGCGCAGGAACAGGTGCTCGCCGGCTCCGGCGCGGCGCAGGAACTCGTCCGGAACCTCGTCGGCGAGCATCCACTCCGAGGAGAGCAGCCGCTCGTACGGGCCGCGGCGGTCCAGGCCGTCGTAGCCGTCCACCTCGCCGTCGCCCTGCTGGCGCCGGGCGGGCAGCGGGCCGACCGCGAACGACAGCCGGTTCAGCACCGGGCTCAGGGAGACCGCGAGGTCGCGCGGGAAGAAGCCGAGAAACGGCCCCCAGGAGGCGAGCGCCCGGGGAAGATCCATGTCAGCCGGCCTCCTCGAGCCAGCTCTGGAGCTGCGAGCGCACCAGCGGGCGCGCCTCCAGCGTCGAGGCGAGGAGGGACGGATCGAGGAGAACCGCCAGGGGCGGCTCGGCGTGGAGGCGCACCGCCCGGCTGAGCAGGGCGCGCTCCAGGAGAGGAAGCGGGATGGACGGCTGGCGGTTCGTCGGCAGCAGGAGGGACGGAGCGTGGGCGTCCCGCCCGAGATAGGAAGCGCCCTCGACCCACGGCAGCACCGCGCCGTCACCCAGCAGGATGAGCAGATCCGCGCCGGCCACGGCGTTCAGGCGGGCGAGCGCCTCGTCGCTCCTGGCGAGCAGGCGCCGGGCCATCGCCCGCGCCGCCGTTCCCCTTGCCGCCACCCCCACCGGTTCGAGCGGCAACGGCCGCGAACGCCACGACACCGGCAGCAGGTCGTCCTTCATCCGTTCCGCCCCCCGAAACCATCGGAAGAGACGCCGGCCGAAGAAGGACCGGGCCCGCCGCGCAGGGCCTCGACGATCCGGGCGCGGACATCGACCAGGTCGTCCGGCATGCTCTCGGGAGTGAAGCCGGCGTCGATCTCCCGCGCGACCCCCTCCAGCCGCAGCAGCCAGTCCTCGGTCTCCTCGGCGCCCTGAGGCCGGGAGCGGAGGGCGTCGCGGCCGGCGGCGGCGATGCGGGAGGCGCGGGCGAGCGGGCCGAGCGACGCCTCCTCGGTGGCGGCGGGCAGCGTGGCGTTCTCGCTCTGGGCCAGGATCTCGCTCAGGCACTCGCGGGCGAGCGACTGCTGCTCCCGGGTGGGCACGGCCAGGATGAGCGGCCAGAGATCGGCGTCCGTGGGCCGGGTCCGGCCGGCCAGGGCGGCGGCGGCGGCGACGAGCCCCTGCGTGCGGACGGCGCGGCGGTCCGACAGCACGATGCCCGCGCCGCGCAGCAGCCGGATCGCGTGCGCCAGGTGCGGCCGGACGCGGGAGAGATCGGAGCGCCGGGCGGTCTCGGCGAGCGCGTCGAGGTCGGCCAGCGTCGCCGAACGAAAACCGGGGTCGGAGGGGCCCTCGTGGTCGAGGTTCCAGCCGGCTTCCAGCAGCTCTTCCAGGCGCGGGTCCGGCACCGTATCGATGAAGATGCGGACCAGGAAGCGGTCGGAGAACGCCAGCAGCGATTCGTCCTCGGGCAGGGCGTTCGAGGCGCCGACGCAGACGCGCAGCGGACACTGCACCACGCTGTGCCCGCGCCGGAACACGCGCTCGTTGAGGATGCCCAGCAGGGTGTTGAGGATGGCGGTCGAGCCCTTGAACACCTCGTCGAGGAAGGCGAACTCGGCCTCGGGAAGCATGCCGGCCGTGGAGGTTTCCACGAACCCTTCCTTCAGACGGCGCAGGTCGACGGGGCCGAAGATCTCGCTCGGCTCGGTGAACCGTCCGAGCAGGCACTCGAACATGCGGGTGTCGAGCGCCCGGGCGATGCGGCGCACGGCTTCGCTCTTGGCCGTGCCGGGAGGGCCGACGACCAGAACGTGCTCCCCGGCCACCGCGGCCAGGACCACCATCTCGGCGAGAGCCTCGCGTTCCACGAGTCCCCGGGTCGCGCCGGACAGGGCCTGCCGCAGCGCCGTCGCGGCTTCGCCTAGAGGCTTGGACATGGTTGGATCGACTGCATCGTAGACCAGATCGGCGGGCACGGCAATCTTGCGGACCGACGTGCCGGTCTCGGTCCTCTCCGCCATCTCGGCAAGGAAGTTTTGATGCGCCATACCGTTGTGGCTCCCGGGTTACACCGACTACTTCGCCTTGAAGCTGGTAGTTGCCTATCTAATAGTGTCCGCTGAAGGCCGGAAAAGGACAGTGTTTCTAGACTTTCTTTGACTGCAAGGATTCGTGCTCACTGGCTTGGCGAAGGAGCGGCTCCGCTGCCTCCGGAGTGAGCGATCGTCAAGGCTGGATGGAGGGATCGGGAAGGGGGAGAGAGGCGGGGGGGGGGGTTGGAACCCCGCCGGGGGGGTGGGGGCGGCTAGGGGCCCCCCGCCCGGGGCCGGCAAAAAAGGCGCCCCCCCC
>JANMTS010000008.1:0-2286 GCA_031390755.1 Holophagales bacterium
GACCAAAACCGGCGATACTTGGGCCAGCCGGGGGTGTCGTCTGCCTCAGGCCGCCGGTCGCGGGGAGCGTGCGTCTTGCCGGACTACAGGGCTCGCCGCGACCGGGCTCCTTTCGCCCCTATTCTCACCCGCTTCACCGCCCACCGACGCGCGCCTGCGGCGCGCGGATGATGCTGCTTCAGGTCCTCTCGCCATTTCTGACCACCGGAATCACGCCGTTTCAAGCCGCCGCCGACACCGGTTGCAGTTCGCTCTGCCGGATGCCGTTTTCGGCCGGGGGCGGCTTTTCTGACCCCGTTCGCCGCACGAGGATCGGGATCGCTCCTCGTTTAGGCTGGCACCTATTCCGCGCGGCGCGGAGCCGATCAGTCACCCGTCCAATCTCCGTCAATCGCGGTGCCCTTGGCGATCGCCTCTTGCCGGATTTCTTCGGCCAGCTCAGTGAATCGAGCCGCTACCTGCTCTCGGGGGACGTCGCGCAGAAGAGCGGCCAGTCATCAGATCCGTCCTCGGGTTAGGCTGGCCACCTCTCGACGGTCCCAGGAACAGGCACACTCGAGGGGGAACAGTCGGTTCTCGCCCTGAGAATCAGCCATCACCGCCTACGCAGCGGCCGTGTTGGCCGAATCCGAATTGCCATGTATGTCCGTTTCGGGAGAGCCACCATACGTATCTTCTGCAGGGGCTGTAATCCACGAATCTACCTTTACGATGCTGTTAATCATTGCGATGTACGCCTCAATTGTTTCCGCGCTCTTGCCGCCGCGCACCAATTCAATGATGGGGTATAAATGCAGCCGATAAAGGCGCTCGTATATATGAGGCTCAGCCTCACCTCGCTTCGCGAGTCTGGCAAGTAGATCCGGCGAGCACCTATAGTACTCCTCGACTAGCTGAATCCCTTCCTTCGACTTCAGCAGAATCTGGTCCCTGAATGACCTCAACAACAAGAGTTCCTCACAGTTATCGTCTTTACCGAGCGCAGAGCATACTGTGGTCGAAACGAAGCATCCCTTCTTTTTGAAATATGTTTTGTACACGTAGGGCGAGGCGTAATAGCGATCTCCCGAGCGCTCTCCGGAATGTTGTCTCTTATCCCCCGTAACATCATATACCTCGCCATAGCCTTGACATATTGAACAGCTAGAGTGTTGGTCGCCCCCGGGGTGTTTAATAACACGCCTATCACCTCTTCCGTTACAATTAGGGCATTTCATATGCTACCTCCTCTAATCTCTTTGAAAAGTTCGCCGCCCCAACCTATGATTCGCTGGCCGAGGCTCCCGTCCTCTTGGAGTCCATTTTGTCACCTTCTTGTCTCAAGAAGCAACGGCAACCGGCGCTCGTCCAAGCTAACCTCCTTCAACCTTTCTTTGGGTCACCGTACATCACTTTAGGATGCTGGTCAACGCAATGCGCCATGGCGTATAAGCGTCCGCCTTTTGCCCACTGTGGCCAAGAAATCTCGGCTCAAGCGGTAGCAGCACCTTGACGAGATGGAGGCTTTGCCCATCGAAGTTATTAGCGCAGACGATCGATAGGGAGATTTCCCCACTGGATCTCGGCTGAGTGTGTACTCATCTGCCAGGTCGGTCGCGCTGCCTTTGGTCCCCAATCCGTCATCGCTAGCCACCTACGGCGCTACAGTTGAGGAGAGTTCGAGCAAGGTCAGTTCTTAGAGATGGAGGCGGGGCTGGTACGTCTTTCGTCATGGGTCATGAAGTCAAGCAGTCCACGACGGGTAAAACCTACTCCGGAAGCACCTGACTCGGAAGGAGGCCAGGAGTCTACGCGACGCTGCTTAAGCTTGAATGAAGAGAGTGCTCCTCCGACCCTTGAGATCACAGATTGTGATCTCAAAAGCGTCGTACTCTTCCTGGGGAGCCGGGGGGCGGAACTGCAGGATCAGCGCAAGCTGCGAAAACCCGCCTGCCCGAAATGGCCATCGAAGGCGAGGGCATCCTCGACCTTGGCTTGGCGCATCACGACGAACGAGTGGCAGTCGACCAGTCCCCAACTTTTGTCGCGGCGCGATCGATACAGGTCGAAGGCCGACTCGAAGCTTTCCGCGTTGAGCCGGACGACTTCGACTTCCGTCGAAGTGAGAAAGTGCTCGATCACCTCAACGGCCTGCGCTTTGAAGCTGCGAGCCAGGGCGTTGCCGATCTCCAGCAGGATGGCGTCCGTTGTCAGGAACCCGCGGCTCGCGTACTCGGCGGCGAGCCGTGTAGCTTGTTCATGATTGCGATCTCTTTTGTTGATCAGGGCGATAACAAACGAGGTGTC
>JANMTS010000051.1:0-38846 GCA_031390755.1 Holophagales bacterium
TCGTTTGCCAGAATCTCCCTCACGCTGTGGACCCCCGGCCAGTCCCGGGCGTGAGCGACGAGCCCCTCCTTGACTCCATGGGAGAGGAGGTAACGAAGACGCTCGACCTGGGCGGATTCCTCCTCGCTGACGAGGATGGCCTGATACCGGCGGCCCCAGACGTGCTCGGGCCAGTCGACGAGGCGCTTGACCTCTCGTGCCAGGTTCGAGCCCACGTACTCCATGAAACGGGCGAGCTGGTTTGCGTCGTCGACGCTCAGGAGTAGGTGGTAGTGATTGGACGCGAAGACCGCGGCGTGGCAGCGGACCGGATGGCGGCTCTGGGCGCGGCCCAGGACTCCGCCGATGACTTCGTTGAGAGAAGAGCTCGGTCGGAGGAGGAATCTGGACTGGATGGTCCGGACCGTCACCTCGACGAGCGAGCCCTCGGAGGGTATGAAGCGTACACGTCTCCCCATGTTCCGTTAAAGAAACGGAAAACGTCTCGCGAATGTCACTTCAGAATAGGCTTCAGGAGGGAGCGAGCTTCAGCAGGGTCTGCCCGAGCTTACACCAGATCTCGACCGTCGAGGTCGAGTGGACGGTAGGCAATCCTGGCTCACCAAGATGAGGAGGGAGGAGCCATGGCGCCTGCTCCGCGGGCGGCATGGGATAGTTCGCCTTGTTCGCACTTGGCGTATCTCGTGCGGTTGGCTGCGACGTCGAGAGAGGCTGCTGAAGAGGTAAACAAAGCAGGCTCGGGCGTGTCTCCAGCGTGCCCGCCGCAGCGACCCCCGACCCCCGGGCCGGGGGTGAGGGCCTTTCAGGACACCATCCCCGCCATGCTCAGCACCGGCCTCCTGGCGGTCCGCAGGAAGTACCGCACGAAGTCGGACTCGGTGAGGATGCCCACCACCCGCGAGCCTTCGGTCACGGGGAGGCAGCCGTACTTGTTGTCGAACATCACCGCCGCCGCCTCCTGCAGGCCCTGATCCGCGTCGGCGGTCTCGACCTCGGAGGTCATGGCTTCCTCGACGCGGATGCGCTTCAGGACGCCGCGCTGGAGGCTCAGCGGCAGGTCCGTGCGCTCCACCAGCGCGAAGCGCAGGAGATCCCGGTGGGTGAGCAGACCGACGAGGTCGCCGTCGCCGTCCACGACGACCAGGTGGCGGAACCGGTTGTCGAGCATCAACTCGTGGGCCTTGGAGATTGAATCCCCGGGCTGGACGGTGACGACGTCAGGGGTCATGAGATCGCGGACTCGAAGATCGGTCATGGGAATCTCCTTGAGACGGCCCGAGCCCCTTGCGCAGGGCGTTGGATGGCGATGCCGGTCCGGTGGTTTCTATGCACCTCTGTTGTCTCACGGGAGGCCTGGGGGCGGGACACCCTCCCGGATATGGAGCGGCTCGCGGCCGGGCGGGAGCGTTTGCGGCGTCCGGCCACCCGGATGCGAGGACGTTCCCGCCCCGAAGGGTGGGGGCGGTCGGCGCCGCGCCCACCCGTTGCAGGTTTGCACTTCAGGCGCCGCGGCGGGATGATCGGTCAGTTGAGGACAACAGGATTGCGAGAGCGAAAAGCACCATGACCGAACAGGAACGAGCCTACCTGCAGACCCCGGACCAGTGGACGAGGTTCCTTGCGCAGTTCACCCACGAGCTGCGGACGCCCCTCGCCAGCCTTCGCATGCTGGGCGATCTCCTCGCGGAGACCACCGACAGCCGGCTGGGCGACCAGGAGAAGCGGTACACCGCCAACATCCAGGAGGTGGTCCTGGATCTCCAGAGCCTGGTGGGGGAGGCGGCGGAGCTGGGATCGCTACTGGCCGGCAAGGTCCAGGTCCGGTACGGCGAGGTCGAGGTGGCGCAACTCGTCGAGAAGGTGGAGGAGGGGGTACGGACGAGGGCCTGGGAGTCGGGGATCGCTCTCAAGGACTCCCTGGATCCCGCCCTGCCCCGGCACTTCCGCACGGATGCGGATCTCCTGCGGCAGGCCCTGGTCTCGATGCTGACCGCCGCGATCAGCCACGCCCGCTCGGAGATCTTCTTCCGGGTGGACGGCGACCGCGAGACGCTGCGCGTGTTGATCTCCTCGGACGGCCCGCCCTTTCCGGAAGCGGCGCTCCAGGAGCTCTTCGAGCCCTACTGCGACAGCGCCCGGTCCGCCCGGAGGCGCGGCGGACGGAGCCTGGCGCTGCCGCTCGCGAACGAGCTGGGCCGGGTTCTCGGCGGGACGCTGAGCGCGGCGAACCGGGGCGGACGACCGACGTTCGACCTCAGTCTGCCCGCAGGCACGTAGGGGCGGCCACAAGGGCCGCCCCCTACAGCGGATCAGCTCAGCAGCTCGCGGATGACGCGCAGCAGATCCTGGGTCGCGAAGGGCTTTTCGAGGAAGGCGTCGGCGACGGTCGTGTCGGCTTTCCGGCTGGCGAGGGCGTCGTCGGTGTAGCCCGACATCAGGACGACCTTGGTCCCGGGAGACCGGTCGAGAAGCTGGCGGGCGAGGTCGACGCCGGTGCCGCCGGGCATGATCATGTCGCTCAGCAGCAGGTGGACGGTGTCGCCCTCCGCGAGCGCCAGGGCCGCCGCCGGGTTCTCGGCCGTGAGCACCTCGTAACCCTGCCGGCCGAGAACCTGCCGCAGGAGACCCCGGAACATGTCGTCGTCCTCGACCAGGAGAATCGTCGCGCGGCCCGTTCCATCGGCATCCTCGGCGGTCTCAGTCGTCCCGGCCGGCACCCGCGCCTCTTCCGGTGAGGCGGCGGGCGCGGTCTCCCGAGCTCCCGAATCCGCGGTGCCGGGCAGGTAGACGCGGAAGGTCGTGCCCCGGCCGGGCTGGCTCTCGACCGCGATGCCGCCCTTGCCCCGCTTCACGATGGCGTGGACCGTGGACAGCCCGAGGCCCGTGCCCTTGCCGGGCCCCTTGGTGGTAAAGAACGGCTCGAAGATCCGCCAGCGGACCTCCTCGTTCATCCCGAGGCCCGTGTCCCTGACCTCCAGCAGGACGTACGCTCCCGGAGCGAGCCGGCCGCCTTCGACCGGGATCTCGCCGCTCGCCCGGAGGTTGGACAGCGACAGCCGCAGGGAGCCGCCCCAGGGCATGGCGTCGCACGCGTTGACCACCAGGTTGAGCAGCACCTGGTGCAGCTCGCCGGAATCGCCCCAGACCAGATCGAGCTGCGGCTCGACCTGCCGGACGAGCTCGACATCCTCGCCGAGGAGGCGGTCGAGCATGACGTCCAGCTCTTCGAGCAGCTTTCCCAGATGGACCTGGCGCGCCTGGACCTCCTGGCGGCGGCTGAACAGCAGCAGCTGGCGGGTCAGCTGCGCGCCGCGCAGGGCAGCCCGGTGGATCTGCTCGACATGGGCGCGGAGACCCTCGTCCCACTCCGCGCTCAGCAGCAGCTCGCTGTAGCCGCGGATCGTGCCCAGCAGCGTGTTGAAGTCGTGCGCCACGCCGCCGGCCAGCCGCCCGATCGCCTCCATCTTCTGGGCCTGGCGGTACTCGGCATCCAGGCGCACGCGCTCGCTGATGTCGCGCAGCGTTCCCAGGAAGAACACCTCGCCGCCGTAGCGGACCTCGCTGACCGCGAGATCCACCGGGAAGGTCGAGCCGTCGCGCCGCCGGCCCTCGACCTGCCGGCCGACGCCGATGATCCGCGCCTCGCCGGTGGCCAGGTAGCGGGAGAGGTAGCCGTCGTGCTCCGCCCGCCAGGGCGCCGGCATGAGGACGTTGACGTTGTTCCCGATCAGCTCCTCCGGAGCGTAGCCGAACATGGTCTGCACCGAGGGGTTGGCCGACTGGATCGTCCCCGAGGTGTCGATGAGCACGATGCCGTCCACGGCGGCGTTGAGGACCGCCTGGAGGCGCTCGGTGCTCTCCAGGAGCGCGGCCTCGGTCGCCTTGCGCTCGGAGACATCCTCGACCAGCCCGATGTGGTGGGTGACCCGCCCGCTCCCGTCGCGCAGCGTGTAGGCGGTCAGGCGCCCCCAGAAGAGGGAGCCGTCCCTGCGGACGAAGCGCTTTTCGATCTGGTAGGAGCTGCGGTTTCCCGTGGCCAGCTCGTTGAAGAGCTCCCGGTTGAGCGGCACGTCGTCCGGGTGGGTGAGGTCGAAGAGGGTGCGCTCGCGCAGCTCGTCCTCGGTGTAGCCCAGCATCCTCTGATAGGTGGGGTTGGACTCCACGATCCGTCCATCCTCCATCGCCGAGGAGATGCGGATGCCGACGAGCGGGTTGTCGAAGAGCGCCCGGTATCGGGCTTCGCGGAGGGAGCTTTCCGTCATGGTCACTCGATCTTACCGCCAGTGCCAGTTGTCATAGACTGGCCCGAAGGAGACCGAGATGAGAATTGTACTCGCCGACGACCACGCTCTCTTCCGCGACAGCCTGCGCAATCTCCTCGCCAGCCGGGGCTTCGAGGTCGTGGGCGAAGCGCGCGACGGCAAGGAGGCGGTCGAGCTGGCGCGCGGGCTGGCTCCGGACATCGTGCTGATGGACCTCGCCATGCCCGGCCTCGACGGCCTCGCGGCGACCCGGCTGATCAGCGCCGACCAGCCGGCGGTCAAGGTCGTGATCCTGACCGCTTCCGAGGAGGACGCCAACCTCTTCGAGGCCATCAAGTCGGGTGCCCAGGGGTATCTCCTGAAGAACCTCGACTCGCGGGAGTTCTTCTCCCTGCTCGAAGGCATCGGCCGCGGCGAGCCCGCCCTCACCCCGGTCCTGGCCCGCAAGCTGCTCCAGGAGTTCGCGCGCCCGACCGCGCCGGCTCAGCCGCGCCGGGATCCAGACGCGCTGACCGACCGCGAGCGCGAGGTGCTCGAGCTGCTCGTCGAAGGGGTCACCTCGAACCGCAAGCTGGCGCAGCGCCTGAGCCTGAGCGAGAACACCGTCAAGTTCCACGTCCGCAACATCCTGGACAAGCTCCACCTCCACAACCGCGCGCAGGTGGTCGGTTTCGCGCTGCGCCACGGCCTGGTCGCGCCTCCCACCAGCGCAAACTCCTGAGAGCACGATCGGAACGGCGGTGTCGCCGGTGCCGGACTTGCGCCCTTGTCCATGCCGGGTTGATCCCCTATACTTCAGGCACTTCTTCAGCCTCGCGAGCCGTTGCGCGAGAGGGCTTTTCCTTTTCGAGACAACCTGAATGGGTGCCAGGAAGCCGACCACCGATCGATCCGGCGTCACCAAGGCCGACCTCATCGACGCAGTCTATGAGCGGCACGGTGGCCTGACCAAAGACGAAGCCGGGGAGATCGTGGACAAGATCTTCCAGACGGTGAAGTCGTCTCTACAGCACGGAAGAACGGTCCGCATCAAGAACTTCGGCACCTTCGAGGTGACCGACCGTCCCGGGCGGGTGGGTGTGAATCCGGTGAGCGGCGAGAAGATCTTCATCCGTCCCCACAAGGGACTGAGCTTCCGGCCCGCGCGCCGCCTGATGGACGACGTGAGGACTTCCAGGGAACGCGACTCCTGAGGAAAGCGGTTTGAATGGTAGGCAAGGCCCGGGTTCAAAAGCGTCTCTATTCCAAGATCGGCGAAGCCTGCAAGGAGCTGGGCATCCAGCCCTATGTGCTGCGCTATTGGGAGACGGAGTTTCCGGCCCTCGCGCCGAGCAAGAGCCGTTCGGGCCAGCGCGTCTACAGCGAGAACGAGCTCGAGATCATCCGGCGGATCAAGCAGCTCCTCTACGACGAGGGCTACACGATCGCCGGAGCCAAGAAGAAGCTCGAGGTCGAGCTGGCCAACGGCAGCCTGGGCGAGGTGGAGGCGATTGGCGAAGGCCAGGCCCAGCCCGCGGCTCCCGCCGCGGCGGCGGCCGCTCCAGCTGCGAAGCCCACCGCCCGCCGCAAACCCGCTGTTCCCGAGGCCGTGCCGGCTGCATCGGCGGTTCCTCCCGGGGAAGAGCCCGCGGCGCTTGACACGGAGGCCGCTGAGCGGATAAAAACACTCCGCTCGGGGATTGAGACGGCTCTCCAAGAGAGCCGCGAGATACTCGCCCTCCTCGATTCGAAGTCCAATTGAAGCACACCGGTCGGGACGTAGCGCAGCCTGGTAGCGTACCTGAATGGGGTTCAGGGGGTCCCGAGTTCAAATCTCGGCGTCCCGACCAATTTCCTCCCCGCAAGTCACTCAAGAATAAGAGCTTATAGCGGGCTCGGAAGTTGAGGTGGGGCTTGCGCGCCCGATTTTTTTGGGGTCGTACAAAACTCGTACGAATTGAAACGGCCGGCGTCGAGGCCCGTAACCCAGAGCGTCCTCGGTTCCCTCCGAGCTGAGAAATCGGCGTACAATGAGAAGGGGGGTACTTCGGCGCCGTCGGAGCCATTCTCAGGGACGGCCGTGAGCTCGCTCCCGACTCAAATCACAAACTGGAAGGGGAACAGACATGAAGCGGACTCACTTCAGGGCTCTGGGCGCATTCGTGGGCTTGGCCGTGCTTGTGTGCTCTCCGCAGCTGGTTCTGGCCCAGGCGGCACCGCCGCTGGGGGCGCTGCAGCCATTTGCGGTCTTGGGCAACTCAGGGGTGACCGGCTCCACCGGTGCTGGCACCCTCGTCAGCGGAGACGTCGGTTCTTCGCCGACGGCCTCGATTGTAAATTTTCCCCCTTCGACCGCGGTGCCTCCATTCATCGTGCATCTGACGAACGATGCGACCGTGCAGCAGGCTCACTCGGACGCCATCAGTGCCTACAACTTTCTGGCGGCGCAGGGGCCCGGCACCGTTCTCCCTGCGCAACTGGACGGCGCCATTCTCACCTCCGGCATCTATTCCTTTGCGGGCGGAGCGGCAGATCTGGCAGCCCTCGGAACGCTGACTCTCAACGGGCCCGGCATTTTCGTCTTCCAGGTGGATAGCGCGCTCACCGCCAATGTCGGCTCGAATGTCGTTGGGACGGCCAACTTCTGCAATGTGTTCTGGCGGGTCGGCACGTCCGCAACCCTCAACGGGATCAGCTTTGGCGGAAACGTCATCGCGGATGCGAGCGTCACCGTAGGGGCCGGTTCCAACGTGACCGGCAGGACCATCGCCGGAACCGGCGCTACCGGAGCGGTGACGATGGCGGGAGCCGGCGGAAACACGATCGGCGGATGCTCCTCCAGCGGCTTCACGCCAAGCATCCCGGGGCTCGCTCCGAACGGAATGGTGATCCTCATGGCCTTGCTCGCCGGGGCCGGACTGCTGGTGTTGAAGAGACTCGTGCCGGCATGATGCCTTGAAGAGGCCAGGCCGTGCCCGGCCCGCCACCGGCAGGGCCGTCACGGTCGCGATGGCGGTTGACCTGTCTGGGCGGCGGCGGCGGCAGCGGGTTGGGCGGCGTTGGGGATGAGGCCGTGCTTGCGGATCAACGGGCCGATCTTGTACCCCTCCTCCTGGACCTTGCGGTAGACCCACATGTAGTGATCGTTGGACCAGAAGCGGCCGATCTGAAAGGCTCGCAGCTCTCCGAGCAGATCCTGGGCGGCCTGGATCTCCCAGTAGCAGACGATCAGGTGGCGATAGGTCGAGTCCTGGTCCTCGGCTCCCTGCGGATACCCTGCCGGCGCGTCGGGATAGAGTTGGCGAAGCTCCTGGAGCGCCGGCTTCACGCGCTCGCCGTTCGCATCCAGATACCAGTGAAGCTGCTCGTGGACGAAGGTGGCGAGCAGGAGGTCGTCGTCCTTCAGATGCCGGGTGCTGAGCGTGAGGACGGGGTGGCTGTGCGGGATCACACCCGAGCCGTCCACGACGACCTTGCGGGTGAAGATCCAGCGGCCGGCGTCCTGTTCCGCCAGGAGGCGCAACAGCTGATCGCGAGTGCGGGCTTCGTCCTCGCTTCCGTGCTTCAGCTCGATCGCGATGGGGACGGAGGGCGCCGGCTGCGTCGGCGGAGCTGCGGCCAGGGGCATGAACAGCATCAAGGCGGTGAACAGAGTCATGGGGGGCTCCTATCCTGGGATCTTCCCTTGTACGTGAAAGCCGCACGCTGTGTTTGCCCCAGCCCTGGCGCCATGCTGCACTGAAAGGAACAACCCATGAAAAGGCGCACACTTGGAAACAGCGGCCTCGAAGTCTCGGCGATCGGGCTCGGCTGCATGGGCATGAGCTTCGGCTACGGACCGCCCAAGGACGAGACCGAGATGATCGGCGTGATCCGGTCGGCCGTCGACCTCGGCGTCACCCTCTTCGACACCGCGGAGGTCTACGGGCCGTTCATCAACGAGGAGCTGGTGGGCAGGGCGCTCTCGCCCGTTCGCGAGCAGGTGGTGATCGCCACCAAGTTTGGCTTCGCCATCGACGCCGACGGCAAGCAGGCGGGCCTGAACAGCCGGCCCGAGCACGTCAGGGAGGTCGCGGAAGCGTCGCTCCAGCGGCTCGGTATCGACACCATCGACCTGCTCTATCAGCACCGCGTCGACCCGGGCGTGCCCATCGAGGACGTGGCGGGAGCGGTGAAGGAGCTGATCCAGGAGGGCAAGGTCCGTCACTTCGGCCTCTCGGAGGCGGGCGTGCAGACGATCCGTCGTGCGCACGCCGTCCAGCCGGTCACCGCCCTGCAGAGCGAGTACTCGTTGTGGTGGAGAGAGCCCGAAGAGCAGATCCTCCCGGTCCTTGAGGAGCTGGGAATCGGCTTCGTCCCCTTCAGCCCGCTGGGCAGGGGATTTCTGACGGGCAAGATCGACGAGACCACCGCGTTCGACAGCGCTGACTTCCGCAGCACCGTCCCCCGGTTCTCGCCGGAGGCCCGGAAGGCGAACCAGGCGCTGGTCGACCTGATTGCGGGCATCGCTCAGCGCAAGGGCACGACGCCGGCCCAGATCTCGCTCGCCTGGCTCCTCGCCCAGAAGCCCTGGATCGTGCCGATCCCCGGCACCACGAAGGTGCATCGCCTGGAGGAGAACGTCGGAGCTGCCGACGTCGAGCTGACCGAGGACGATCTCCGCGACATCGAAAGCGCCGCGTCCCGGATCACGGTGCAGGGACACCGGTACTCCGAAGCCTCGCAGCGAATGGTCGACCGCTGAGCCGCCTCACCCGGGCTGCCCGGGTTCGGGGATCAACTGCGGGGATCGACTAGAATCAGGCATGCGCCCCGATCGACGTTCCGAAGCCTTTCGAATCCACGGCTCCGCCGCCTCGGCGTTCGCCGCCGCCGCCGAAGCGGTCGAGCCGGAGGCCTGGTTCCGACCCCGCGGGGACGGGAAGTGGTCGCCCGCCCAGATCGCGGATCACCTGATCCGGACCTATGACGTGCTCCTGCGCGAGGTCCGGGGCGGAACGGGCATGAAGATCCGCACGCGTCCCTGGACGCGGATGGTTCTGAAGCTCTTCTACATGGGGAAGATCCTGCGCGGCGGCCGGTTTCCGGAGAAGGCGCCCGCGCCTCCCGAGATCCGGCCCACCAAGGAGCTTTCCGAGCTGCTCGACCAGAAGAGCGCGGTCGCTCTCTTCCGGCAGCGGGCCGCGGAGCTCGACGCCGCGGTTCAGGAGCGGCCGGGGAGCACGATCACCCACGCCTATTTCGGGACTCACGACGCCGCGCTCGGCGTCCTGTTCTGCGCCCGCCACATCGAGCACCACCGGGCGCAGCTGGCCGCATTGCAGACGTAGGCCTCAAGCCGTCGTCCGCGACGGGAACCCCGGTCGGCCCGTATATGCTACCGACCGCCTTGGAAACCCCACGCCCCCTTCCGCGCCTCGCCATGGCCGGCTTCGTGCTGGCCGGGGCCGGGCTGCGCCTCTGGAACCTCCGCGACCAGATCCTCGGCGGCGACGAGCTGCACGGCATCCGCGCCATGGCCGAGCGGTCCGCCTCCCAGCTTCTCACCCGCTACTCGCTGGTCGACTACTCGCTGCCGATCACGGCCCTCCAGCGGCTGCTTCTCGACTGGGGCTTCTCGCTGTCGGAGATGGACTTCCGGCTGCCGTCGATCCTGTTCGGCCTGCTGGCGCTGATCGTTCTTCCGCGGGCGGTCAGCGGCCGGGTCGAGCGCTTCCAGGCGGAGCTGTTCGGCTGGCTCGTGGCGTTCTCGCCGCTGTTCGTGCTGTACAGCCGCATCGCCCGCTCGTACATGCCGATGGTGGTGCTTTCGTTTGCGGCGGTGATGGCGTTCGAGCGCTGGTGGAGCGGCGGGTCGCGAAAGGCCGGCGCGATGTACGTCGTGCTGGGAGCGCTGGCGATCTGGGTTCACCTGGGCGCGGGCCCGATCGTGGCGTCGCCGTTCCTGTTCGCGCTGGGCGACCTGATCCGGACGCGCGCCGGACGGACATGGCGGCGTCTTCGCGAGCTGACGGCTCTGGGCCTCGCGATCGTCGCCGCGATGGCTCTCTACCTGGTGCCTGCCGGCCGCTCGCTGTTGAAATTGGTGGGGAACAAGCACCAGGAGATCGACATCCCCTGGCGGACCGTCGCCGCCGTGCTTCACCTGGAGGCCGGCACCCGGTCGACGACGCTCATGATCGTGTTCTGGGCTGCGGCGTTGGCCGGGCTCGTGGTGCTCGTGCGGCAGAACCCGCGGCTCGGGATCTTCACGCTGACCGTGACGCTGGGACACCTGGCCGGCATTCTGGTTCTTTCGCCGCTCGGGCTGAACCTGCCGATCGTGCTCAACCGGTACCTGCTGCCGATCCTGCCGTTCGTGCTCCTCTGGGTGGCGGTGGCGCTCGGGCGGACCTGGATCGTCTGGGGCGGAGGCAACGGTCTTCGCGGCAGTCTTCGCAGGCCGATAGGAACGGGCCTCCAGCGCAGTGCCGGGCGCCTCGTCATGCTGTGCCTGTTCTGGACCGGTCCCTTCTGGACGCCCGGATACCGCGACAGCTCATTCATGCATCACAACGACTTCGTGGGCTTCCACCACCCGCTGTCGACGATCCCGGCGGAGGTGGTGCCGGCCATCTACTCGCAACTGCCGGACGGCCCGGTGATCGAGGCGCCGTGGTCGACGGTCTGGGAGCAGAACCGGACCTTCTATCTCTATCAGCGGGTCCACGAGCAGCGGGTGATGGTCTCGGCGCCGTTCGACATTCCGCGGCGGATGGGGATCGGCTTCCGCAACGAGGTGGAGCCCGAGCCCGCGGCGTTCCTGGCGAGCCCGGCGCGGACGGTGGTCGTCCACCTCAAGATCCCCTGGGAGGAGGACAAGGTCGTGATTCCCGGGCGGCCGTTCACCCGGCCCATGCCGCAGGGGCTGCGCCGCGCCTATCGCCGGATCGGGGAGAAGCTCGCGGCCCGCCTGCATGCGGAATGGGGGCAGGCCGACTACTCGGACGCCCAGGTGCGGGTCTGGGATCTGGAGCGGATTCGCCGGGGGAAGGTGCCTTGAGGCGCGCCGTTCCCTGGATCGCCGGAGCCCTGGTTCTCGGCGCCCTTTTGCGGCTCTGGAACCTGGGCCCGCAGATCCTGGGGGACGACGAGCTTCACGCCGTGCGGGCGGCCCTGACGCATCCCGTCTCCCGCATCCTCGTCACCTATCAGAAGTCCGACAACACGATTCCGCTGTCGGCGGCGTTCCGGCTCGTTCTCGATGCGGGCGCGAAGCTGACGGAATGGACGGTGCGGCTGCCGTCGGTCCTCGCCGGGCTTCTGCTTCTCCTCCTGGCTCCCTGGTGGGTGGCCCGGCGGCTCGGCGCGAGGACGGCGGTCGTCTTCGCCTTTCTTCTGGCGGTCTCGCCGGGGCTGGTCTTCTACAGCCGGATCGCCCGCTCGTACGCGCCGATCGTGCTCCTGGCGTTCGGCGCCCTGGCCTGCTTCGAGGCCTGGTGGCGTCGGCCGGCTGCGTGGCGGTGGGGAGCCGCCTATGTCGGGCTGGCCGCGCTGGCGGTCTGGTTCCACCTGGGCGCGGCGCCCTTCGTGGTGGCGCCGTTTCTGTTCGCAACCGGAGACGCGGCGCTGCGCAGGGACCGGCGGGGCTTCCTGGCCCTGGTGGCGCTCGGAGCCGCCACGATCCTGTCCTTTCTGATCATTCTCGTGCCGGCCTGGGACAGTCTGAGCGTTCTGATCCAGGAGAAAAAGGGCGCCCTTCACCTGTCCTGGAGTCTGGCGAAAAGCCTGGTGCTGCTCGGCGCGGGCAGCAGTCGCCTCTGGGTGGCGATCCTCGTGGGAGCCGCGGCGGCGGTGGGGCTCGCGAAGCTCTTCAGGACGGACCGGAGGCTGGCGCTGCTGTCAGTGACCGCCGTGCTCGGCCATCTGGCCGGGCTGCTCTATCTGGCGCCCCTGGGCCATGAGAGCCCCCTGATCTCGTTCCGCTACGTGCTCATCGCTCTCCCCTGGGTGCTGCTGTGGGTCGCGGCGGCGTTCCACCGCGAAGGAAAAGGGCCGGCGCTGGCCGCGGCGCTGATGGTGGCGGGCCTGATCTGGGCAGGCCCCTTTCTGGATCCGCTCCTGGCGCGAAGCTCGTTCGCCCATCACAACGACCACATGGCGTTGATGTGGCCGCGGCCGGTTCTACGCCCCGAGCAGGTGCCCCGGTTCTATGCGGATCTGGCGACGGAGAGCGCGCCCGGAGCCGTGCTGGAGTATCCATGGGTGGCGGTGTGGCAATTGAACCGGGCCTTCTATCTCTATCAAGAGATTCACGGCCGCGAGGTCGTGGTGGCGCCCGCCCGGGCTCTCCTGGCCGACGATCGGCTCGCGTTCCGCAACATGGTGCCCGGCACGCCCGAGGGCTTCCTGGCGAGCCGGGCGCGCTGGCTGGTGGTTCACCGCAACCTGGCCCAGGAAGAAGGGAGAATTCCGCCGGACATGGTGATCGATCCCCGGCACCGCAATCTCCTCCGCGTTTTCGGCCACCGCATGACCGGAAGGCTTCGGAAGAATTGGGGAGAACCGGACTACCTCGACCGGCGGATCGCGGCGTGGGATCTCGACCGGGTGCGGGCGACCCATTCTCAGGCGGCGCGCTGAATGTGGCGGCGCAGGCGGGAGGTCATGCGCAGCATCAGCAGCGTGGCCACCGCCGCGATCGCGAGCGTGAGACCCCACCACAGACCGGCCGCGCCGAAACCGAAGCGGAAGCCGAGCAGCCAGCTCGCCGGCAGCCCCACGGCCCAGAAGCCGACCAGCGCCAGGGCCGCGGGGAAGGCGGTGTCCGCCGCGCCCCGGAGGACGCCGACGCTGACCACCTGCAGCCCGTCGAAGACCTGGAACACGGCGGCGATCGGCAGCAGCATCGCCGCCACCGCCACGGTCGCCGCATCCGCAGTGTAGAGCCGGGCCAGGCCCTCGGGGAACGCCGCGAACACCAGCGCGAACAGGAACATCGTGCCGCCGCCCAGAAACAGGCAGGCCCCCGCGGCCCGGCGGGCCTCCCGCATGTCCTGATGCCCGATGGCATTGCCCACCAGGGTCGCGGCGGCGCTGCCGATCCCCATGGGGACCATGAACGAGAGGGACGCCAGGTTGATCGCGATCTGGTGTCCGGCCAGCTCGGCGACCCCCATCCGGCCCATGAGGAAGGCGACCGTGGCGAAGAGCAGGATCTCGATCGAGCTGTGCAGCCCGATCGGAATTCCGATCCGCAGCATCCGGACATACCGCCCGACCGCGGCGGCCTCGGCCGTGAATCCGTTCCAGTAGGGCGCGAGCTGGCGGCGCGACGCCACCAGGAGCCAGACCAGCATGCCCCAGCGCGCCCCCGACGTGGCATACGCCGAGCCCCGGACTCCCAGGGCCGGGAAGCCGAGGTGGCCGAAGATGAGCAGCCAGTTGAAGACCAGGTTGAAGACATTGCCGAACACGATGGCCGTTGCCGCGGGGCGCACGATGCGCATCGCCTGAAGCGTCTGCCGGAAGGCCGTGAACAGGAGGTAGGCCGGCACGCCCCAGAGGATTCCCCGGATGTAGCTGCCGGCCCCTTCGACCACCACTGCGGGCTGGCCGAACAGGCGCAGCAGCGGGCGGAGGTCCCAGAGGATCAGGCAGAGGGGGAGCGAGAGGGCCAGTGCCAGCACGAGGCCGCGCTGGAGATGAGCCGCCACCGAGGCGCGGTCGCCCGCGCCGTAGGCCTGGGCGATCAGGGGATCGAGGGCGGACAGGGTTCCGAACCCGAAGATGAGCAGCGCGATGTTCGTGGCGTGCCCGATTCCGCCCGCGGCCAGGGCCTCGGCGGACAGATGGCCCAGCATGAGGGTGTCGACCACGCCCATGAGCATCACGCCGAGCTGCACGAACACCACCGGCGCCGCCAGCCGGGACGCGGCGACGAGCTCCGCCCCGAAGGTCGGGTAGACGGGCTGGAGGTCGGGAGGAGCGGAGGAGGGAGGCGTCATGGCTTCAGGCGGGATAACCTACTACACATGGTAATGAACGATAGGAAGGCGGACGACAGGAAGACGCCCCCGACGACGCAGGAACCTCATCGAATCAGCGGGGAGCAGGCCGGCCTCACCCTCGCGGCGCTGGTGCGCGAGCTGACTCCAGGAATCTCCTGGAGCAAGGCGAAGGATCTGTGCTCGGGCGGCCGGGTGTGGATCGACGGCAGGGCCGTGACCGACCCGGCGCGTCGGCTGGCCGAAGGGGAGGCGGTCGAGATCCGGTCGTCGGCAGTATCGAGAGGTTCGAGAGCGGGGACGGGCACGCCTTCCGCCGGCGAGCCGGGCGGGACCGGGGGTGGGGGGATCGTCGTCCATCTCGACACCGACATCGTCGTGGTGCGCAAGCCCGCCGGCATCCTCACCGTCCCGTTCGAGCGCGAGGACCGCGACACCCTCCTTTCCATGGCCCGGCTGGCGGTCCGCCGCGTCGGAGCCGCGCGCGGGCTGGCCTCCAATCCGACCCTGCGGGCCGTCCAGCGGCTCGACAAGGAGACCTCGGGCCTGGTCGTGTTCGCCCGCAGCATCGAGGTCCAGCGGGATCTCCAGGAGCAGCTCTCGGCCCACACCGTGACCCGCCGGTACCTGGCCATCGCCCATGGCGAGGTCGAGGCGGGCATCCACGACAGCCTGTTCCTGGCCAACCGCGGCGACGGCCTGCGCGGCTCCTGGGGCCGCTTCCGCGCCGAGCGCGGCGCGCCGCCGCCCACGGCCAAGCAGGCGGTCACGCGGGTCAAGGTCGTGGAGCCGCTGCGCGGCGCCACCCTGGCGGCCTGCGAGCTGGAGACCGGCCGCCAGCACCAGATCCGCATCCATCTCGCCGAGGCGGGCCATCCGCTGGTGGGGGAGACGGTCTACATCCGCGACTGGAAGCTGCCGCTCCTGCCGGCGCCGCGGCCGATGCTCCACGCCGCGGTCCTCGGGTTCGATCATCCGAGAACCGGCAAGCCGGTCCGCTTCGAGGATCCCCTGCCCGACGACTTCCTGGTGGTCCTGGGCAAGCTCCGCCGATCGCGCTGAAACCTTCCCACTACCGGGGTCGTAGTCAGCCCCATGACGCTCCTCCAGGATCTCCGCTATGCCGCCCGCCTCCTTTTGAAGACGCCCGGCTTCTCGCTCCTCGCGGCCTTCACCCTGGCCCTGGGGATCGGCGCCAACGCCGCGATCTTCACCGTCGTCGACGCCGTGCTGTTGCGGCCGCTTCCCTACGGCGAGCCGGACCGGCTCGTGTTCGTGTTCAGCCAGTTCCGAACCATGAGCTTCGACCGGTTCTGGTCGTCGGGGCCGGAGTTCCTGGAGCTGCGGCAGAAGTCGAAGAGCTTCGAGGAGCTGGGGGCCTACACCACGGGCTCGGTCAACGTCATGGGCGAGCAGCCGGTGCGGATCAAGGCGGCGCGCGTCTCCGCCGGGCTGTTCGACGTCCTGGCCGTCCCTCCGGAGCTGGGGAACGTCTTCACCGCCCGGCAGGACCTCCCGAACACCGAGCCGGTCGTGGTGCTGAGCCACGAGCTCTGGCAGAACGCCTTCGGAGGCGACCGGTCCATGATCGGCCGGCGCGTGCAGGTGGACGGCGTCGACCGCACTGTCCTCGGCGTCATGCCGCCCGGCTTCGACGTGGGCAACGAGCGCGTGGAGGCCTGGGTTCCCCTCGCCCTGGATCCCGCGAGCCCGGGCAACCGCGGCGGCCACTACCTCTACATGGTCGGGCGTCTGAAGCCCGGCGTGACCCTGCCGGCGGCCCGCTCCGAGCTGGCCAGCCTCGTGGCCCGCTGGAAGGACGACCTGCCCGACACCCACGTTCCGACGACGGATGAGCATCCGATCAAGATGACACCGCTCCTGGACGACCTGGTGGGCGGCATGCGAGCCAAGATGTGGCTCCTCATGGGAGCCGTGGGGCTCGTGCTGCTCATCGCCTGCGCCAACGTGGCGAACCTCCTCCTGGCCCGGGCCGAGACGCGGCAGAAGGAGATCGCCGTCCGCACCGCGCTGGGAGCGGCGCGCAGCCGGTTGATCCGCCAGTTCCTCACCGAAAGCGTGCTGCTGTCTCTGATCGGCGGCGGCCTGGGCCTGCTGCTCGCGGTCTGGGGCGTGGGCGCCATCGTGGCCACGAACCCGGACGCCATTCCGCGGGCCGGAGAGATCGGAGTGGACGGCCGCGTCCTGTTCTTCACGCTGCTCGTCTCCGTCCTGACCGGCGTCCTCTTCGGCCTGGCGCCGGCTCTCCACTCGCGGGCCTCCGTGCTGTTCAGCTCGCTCAAGGAGGGCGGCCAGCGGAGCACGGCGAGCACGAGCCGGCAGCTTCTTCGCCGCATCCTGGTCATTGCGGAGGTCGCGCTGGCCGCGATGCTCGTTCTGGTGGGAGGCCTGCTGATCCGCAGCTTCTGGCTGCTCCTCCAGGTCGACCCCGGCTTCGATCCGCGCGGCGTGCTGACCTTCCAGATCGCCCTGCCGGACGCGCGCTATCCGGAGGACACCCAGGTCGTGGCCTTCTACGACCGCCTGCTGGACAAGGTGAAGGGACTGCCCGGAGTGGAGTCGGCCTCGGCGGCCTGGGGCCTGCCGCCCAAGCGGGACATCCTGGCCAACGACACGGACTTCGAGGGCGTGCCGCAGCCGCCGAACGGGCCCATCCACAACGCGGACTACTGGCAGCTCGTGGCTCCGGGCTACCTCGACACCATGAAGATCCCCGTCGTCGACGGCCGGGACTTTCAACCCCAGGACGGCGCGGGCACGCCGGGCGTGGTGCTGGTCAACCAGACGCTGGCGAAGCTGTTCTGGCCCGGCCAGAGCCCGTTGGGCCGGCGGCTCCGGGCTCCCGGACCGGACGACGATCCGAATCCGTGGCTGACCGTCGTGGGCGTCGTCAAGGACGTGAAACAGGGAGGCCTGGACGTCAAGACGGGCACCGAGATCTACTTCCTGCAGTCCCAGTCGCCCGAGACCCTGGGCTTCACGACCGACGACATGTACCTCCTGGTGCGCACCTCGGGCGACCCCATGGCGCTGGTCGGCTCGGTGCGCGACGCGGTGCGGTCGCTCGATCCGACGCTCCCGCTGGCGGATGTGCGCAGCCTGGAGCGCGTGGTCTTCGAATCCGTGGCGCAGCCGCGCTTCATCACCCGCATGGCTCTGCTCTTCGCGGTCGTGGCCCTCGCCCTGGCGGCGGTGGGAACCTACGGCGTCCTCTCCTACGCGGTGGAGCAGCGAACGCAGGAGATCGGCGTCCGCATGGCGTTGGGAGCCCAGGCCCGGCAGGTGCTGGCGATGATCCTCGGCCAGGGCGCGCGCCTGGTGGCGGTCGGCCTGGTGCTGGGAGTCGTGGGAGCGCTGGCCCTGAGGCAGATCCTGGCCGGCATGCTCTTCGGCGTCGCGCCGACCGACCCGACGATCTTCGCCAGCGTCATCGTGGTGCTCTCGGCCGTCTCCCTGGCCGCCTGCTACCTCCCGGCGCGGAAGGCGACCCGCATCAGTCCGATGGTGGCCCTGCGGCAGGATTGATGATTGATCCCATTCTCCCCTCCCCAGCCCTCCCCTCGCGCCGCGAGGGGAGGGAGCCCCCGCACCACCGTCAGCCACTAAAGGATGGTGTCATTCTACCCTTCTCCCGGGGTGGGTGGACTCGGGCGGACCGGGAGAGGGGGCCGGGGGGTGAGGGTTTCTTCTACTTCTTCTCCAACAACTTCTCGAGCTCGGCCAGCCGCTTCTCCAGATCCTTGAGCCGCTTCTCCAGCTCGATCTCGCGGGCGGAGCGCATGCCTCCCGGACCGCCGGGTCCTCCGGGTCCACCCATCCCCCGCAGCTTCTCGCGGTCGATCTCGATGATCATCGGGCCGCCGTGCTCGCCCTCGCCGTGCATCAGCAGCGGTCCCATGTCCATCTCGGGGCGCTCGCGAAGGGCGATCGTGACCATGGCGTTCTGGACCTTGCCGCTGCGCCAGAGCTGGACCGGCACCTGCTCGCCTTCCTTCAGATCCCGGATCTGGCTGCGGATGTCCCAGCTCGACTTCACGTTCTTGCCGTCGACCTCGCCGAGGATGTCGCCGACCTTGATGCCGGCCTTGTCGGCCGGGCTGCCGTCCTCGACCTGCGACACCATGACGCCGGCCTCGGCCGGCACGCCGAAGTGGGTGCGCAGCTCGGGGGTGAGGTCGACCAGGCCGACGCCGAGATAACCGCGGCGGACGGGCGTGCCCTCCGACTCGACGACGTGCTCCTTGCCGTCCTCGTCGATCATCACAATCTTCTTGTGGATGACCTCCTTGCGGGCCGGCTCGCCGGCCCAGGCGGAGCCGGCGAACAGCAGGCCGGCGAGGGCGAGTGCAGAATAGACAGACGGGTTCCTCATGACGAAATCCTCCTTCAGGAAATCGGGGTGGGTGAAAAAATCAGTACGCCGCGTTCCCCACCCGCGAGAGGTCGACCACCAGGTCCACCTGCTCGTTGCCGCCGATGTACACCACCGGCGGGGCGGAGAGCGATTCGAGCTCGTGCTTCAGATCGTCGTGCTCGCTGCGCAGCTCCCTCAGGACGCGCCGGGCCTCGGCACGGTCCGCCTCGCGGTCGGCACGGACCTGGACGATCCCGACTGACGCGGTCACCGCGGTCACGGCCAGGAGTGCCGCCGCCGCGAAGGCCATCCGCGGCCGCCGCCAGGCCGGGCGCTCAGGCCGGGTCTCGAGGGCGTCGAGCCTCGCCAGCACGCGGCCGGTGAAGCCGGGGCGGGCGGGCTCGCGCGGCAGCTCGCTCAGCAGGGTCAGCGAGCGGTCTAGGTCGTGGTCTTCCATGCGGGTTCTCCCTGCCAGTAAGGCGCGAGCCGTTCCTTCAGTTGCTGCCGTCCGCGGTGGATGCGCGACTTCACCGTGCCTTCCCGGCAGTCCAGCGCGCGGGCGATGTCGACATAGGTCCAGCCCTCGATCTCGTGCAGGACCAGCGGCACCCGGAAACGCAGCGGCAGATCGGCCACGGCCGCGGACACCTCGCGATGGGCCTCCCGCCGCAGCAGGCCGGACGACGCCGTCGCTTCCGTCTGATCCCGCCAGCCGAGGAACGGCAGCAGCAGCTTCAGCCGCTTCTCCCGCCGCTCCTCCGACCGCACCAGGTTGGTGGCGATGCGGAAGAGATACCCCCGCAGCAGCCCCTGCTCGCCGTACGAGCCGGCGGAGCGGAACAGGCGCAGGAACGTCTCCTGGGCCAGATCCTCGGCGCGGTCGCGGTTGCCCGTGAGCCGGCTCAAATAGTTGACCACCGCGTCCTTGTGCCGATCGACCAGATCCGCGAACGCGTCACGGTCTCCGGCCTGCACGCGGGCCATCTGCGCGGCGTCCGCCGCGGCGAGATCCGCCGTGTCGGGCTCAGGCTTCCGGAGTGTCATCGGCAGCGCGTCCATCTTCAACCTGAACAACGCACGAGCAACGGAAGAGTTCCCGGCGATTTCGCGGGAAAAGTTGCAACAAACAGGCTTTCCCCGGCTTCGGGAAACGTTTCCCTGTTGCAAGTGAAGGTTGAGTTGCAACAGAGAAAGTCTCTTTGCAACAAGGAAGAGTCAATTTGCAACAAGGAAAGGTTAAGTTGCAACAAATAAGCTCTCCCGCTCATCGGGAAGGCTTATTTGTTGCAGGTTGGCTTTGTTTGTTGCAAGTCAACCTTTCCCAGTCACCGGGAAAGGTTCTTTTGCAACAGGGAGACTCTCTTTTGCAACAGGAAAGGTCTCCGGCCGACCGGGACTCCTTGTTTGTTGCAACTCAACCTTGTTTGTCGCAGGTTGGACCCTCGAACTGGCGAGACCGGGGTCTGAGGTAGGATACGCCGTCCGCTGCGAGCCGCTTCGCGCTGCGTCGAGGAGACCCTACCCGCCATGAGCAAGACCGCTGTCCTGGAACCCCGATTTGTCGACATGATCGCCGCGGAGGTCGGCTGCCGGCCGAACCAGATCGAAGCCGCCGCCGCGCTGTTTGCCGAGGGGGACACCGTCCCCTTCGTCGCCCGCTACCGCAAGGAGGCCACCGGCGGCCTGGAGGATCTCCAGCTGGAGACCCTCTTCAAGCGCCGTGAGTACTTCCTCGAGCTGACCGAGCGCCGCGACGCCATCCTGGAGAGCATCCGGGAGCAGGGCAAGCTCACGCCCGAGCTGGAGGCCGCGATCTTCGCCGCCACCGGCAAGCAGGATCTCGAGGATCTCTACCTCCCCTACAAGCCGAAGCGCCGCACCCGCGCCCAGATCGCCCGGGAGAAGGGGCTGGAGCCGCTCGCCGACCTCGTGCTCGGCCAGGCCGCCGACCGCGCCGCCGATCCCGCGGCGCTGGCCTCGGCGTTCGTCGACGCCGAGAAGGGGGTCGAGGACACCGCCGCGGCCCTGGCCGGCGCGCGCGACATCCTCGCCGAGCGCCTGTCCGAGAACGCCGACCGCCGCGCCGAGCTGCGCAAGACGCTCGCCACCGGCGGCATCCTGCGCGTCCGCGTCCTCCCCGGCAAGGAGAAGGACCAGGAGGCCGCGGTCTACCGCGACTACTTCGAGCACGACGAGCCCGGCCGGGACATCCCCTCGCATCGCCTGCTCGCCATCCTGCGCGGCGAACGCGAGGGCTTCCTCCTCTCCGACCTGCGGATCGACGACGATGCGGAAGTCGACAGCCTGGCCCGCGCCTGGAGCGTCCCCCTCGACACCGGCTGCGGCCAGGAGGTCTCCGCGGCCACGGCGGACGGCTACAAGCGCCTGCTCCGGCCGTCGATCACCAACGAGGTCCGCTCCGAGATGCGCGAGCGCGCCGAGGCCCAGGCCATCGCCGTGTTCCGCGCCAACCTGGAAGCGCTTCTTCTCCAGGCGCCGATGGGGCAGTCGCCGGTCATGGGGCTCGACCCCGGCTTCCGCACCGGCTGCAAGCTCGCCGTCGTCGATTCCACCGGCCGCGTCGTGGCGACCGAGGTCATCTATCCCACCGTGCCGCGCCAGGACGAGGTCGGCTCGGCCCGCACCGTGGTCGCGCTGATCCGCGAGCACAAGGTCCTCGCCGTGGCCATCGGCAACGGCACCGCCAGCCGCGAGACCGAGGCCTTCGCCCGCAAGGCCGTCCAAGAGGCGGGCCTCGACAAAGTGGTGGTCGCCATCGTTCCGGAGACCGGCGCCTCGGTCTATTCGGCGTCCGGCGTGGCCCGCGAGGAGCTGCCGCAGCTCGATGTTTCACTGCGGGGCGCGGTCTCCATCGCCCGCCGGCTTCAGGATCCGCTGGCCGAGCTGGTGAAGATCGATCCGCGCTCGATGGGCGTCGGCCAGTACCAGCACGACGTCGACCAGAAGGCGCTGGCGACGGAGCTGGACACGGCGGTCGAGGGTGCGGTGAACCGCGTCGGCGTCGAGCTCAACACCGCCTCGGCGCCGCTGCTCCGGCGCGTCTCCGGCCTGTCGGAGCGGGTCGCCCGGGCGATCGTCGAGCACCGCGACTCGAACGGCCCGTTCCGCTCGCGGCAGGCGCTCTTCGCCATCCCCGGCTTCGGCCCGAAGACCTTCGAGCTGTCGGCCGGCTTCCTCCGCGTGCGCGCCGGCGACAACCCGCTCGACAACACCGGCGTCCATCCCGAGCGCTACCCCGTGGTGCAGAAGATGGCCGAGCAGCTCGCCGTGCCGCTGACCGACCTCGTGGGCAACAAAGACATGGTCTCCAAGGTCGACTTCTCGCGCTTCCTCGACGCCGGGAAGAACCTGGGCTCGTTCACGCTGGAGGACATCCGCACCGAGCTGCTGCGCCCGGGCCGCGACCCGCGGCCCGAGTTCAAGACGCCGGAGTGGCGCGCGGATGTGACCTCGGTCAAGGATCTCCAGGTCGGGATGGTGCTTGAAGGGCGGGTCTCGAACGTCACCAACTTCGGCGCGTTCGTGGACATCGGCGTCCACCGGGACGGCCTCGTCCACGTGTCGGAGCTGACCCACCGCTGGGTGGCGGACCCGCGCGAGGCCGCGCAGGTCGGACAGATCGTCAAGGTGAAGGTGATGGAGGTCGACTACCAGCGCGAGCGGATCGGCCTCTCGATCAAGGCGCTCCAGCAGCCGCCCGCGGTGTCGGCGGCCGTGGCGCGCCAGGCGAGCGGCTCGGCCGGCCGCGGCGGCGGACCGCGGCCCGAGCGCGGCCCCTCGCCGTCATCTTCGTCGGCACCGCGGTCGTCCGGTCCGGCACAGGCCGGCCGCCCGGCGCCAAGGCCCGCTTCCGCGGGGGGCGGCGGCAAGGCGTCGTCCGCGCCGCCAACGTCGCCAACGTCGTCGACGAAGCAGGGACCGGCGAGCCTCGAAGACCTGATGAACAAGTTCAACCGCCGCTGAGTGGGAGATCGATCGTCATGAAAACCTTTCTGAGACTTGGGATCGCGCTGCTGGTGCTCGCGGCCATGGCGGCCCCGGCCGATGCGCGCAAGAAGAGCAGCTCCACGGCTCCCGGCAAGTACGTCGACTGGAAGGACGAGGTCGACGAGCTGGAGATCGTCGAGACCTTCAAGCTGTCCGACTACGAGACCGTGTCCGTGGAGCCCTTCGACACCAAGGGCACGCCGCTGCCGGACAAGGACGACAACACCTACGAGCCGGTGCTCACCGTGCTGGCCGACCCCGCGGGCTCGTTCACCCAGGGCCTCGCCCGGGGTCTCGGCGACCGCATCGACGTGTCGCGGGGAGGCGGGGGCGGCCGGGCGCTCGTCCTGCGCGCCCGGGTCGACAGCCTGGACCCCGGTTCCCAGGCGGCCCGCTACTGGGCCGGCTTCGGAGCGGGAGCGGCCCGCACCCGGCTGGTGGGCGAAGCTGTCGACATCGAGACCGGCGCGGTCCTTTTCCGTTTCACCCAGGAACGCCGCTCGGGCGTGGGAGCCTTCGGCGGCGGCTATGTCGAGCTGTTGAACCGCAACCTGTTCGCGATCGGCGAGGACGTGGCCCTCGTGCTCGACGCGTTCTGAGGCTGGTCGCCGATGGAGTCACGAGTGATGAAGAACGGAGTTTTTCTTCTCGCGCTGTTGCTGGCGCCACCCCTGCTGTCCGCCCAGGCGGACAGCGAGCAGATCTCGCGGCGGAACAAGGACATCGTGCCGGCCACAGGCGAGACCCGGACGGTGACGGCCGGCGAGTCCGCCGTCCGGGAGGTCGACCAGACGGAGTACCTCTGGGCGGAACTGCTGAGCGATCTGCGCGGCTCGGGCACGGTCATTCTCGCCAAGGGCGCTCGTCTTTGGGGCGCGACCCAGGACGGCAGCGTCCGAGAGTTTTGCGATGTGGATCTCCCCGGCCGGGTCTGCCTGTGGGACGACGACGGCAACGGGGGCTTTGACCGCGCGAAGGTGATCAGCAGCCGGCGGTTGACGAACATCAGCGGCCGCTACCGGGAGCTGTGGGAGCCCGGGGAGGATCGGAGCGACGACGGCCAGCGGTGGGAACTGGTCTACCTCGGCCGCGGAGAGGGGACGCTGCGCTTCTCCGCCCGCGAGTATGCGGGAGGCGACGCCCGCCCCGTGTCGCAAAGCGACCTGTCTTTTGATCTGAGCCCGAGCGGCGCCACGATCGTAGCCTACCGTGGCATTCGGATCGAGATCTCGGCCGCCACCAACGAAGGGATCACCTACCAGGTGCTCCCTTGAGGCTGTCTCGGCCGAACGTCACGGCGCTTTCCGCCCTTCTCGCCAGCCTCGCGCCTGCTGTTCCGGAATGAACATTCACATAGAGCACTATGAGCTCACCTCGCTGAGCTTGAAGAACTCGATACGTTAGCGTAATCTCTAATTCGAGGTTGTGCCCCCCTGCTGGACTGTCTTCCGTTGGAAGGCAAGGACTCACTTGTCACAGCAGCGCCACTCCCTGGACATCCGAATTTACGGCAGCGCTCACAAAAGGAGGATTCCCGATGTCACCTTCTCCTTCGAAGTGGGAAAGTAGGATGGCCATTGCGAGTCATGTGGCGAATCTTCTGATGGCGATCACGGTAATTGTGAGTGCGTTTATAGCGGTGCGCGAGCTCTCTGCAATTCACGAGCAGATCCAGGCTACGCGACAACAGAGCGGGATGGATATGTTGTGGCGTCTTCATGACCGTATGGCTTCCGAGGCGATGCGAGGGGATCTCTCTAGCTTGGGAGCGATTCAAAAGCCTACGACCGCTCAAGTCTTCTCAGAGCCTAGTGCCCAAGGGCATGTGCTCCGCAATATGGCTAACTTCTATGAAATGCTTGCCTTGAGCGTAAACCGCGGCTATATGGAGTATGGAGATGTCCGTGGCTATATAGGCACTGACGTCATGGAGTTCTGGGAGGGGGTAGATGGAGCCGTGCTTACTCTCCGACGACAGGAAGGTCGGCCATCCATGTATTGCGAGTTGGAAAAGCTCTCCACTCGGCTCTCGAAGGATCTTGGCTATCCTCAGCCATCGCCAGTGGCGCCAGCAGTACCCCCGGCACGGCCATGACAGCGACGGGGGCGAGGATCGACCGGCGCCTGCGGATCGCGAAATGACGCCGCGGGCTATCGCCGATCGTTCCGGACGACGCGACCGCCTTTCATCACCCACGCCACCCGCTTCAGCGCCGTGATGTCCTTCGACGGATCGCCGTCGACCGCGATCAGATCGGCTTCGTAGCCCGGCGCCGCGGTGCCGATCTCCTTTTCCAGGCCGAGCGACTCGGCGGCGAGCGAGGTGGCCGAGACGATCGCGGCCATCGGATCCTGGCCTCCGGTCTCCACGCGGTAGATCAGCTCCTCGAAGTTGCGGCCGTGGGAGCCGGCCAGCGCGTCCGTGCCGAAGACCATCCTGAGGCCGGGCGTCTTCAGCGCCTGCCGGAACATGCCCAGAGCCAGCGGCACGGCCTTCTTCATCTGCTCGAAGCCCTCCTCCGAATAGCTGTCGATCCCCACGAAGTGGGCCTTGTTCTCGAAGTAGTTCCGGAACACGAGATCGAGATTCGGATCGAACCAGGTGCCGTGCTCGGCGAGGAAGGCCAGCGTTTCGGCGTCGAGGAGCGCGCCGTGCTCGATCGATCCGCAGCCGGCGAGGGAGGCACGCCGGGCGCTCTCCGGACCGTGGGCGTGGACGGCCGAGCGCAGGCCCAGTTTGCGCGCCTCGCCGCAGGCCGCGTCGAGCTGCTCCTGGCTGAGCGTGGGGCCGCCGCCGGTCCGGATGCTCTGCGACGCGAAGATCTTCACCACGTCCGCGCCGTCCGCCTTGAGCTTGCGGACGGCCTCGCGGAACTGCTCGGGCGTCCAGGCCTCCTCGCCGAGCGGCTCCAGGGAGGTCACGATGCGCGGGCCGGGCAGCACGCCGCGGGCGAGCGCCTCGCGGAGGTCTCGGTCCTCTGGCGCGCCGAGGCTCTGAACGGTCGTGATGCCGCTGCGCACGGTCGTCCAGGCGTTCTCGGCGGCATAGAGCGCGGTGCGGGCCGGCGCCTCGGCTTCGTCGTGATGGGTCTTGCCGTCCGCGTCGAAGTGCCAGGCGATGTGGACGTGGGTGTCGATGCCGCCGGGCATCAGGGTCAGCCCGCGAAGCTCGTAGGTCGGAGCGCACTGAACGTCCCGTTCCACGGCGACGATCCGGGAACCCTGGACGGTCACTGTCACGTCCTCCGTCACGTGGCCCCGACCGTCGAGCAGGCGGTCCGCATGGATCGTGATTGGAGTCGCCTGGGGGAGCGGTGCGGCCGCGAGGCCGACGGTCAGGACGAAAGGCAGAAGGGCGGCGACTTCGGCATGCCTCATGGTGGATCTCCTTGGAACGACTCGGCCATTATTGCCGAAGGCTGGGAACTATTGCCGAAGGCTGGGATTCGCGCGGAGCCTCGATGCTAGGATCTCGCTCGCCAACAGCCAGAGGGGGAGACATGACCATCCATCCGGCCCGGGTCGCCTGGTACGTCACCGGCCGCTTCTATGAAAATGCCGCGGGCGAGCTCCAGGACGTCGGCTACTTTCTCCATCTTTCCGGGATCGGAGCGAAAGCTTCGCTGTTCACCGGCGCCATGAGCGAGTCCACGGCGATCCTGACCTTCAGCTCCGTCCCCTTCTCCGCCCAGAAGATTACCAATGGAAACATCACCATCGGCCTCGACGCCGTCGGCGACTTCAGCCTCTTCCTGAACCCGGCCGGCGGCGCGACGTTCGACGATCCCGGCTCCTTCGCGAAGGGGCAGCGCATCGGGGTGTTCCGACGGGCCAGCGTGGTGATGGGGGAGACCGTCGCGTCGCCTCTCCAGGGAGGCCTCGCCATCGGCATGAACGTCTTCTCCGCGGACCTGGTGGAGAGCACGCCGTTCCAGCTACCCGGCAGCGACGCCGTGCATGACCTTCGGGAGTTGATGCCCCACGGCGTCACCCAGTGGGGCACGGCCAGCGACAACCCGCTCCCGGTCTTCGCTCCGTACCGGCAGATCGTGGCGTTCACGGGCTCGGCGATCGCGGCGGGGTGAGCTGACGGCCATGACCACGAGCCAGAAGCCTCTCGGGACGACCATCGTCTTTCGGCTGGCCGGCGTTGCCGGCCTCGTCGAGAGCGTCGTGCTGCTGTGGGATGCCTCGCGGGACGGCGCGCCGCTGGTCCGCATCCCTCTCCCGGTTCTGGCTGCCGGCTATGCTGAACAGCCGGAGCACCTGGCCCGGTCCGTGGCCTTCTCCGCGGCGTCGCTGATCGCCGGTGTGGTTCTCCTGGGGGCTGCGGGGTTCCTGGCGCGATGGCTCTGGCGCGGCGTGGGGCAGCCCGCTCCGGGCGAGATGGAGCGGCGGACGGGCGATGGGCTCGTGGCAAGCTTCCCAAGCATTTGCGCAGGAATTCTCCCGTAAATCCGAGGATTGCAAACGGCCGGGCTCTCCAGTAGGGTCGCTCCATCACTTGACGTTGATTCGGGGTGGGGCAGCAATGCTGAAGGATCTTTCCCAGGAGGTTGTGGCTTCGCCGGAGACGCTGCACGGGCTTTTCCCGCAGACGCCGATCCTGCCGGCTCCGGTCCCCGTCACACCGACGGTCCCCGCCGAGCCTGCCGCGAAGCCCGGGTCCGGCGCCGAGTCGCTCTCCGAGCGCGAGCGCCGCGTCGCGGCCATGCGCTCCAGGCTCTCCGACCGCCAGCGGGCCGCGCTCGGGAAGCTGCGGGCCACGCCGCCGGCCGTCGTCAGCCTGCCCCGCCGGACCGAAAGCGGCCCCGCGCCGCTCTCGTTCTCCCAGGAGCGCCTCTGGTTCCTGGACCGCCTCGACCCCGGCAACGTGGCCTACAGCATGCCGTCGGCCCTGCGGCTCACCGGCGCGCTCGACGTGGTGATCCTGGAGCGGTGCCTGGGCGAGATCGTCCGGCGCCACGATTCGTTGCGCACCACCTTCCTGGAGGTCGACAACGAGCCGCGCCAGGCGGCGGCGCCCCCGGGGGCCTGGCGTCTGCCGGTGGTCGATCTCGGTGGCCTCGGGAACGGGGAGCGGGAAGGGGAGGCGCGGCGCCTCTCCATCGAGGAGGCGGCGACGCCGTTCGACCTCTCCCGCGGGCCGCTGGTGCGCAACCGGCTGCTGCTCCTGAGCGGCAGCCAGGCCATGCTGCTGCTCAACAAGCACCACATCATCAGCGACGGCTGGTCGTTCGGCCTGCTGGTGCGCGAGACCATCGCGTTCTACAAGGCGTTCTCCGAGGTGCGGGCCGGCCGGCCCTGGGTCCATCCGCTGCGCCCGCTGCCGATCCAGTACGCCGACTACGCCGCCTGGCAGCGGCAGCGGCTGACCGGCGAGATGCTCGACGAGCAGCTCCGCTACTGGCTGCGCGAGATGGAGGGCGCCGACACCGTCCTGGAGCTGCCGGTGGACCGCCCGCGGCCGGCCGTGCGCACCTCGCGCGGTCTGATCGAATCCCTTCGCCTCCCCCCGGAGGTCGCGGGACCGGTGCGCGAGATGGCCCGGCGCGAGGGCGCCACGCTGTTCATGCTGTTCCTGGCCGCCACCCAGGCCTGGCTGCACCGCTACTCGGGCCAGAGCGACATCCTGCTCGGCACTCCGGTCGCCAACCGCGGCCGGACGGAGACCGAGGAGCTGATCGGCTTCTTCGTCAACACCCTGGTCCTGCGCGGCCGGATCGAGACTCCAGACGTGCAACGGCCGGCGTTCCGCGCGCTGCTCGAACGGACGAAGACCTCCGCCCTCGCCGCCTTCGCCAACCAGGATCTCCCCTTCGAGCGCCTGATCGAGGCGATGGGGATCGAGCGCAGCCTGTCCCACACACCTCTGTTCCAGGCCATGCTGGCGTTCCAGAACCTGGCGGTGGAGTCCCTCCTCGTCCCCGGGCTGACGCTGGAGCCGGAGGACGTGGCGGGCACGACCACGCACTTCGACTTCTCGGTCGCCTTCATGGAGTCGGGCGAGGAGATCTTCGGCGACCTCGAATACAGCTCCGACCTGTTCGACACCGGGACCATCCGGCGCCTCATCGGCCACTTCCGGACGTTCCTCGAAGCCGCGGTGCGCGAGCCCGACCGCCCGATCGCGGAGCTGCCGCTCCTCACCGAGGCCGAACAGTCCGAGCTGTGGGCGCGCTCGAACGGTCCGCTGAGAACGGTCCGTCTGAACCGCTGCCTGCACCACGGCATCGAGGAGCAGGCGGCGCTCCATCCGGAGGCCCTGGCGGTCCTGACTCCCGAAGGCGACTCCCTGACCTACGCGCAGCTCGACCGCCTCGCCGGCCGGCTCGCCCACCGGCTGCGCCGCGCGGGCGCCGGCCCCGACGTCCCGGTCGGGGTCTACCTGCCGCGGTCCGCCGAGCTGGTGGTCTCGATGCTCGCCGTGCTCAAGTCCGGCGGCGCCTACCTGCCGCTCGACCCGGGCTATCCGCCGGAGCGCCTGGCCTACATCCTCGAAGACTCCGGCGCGCCGGTCGTGATCACCTCGGGGGTCCTGGCGGAGCGGCTCGGCGCCACGGCGGCGCGCGTGGTTCTCGTCGACGCCCCGGAGGATCTGGAGGAGACGCGGGCGATCGGCGTGCCTGCCGTCGTCCAGCCAGGCAATCTGGCCTACATTATCTACACCTCCGGCTCGACGGGCCGGCCCAAGGGGACCGGGATCGCCCACGGTCCGGCCTGCGAGCACATGGAGGTCGCGGCCGAGCTGTTCGGCCTCGGGCCGGGCGAGCGGATGCTCCAGTTCGTCTCCCCCGGCTTCGACGTCACCATGGAGGAGATGCTGCCTCCCCTGCTGGCCGGCGCCGCGGTGGTGCCGAGCGGTGCCGAGGTCTGGCCGCCGGAGCAGTTCCTCCAGCGCCTCGCCGACCTGGGCGTGACCACGTTCGACATCCCGACCGCCTACTGGCACCAGTGGGTGCGGGAGAGCGAGGGCCTGGAGCGGCTGCCGGACGGCCTGCGGCTCCGCTTCGCCGCGATGGGCGGCGAGGCCATGTCCGCCGAGGTGGCCCGGCTGTGGTTCCGGACGCCGCTCGCCGGGATTCCGGGGATCGAGCTGGTCAACACCTACGGCCCGACCGAGGCGATCGTCACCGCGACCGCGCTGACCGTGGACCGCGGGCTGGCCGCCCGGACCGGCGGCTCGATCCCCCTCGGGGGCGCGCTCGCCGGACGCTCGATGTGGGTGCTGGACGTCCACGACAACCCGGCGCCCGCCAATGTGATCGGCGAGCTCTGCCTGGGCGGCCCCATGCTCGCCCGGGGGTATCTCGGCCGGCCGGAGCTGACCGCCGAGAGCTTCCGGCCGGACCCGTTCGGCCCGCCCGGCGCGCGGCTCTACCGCACAGGCGACCTGGTGCGCTGGCTCGCGGACGGCCGCCTGGAGTTCGTCGGCCGGCTCGATCATCAAGTGAAGGTGCGCGGCTTCCGCATCGAGCTGGGCGAGATCGAGGCCGCCCTGGCCCGCCTGCCCGGCGTGCGCGAGGCCGTGGTGCTCGCCCGCGATTTCGGGCAGGGTGGACGGCGCGGCAAGGGCCTGGCGGGGTATGTGGTGCCCGCGGCCGGAGTCGATCTCACGGCCGGCGGGCTGCGCGCCGCGCTCGCCCTGGAGCTGCCCGACTACATGGTGCCGTCGGCGTTCGCGATGCTGGAGGCCCTGCCGCTCTCGCCGAACGGCAAGGTGGACCGCCGCGCCCTCGCCCGCGTCGAGCCGGAGAGCACCACCGACTTCGTGCTGACCGCGCCGCGCGGCCCGGTCGAGGAGATGCTGGCCGAGATCTGGTCCGATCTCCTCGGCGTGGAGAGGATCGGCGCCCACCAGGGCTTCTTCGAGCTGGGCGGCCACTCGCTGCTGGCCATGCGGGTGGCGTCGCGGATGCGCCAGGCGTTCGGCGTCGACCTGCCGCTGCGCCGGCTGTTCGAGGCTCCGACCGTCGCCGGCCTGGCCCGCGAGGTCGAGGCCGCGCTCGCACTGTCGTCGGAGCACCGCCTGCCGCCGCCGCTGCGACGCCGGCCGACATCGGCAGATACCGGGAAGGGGTCGCTTCCGCTCTCCTTCGGCCAGGAGCGGCTCTGGTTTCTGGACCAGCTCGAACCCGGCAGCGCGGCCTACAACATGCCCGGCGCGGTGCGGCTCACCGGCCGGCTGAACGTACCCGCCCTGGCCGCGGCCCTCAACGGCGTCGTCCGCCGCCACGAGGCGCTGCGCACCGTCTTCACGGTCGGGCCGGAGGGGGGCTTCCAGGAGATCCGGCCGGCTCTCCACATCCCGCTCCCCGTGGTCGACCTGCGCGGCCTGCCGCCCGAGAGGCGGGAGCCCGAGGCCGGCGAGTTGGCGGAGGCGCAGGGCCGGCTGCCGTTCGATCTCGCGCGCGGGCCGCTCCTGCGCACTTTTCTTCTGGAGCTGGGAGAGTCGGACCACGTCTTCGCGCTCTCCCTGCACCACAGCGTGTCGGACGGCTGGTCGGTCGGCGTGCTCGTGGCCGAGCTGGCCGCGCTCTATCGAGGGGGCGACCAGGCCCTGCCGGAGTTGCCCGTGCAGTACGCGGACTTCGCCATCTGGCAGCGCGAGTGGCTGAGCGGCGAGGTGCTGGAGACCGAGCTGGCCTGGTGGAAGGAGCGCCTGGCGGGCATCCCGGCGCTGCTGCCGCTGCCGGCCGACCGGCCGCGGCCGGCGGTCCAGCGCTTCCGCGGCGGATCCCAGTCTGATGGGCTTCCGGCGCGGTTCGAGCACGACATCCATACCCTGGCGCGGCGCGAGGGGAGCACCGTCTTCATGGTGCTGCTCGCCGCCCTCGACTCCCTCCTCGCGCGCTACACCGGGCAGACCGACCTGGTCGTGGGCACGCCCGTGGCCGGCCGCGACAGCGCCGAGACGGAAGGGCTGATCGGCCTCTTCCTGAACACCCTGGCGCTGCGGGTGGACGCCTCGGGCGATCCCGCGTTCCGGGCGCTGCTGGCCCGGGTCCGCGACACCACGCTGAGCTCCTTCGCGCACAGCCAGCTGCCGTTCGAGAAGCTGGTGGAGGAGCTGGCGCCGGAGCGCGACCTGAGCCACGCGCCGATCTTCCAGGTGCTGTTCGTCCTCCAGAACACGCCGGAGGAGCGGATCGAGCTGCCGGAGCTGACGCTGACGGCGGTGGGGACCGACACGGGCACGGCGAAGTTCGATCTCGTGCTCAACGTCGCCGAGACCGGCGGCGGGCCGGCTCCGATGTCGCTCGTCTGGATGTTCAACCGCGACCTCTTCGACGCCACCCGCATCGCCCGGCTGCGCGGTCACTTCGTCGCATTGCTGGAGGCCGCGGTGGCTGATCCGGCCGCGCGGCTCGGCGAGCTGCCTCTGCTCTCGGCGGGGGAGCGCCAGCAGCTCCTGGAGTGGAACGCCACCGGCCGGGTCTGGTCGCCGATCCCGCCCACGATCCTCGACCTCATCGGCGGCCAGGCCGCGCGCACGCCGGACGCCGTCGCCGTGGCCTTCGAGTGGGAGAGCCTCACCTACGCCGAGCTGTGGGACCGCGCCGGCCGCCTGGCGTTCGACCTCCTCGGCCGCGGCGTGAAGCCGGACGACCTCGTGGGCCTGCGCGCCGAGCGCTCGCTGGACCTGGTCGTCGGCCTGCTCGGCATCCTCCGCGCCGGCGCCGCCTACGTGCCCATCGACCCCGGCTATCCGGCCGACCGCATCGCCTTCATGCTGGAGGACTCGGGCGTCGCCGTGCTCCTCGACGAGGCCTCTGTCTACAAGACGTCTTCCTCTTTCGGGGGCCGGCCGCTGGAGCGGCCTGTGCCGATCGATCCCGATTCGCTGGCCTACATGATCTACACCTCGGGCTCGACCGGCCGGCCCAAGGGCGCGATGAATTCGCACCGGGCGATCCGCAACCGGCTGCTCTGGATGCAGGCCGAGTACGGTCTGACGCCCGAGGACCACGTCCTCCAGAAGACCCCGTTCAGCTTCGACGTGTCGGTCTGGGAATTCTTCTGGCCGCTGATGATCGGCGCCCGCCTCGTGGTCGCGCTGCCGGGCGGTCATCAGGATCCCGCCTACCTCGTGGAGACGATCGTCCGCGAGGGCATCACGACGCTCCACTTCGTGCCCTCCATGCTGCGGGTCTTCCTGGACGCTCCCGGAGCCGAGCGCTGCACCGGTCTCAAGCGGGTGATCTGCTCCGGCGAGGCGCTGCCCGCCGACCTGACGCGGCGCTTCGCGGAGATCCTGCCCGGCGTCGAGCTGCACAACCTCTACGGCCCCACCGAGGCCGCCGTCGACGTCACCGCCTGGCACTGCCGCGACGAGCCGCACGCAGTGCCGATCGGACGGCCGATCGCGAACACGGCCATCCACATCGTCGACCCCGCTTTCCGGGCGGTGCCGGTCGGCGTGCCCGGCGAGCTGCTCATCGGCGGCGTTCAGCCGGCCCGCGGCTACCACCGCCGGCCCGAGCTGACCGCGGAGAAATTCATCCCTGACGAGTCGGGCTCGCGCCTGTACCGGACCGGCGACCTGGCGCGCTGGCGTCCCGACGGCGCGATCGAGTACCTGGGCCGGATCGACTTCCAGGTCAAGATCCGCGGCATCCGCATCGAGCTGGGCGAGATCGAGGTCGCGCTGGCCGATCATCCGGCGGTGCGCGCGGCGGTCGTCCTGGCGGTGAAGGACCGCCTGATCGCCTATGTCGTCGGCGAAGCCGAGAGTGACTCCCTCCGCGATCACCTCGCCCCGCGTCTGCCCGAGCCGATGATCCCCTCGGCGTTCGTCTTCCTCGACGAGATGCCGCTCAGCCCCAACGGCAAGGTGGACCGCAACGCCCTCAAGACTCTTCCCGAGGCCGGCGCGCTCGGGGTTTCCCGCCGCGAGCGGGTGGCGCCGCGCACGCCGCTGGAGCGCTTCCTCGCCGGCCTGTGGAGCGAGACGCTCGGCCTTCCGGTCGAGGGTCTGGGCATCCACGACTCGTTCTTCGAGCTGGGCGGCAGCTCGATCTCGGGCGCCATGCTCATCAACCGCCTCCAGCGGGAGCTGGGCGAGATCGTCCACGTGGTGGTGATCTTCGATGCGCCGAGCGTCTCGAAGATGGCCGCCCACCTCGCCCGCGAGCACCGCGGCGCCGTGGTCCGCCTCTGGGGAGAGGAGTCGCTGGACGGCAACGCCGCCGAGGCCCAGGACCGGATCGGCCGGGTGGACGAAACGGCGTTGGCCGAATTCCGCGGTTTGATCCGATCCCTGCCCGCCGCCCGCCCGGACGGGAAGAACCCGCCGGCCCTCTTCGTGCTCTCGCCGCCGCGCTCGGGCTCGACCCTGCTGCGCGTCATGCTCGGCGGGCACCCCGGCCTGTTCTCGCCGCCCGAGCTGGAGCTGCTCTCGTTCAACACCGTGGCTGAGCGCAAGGCCGCGTTCCCCGGCCGCGACAGCTTCTGGCTCGAAGGCGTGATCCGCGCCGTCATGGAGGCCCGCGGCTGCGGACCCGAAGAGGCCAAGGCCCTGGTCAATATCGCCGAGCAGGAGGCGGAGCGGGGGGGCTGGTCGACGCAGCGCTTCTACGGCTGGCTCCAGTCGCAGCTGGACGGCCGCCTGCTGGTGGACAAGACGCCCTCCTACGCGCTCGACCCTGCCATCCTCGAAAGGGCCGAGGCGAGCTTCGAGGGCGCCCGCTACATCCACCTGATCCGCCACCCCTACGGCATGATCCGCAGCTTCGAGGAGGCCAAGCTCGATCAGCTGTTCTTCCGCCAGCCGCACCGCTTCGCCCGGCGCGCGCTCGCCGAGCTGATCTGGCTCGCCAGCCACCGGAATATCTCGGAGTTTCTGGCTGGGATTCCCACGGAGCGCCAGCATTGGGTGCGCTTCGAGGATCTGGTCCGCGATCCGGAAGGCGAGATGCGCCGGGTCTGCGCGTTCCTCGGGATCGATTACAACCCGGACATGGCCGATCCGTATGCTGATCCCCAGGGGGGGGAGAAGACGGCGAGGATGACCGACGGCATCCACGCCGAAGGCCGCATGCTCGGGGACGTCAAGTTCCACCAGCACCGCAGCGTGGACGCGAGCGCCGCCGAGCAGTGGCGTGCGCTGGCCGCCGAGCACGCCCTCGGGGAGACGACCTGGGAGACCGCCGTCGCGCTCGGTTATGAGCGACTCGCGTCGAGTCCGGGGCTCGCTCCTCTCGTCGCTCTGGACCATCAGGAACACCAGCAACACCAGCAGATACCGCTCTCCTTCGCCCAGGAGCGCCTCTGGTTCCTCGACCAGATGGAGCCCGGCAGCCCGCTCTACAACATCCCCGTGGCCCTGCGGCTCACCGGCGCGCTCGACGTCTCGGCGCTGGAGCGGAGCCTTGCCGAGATCGTCCGCCGCCACGCCGCGTTGCGCACCACGTTCGGCCAGGTGGCCGGCCGGCCGGTGCAGATCATCGGAGAGGCAAGCCTGCGCACGGCCCGGGTGGACCTGTCGGCTCTGGCGGAGGAGGTTCGGCCGGCCCAGGAAATGGAGCTGCTGCGGCTCGCCGAGGACGAGGCCCGCCGGCCGTTCGACCTGACCCGCGATCCGCTGTTCCGGGCCACACTGGTGCGGCTGGCTCCCTCCGATCATGCGGCCTTGGCCACGATGCATCACATCGTCTCGGACGGCTGGTCGATCGGCGTCCTGGTGCGCGAGGTGGGGGCGCTGTATGGGGCGTTCTCCGCAGGCTCGGGCGTCGACGCTTCGAGTCCTCACCCCCTGGCCCCCTCTCCCGCGGGGAGAGGGGGAACCCCCGCCCTTCTCGAGTCCGGGGTTTTTGCTTTGGGTGGCGGCGCCCCCTCTCCCGGGGTGCGGGAGGGCGGGAGATGGGAGAGGGGGTCGGGGGGTGAGGATTCGGAGCGTCGCGTTCTCGAGTCCCCCCTCCCGCCGCTCCCCGTCCAGGACTCCGACTACGCCGTCTGGCAGCGGCGGTGGATCGACGCCGAGGCGATCGACCGCCAGATTGCCTGGTGGGGCGGTACGCTCGCCGGCGCGGAGGCTCTGGAGCTTCCCGCGGACCGGCCGCGGCCGGCGGTGCGCAGCGGCGTGGGCCGGACGCTCGGCTTCACCCTGACCGGCGCGGTCCGCAAACGGGCGCAGGCGCTGGCCCACACCGAGCAGGCCAGCCTCTTCATGGTTCTGCTCGCCGCCTTCCAGGCGGTGCTCCACCGCCTCTCGGGCCAGGACGACCTTTCGGTCGGCACGCCCGCGGCCGGCCGCAACCGGGCCGAGCTGGAGGGGCTCATCGGCTTCTTCGTCAACACGCTGGTGGTGCGGTCGGACGCCTCGGGCGCCCCCTCCTTCCGCGAGCTGCTGGCCCGCACCCGGACGGCCGCGCTCGGCGCGCTTGCCCACCAGGACGTCCCCTTCGAGCGCCTCGTGGAGGAGCTGGCCCCCGAGCGCGACCTCTCCCGCCCGCCGCTGTTCCAGGTCCTGTTCGCGCTCCAGAACGCCGGCGCCGGCCCGCTGGAGCTGCCGGGGCTCACCCTGACCGGCCTGGCGTTCGAAGCGGGGATCGCCAAGGTCGATCTCACCCTGACCTTGAGCGAGGCCGGCTGGGGATCGCAGGACCGGTGGCTGGAGGGGCAGCTGGAGATCAGCCGCGATCTCTTCGACACTCCGACCGGCCTGCGCCTGGCCGGCTACTTCGAGACCCTGCTGGGCGGCGCCCTGGAGCGGCCGGACGCGCCGCTGGCGGAGCTGCCGCTGATGAGCGAGGCCCAGGCGTGGCAGGTGATGGGGGAGTGGCCCCCGCTGCCGGTCGCCTTCCCGGAGCAGCCCGTGCATCGCCTGTTCGAGGAGCAGGCCGCGCTGCGGCCCGATGCAACGGCCCTCGTGGGCGAGGCCGGTATCGGCGATCTCGGCATCTCCCTCACGTACGGCGGGCTCGACCGCCGCGCCAACCGCCTCGCCGCGCGCCTGCTGCGGCTCGGCGTGCGGCCGGACGACGTGGTGGCGGTCCGCATCCCGCGCTCGCCCGAGCTGGTGGTCGCGGAGCTCGCCGTGCTCAAGGCGGGAGCCGCGTTCCTCCCCATCGATCCGGCCCACCCGGAGGAGCGCGCCCTCTTCATCCTGGAGGACTCCCGTCCGCGGGTCCTCCTCACCACCGCGGCGCTGTCGGGTCTTCCGGCGGCCGGACCGGCCGTGCTGGCGGTCGACGGCGACTACTGCCTCGACGAGAAGGAGGCCGGCGTCGCCGTCCCCGTCACCGGCGACCATCGGGCCTACGTGATCTTCACCTCGGGCTCGACCGGCACGCCCAAGGGGACGGACCTGCGCCACGAGTCGCTGTCGAGCATCATCGCCTGGCACCGCCGGGCCTACGGCTGCGGCCCCGAGACCCGCTCGGCGCTGGTCGCCGGCCCGGGCTTCGACGCCTCGGCCTGGGACGTCTGGCCGTACCTGACCTCGGGCGGCTCGGTGCACGTGGTGCCGGCGGATTTCGTCGCCTCGCCGCCGGACCTGGCGCTCTGGCTCGCCCGCGAACGGATCTCGATGGCGTTCCTCACCACTCCGGTGGCGGAGGCGGTCCTCGCCGGCCCGCCGCCCGCGGATCTGGCGATGAGCACGATCCTCACCGGCGGCGAGCGGCTCAACCGCCGGCCCGCGCCGGGTGCGAGCTACCGCCTGGTGAACCACTACGGCCCGACCGAATGCACGATCGTGATCACCGCCGGCGACGTCGCGCCCGCGGGCGTGGCCGACGGCCCGCCGACGATCGGCCGGCCGCTCGACAACGCCCGCATCCTGCTGCTCGACCGCGGGCTGCGGCCGGTACCGGTGGGCGTGCCGGGCGAGCTGTTCGCCGCCGGCGTCTGCCTGGGCCGCGGCTATCACCGCCGTCCGGCGCTGACCGCGGAGACCTTCCTGCCCAACCCCTACGGCCGGCCGGGCGATCGGATGTACCGCACCGGAGACCTCGCCCGCTGGCGGGCGGACGGTGAGATCGAGTTCGTCGGCCGCATCGATCACCAGGTGAAGATCCGCGGCATCCGCGTCGAGCTGGGCGAGATCGCCGCGGTGATCGCGGGGCATTCCCGCGTCCGCGAGGCCGTGGTGCTCGTCCTGGGCAAGGGAGACGAGGCGCGGCTCGTCGCCTGCCTGGCCCTCCGGAGCCCTGCGGACGGCGCGGAGCGCATCGCCGCGGAGGCGGAGCTCCGCCTCCACCTCGCCGCCTTCGTCCCCTCGTTCATGATCCCGTCCGGCTGGGTGTTCCTCGATGCCCTGCCGCTGACCGCGAACACCAAGGTCGACCGCCGTGCCCTCGAGCGGCTGCGGCCGGAAGCCGAGGCGCAGGACCGCGTCCGGGCCCCGCTGCGCACGCCCACCGAGCAGGTGCTGGCGACCGCGTGGTCCGAGCTGCTGGGAATCTCCGGGATCGGCGGAAGCGACAGCTTCTTCGACCTCGGCGGGCACTCGCTGATGGCCACCCGCCTCACCTCGCGCATCCGCGAGCTGTTCGGCGTCGAGCTGCCGCTGCGCACCGTGTTCGAGGAGCCGGTCCTGGAGGATCTCGCCGCGAGGATCGACCGGGAGCTGGGCAGCGGCGGCCTCGAATCCGCTCCAGGGATCGAACGGCGTGACCCGACGGTTGAGCTGCCTCTGTCCTTCGCCCAGGAGCGCCTCTGGTTCCTCGACCGTCTGGAGGAGACCTCCAGCGCGCGCTACGGCATCCCGATCGCGCTGAGCGTCCGCGGCGATCTCCGGCCCGATGTCTTCCGGGCGGCGCTGGACGGCGTCGTGGAGCGCCACGAATCGCTCCGCACCACCTTCAAGGCCGGGCCGGACGGCTCGCCCCGCCAGGTCGTCGCGCCCGAGCTGCGGCTGCCGCTCGGCCTCGTCGATCTCTCCGGGCTCGCGGACGGCGTGCGCGAGCCTGAAGCCGAGCGTCTCGTCCAGGCCGAGGCCACCCGCGGCTTCGATCTCGAAGCCGGGCCGCTGCTCCGGCCGCTGCTCGTGCGCCTGGGAGCCCAGGAGCACTGGGCGCTGCTCAACCTCCACCACATCGTGGGCGACGGCTGGTCGGTCGGCATTCTGATCCGGGAGGTGGCGGAGCTTTACGCTTCGAATCCTCACCCCCTGGCCCCCTTCCATGAGAAGGCCACGTTGAGTCAAGTCTCCGGAGGGCCGCGGAGCGGCCCTCTCCTGGTTCATTGCGGGAGGGGGCATGAGACGAGCTGAAGACTGCCGCGCTTCCATTC
>JANMTS010000080.1:0-41951 GCA_031390755.1 Holophagales bacterium
CTGCCCGGCTTCGCGCGCAACCTGCCGCGGCTGGCGCGTCACAAGGGCCTGCAAAAACGCACGCAGGACCCGCGCTTTCGCTGGCAAGACAAGGCGGCCGATGTCGCCGCCGCGATGCGCGCGGCGGCCTCGTCAGGCGGCGCCTTCATCGTCAACATGGCGTCCACCGGCTGCGGCAAGACTCTCGCCAACGTGCGCGTCATGTACGCCCTGGCCGACCCGGCGCACGGCATGCGCTGCACCTTCGCGCTGGGCCTGCGCACCCTCACGCTGCAAACCGGCCGGGTCTACCGCGAGGCCTTGAACCTGCGCGACGACGACCTCGCCATCCGCGTCGGCGGCACCGCCAGCCGACAACTGTTCGAGCACTACGAAGCGCTGGCCGAACGCAGCGGTTCGGCGTCGGTGCAGGAACTGGTCACCGAAGACGGCCACGTTCATTTCGACGGCAATATCGACGCCCACCCGCTGCTGCAAAAGGCCATGCACGACCCGCAGGTGCGCGCGCTGCTGTCGGCGCCGGTGCTCGCCTGCACTATCGACCACCTCACCCCCGCCACCGAAAGCCAGCGCGGAGGGCGCCAGATCGCGCCGATGCTGCGCCTGATTAGCGCCGACCTGGTGCTCGACGAACTCGACGACTTCGACATCGACGACCTGCCCGCCGTGGCGCGGCTGGTGCATTGGGCCGGCATGCTGGGCGCGCGGGTACTCATCTCGTCGGCCACGCTGCCGCCCGCGCTGGTGCAAGGCATGTTCGACGCCTATCGCGACGGCCGCACGCTGTACGCCCGCAACCGCGGCGATCGGCCGGGACAAGTACCCACCATTGCCTGCGCGTGGATCGACGAGTTTCATCAAGAGCCGCAGCCCTGCGCAGACACCGCCTCGTTCGGCGCGGCTCACCTGGCCTTCGCCCGCAAGCGACATGCGACGCTGGGCCGGGCGCCGGTGCGGCGCCGCGCCGAATTGCTGCCGCTGGCCCTTGGCGGCAAGTCCGCGGCCGACGCGCGCGAGGCGTTCGCCTTGCAGGTCCGCGATGCCGCGGTCCGCCTGCACCAGCAACACCACGATACCGACCCCACGAGCGGCAAGCGGGTCAGCTTCGGCCTGGTCCGCATGGCCAATATCGCGCCGCTGTACGACGTGGCGCTGGCGCTGTATCGGCTGGGCGCTCCCGAGGGCACGCGAATCCACCTGTGCGTCTACCACTCGCAATACCCGTTGCTGCTGCGCTCGGCCATCGAGCGCCGGCTCGACGCCGCGCTGGACCGGCGCGACGCGCCCGCCGTATGGCGCCTGCCCGATATCCGCCAGGTGCTCGACGCGCACCCCGAAGCCGACCAGCTCTTCATCGTGCTCGGCTCGCCCGTCACCGAAGTGGGCCGAGATCACGACTACGACTGGGCCGTGGTCGAACCCTCGTCGATGCGCTCGCTGATCCAGCTTGCCGGGCGCGTGTGGCGGCACCGGCCCTTGCGCGAGTGCGCCGCCGGCAACCCCAACCTGCTGGTGTTCGACAGCAACTTGCAGTACTGGAAAAACACCGACCAAGCCGCCTTCTGCCGGCCCGGGTTCGAGCTGAACACCGGCGAGTTCCGGCTCGACAGCCACTCGCTCACCGACCTGCTTCGCGCAGAAGAACGCGACGTGATCGACTCGCGCCCGCGCATCCTGCCCAGGGACGACGACGCGCTGCGTCCCACGCGAAGCCTGGTCGATCTCGAACATGCCCGCCTGCGGCGCACGATGTTGCCGGCACGCTGCGAGTCGCCCGCACCGGCAGCGCCGGCAGCGCCGGCAGCGCCGGCCGCACCGGCTGCACCGGCACCAGGTTCACGCCGCCAGCGTCTGGGCGGCCCGGGCGGTTTCGCCGCGCTTGCCGCCTGCCACTGGTGGCACCTGCCGCGCGCCGACGCCTTGTTGACCGCCTTGTTGCCGCAACACCAGCCGTTCCGTGCCGATACGCAAACCCGCATCGAACTGTGTTTTGTTCCCGACGAGGACGGCATTGGCTACGGGCTTCACTACGTGGCCGACAAGCATCGCGGACTCGCGCTCTACATCCCGATCGAGCGGGCCCGGCATACACCCGTCCCTGACCCGGATGTGCAGGGTCCACGCATCGCGCCCTGGGGTGAAGCCGACTACATGCAGTCACTCACGCTGCTCGCCGCCGAACGCGGCATGTCGCTCGACGACTGTGCCAAACGCTTCGGCAAGGTCAGCGTGCCGGACCACGAGGGGGGTTGGCGCTTCCACGCGGCGCTGGGTTTCTCGAATCGCCGCTGACGTGAACTACGCGCCCGGCTCGTCGCTTTCATTCAACAGCGCCGCGGCGTCGCGAACCGCCGGCAATTGCGCCAGCAAGGCCGGCAGTGAGCTTTGCACCGTGTCCCAGACCACGTCGATGTCGAGATCGAAATAGCCATGCGCAACCCGGTTGCGCATGCCCCGCATGTTGTGCCAGGGCACCTGCGGATGCAGGGCCACGAAGTCGGCATGTCGAGCGAGCACGCGGGTCGCTGCCTCGCCGAGGATCACCAGGTTCAGGATCACGGCCTGCTGGGTGCGGCGGTCTGCGATGAACCCGGTCTTGCCGAGTCCGTCGACATACGCGCACGCCTGCCGCGTTGCATCGACCATGTCGTCCAGGTAGTCGACCAGCCGGTGCTCGCTGCTCATATCGGGCGCGCCTCGGCGAGCACCTGGGCGCGGAACTTCATGGGCAGGTCACCGGCCGTGACCAAGCCCACCGGAACGCCCAGCAGCTTCTCCAGTTCGACCTGGAGCCCGCCCAGGTCGAACAGCGTCGTCCCCGGCAGGGCGTCCACCAGCAGGTCGAGGTCGCTTCCTTCGACATCGCGCCCATGCAGGACGGAGCCGAAAACACGCGGGTTGGCGACGCGGAAACGGCTGGCTGCTTCGCGGATTTCTCTTCGCTTTTCTTGGACGGCGATCGACGGTTTCATGTGCGCTGCCTGTGCGGCAGTGAATGGACTCCAAACAGGAAGGCGACAGTCTTCTGAGCTGCTTGTCCAGCAGTGGTAGGATTCGTCATCGAGGCATTTACCTTGATAATCCTAACAATAAGGCTACAGTGGATTTATGTAGCTGATCCCTGACAAAAACGGGGCGAGGGCAGCGGGGTCGCAAACCCGCAGCGCCCGCCCCAAGCAGTGCCCCCGCGGTCCGTCGCCGAGCGTCCGGAGCGGGGGGACGACCGAGGCAACCGGGTCGGCCGGAATGACCGGAACGATCACGGACTGCGGGGAGGCCGCGGAGAGGGCGGTGGACGGAGAGACGGCCGCGAGCGGCCCCGCCGCCGTCGTGAAGAGGCGCGGATCACCCGCCCAGCACGGGAGCCCGAGCCCCCCCAGCCGACCTTCGACGCGCAGGGCGGCTTGGTAGCCCTGCCAGAGACGCCGCGGCGAGTGTCGGAACGCTACCCGGCGGCCACTGGCCCGGTGGCCGAGGCGGCGGTAAAGTCCGCGGAGCTGCTGGTCCGCATCGCCGGACTCGATCTGGTGCCGCAGGTCTTCCAGGGCGAGGAGCGCCTGGAGCTGGACCTGGCGGGAGTGGATGCCGACTGGTGCTTTGCGGATGATGGCGAGCTGGTGAACGCGATTGAGCATCTGCTGCCGCGAATGATCCGCAGCCTCTCCGGCGAGGCCGTGCCCGTGCGGGTGGACTGCGACAACTTCCAGGAGATCCGCGAGGAGCGTCTCCGGAGCCTCGCGCAGCAGGTGGCCGAAGAGGTTCGCCGCCTGCGCCGGCCGCGCACACTGGAGCCGATGAATCCCGCCGACCGGCGGATCATTCACGTCACCCTGGCGGATGATCCGGGCGTCGAGAGCGAGAGCAGCGGCGACGGGTACTTCAAGCGGGTCACCATCCGCCCGATCTGACACGCCAGCCCCAACGTTTCACGTGGAACGTGACCGCCAGCCGGTACCGACACGTTCCACGTGAAACATCCTCTTCCTTGATCCCCGGTATGATCCCACCATGTCGTTTCCTCTGCCTTCGATCTCCCGAGCCAACTTCGCCGCCGGCCTGACTCCCCTGTCTCCCGTTCCCCTGGATCCCAAGGCGCTGAAGGCGCTCTTCGCCCACTACCTGGAGCTGTCCTTCTGGAATCGGCGGCTTTCCTTGATCGGTCGCGGCACGATCGGCGAGATCCTGGAGCGGCATTACGGAGAAGCGCTCGCGGCGCTCCCCCTCCTGCCGGAGCCCTCCGAGGGAGCTGTTCTGCAGGGTCTGGACGCGGGGTCGGGCGCCGGATTTCCCGGCATGGTCCTCGCCGCCGCGCGGCCCGATCTCGAAATGACCCTGGTGGAGGCACAGGAGCGCAAATGGGCCTTCCTCGCCTCTGCGGCACGCAAGGCTTCGTTGCCCTGCCGCTGCCTGAATGCTAGAGTTTCAGTCCCTCTCCCCGCCGATTTTCCGGCGAGCTTGGACCTGGTCACGACGCGCGCCCTGAAGCTCGGACCTGACGTGCTTGGGGCCCTCGGGGAGCGGCTGTCGCCCGAGGGGCGGATCCTCCTCTGGGTAGGGGCGGACGTTCCTCTGTTGCCCCCGACGCTGGTGCCGGGGCGATGCATCGACATCCCGGGGAGCTGGAATCGCCGCATTCTGGAGCTTCGGCGTTTCGGCGGGCAGGGCTCAAACCAGGATAGGGATCAGCAAGGAATTCGATGAGCACGATCTTCGCCATAGCGAACCAGAAGGGCGGCGTGGGAAAGACCACCTCCGCCATCAACCTCGGCGCGGGCCTGGGCGCCCTGGAGCGTCGCGTCCTCCTCGTGGACTGCGACCCCCAGGGGAACGCGACCCGCGGACTGGGGGCCACGGCGGAGGAGCCGCACTTCTACCAGGCGCTCTCCGGCGAGGTGCCCATCGCCGACACGATTCGCCCTTCCGGCTTCCCGAATCTGGACCTCGTTCCGACGCAACGCGACCTGGTCGGCATCGAGGTCGAATTCGTCGGGGAGGACGGTTGGGAAGGGCGGCTCAAGGGGATCCTGAGCGAGCTCGACGGCCGCTACGACATCATCCTTCTCGACTGTCCGCCGTCGCTCGGACACCTCACGATCAACGCTCTCACCGCCGCGGACGGCGTGCTCGTCCCCCTGCAGTGCGAGTACTTCGCGCTGGAAGGCATCTCCGAGCTCATGTCGACCGTGAAGCGCGTCCAGAGCGGGCTCAACCCCGGCCTCGCGATCGCCGGAATTCTGCTCACGATGTACGACGAGCGAACGAACCTCTGCAAGGACGTGGCGGACGAGATCCGCCGCCACTTCGGCGCCAAGGTCTTCGACACCGTGGTGCCCCGCAACATCCGTCTCGCCGAGGCTCCGAGCCACGGCCTCCCGATCTTCCAGTACGACATCAAGTCTCGTGGCGCCGACGCCTACCTGGCCCTGGCCCGCGAGCTGCTGCGGAGGGGCGCGTGACTGTTCCCAATCCCAATCCCAATCCAAATCCGAATCCGCCGAATCAGGCCGGCCGCAAGCGCGGTCTCGGCCGCGGCCTCGATGCCTTGCTGCAGCGCGAGGAGCCGCCGACGGCCCCGGCGTCTCCGGTACCGATCCAGAGCCTGCCCCTCGACAAGCTGAAGCCGAACCGCTTCCAGCCGCGCACCCACTTCGACGAGGACGCCATCGAGGAGCTTGCCGCCTCGATCCGGGCGCAAGGCGTGGTTCAGCCCCTCGTCGTGAGCCCGGATTCGGACGGCCTGTACTTCATCGTCGCCGGAGAGCGCCGCTGGCGGGCGTCCCGCCGTGCCGGGCTCGAACAGGTTCCGGTGGTCGTGCGCGTGGTCACCGACGATCGGGAGCTGCTGGAGCTGGCGCTCGTCGAGAATCTCCAGCGCAGCGACCTTGGGCCCCTGGAAGAGGCCGAGGCCTACCAGGCTCTCCAGGAGAAGTTCGGCCTCTCCCAGGAGATCATCGCCGGGCGCGTCGGCAAGGCCCGGACCACGGTTACGAACGCCCTTCGCCTGCTCCGCCTCCCCGAGGAGGTCCAGGAGCTGCTGCGCGAAGGTCGCCTTACGGCCGGACAGGCCCGGCCGCTGCTCGGGCTGCCGTCGCGCGAGGCGCAGATCAACCTGGCGGACCGCGCTGTGCGCGAAGGGCTGACCGCGCGCGACCTGGAGCGGCTGGCCGCCGAGCCGGCGCGCGAATCCGGCGCAAAGCCGCCGAAGAAGCCGACGCCGCTGGAGGTCAACACCGCGGCGGCCGAGGAGACGCTCACCCGCCGGATGCAGACGCGGGTCGAGATCCGCAGGCGGGGCAAGGGAGGCCTCCTGCAGATCCATTTCCATTCCGAGGAGGAGCTGATGCGGCTCTATGAAGTGCTGGTGGAGCGGGGGGACGCGCGATGATCTTCAAGAACGACAGCGGTAAACCCAGTGATCTCAATGGTTTCCTGGACAACGGCAGCCACGTGGACGGGGAGCTGCGGTTCGAGACCTCCTTCCGGGTGGACGGCAAGTTCTCCGGCAAGGTGACCTCGAACGGCGACCTGATCGTCGGCGAGGGCGGCGAGGTCGAGGGGGACATTCGCGCCGGCCAGGTTTTCGTCTCCGGCACGGTGCGCGGCTCGATCCGTGCGACGAAGCGCGTCCAGATTTCTCCACGGGGGAAAGTCTTTGCCGAGCTCGACACGCCTTCGCTGGTGATCGAGGACGGCGCCTTCTTCGAGGGCCGCTGCTCCATGGCCCGGGAGGAGCGCGAAGGCGCCGGCGCCAAGGCGCAGGTGCCCAAGCTGGTCGCTCAGAAGTCTCCGGCCGGCTAGCGTTCGCGGGCGAGCCCCTCGAACGAGGGGAAGATCGTGAGCGGGTGGCGCGCCAGGAAGGGCTTGTCGAACGCCTCGGTGAGAATCTTGCCGTCCAGATCGCGGGCCGCGGGGAAACCGAGGGCGTAGAGCAGCGTCGGCGCCACGTCGACCAGCCGGGCTCCGGTCACGAGGGCGCCGGGCTGGATGCCCTCTCCATAGAGCAGCAAGGCGCCGTCCGGAGCCAGGCCGAAGCGGCCCTCGAGCTCCTCGGCGTCACCGCTCAGCCGTCCGCGGCGCCCTTCGGCCCCGTACGCGGACACCACGGCAAGGATCTTGGGTCCCTCCTCCCTCTGCCAGAGCTCGGCCAGCAGGCCGTCGAGCCAGGCGTAGTAGGTCTCCAGCCGTTCCGCGGCCTGACGGGCTGCCGGCGCCTGCGAGCCCTCGAACTGCACGGCCTGAAAGCCTCCGAACGAATCCCGGGAGACCTCCCGCAGTCCGGGAAGGACCAGGAACAGGGCGCTGCTGTCCGGGTGCTGATCGAGGAGGGAGACGGCGAGCGATTCCCGCCAGAGATCCTCGGCGAGGCTGTCGAGCAGGCGCGATCCAGGGCGCTCGCCGAAGCGGGCCCGCAAGGCGGTGTCGATCTCCGTCGGCCGGGGCCGGAAGATCCGCGCGCTGGACGCGAGATCCTCGGGCCAGGCGCTGTTCGGGATGTCCGAGCGCCCGAAGAAGCTCTCCGGCAGCGCGAACTCCGTCTCCCTCGACGCCGGCCACGACGCGGGCCAGCCGACCATCCCGGCCTTCATCCCCAGCCGGGGCAGGATCTCCCAGAGGGTGAGCGCGCGCCTGGGGAGGGCCAGCGGCGTCCGCTCGACCGCGCCGGGAAGCCCCCAGCGCCGGAATCGGATGCCGACCGGCAGCAGCCTCAACTCCCGTTCAGGGCCCGGCGGGCCGAGCCACGGGACGTCGTAGACCTTCCCGCCGCTGACGCCGTGCTTGTGCGGGTTCTTGCCGGTGGCGAGGGTGATCCACAGCGCTTCCCGCCAGGTGGGCTGAAGCGATTCGAGCCGGCCGTAGGCCCCCTGCTCCTGCACCATGGAGAGGAACGGCAGCCGCCCCTTGGACGCGAGCGGCAGGATGGCGTCCATCGTGGCCGAGTCGAGACCCACGACCAGCAATCGGGGGCGCGTCCCGCTCTCCACGGCAGCCGGCCGGTGGACGGGCGTGGCGCGAGGCCGGAAGGCTTCCCGGCGTTCGATCACGGCGTAGACCGACAGCACCGTCAGCAGCCCGAGGCCGTAGCGGCTCCGCCAGCCATAGCGCCGCCGGTGGAGGCTGTGCAGGAGCGCCGTGTAGAAGGTGATCAGGGCTGCGAGAGCGAGCCAGCCCGCGGCCCGGATGAGCCGGTCGTTGATGCCGGAAGGAAGATAGAAGGCGTAGACCGACGCATGGCTCGCGGCCAGCCACGCCGCCGCCGCCAGCGCCGCGGTGAGCGTCCAGGGGAGGCTCCGCTTCGCGCGCCGGGGGCGCCCCCGGGTGAACGGCAGGTGGATCGCCAGGCCTGCCAGCCCGAGCATGCCGCCGTACACCAGGACCGTGCGCAGCACGGGTCCCGCGGTGAACGGCAGATGGGGGTTCAGGAAGAAGATCAGGCCGGCGAGGTGCGCGCCGAGCAGAAATCCGGGCGCGAGGCCCGCCGCGACGGTGTCGATCCAGCCGGGGCGGGCCATGCGCGTGAGGTCGGGACGGCGCGGGTCGCGCCGCCGCTAGACGACGAAGATCGGCCGGTCCAACTCGTGGACGAAGTGCCAGTTGAAGGTGTAGCCCGGGAACTGCACCGGGACCGTGTACTCCGCCTTCATCCGGATGCTGTCGCCCACCCGCTCGACGGTGACGTTGGCGGGGTCCAGGGGCAGCTTAAGCTGCACCGCCTTGGCCAGGATGTTCTTCTTCACCTCTTCGGCCGTGGTGTTCACGCTGGTGAACTTGGCCTGATCGTCCATGAAATCGTACATCTCGGCGCTCGCGACCTTGACCGGGATCATCTTCCAGGAAATCATCACGGCAAGTCCGAGAACCACAAGCCACATGACGCAGCCGAGGTTTCCCTGGCCGCGCTCGGCGATCCGCTTCCGCATGGCAACCCTCCTTTGATTTCGCGCGACAAGTCTACCGCACGATCCGGAAAGTCCGCTCCCATCGCGTGCTGGTGAAGAAGTGGAGGCTCACCTGGGCGAGCTGGCGCATCTTGCCGGCGAAGCCGGGCCACTCCGTGGGCTCGTTCTGGCCCTGGTTGTCGAAGGACCAGTAGACCATGAAAGCCCGCCCCTTGACGTACTCCTGCGGCACCGAGCCCCAGACCCGGGAGTCGTTGGAGTTGTCGCGGTTGTCACCCATGCAGAAGTAGTGGCCGGCCGGCACCGTATAGGGGCCGAAGTTGTCCCGCGTGCGGTTGCCCGAGAGGAACGGGCTCCGCGGGATGATGAACGGGTCGACGTGCCAGGTGTAGGCGTCGTCGTTCACTTCCCGGCCGTTGATCGAGAGCCGCTTGTCGCTCACCTCGACCTTGTCGCCCGGCAGGCCCACGCAGCGCTTGATGAAGTCGCGGTACGGGTCCTCGGGAAACTTGAAGACCACGATGTCGCCGCGGCGGACCTCCCGGATGGGCAGGGCGCTCCGGGGTCCGGGTCCGTAGACGAACTTGTTGACCAGGATGTGGTCGCCGATCAGCAGGTTCTGCTCCATGGAGCCGGACGGGATCTTGAACGCCTGCACCACGTAGGTGCGGGCGAACGTCGCGAAGATCACCGCGATGAGCAGCGCCTCCAGATACTCCCGAGGCCAGGACTTCTCTTCCATGTGAGGGGACGCCGACGCTACTTGATCAGGTGGAAGGAGCGATCCCACCGGGTGTTGGAGAGGAAGCCGAAGGCCGTCCGCACGAGACCGGGAAGGCCGGCTCCTTCGGGCTGCTGGGCGCCGTTGGACCAGTAGATGAAGAGCGCCCGCCCCTTCACGAGATGCCTGGGCAGGGTGCCCCAGAACCGCGAGTCGTAGGACTCGTCGCGGTTGTCGCCCATGCAGAAGTAGGAGTCGGGAGCCACCGTCACCGGTCCGAAGTTGTCGCGGTCCCGCACCTTGGCCGGCAGCAGCGGATAACCCGGATAGACCAGCGGGTCCTTGTGGATGACGTAGGCGCCGTCCTCGACGGGCTGGCCGTTCAGGTAGAGCTTCTTGTCGGCCACCTGGATCGTGTCGCCGCCGAGCCCGATGGTGCGCTTCACGATGTCCATCCCCGGCTCGGTCTTGGAGCGGAAGATGATGATGTCGCCGCGGCGCACCGGCCGCAGGGGGAGAAGCTGCCGTTCGAGATCGGTCACGGACGGCCCGTAGATGAACCGGTTCACGAACAGGTGGTCGCCGATCAGGAGAGTGTTCTCCATCGACCCGCTCGGGATGTAGAAGGTCTGCACCACGAACACGTTCGTGAAACGCAGGAAGATCGTGGCGATGAGGATCGCCTCGAAGTACTCCCGAAACACCGACCGCTGGGACCGTTCCGCTTTCTCCGCCATGGCCGGCCTAATCTACTTGAAAGGCTCCGCCAAGGCTACCGGCGCCTACATTTGCGCTGCCTGCAAGATCGTTTGACACGGCCGAAACGCCCGCTCCGCGGGGCTTTCGAGCCTCACGCCGCCAGAAGCTTTGCGCCGAGCCCCAAGTCAATTCCCGCGCTGAATCGTTCAAGTCGTTCTCCTGCCTGCGTTTACGGACGCTGCCGTGCCTGGCAGCTCTCTTGATCTATGGGCTGCCGTAACCCGAGAGGAGGTGGCGGAGCTCGAAAGACGACCGGGAGAGCAGGACCCAAGGCAATGCAAGGGAAATCTGAAATCGCAGCAGAACGACAAACGATCGATCCGGGCCGGTTCGGCCGGCCCGTAGGAGACAGAGTCATGAACCAGCGCAACCGTTCCTTCGTCGGCAGTCTGATCCTGGTGGGAGTCCTCCTCGCGTCGGCGAGCGCCTTTGCGGCCGAGGCCCGGAGAGTGGTCAACGTCAACACCGCCGACGCTTCGCAGCTGGCACTCCTGCCGCGGGTGGGCCCCTCGGTTTCACAGCGCATCGTCGACTTCCGCAAGGAGAACGGGCCGTTCAAGTCGCTGGAGGACTTGATGCTGGTCCAGGGGATCGGCGAGAAGACCTTCCAGCTCATCAAGCCCTACGTGGCCGTGTCCGGCGAGACCACTCTGAAGGAAAAGGTGAAGGCCTCCAAGGCGGCGGCTCCGGCACCGTCGCCCTCCCCCAAGACGCTGTCTCCCAAAGCAGGGGCGCCCAAGGCGCCGAAGGGGGAGTCCCGCTGACCGGGCCGGACGGGGGCGGTCGTCAAGGCCGCCCCCGTCTCCCGGCGGGTTTCGCCATGAGTTTCGCCATGAAAGATCACGAACGAGGTTTCCAACTCTTGGAGATGCTGGTGGTGCTGGCCATCCTGAGCCTGCTGGTATCGATGAGCGCGCCGCCGATCCTGAGGCTCACCGGCGAGCTGCGGGTCCGCCTTGCGGCAGCCGAGGTGCTGAGCGTCATGCGCCTCTCCCGGTCGATGGCCGTCAAACGGTGCTGGAACGTGGCGCTCAAGTTCCAGCCCAGGGCCGACGGAAAGTCCACCTGGGCGGTCTATCGCGACGGAGACGGCGATGGCGTGCTCACCGCCGACATCGGCAAGGGCGTCGACCCGCAGGTCGCGCCGACACGCCGCCTGGAGCAGATCGGCGGCCGGGTGCGCTTCGGGTTCCCGCCGGGGCGGCCGGCCCGCGCGCCGGGCGATCCCGGCAGGTGGCTGAAACGCGGCGACGATCCGATCCGCTTCAACAATTCTGACATGGCGGCGTTCAGCCCCTACGGCACCGCGACGCCGGGGACGGTCTATCTGACGGATGGCTCCGGCGCGCTCGCCGCGGTGCGGGTGACGGGCCGAACAGGACGGGTGAAGGTGATGGTCTACGACTTCGAGGAGGAGGTCTGGAAGTGAGCCGGCCGCCCGTTCCTCCGGTACCGCCAAGCCCGGCGAGCCCGGCGACGCTGCCGGACTGGGCGGCCCGGGCTCTATGGCGAATCCACTTTCCGAAGCAGGTGCCGCGTCCGCGGCTTCAGGCGGGCCGGCCCTCCGGGGAGAGGAGAGGCCGGCCCGGGGGATGGACCCCGACTACACCGCCGCCAGCGCCTGGTCGAGGTCGTCGAGCAAGTCCTTGACGTCCTCGATTCCGACCGACAGCCTCACCAGGCCTTCCGTGACGCCGATCTCGGCCCGCCTCTCCGGCGGAATCGAGGCATGCGTCATGGAGGCCGGGTGGGAGATCAGGCTCTCGACGCCGCCCAGGCTCTCCGCGAAGCTCATCACCTTGATGCGGTCGAGCATGGCCTTGGCGGCCGCGAAGCTGCCCATCTCGATCGAGACCATCGAGCCGAAACCCGACGACTGCCGCTTGTGGACGTCGTGCCCGGGATGGTCGGGCAGGCCCGGCCACAGCACCGACTTCACCTTGGGGTGGCCGACCAGATAGTCGACCACGGTCTTCGCGTTCTGCTCGTGGCGGTCCATGCGCACCGGCAGGGTCTTGATGCCGCGCAGCACGAGGAACGAGTCGAACGGCGAGAGGATCGCGCCGACCGACTTCTGGACGAACGCGAACCACTCGGTGTGCTCGGGCTTCGAGGCGATGAGCGCGCCGCCGATCGAGTCGCTGTGGCCGTTCAGGAACTTGGTGGTGGAGTGGACGACCACGTCCGCTCCGTGCTCCAGCGGGCGCTGGAAGTAGGGGGAGAGGAACGTGTTGTCCACGGCGAGGAACGCGTTGCCGGCGTGCGCGATCTCCGCCGAGCCGGCGAGGTCGACGATCTCCATCACCGGGTTCGTGGGCGTCTCGACGTAGACCATCTTGGTCTTTGGAGTCATCGCCGCCTCGATGTTGCGCAGGTCCGTGGCGTCGACCCAGGAGAACGAGAGCTGGTAGCTCTCCATGATCTTGGTGAAGAACCGGTAGGTGCCGCCGTACACGTTGCGCGAAACCACGGCGTGGTCGCCGGCCTTGAGCAGCGTGATCAGGCAGGAGATGGCCGCCATGCCGGACGCGAACGCGTGGCCCGATGTATGGACGGAGAGACCGCCGCCTTCGAGCGCGGCCAGGTTGGCCTCCAGCGCGCTCCGGGTGGGATTCTGGACCCGGGCGTATTCATACTCGACCGGCTCGCCGAGGCCCTTCTGGACATAGGTGGACGTCTGGTAGATCGGGACCGCGACGGCCCCGGTGCGCGGGTCGGGCTCCTGCCCGGCATGGATCGCGCGCGTGGAAAACCCGAGGTGCTTGGGATCGCCTTTCACTGGGAGCCTCGATTCTAAGTGCTCGAATTGGATGGATGTGCAGGGGAGCCGCGCCAGCCTCACAAGGAAAACGGCTCGCGGCGTGCCGGCCGCGGATTCTACCACCCGTGTAAGATACCCGTCCCATGAGCGCGCCCCTCGAAACCCCGCCGACGTCGACCGAGCCCTTCTCTCCCATCCGTTGGGAAGATGGATTCCTGAAACTGCTGGATCAGACCCTTCTGCCCACCCGGGAGCTCTGGCTCGATTGCAGGGAGCCCGAGCAGGTCGCCGACGCGATCCGCCGTCTCGCGGTGCGCGGCGCGCCGGCCATCGGGGTTGCCGCGGCCTACGGTCTGGTTCTCGGCGCCGACCGCTTCGAGGAGGTGTCCAGCCTGCTGCGGAGCACCCGGCCGACCGCCGTCAACCTCGGATGGGCGCTGGACCGCGGCGGCGAGGTCTTCGAGCGCACCAGGAGCCAGGGAACCGATGCCTGCCGGCAGGCGCTCCTCGACTGGGCGCGCGAGCTCCAGACCGAGGATGTGCGGATCAACCGGCGGATCGGCGAGCACGGCGCGGCGCTCTTCGGCCAGGGCTCCCGCGTCCTGACCCACTGCAACACGGGCTCGCTCGCCACGGCTGGCTACGGCACGGCGCTGGGGATCATCCAGTCGGCATGGATCGGCGGCCGGGTGAATATGGTCTGGGTGGACGAGACGCGGCCGCTCCTTCAAGGAGCGCGGCTCACGACCTGGGAGCTGAAGCGCCTGGGCATCCCCTTCCGGCTCGTGACCGACTCCAGCGCGGGCGCCCTCATGTCGCAGGGGCTGGTCGACCGGATCGTGGTCGGCGCGGACCGCATCGCGGCGAACGGCGACACGGCGAACAAGATCGGCACCTACACGGTGGCGGTGCTCGCCCACCGGCACGGCGTGCCCTTCTACGTGGCCGCGCCGCTGTCCACGATCGACCGCAGCACTCCGGATGGCAAGGCCATCCCGATCGAGGAGCGGCAGTCCAAGGAGGTCACCGAGGTCTTCGGAACGCAGGTGGCTCCCGACGACACCCAGGCTCTCAACTTCGCCTTCGACGTGACGCCGGCCGAGCTGATCACGGCGATCGTCACCGAGGTCGGCGTGCTGGAAGCACCGTACCCGGAGAGCATTGCCCATGCCTTCGGGAAGGCCTGAGCTCGCGTCGCCCACGTGGAGTAAATTGCTGGAAGGAAGAAGGAATGGTGGAGGCGGTGGGAGTCGAACCCACGTCCGAGAAACGCGTATCGGAAGTCTCTACGTGCGTAGTCTTCGCTTTGTGATCTCGCCATCCGCGTTTAGGAAGAAGACATTCCGCGCGGCGGCCAGCCTCTTCTTGATCCGGATGCGGCATGAGGCTGCCACACCGTTCGATCTACATTGAATAGCGTCCTGAAGAAGCGCCGTAGATCAGGGCTCCTCAGCAGGACGTCACAGCCCTTTAGTTAGGCCGCGAGAGCGAAGTTATCGTTCGCATTTACTTTTTCCGCTTTACGAGCGGTAGGCGACACGCAACTCCCGCTCCGCTCAGTTCCCCGTCGAAACCGGTACGCCCCCAAGTTTTGAAAGAACAGTGCTACGTCGCCCAGTATAACCGGAACGGGCGGTATGTCATTCCTCAGCCGCCGGAGTGTCCTCATCCTCGGCTGCGGCGTGGGCGGCGACGAGGGTGAGCATCTCGTCGGGTCCGCTCGTGCGAAGGCGGGACACGACGAGGAACCAGCCGCCCAGCGCCAGGATGGCGCCGAAGGGGGCGAGCGGCAGCAGCTTCGGGAAGAACGGCCAGAGGGCCGTCACGATTCCGCCGGCCACGGCGATCAGCAGGATGATCACCGGCGTGGCCGGCCGGTAGAGCTGCGTCTCTTCGACCTCGAAGAGGATTCGGGAGCCAGCTCCATCGGCCTCCACGCGGACCGGACCGGACATCAGTCCCCGCTTCAGGCCGTAGACCACCGGCAGGAGGAGCCGCGTCTGGCCATCCCGCTCGGCCAGCTCGGCGCCCCAGTCGTCGGCGATGTCGCGCAGGGCGGACAGGGCGGCCTCCGGGCGCACCGGCAGGTCGATCGCATGCTCGGACAACTCGGGCAACTCGGGCATGCAGCCGGCCTAGGCGGCCTTCTCGAGCAGCATCTCGTCGAGGAAGGACTCGACGGTCGCGAGGAAGCTCTCGATGTCCGGGATCTGGTTGATCGCGTGACGGAGCTTCCGCCCGTTGGGCAGGCCGTGGGTGTACCAGCCGGTGAATTTGCGCAGCTTGTGCATGGCGTACTTGGAGTGCTCGCGCTCGACGACCATCCGGAAGTGCTCCAGGATCAGCTCGCGGCGGTCCTCCAGGGTGGGCTCGGTGACGCGACCTCCGGACAGCCGCGCCGCGATCTGCCGGAACAGCCACGGATTGTGGGTGGCGCCGCGGCCGACCATCACGCCGTCGCAGCCGCTTTCGGCGAGCATCCGCAGGGCATCCTCGGGCTCGCGCACGTCGCCGTTGCCGATCACCGGGATCGACAGCGCCTCTTTCAGGCTGGCGAGATGCGACCAGTCCGCCTCGCCGGAGAACATCTGGCGGGCGGTGCGCGCGTGCATGGCCACGGCGTTCACGCCGTTGGCCTCGCAGGCGCGGCCCAGGTCCAGGTAGTTGCGGCGGCAGTCGTCGAGGCCGAGCCGGAACTTGACCGTCAGCGGGATGCTGATCGCGTCCCGCACCGTTCGCACGATGCTCTCGGCGAGCTTCAGGTCGCCCATGAGCGCGGCCCCGGCGCAGCCCTTGAGAACCTTGTTCGCCGGGCAGCCCATGTTGATGTCGCAGATGTCGGCGCCCAGCTCTTCGACGTAGACGGCGGCCTCGCGCATGATCGCGGGGTCCGAGCCGTAGATCTGGATGGCGAGCGGCCGTTCCTCCTCGGCGAAGTGCATGAGCTCCCGGGTCTTGCGGTTGCCCGAGACGATGGCCTTGGAAGAGATGAACTCCATGGATACGACGCCTACGCCGCCGATCCGCCGCACGAGGAGACGGAAATCGCGGTCCGTGACTCCCGCCATCGGGGCGAGCCACAGGGGGGGATCGACTTGAACGGAACCGACCTGCACCATGCGCCTATTGTATCCCGACCGTCAGCTCGCCACAGATCTAGCGGGGACCGCCGGAGCGGCGCGATGGGAGCGTGCTTCCGAGCAGGACGGTCAGCAGCGCGGCGATGACGGCCCACTGAAGGCCGCCGGCCACGAGGCTCCAGGCGAGCATCGGGTCGCCTTCGAGGTCCAGATAGGTGAGGGAGACCGGGAAGTCGATCCAGGCCAGAACGTTGGCCCGCCCGAAGTAGCCCCAGGACTGCCAGACGGAGAGCACGGTGAGAGTGTGGACGGTGACGCCGATCAGGACGGCGGCGACGACGGCACGGCGCGAGGGCTTCACAGCGATTCCTTCCTTAGATAGATGCGCTCGCCCGACCTATCGCCACCGTGCCACCCGAAACCCGTAGTCGGCATAGCGAAGGTGGGGCGGAATCGCCGAGCGCGCGGCGCAACGGCTCACCTTGATGTCATGGCGCCAGGAGCCGCCGCGCGACGCGCGGCGCGTTCCCTGGTCCGGTCCCCGCGGGTCGTCGACCGGCGAGGTCCGATCAAGCTGCTGATAATAGTCGGCCGCGTACCAGTCCGAGCACCATTCGTGGACGTTCTCGCCCAGACCCAGGAAGCCGAGCGGGTGGAGCGAGGGATAGGCGTCCACCGGCTCCGGGCCTTCGCGCCAGCGCTTCGCGTAGTCCGGGAGCGACTCCGGAGGATCGTCCCCCCAGGGATAAAGGACGTCCCGGCCGCAGGTTGCGGCCCGCTCCCACTCCGCTTCCGTGGGGAGACGCACGGTATCTCCGAGGTGGCCGATTCGCTCGCTCAGCCAGGCGCAGTAGGCGACGGCGTCCTCCCACGAGGGACCGACCGCCGGCATCCGGGGATCGGCGTACGCGGGCTCGTTCCAGAACGGAGGGGAAGGACGCCCGAGATCACCCGTCGCGTCGAGGAAGCGCTGGTACTCCTCCCGCGTCACCTGGGTCCGGGCGAGGAGAAAGCCCCTCACCTGCACGGCGTGGCGCGGATTCTCATTGTCGCGCGGGCCGCCGCCCATCTGGAAGACGCCTCCCGGTACCTGGATCCAATCGCCGACCCACTCCATGACCATATCCTGTAGCATACCGCCTGCCGGGCGGGCGAGAGATCGCGCCCCGCACCCTCCACCCTCCGAAACGCACATGCCCTGGTACAAGGAATGGTTCGGCGAGGAATACCTCGAGCTGTACTCCCATCGCGATGGGTCCGAGGCCGAGGAGCATGTCGACTTCGTCGAAAAGCAGCTTGGCGGGAGCGGTCCGCACCCCCGGGCGGTCCTCGATCTCGCCTGCGGCGCCGGCCGCCACACCGCCGCGCTGCGCGCCCGCGGCTACCGCACCCTCGGGCTCGATCTCTCCCTCACCCTCCTGGCCCGCATGCTCGCCAGCGGCCTGCCCCGGATCTCGGGCGACATGCGCCGGCTGCCGTTCCAGGGCGGGAGCTTCGACTGGATCCTCAACTTCTTCACCTCCTTCGGCTATTTCCCCAGCGAACGCGAGAACTTCCGCGTGCTGGAGGAGATCGTCCGCGTCCTGACGCCGGGCGGCCGCTTCCTGATCGACCTGATGAATCCGGGTCCGGTTCTCGCCGGGCTCCAGGCGAAGGAGATCCAGGAGCGCGAGGGCCTGCGCGCGGAGATCGAGCGCTGGTACGATCCCGGGGTCCAGCGCCTGAACAAGCGCATCGCCGTGACGACTACCGGCGTGACCGGCGCGGGCGGGGTGACCGGCGCGGCCGGTGAACCCGGAGACCCCGGCGACCGTCCCCGTACGTATCTGGAGAGCGTCCGCCTCTATCAGCCCGAGGAGGTGACCATCGGCCTCAAGTGGGCGGGGCTGGAAGTGGACCATCTCTACGGCAACTTTCATGGAGATCCCTACGAGCGTGACAGCGAACGCCTCATCCTCCTTGGTCACAAGCCGGCCTGACTGCCCGCGCGTCGACCTCACGAAGTCCGGCCTCCTCGCGCCGATGCCCGCGGCCTATGTGGCCGGCCGCGACCTGGATCTCCTGGCGCCGCTCCGGTTCCTGCCGCCCGGGGGCTTCCCCTCCGGCCCGGCGCGGCCCGGCGCCCGCCGCGAGATGGCCGACGCGCTGGCCGTGGCCAACCGCAGCTACGGCCACGAGCGCGCCGACGAGCTGGCGCGCCGCTTCGCCGATCCCGCCACCCGCATCGTCGTCACCGGCCAGCAGCCGGGGCTCCTCGGCGGACCTCTCTATTCGTTCTCGAAGGCCGTGGCCGCGGCGCGCTGGGCCGCCGAGCTGGAAGCGCAGGGCGAGCCGGCCGTCGCGGTGTTCTGGGTCGCGACCGAGGACCACGACTGGGCCGAGGTCTCGAACGCCACCGTGCTCACGCCCCAGGGACCGCGGACCTTCGATCTCGGTCCCGATCCCGAGCCGCTCACCCCGGTGGGCATGCGCACGCTCGGACCGGGCGTGGACGCCATGCTCCGCGAGCTGGCCGAGGCCGTTCCCGGCGACCGCTACGCCGACTGGGTGCGGACGCTCGGCACCTGGTATCGGCCCGAGGCGCGCTTCGGCGAGGCGTTCTCGCGGCTCATGGCCCGCCTGCTCGGTCCCCGATGTCCGCTCATCCTCGACGCCATGCTTCCGGCCCTCAAGGAGGCGCAGCGCCCGTGGCTGCGTCGCCTGGTCGAGCGCCGGACGGACGTCGAGGAGGCGCTGGTGCGGCGCGACGCGGAAATCCAGGCCCGCGGCTACGCCCACCAGGTGACCCCGCAGCGGGGAGCCAGCCCGCTGTTCCTGCTCTCCCGCGGAGAGCGGCGGAGGATCGAGTGGCGCGGGGAGGACGGTTACGCGCTGCGCGGCCGGGACGAGACGGGGAGCGCCTCGGATCTCCTGCGCATCGCCGACGAGAACCCCGGAGTCCTCTCCCCCGGCGCGCTGGCCCGGCCGGCGCTCCAGGACGCGACCCTCGGCACGACGCTTCAGATCCTCGGCCCGGGCGAAGTCTCCTACATCGGACAGGCCGCCGCGGTCTATCCCGTCCTCGAAGTCGAAGCCCCGTGGGTGGCGCTCCGCCCCCAGGCGCTGGTGCTCGAGCCGCATCAGAAGAGCAAGCTGGCCGAGGCCGGCGTTCCGCTCGACACCCTGATCAGCGGCCGCCAGGCGCTGGACCGGGCTCTCGCCGCGCTGGAAGGCGGCGACTTCGTCGGTCCGGTCCGGGCGCGGATCGAGGCCGCGCTGGAGGATCTGCGCCAGCCGACGCTGGCCGCCGATCCGAACCTGAGCAGTCCGCTGGACAAGACACGCGACCAGATCCTCCGCGCACTCGACACGTTCGGCGAGAAGGCCATCTCGTCGGCCGCCCGCCGCAACGAGGTCCGCAGCCGCCGGATCAACCTGCTGCGCGACAGCCTGCTGCCCAACGGCAAGCTCCAGGAGCGCGTCGTGGCCGCCGCCCACTTCCAGGGCAAGTACGGCGAGCGCCTGGTGGAGAGCTTCTGGGAGCAGATGGGCCTCGATCCGCGCGAGCTGCAGACGATCGTCCCGGACGGGATCGTCGAGGAGCCGGCATGAAGCTCGACGCGCTGGCCATCGGCAGTCATCCGGACGACGTGGAGCTGGGCTGCGGCGCCACCCTGGCGCTGCTCGTCCAGCAGGGCAAAAAGGTCGGCATCCTCCATCTGACGAAGGGCGAGCGCGGAACGCTCGGCACCCCTGCGGAGCGGCGGACCGAGGCCGAGAACGCGGCGAAGATCCTGGGCGCGTCGGACCTCGACTTCCTCGACTGCGGCGACGGCGCGCTGCGCACCGGCGAGGCCGAGGAGGACGCGATCATCGCCAAGCTGCGCGAGTGGCGGCCCGATCTTCTTCTCGCGCCGAGCCTCTCCGACCGCCACCCGGACCACGCCCGCGCCTGGCAGCTCGTGCAGGCGGCGTCCTTCTACGCCGGCCTGCGCAACCGCCGGCCCGACTCCGGCGAGCCGTTCCGGCCCGGGACCGTCCTCTCCTACATGCAGCACGACTCGTTCGAGCCGAGCCTCATCGTGGACGTGTCCTCGGTCTGGGAGACGAAGATCGAGGCGCTGAAGTGCTACCGGACCCAGCTCTACCAGGGCGGCGGCGACAAGAGCAAAGGGAAGGAGAAGGCCGCGTCGAAGACCAAGGTGGCGTCGCGCGAGTTCTGGCTGGCGCTCGAAGGCCGGGCCCGGCACTTCGGCCTGATGGCCAACACCGAGCTCGGCGAGCCGTTCCGGAGCCCGCGTCCCCTGGCCATCTCGGATCTGACCGCGATCGTGCCCGGAGGCCTGCGATGAGGATCGGCATCAGCTGCTATCCGACCTACGGCGGCTCCGGCATCGTGGCCACCGAGCTGGCCATGGCCCTGGCCGAGGGCGGCGACGAGGTCCACGTCCTCAGCTACGCCGTGCCTTCGCGCCTGTCGCTCACCAGCCCGCGCATCTTCTTCCACGAGGTCATCACGCCGAGCTATCCGCTGTTCGAGTACCCGCCCTACTCGCTGGCGCTCGCCACCAAGATGGTCGAGGTCGCCCGGCACAGCCGGCTCGACGTGCTGCACGTCCACTACGCCATCCCCAACGCGGTGTCGGCGGTGCTCGCCCGGCAGATCGTGGCGCCGCAGCCGCTGCCGGTGGTGACGACCCTCCATGGCACGGACGTGACCCTGGTCGGCAACGACCCCAACTACATCGAGACCACGCGCTGGGGCATCGTGCAGAGCGACGCCGTGACCGCGGTGTCGGAGTCCCTCCGGAAGACCACGGAGGAGCAGCTCGGCATCCAGAGCCCGATCGACGTCGTCCCCAACTTCATCGATCCGACGCGCTACGAGCAGGCACGCAATTCGCCCGGCGTCCGGCGCTGGGCGAAGCCGGGAGAGCGGATCATCCTCCACATCTCGAACTTCCGGCCGGTCAAGCGGGTGCTGGACGTGGTGGACGCCTTCCTGCAGGTGCGCGCCCAGATCCCCTGCCGGCTCGTCATGGTGGGCGACGGCCCCGAGCGCGGCCGAGTCGAGCAGCACTGCCGCGCGAGCAACGCCTGCGACGCCATCACGTTCATCGGCAGCCTGCCCATCGTGGAAGAGATCCTGGTCGGCGCCGACCTCTTCTTCCTGCCGTCGGAGACCGAGTCGTTCGGCCTCGCGGCGCTGGAGGCACTGAGCTGCGAGGTGCCGGTGATCGCCACGAATGTCGGCGGCATCCCGGAGGTGGTGGTCCACGGCGAGAACGGCTTCCTGCATCCGATCGGCGACGTGGCCGGCATGGCGGCCTCGGCGCTGGAGCTGCTCACCGACGAGCCGAAGCGCAAGGCGTTCGGCGCGGCCGGGCGCAAGCGGGCCGTGGAGGTGTTCAGCCAGGAGGCCATCGTGGCGCGCTACCGGGCGATCTACGAGCGGGTGGTGGAGAAGGCCAACCGCGCATGAGCTCCTACCCGGCCCCCGCCGGCGAGTCGTGGGGCGAGATCCGGGAGAAGGGCTCGCTCTTCCTCGCCTGGATCGGACCCGCGACCACGGAGGAGGCCGCCCGCGCCGCGATGGACCGGCTGGCCCGCCGCCACCCCGACGCGAGCCATCACTGCTGGGCCTGGCGCCTCGGCTCCCCGCCGCGGGAGCGCAGCGCCGACGCCGGCGAGCCCTCGGGCACGGCCGGGGTCCCCATCCTCCAGGTGCTGCGCGGCGCCGGTCTTTCGGATGTCCTCGCCGTGGTGATCCGCTGGTTCGGCGGCACGAAGCTCGGCAAGGGCGGTCTCGCCCGGGCCTACGCCGCCGCGGCCCGCGAAGCGCTCGCCGGCCTGCCGACCGTCCTGTGCGTTCCGACCCTCCGGCTGACCCTCGACATTCCCTACGAGCGGGTCGGCGCGGTCAAGCGCCTCATCCATCCGCCCGCGGTCGAGCTGGAGTCCGAGGAGTACGGCGAGCGGGCGCGGCTGGTGCTGATTGTCCACGAGGACCGGAAGGAGGCGCTCGAGCAGTCGCTCGCCGATCTGGGAGTCGTCGTGGTGTAGACTGCTGTCCGCATGAACCTGTACATCCTTTTCCGAAAGGAGAGGCCTCGATGAGCGAGCCGAATGTGCCGCCTCCCCCGTCTTACAATCCGCCGCCTCCCCCGCCGCCGGCGCCGCCTTCCATGGGCGGTGGGACGCCGGGGTTCGTCAGTCCGAACCGCACGATCATGATCGTCCTTGCCTACTTCGGCATCCTGGCGGTGATCCCGCTGGTTGTCGAGAAGGAGGACCAGGAAGTCCAGTGGCACGCGAAGCACGGCCTGGTGCTGCTGGTCGCCGAGATCGCGCTGTCGATTCTCGTGGGCGTCTTCGGATCCGTCCTCGCGTTCGCGGACATCGGCTGCACCGGCTGCATCCTGCAGTGGGCGCTGATGGTCGCCATCCTGGTCGTCCACGTCATGGCCATCATGAAGGGCGTGAACGGACAGCGCCTGATCATCCCGGGCCTGAGCGACTTCGCCAACCGCTTCTGAGCCTTCGGGCTTCTGAGGCTCGCAACATGGAGAACCGCCGGAGCGCTTGGACCTGGGCTCTGGCGGGACTCGCCGGACTTGCCGGAATCGCCGTCCTTCACCAGTGGGTTCCGGATCCGTCCCCGGCCCGCGCCTTCTGCCTCTCCCGCCGCTTTCTCGGTCTGCCCTGTCCGGGCTGCGGTCTGACCCGGGCATTCGCGCACCTGGCCAAGGGAGAGTGGTCCTCCGCGATGAACGATCACCCGCTCGCGCCGGTGCTTGCCGTCGAAGCGGTGGCGGTCTGGATCGCCTGGGGTGTCCTGATCCTGCGCCGGAGCGACTTCCGCCAGTACTGGGAGGGTTGGGAGGGTTGGATCGGCCGGGCGGCCGTCGTTCACATCGCGGCTCTCTGTGTGATCTGGATCGGCCGCCTGGCCACGGGGACGCTGCCATGGTGACGGAGTCCGGAGGATCGGCGGAGGCCGGACAGCCCGTGGAGCCCCGGCAGCCGACGCGGCGGCGGCGCAAGGCGCGAATCATCCTGGCCGTCCTGTTCGTCCTGCTGGTGGTGGATCTCACCCGGGCGCCCGCCAGCCAGATCTCGGCGCGGATCCTGCTCGGCGGCATCCACGCCTACCAGGCGACGCTCTCGCCGCTGAACCGGGTCGCGGGCCTCCGCTGCCGGTTCAAGCCCACCTGCAGCCACTACGGCGAGGGGGCGATCCGCAAGCACGGCGCCCTCGTCGGGCTAGGAAAGACCGTCTGGCGCATTCTGCGCTGCGGCCCCTGGACCCCGGCCGGCACTGTCGATCTGCCCTGAGCCTCGCGGCCGGGCCTCTTGCCAAACCACCGCTCCCTTGGAGAGACTTCCGGCGTGAAAAGCAGCACCTCCGACATCGACAAGAAGCTCAACGAGGACCAGGTCGCCGCGGTCACCCATGGCGAAGGCCCGCAGCTCGTGCTGGCCGGCGCGGGCTCCGGAAAGACCCGCGTCATCACCTACCGCATCGCCTGGCTCGTGGAGCAGCGGGGGATCGACCCCGGCCACATCGCCGCCATGACCTTCACCAACAAGGCGGCGGCCGAGATGCGCGAGCGGGTCGAGGAGCTGCTCGGTCTCCACCCCTTGTCGACCTCGGTGGGCACGTTCCACCGTTACGGGCTCGTGCTCCTCCGCAAGTACGGCGAGCGGGTCGGGCTGCGGCGCGACTTCGCCATCCTCGACACCTCCGACCAGCTCGGCCTCATCAAGGAAGCGCTGGGGACCGAAGGTCTGTCCGAGACCGCGTTCTCGCCGCGCTCCGTGCTCAGCCAGATCAGCGGCGCGAAGAACAAGCTCATCGAGCCGCCGGCCTACGAGTCGGCCGCCTCGAACTTCTTCGAGAAGAAGGTCGCGTCGCTCTACCGGCGCTATCAGGGGCTGCTCGGCCACGCGTCCGGCGTCGACTTCGACGACCTCATCAGTCTCTCGGTGAAGCTCCTGACGCAGGACGTGGAGATCCGCGAGCGCATCCGCGCCCGCACGCGGTATCTGCTGGTCGACGAGTACCAGGACACGAACCACGCCCAGCTCCGTCTCATCCAGGAGCTGGCCGGCTCCGGCGGCAACCTCACCGCGGTCGGCGACGAGGACCAGGGCATCTATCGCTGGCGCGGCGCGGACCTCGACAACATCCTGGACTTCGAGGCGACCTTCCCGGGCGCGGCCGTGCGCAAGCTGGAGCGGAACTACCGCTCGACCCAGACGATCCTCGATCTCTCCGGCGCGCTGATCGCGAACAACGTCCATCGCCGCGGCAAGCGCCTGTGGACCGATCACGGCGCCGGCCCCAAGGCCGAGATGTACAAGGCCACGGACGAGGGCGACGAGGCCAACTGGATCGTGAGCAAGATCCAGAAGCTCGCCCGGGGGAGCCTCAAGTACGGCGACATGGCCGTGCTGGTCCGCACCAACGCCCAGACGCGGGCGATCGAGGACGAGATGCTCAAGCGCGAGATCCCCTACTCGCTCGTGGGCGGCGTCCGCTTCTACGACCGCGCCGAGATCAAGGATCTCGTGGCCTATCTGCGGGTGCTGCGCAACCCGCGCGACAACGTCTCGCTGGCCCGGATCTTCAACCAGCCGCCGCGGGGCATCGGCAAGTCCACCCAGGAGCTGCTGCGCGACCGCGCCGTGCAGCTCGGCCAGCCGGTCTGGGACGTTCTCTACCTGGACGACCTCGGAACGCTGCCGGCCCGCAGCGCCACCTCGCTGCGCAAGTTCCGCGACCTGATCGTGGGCCTGCAGGAGACGGCGAAGGAGTTTCCGCTGCCGGTGGTGCTCGACCGCCTCCTCAAGGACACGGGCTACGCCAAGCTCTACGACCGGGAGGACTCCGAGGATCTCGCCCGCCTGGAGAACATCGAGGAGTTCCTCTCCGCGGCCCAGGAGTTCACGGAGTCGAACAGCTACAACCGCGGCGACGACGAGGATCTGCTCACCGCGTTCCTCGACCACGTGGCCCTGGTGACCGACCTCGATTCGCTCCAGGAGGAGAAGGGCGTTTCGCTGATGACGCTCCATAGTGCCAAGGGTCTGGAGTTCAAGGCCGTGGTGGTCGCCGGCCTGGAGGACGGCCTGCTGCCGCACTTCAACTCGCAGGGAGCGCGGGAGGACATCGAGGAGGAGCGCCGGCTGCTCTACGTGGGCATGACGCGCTCGCGGGAGAATCTCTACCTGACGAACTGCCGCCGCCGCCGCATCGCGGGCCGCTACCAGGACCAGATGGAATCGCCGTTCCTCCAGGAGCTGCCGGGCGAGCTGCTCGACGTCCACCACAGCCCCGACCTCTTCATGGGGGACCGGGTGAGCGACCGGGCGCAGAGCATCTATTCGTTCTTCGGCCAGGCCGCGCCGCCGCGGGCCGCATCCTCCGGGGTTCCGGGCTCTCCCGGATACGGCGGAGGCTCGGGATCGGGCTCCGGCGCGCCCACCAATCAGGGCCGGCCGGCGTCCCAGAGGTCGCCCTACTCGTCGGTGCCCTCGGCCTACGTCCCGGCGCGGTCTCCGGCGCGGTCGGCGCAACCCGCTCCGGCCGCCCCCCGGGGCCGGGTCGTGGTGCCCGAGCCCGACGAAAGCCAGGTCCAGCGGCGGCCGGTCAAGCGCGGCAGCCGGGTCCGGCATCCCACGCTGGGACCGGGCGTGATCCTGGAGATGGAAGGTACGGGGGACGACATGCGCCTGACCGTCTTCTTCGAGAAGGCCGGCAAGCGCAAACTGGTGGCGAAGTTCGCGAACCTGGAGGTTCTGTGATGGATCTCACCGCATCGTGCGGCGCAGGGCCAGGTAGTCGTCGCGGAGCAGGCCGTAGAGGTAGTTGTCCACCCGGCGTCCGCGGAGCTTGAAGTAGCCTTTCAGGTGGCCCTCGCGCCGGAAGCCGTTCTTTTCGAGCACCTTCTGGGAGCCCTCGTTCTCGATGGCGCAACGGGCCTCGACCCGTTCCAGCAGGGTGTTGAGGAAGAGGTCGTCCAGCAACGTCAGGAGGGCCTCGGTCATCACGCCCTGGCCCTGATAGATCGTCGAGAGCGCGTAGCCCACCTCGGCGAGGCCATGCTCCCAGTTGCTGACCACGAGCGTGATCCAGCCCGCGGCGTCTCCGCCCACCTGCACGATCCACTGGAACTTCTCGCCCCGGCCGCGGTAGAGGTCCGGCATCCGCTGGCTGGCCACGTCCGCCCGGAGCTGGGCGGTGGGCAGCTCGTTGAGAGGCTGGAATCTCCGGACGCTCGGCTCGGCGCGCCATTGGCGCAGCAGATCGGCGTCCCGCGGCACGGCCGCCCGCAGGGTCACTTCCTGGGGAGAGAAACGCTCCATGAAAGCCATGGCTGTATTTTAGCTCTAGCGCGGAGCCGTAGGGCGACTCGAACGCGCCTCCTTCCTACTCTTGGACGGTCCGAACGCGTTTTGGGTTCCCGAAAATCGGAAAGAAAAGCCGCATGGTCTTCTTTGGCGTGCGGGACTTGGTAGGATCGCGGCCGAGGACACCCTTGCCGCTGAAACGCTCCCTCCCGGATTGGCCCGGCCTCGTCGCCTGGGCCGCGCTGCTCGCGCTCGTCGTGCCCCTCGCGGCCCGGCCGCTGTCGCACGACGATCTGTTCTGGCATCTCCAGAGCGGCGCCTGGATGGTGGAGCACCACGCCGTCCCCCACGTCGACCCGTTCTCCTTCACCCGGGCGGGCGCCCCGTGGGTCACCCACGAGTGGGGATTCTCGCTCCTGGTCTACTGGATCTGGCTCCTCGCCGGCCCGGTCGCGCTGATCGCCACGCGGGTGCTGCTCGTGCTCCTGATCGGTTGGACGCTCACCCGGACGGTCCGGTCTCGGGAGCCGAACGAGGCCCCTGGATATCTGCTGCCCGGGCTCCTGGCCGTGGGCCTCTGGGCCGTCGCGGCCGAGCTGATCCTGCGGGCCGCGCTGGTGAGCGAGCTGTTCCTGGCGCTGACCCTCCTGCTGCTGACCCGGTATCGAGAGAACGGCCGGACCCGGGATCTCGTCCTGTTGACGGGTCTCGTCTGGGTCTGGGCCAACGTCCATTCCGGGGTGCTCTTCGGCCTGTTCGTGCTGGGGCTCTTCGCGATGGAGGCCGTCCTGGCCGCGCCGGTCCGCAGGCGCTGGCCCGCGCTCGGTTCCCTCTTCCGGACCCGGGAGCCGCGGCCGTATCTCCTGACGCTCGCCGCGGCGTCCGCCCTCTCCCTGGTGAACCCGAACGGGATCGAAACGCTGCTCTATCCCTTCCGGCTCAGCCGTCTCCTGTTCGCGAGCGGCATCCCCTGGGAGCTGGGCCACTTCGAGGCGTCGTCTCCGGCGGCCAACGCGGGGCTGCTGATCCTGGCCGTGCTCCTGCTCGGCGGGCTCCTTCCTTTAAGAAGGGTCCCGGTCTCGCTGGCCGAGATCGCCGGCACCGCGACCTTCGTCTTCCTGATCTACCGCTCGCCGCGCTTCGTCTTCCACGCCGCGATCCTGGCGGTCCCCGTGATCTGGAGGCTCTGGGCGGATCGCACCCCGTTGTCGCGGGCGTGGATCGCCGGCTGGGCGACGGCGGGACTCACAGCCGCCGCGGCGCTCGTGGCCTGGACCGGCTTCGACGCCCGGCTCCTGGCGCCCGGCCTGCCCGAGCCCGCGGCTCGCTTCGTGCTCGCCCAAGGCATCCGGGGCCGGGTGTTCAACCACCAGAACAACGGCGGCTATCTGCTCTGGCGTCTCCAGCAGCCGATCTTCTGGGATGGCCGGAACGACGTCTTCGCCACGCTGGCCGGCGAGTACGTCTCGACCCCGTTCCCCGATCTGATGGACCGCTATGGAGTGGACTGGGCGCTGGTCACCGAGCACGAGATGGACCCGGACCTCCAGAGCCCACGCTGGGGTCTGGTCTATTGGGACGACTTCCGGGCCATCTACCTGAGGCGCATCCCCCGCTTCGAGCCGCTGCTCGAGAAGCTGGAGCTTCGGCTGCTGCCGCCGTTCGGCGGCTGGCCGGGGATGGACGCCCTGAGCCGCGACCCCGCCCTGGCCGCCGCCGCCCGGACCGAGCTCGACCGCGTCCTCGCCGCCGATCCCGAAAGCCAGCGAGCCCTCTACTTCCGGGCCGTCGTGAGCCTGAGCCAGAACCACCCGCAGGACGCCGTCCGTGATCTGCAAACCGCCCTGAAGGTCCGCCCGAACGATCAGGTCAGCCGGTTGCTGGACCGCCTGCAGTCCACGCCGCAACCGTGAGGCCCGAAGGCCTCTGAAATCCGAAAGGGTGGAGGGCGGAGCCGGGCACCCGCTGTTCGGCGGACTCCGGTCTTGGGGACCGACCTCCCAAGGTCTTTCGGCGCAACGATTGTCAAGGAACCTTTAGAGCTCGCTCTGAACTCCCGAGCCCCGGGAGGAAGGACGATACCGGCACCCGCCGCCATCCGAGCCTTCCCCTTCAAAATCGGGAACTATCTCCCCAAAACTCGCCCTCTCCTCTCCACCCTCCTTCGAGAGCGGGAGGGAGGCGGCGGCCTCTCCGGCGCAGCCGGGGAGGGACGGGGAGGGGTCTTCCACGTTTCCCAATAACCTTCTCCCGCCGCCGATAAGGTTCTCCGCCGGCCAATAACCTTCTCCCGCCCCAGATAAGCTCTCCCGCTCATCGGGAAAGCTTATTCACCGCGGGATAACCTTATCCACGCCCAAATAAGCTTCTCCCGCGGCGGATAACCTTCTCCCGCGCCAGAGAACCTTATCGGCCGCGGGATAACCTTCTCCGCCGCCAAATAAACTCCACGAGCGCCGGAGAACCTTTCCCGCTGACCGGGAAACCTTCGTAGCCGCGGGATAACCTTCTCCGCCGCCCGAGAACCTTCGCGGACACCCTGCGGAGCCCTTGAGCCGCCCTGAGGGAGGCACAGCCTAGACACCTGTCGCCATGGAGTCAAGAGGTAATTTCAATAACCGTTGCGCCGCCGTACAAGATATATACATTTTGGTCGGCCGAAACAGCGAAATCGGTCTTGACAGAGGGAGCGGTTTCGCCAAAGATACCCCTCCGGCTCGGAGGAGGCCCATCGCCGATCCGCTGGTTCTGGTTCCTTGACAAACAGCGGTGAGCCAAGCAGATTTTACCAAAAAACGTGGCTTAACTGCTTATAGGACAGACACTTAGAAGGGATGGCCGAAGTATGCCTGAAGGACCGCGTAACCCGTGCGTAACCCAGCCGGGAACCTCTTCTGACGCCTCTCTTCTGCCTCTAGAGAGCGGTGGGGGGGCGGGGCGACTCTCGCCAGAGCCGAATTTGGTGAAGGTGACGGCCTGAGTTCGACGCTCTACAGGCGCTCAGGATCGCTGGTTGGCTCAGAGCTAGGCTGCTCTCGCCCTTGCGGCTGGAGGGCGCTCAGAGGGCGCTCCAGGCCCTGACCGGCTGGCCGGCTGCCCGAGGCAACTCGCCGCAGAGACAGCGGCGGAGTGCCTCTGGTTGCGAAGGGGGCTGGTGCTGCTTCGGGACGATCGAGGTGACCGTTGCGGTACGAGCTAGATCATGCCTTGGAGAGCCACAGCCGGGGCTCGGTCGCGGCGCTGAGAGCAGCTCGCTGCCCCACCGGCCTCGGTCGCACTTTCCGAGGTCGGTGGGTAGGAAGCGGGCCAGGTGCTGCCGTGGAAATGGAGGGCGATCTGGACTTGATTGACCAGAAGCGCGAAAACTACGATTGATGCGCATCAGAGTGATGGCATTCCAGTAGGTCAGGGTGGTACAGCTCACAAGCACGACCGCTACTCCTCCGGGCCAGGATCGGCGGTGCTCTTGCGCGTCTGCCGTTCGAGGTATTCGTTGATGTCGCGCAGGCGGTAGATGACGCGCGAGCCTGACGGACTGCCTCCCGGAACAGAAGCAGCGCTGCGTGTGGCCTCGCGATAGACATCCTGCGTCTCGAAAACGCGACGCGCCTCTTCCGTAGCCGTAAGCGAGGCCACCCGGCTGGGTGGGACGCTCCCCGCCCGGCGAAGGGTTGCGCCGCGCCGCGGGGCACGGAATGATGTCCCATCATGGACGGGGACCGGACCTACCTGCAGACGCCAGGGCAATGGACGCGCTTCCTCTCGGCGTACAGCCATGAGCTGCGGACCCCGCTCGCCAGCCTTCGCATGCTGGCGGAGCTCTTGGCTGCGGCACCCCAGGATCATCTCGGCGGCCAGGAACGGTGTTACGCCGAGAACATCCAGGAGGTGGTCCGGGACATCCAGGGCCTGGTCGCCGACGTCACCGAGCTGGGACGCCTTCTGGCCGGCAGGGTCCAGGTCCGGCCGTCGGACGCCGCTCTGGGAGCGATCGTCGAGCAGGTCAAGGAGGCGGCGCGCCCGCGGGCCTGGGAGCGCGGCATCGCGGTGACGGACTCCCTGGACCCAGCCCTTCCCCGCCCCTTCCGCACCGATCCGGACCTCCTGCGCCAGACCCTCACCCGGCTCCTGGCCAGCGCCGTGAGCCATGCCGGATCGGAGGTGTTCTTCCGGTTGGACCTCGACAATGGAGGTCTCCGCGTCCTCGTCTCTTCCGACGGGCCTCCCTTCCCGGAAGCGGCGGCCGAGACCCTTTTCGAGCCCTTCGACGAGGGCTGGCGGTCCGCCCACCAGCGCGGACGCAGCCTGGCGCTGCCCCTGGCCAGGGAGCTGGCGCGGACCCTCGGCGGCACGCTGCAGGCGGGGAACCGCGGCGGCAGACCGACCTTCGACCTCTTCGTTCCCGCCGCGGGCTAGCTAGGCGCTCAGCAGCTCCCTGATCAGGCGCAGCAGGTCCTGGGTGGCAAAGGGCTTCTCCAGGAAGGTGTCGGCGACGGTCGTGTCGGCCGACCGGCTCGCCAGGGCCTCATCGGTGTAGCCCGACATGAGGGCAACCTTCATCCCGGGATACAGGCCGGCGAGCTTCTGCGCGAGGTCGGCGCCGTTGCCGCCGGGCATCACCATGTCGCTCAGCAGGAGCTGGACGGCACCACCGTGCGCTGCCGCGAGCTCCAGGGCCGCCGCCGGATTCTCCGCCGCGAGCACGCGGTATCCCTGGCCTTCCAGCACCTGCCGCAGAAGCCCCCGGAACATGTCGTCGTCCTCGACGAGGAGGATCGTCTCCCCCGTCTCCCTGTCGCCGCCGGAGTCCCTGCCGGCCGGGACGTGCCCGGGCCTGGCGGGCCGCTGGGGCTCCTCGGGAGCCGCCTCGGCGCGGGGCAGGTACACCCGGAAGGTCGAGCCCTGCCCGGGCCGGCTCTCCACCGCGACGCCTCCCTGGCTCCGCCTGACGATGGCGTGCACCGTGGAGAGCCCCAGCCCCGTCCCCTTGCCCGGCTCCTTGGTGGTGAAGAACGGCTCGAAGATCCGCCTCCGGGTCTCCTCGTCCATGCCCATACCGGTATCCGACACCCGCAGCAGGACATAGCGCCCCGGAGGGAGACGGCCACCCTCGACCGCGATCTCCTGGTCCGCGTCGAGGCCGCTCAGGGAGAGGTTCAGCGTGCCCCCCGAAGGCATGGCGTCGCACGCGTTGACGACCAGGTTCAGGAGAACCTGGTGCAGCTCGCCCGGGTCGCCCCAGACCTGGCCGAGCCGTGGCTCGATCTCCCGCTCCAACTCGATGTCCTCGCCGAGGAGGCGGTCGAGCATGACCTCCACGTCCTCGAGCAGCTTCCCCAGGTCGACCGCCTGGGCCTGGACCTCCTGCCGGCGGCTGAACAGGAGGAGCTGCCGTGTCAGCTGCGCACCCCGCAGGGCGGCACGGTGGATCTGCTCGACGTGGCGGTGGAGGCCCTCTCCGGCCGGCAACGCGCCGAGCAGCATCTCGCTGTAGCCGCGGATCGTGCCGAGCAGCGTGTTGAAGTCGTGCGCCACGCCGCCCGCCAGGCGCCCGACGGCTTCCATCTTCTGGGACTGGCGGATCTCGGCCTCCAGGCGCACGCGCTCGCTGATGTCGCGCAGCGTCCCCAGGAAGAAGACCTCGCCGCCATAGCGGACCTCGCTCACCGCGAGGTCGAGCGGGAAGGTGGAGCCGTCACGGCGCAGGCCCTCGACCTCGCGGCCGATGCCGATGATCCGCGCCACGCCGGTCGCCAGGTAGCGGGCGAGGTAGCCGTCGTGCTCCTCCCGCCGGGGCGACGGCATGAGCACCTTGACGTTGCGCCCCAGCAGCTCCTCGGGCGGGTAGCCGAACATCTTCTGGACCGAGGGATTGACCGACTGGATGATTCCGGCGGTGTCGATCATCACGATCCCGTCCACGGCGGCGTTGAGGACCGCCTGGAGGATCGGGTTCTCGAACAGCGCCCCGTGGCGTGTTTCGCTCCCGGAGCTTGGATCTCTGCTCATCGTGTCGCCGATCTTACTCCCGTACCGTCTGACGGGTCCGGTTGGTAGATAATGAGGCTCGCCATGAAGATCCTGATCGCCGACGACCACGCCCTGTTTCGCGGCAGCCTGAACAGCCTGCTCACCGCCCACGGCCTCGAAGTGGTCGGCGAGGCGGGGGACGGCCACGCTGCCGTCGAGCTCGCGCGCCGGCTGCAGCCGGATGTCGTGCTCATGGACCTCGACATGCCCGGTCTCGACGGCCTCGCGGCCACGCGCCTGATCTGCGCCGAGATGCCGCAGGTCAAGATCGTGGTCCTGACCGGCTCGGACGAGGATGCCAAGCTCTTCGAGGCGATCAAGTCGGGCGCCCAGGGCTACCTGAACAAGGACCTCGAGCCGCGGGCATTCTTCGCCCTGCTCGAAGGGATCGACCGGGGCGAGCCCGCCCTGACTCCGGCCGTGGCGCGCAAGCTGCTCCAGGAGTTCGCCCGCCCGGCCACGGCCGCGCCGCCGGCGCGCGACCCCGACGCATTGACCGACCGCGAGCGCGACGTGCTCGAGCTGCTCGTCGGCGGCGTCACTTCGAACCGCAAGCTCGCAAAGCAGCTCGGGTTGAAGGAGAACACCGTCAAGTTCCACGTCCGCAACATCCTCGACAAGCTGCACCTGCACAACCGCGCGCAGGTGGTGGGCTTCGCCCTCCGGCACGGCATCGTCCCGCCGACCGACAAGTCCTCGTCCTAGAGCCCCCCCTCCGGGTGGCTCCACCCGTCCCGACTCCCACCCGCCCGCGAGAGCCTTCCACCCCGCGCGGAGGTCGCCCGCGGCTCCGGCCGAAGGCAACATGGGATTGTGACAGCGCAAGAAGGAGACCTTCCCATGAACGATCTTCGAGTCTGCGACTTCATGACCCCGAACGTCGTCACAGTCCGGCCCGACGACACGATCGCCCGGGCCTACGAGCTCATGCTCGACAACCGGTTCCGCCACCTGGTCGTGGTCGACGCCGACGGCGACCTCGTCGGCCTGCTCACGCATCGGGACCTCCTGCGATACGCGCTGATCGAGCGCACGGACCTGCCGCTGAGCCTCCAGCGCGGCGTCCTCAGGCGGATCCGGGTCGAGGAGGTCATGACCTCCGAGGTGGAGACCGCCGAGCCAGGCCAGTGGCTGCAGGAGGCGGCGCTGGTCATGTTCGACAACAAGTACGGCTGCGTGCCCGTGGTCGAAGGCACGCGGGTGGCGGGGATCCTCACCGAAGCCGATTTCGTCCGCTTCTTCGCCCTGGCCCCCCAGCGGCCGGCACTGAGCCTGGTGGAAATGGCCTCATGATCGGGATCGATGCGCTGCGCGCCAATCCGGCCCTGCTCAAGCTCGACCTCTACTGCAAGGGCGCACGCCTGGACGGCTCCTGCTACGTCGAGGAGGACGGCGGGCGCAAGATCCTGCGCACCCGCGCCGGCCTCGGCAGCGGGCTCGAGCTCATTCTTCCAGGCAACCTCTGGACCAATGTGCCCGTTTCCGAGCGCTTCGCCGAGCGCTCGCCCTACACCCTGCACCGGCTCCCACATCAGACGACCGGCCGCTACCTCCTGCGCTGGAACGGCGCCGACGTAGCCCCGGTGCGGCTCTCGCCGCGGCCGGGCTGGTACGACCGCGAGACCGCGAGCGGCAAGCCGATGACCCGCATCGGCACGCTCCAGGGGACCTACCTGGGAATCTACCAGGCCAAGGTCTGCGAGTACTGGACGGCGAAGCCCGCGAAGGTCAACTGCAAGTTCTGCTCGGTGGGGCTCAACCTCGGCATCGACGACGCGGACCGGAAGTCCATCGACGAGGTGATGGAGGTCGTCCGCGCCGCCCGCGACGAGTCCGGAATCACCTACGTCGACTTCAACACCGGACATTACGACGGCGACACCTACCTCGACCTCCTGGAGCCCTACGTCGTCCGGATCAAGCGCGAGCTCGGCCTGCTCGTCGGCGTGCAGACGCCCCCGCACCGCGACCTGCGGCGCTACGAGGGCCTGCGCGAGATGGGCGTCAACCGGGTGTCGTTCTGCTTCGAGATCTTCGACCGGGCGCTCTTCGAGGAGATCTGCCCGGGCAAGCACACGGAGTACGGCCTGGACCACTACCTGGAGGCGATCCGCTTCTGCGCCACGCTCGGCAGGCGGGGTCCGAAGGGCGAGCCCTGGGTCACCAACGGCGAGATCATCGCCGGGCTCGAGCCGCCGGAGTCCTCGATCCGGGCGATCGACTGGATCACCTCGGTCGGCGCGATCCCCACGGTCTGCGTCTTCCGTCCGCTGACCGGGACCGACCTGGAGAACGCCGAGCCGCCGCGGACCGAGGATCTCGTCCCCGTCTTCCGCCGCCTCTACGAAGCCTGCATGGAGCGCGGCCTGCCGATCGGCTGCGCGCCCAACGTCCACGTCAGCCTGGTGCTCCTGCCCGAGGAGTGCCGCTCCCTGAGCCCGCGGCGCTATCCGCTGCAGACGCTCAAGCTCAAGGCCATGGCCCGCGTGTTCGCGCGACGGTTCGCGAAGCGCTGCGCCGGGCTGGAACAAGGATTCCCGACGCCGGATGAGCTCCGGGCGCCGGAAAGGAGTGCCTCATGAACATCACGCCCGACACCCGGGTCGCCGAGATCGCCTCCGGCAACCCCGCCACCATCCGGATCTTCCAGCGCTTCGGCATCGACTTCTGCTGCGGCGGCAAGCGTCCCCTTCGCGAGGTCTGTGCCGAAAAGCAGATGACTTTCGGAGAGCTGCGCGCGGAGCTCGAGTCCGCGGACGCGGACGGCTCGACCGAAATCCCCGCGGCGGACTCCACGCTCGCGGAGCTCGTCCGCTTCATCGTCGACCAGTACCACGCCGACCTCCGGGGCGAGCTGCCGCGCCTGGGCCAGATGGCCGCCAAGGTGCTCGACGCCCATGGGGAGAAGCACCCGGAGCTGCTGCCCGCTCTGGTCTCGACCTTCCGCGGCCTGCGCCAGGAGCTGGAGGAGCACATGGTGAAGGAGGAGCGGGTGCTCTTCCCCTACGTTGAGCGTCTGGAGAGCCTCGCCGCCTCCGGCCAGGGGCTGCCGTCCTCCCCCTTCGGCTCGATCCAGGCGCCGATCGGCATGATGGAGCACGAGCACGACATCGCCGCCCATGCCCTCGCTCGCCTGCGCGAGCTGACCGGCGGCTACGTTGCGCCCGCCGACGCCTGCAACACCTTCCGCGGCCTCTATCACGGCCTGGCCGAGCTGGAGAAAGCCCTGCACGAGCACATCCACCTGGAGAACAACGTGCTCTTCCCGCGCGCGGCGCGCCTGGAAGAGGAGCTGATATCTCGCATTGTGATATAGGGGGAGACGTGAACGAGACGCCGAGCAACTCCCGCCACCTGGTCCTCGGCACGGTCTCGTTCGCGGTCTCGTTCGCGGTCTGGGGCCTGGTCAGCGCCTTCGCCCCGCGTTTCCGCGAGCTCTACTCGCTGTCCGGCACCCAGACCGCCCTGCTCGTCGCCCTGCCCGTGCTGCTCGGCTCGATCGGCCGGTTCCCCATGGGGCTGCTCGCGGACCGCTTCGGCGGCCGGGCGGTGTTCTCGGTCCTTCTGGTGCTGACCGCGGTCCCGGCCTGGCTCGTGCCGGCGGCGGGGAGCTACGAGGAGCTCCTCACCGTCGCGTTCTTCCTGGGACTGGCCGGCTCGACCTTTCCGGTCGGGGTCGGCTACGTCTCGCGCTGGACGCAGCCCGCGAGGCAGGGGAGCGCGCTCGGCATCTACGGCCTCGGCACCATCGGCCAGTCGGCGGCGGTCTTCCTCGGGCCGCTGGCCGCGGCGGCCGTGGGGTGGCAGGGCGTGTTCCGCGGCATGGCGGTCGTTTCGGTCGCCTGGGGCGTTGCCTTCGGCCTGCTGGCGCGCAACGCGCCGGCCACGGTCCGGCCCGCCGGCTTCGTCGCCGCGCTGCGGGTGTTGCGCGGGCGCCTCGCGTGGGTCCTCTCCCTCTTCTACTTCCTGACGTTCGGCGGCTTCGTCGCCTTCGCGGTCTACCTGCCGACGCTGCTGCGCGACGCCTTCGGCCTCAGCCCGGCGGACGCCGGCTTCCGCGCGGCGGGATTCGTGCTGCTCGCGACGCTGGTGCGGCCGCTCGGCGGCTGGCTCTCCGACCGCATCGGCGGTGCGCGGGTGCTCTCCGGCGTCTTCCTCGGCGTGGTGCCGTTCGCGCTGCTGCTCACCTGGCCGGCGATGCTGCCGTTCACCGTGGGAGCCCTGGGCTGCGCGGCGCTCCTCGGCCTGGGCAACGGCGCCGTGTTCAAGCTGGTGCCGCAGTACTTTCCGCGAGAGACCGGCACGGTCACCGGCCTGGTCGGCGCCATGGGCGGCCTCGGCGGCTTTTTCCCGCCGCTCCTCCTCGGCGTGTTCCGCGACCAGTTGGGGACGATCTGGCCGGGGTTCGTGCTGCTCGCGGCCTTGTCGCTGGTGCTCTGGTGGATCAACCGCCGGGTGTTCGTGCCGCGCCAGGAGGCCTTGGAGCTGGCGGTTCCGCCCGAGCTGGCGCTCGCGGCGGACCGGTTGCGGGCCGGCGCCTGGGCGACCTTCTGGACCGCCGCCCTCGTGGCCTCGATCGTGATCGGATCGCGCAAGCTCCAGAACTTCGATCCGGCCCTGGTGACCTATACGTTCGCCACGATCTTCGCCACCTGGGGCGTGGTCTACCACTACTGGGTCTGGCTCCAGAAGCCGCCCACGAAGATCTACTGGCGGCGCGGCTGGCAGCTCGTGCGGCAGCTCGGCGTCCTGCGCAGCCTCGGCAGGCTGCTGCCGCTGGCGTGGACCCATCTCGCGGCCCAGACCTTCATCCGCGAGCGCTCGGTCCTGCGCTGGTGGATGCACCAGCTCCTCTTCTGGGGGTGCGTGCTGGCGGTATTGATCACGTTTCCGCTGGTCTTCGGCTGGATTCACTTCGGCAGCAAGGGCCAGGACCAGATGACCTACGTCACCTATCTCTTCGGGTTCCCCACGGGATCGTTCCGCATCCGCACGATCGTGTCGTGGCTGCTCTTCCACGGGCTCGATATCGCCGCGGTCCTGGTGCTCGGGGGGATCGCGCTGGCGCTCTGGCGGCGCATGCGCGACCAGGGGGCGCGGGCGGTGCAGGACTTCGGCCGCGATTTCTTTCCGCTGATCCTGCTGTTCGCCATCTCGGTGACCGGCCTGGCGCTCACCGTCTCGACCACCTGGCTGCGCGGCAGCTTCTACGGGTTCCTGTCGATCCTCCATGCGATCACCGTGATCGCCGCGCTGCTCTATCTCCCCTTCGGCAAGTTCTTCCACATCTTCCAGCGCCCGGCCCAGCTCGGCGTCAAGCTCTACCAGCGGGCCGGAGAGGAAGGGGAGGGTGCTCACTGCGCCCGCTGCGGCGAACGCTTCGCCTCGCGCATGCACGTCGACGACCTGAAGCTCGCGCTGCAGAGTCTCGGCTTCGACTACACGCTGCCCCAAAATACATCTACTAATACTGCGGGTAACTGGCAGGAGCTCTGCCCGGCCTGCAAGCGCAAGTCGCTGGCGAGCGCCCAGCTTAGATTGAAGGAGGACGCCCGCCGTGGCCAAGCCACCCTTGCCTGACGCGGAGCTGATCGCCCGCTACGGGCCGCACCTCAACTACGAACCGCCCGGCGGCTACGCCGAGCAGCGCGCGAACCCGCCCGACCGGCTGGTCAAGACCCACTGCTGCTTCTGCGGCCAGCAGTGCGGCATCCAGCTCAAGGTGCGGGACAACCAGGTCGTGGGCTTCGAGCCCTGGGAGGAGTTCCCCTTCAACCAGGGGATGCTCTGCCCCAAGGGGGTGAGGCGCTATCTCCAGAGCGCCCACCCCGACCGGCTGCTCCAGCCTCTCCTCCGGACTCCGGAGGGCTTCCAGCCGGCCGGCTGGGACAAGGCTCTCGATTTCACGGTGCAACGCATCCAGGAGGTCCAGGAGCGTTACGGCAAGGACGCCGTCGCCATGTACGGCGGGGCCTCGCTCACCACCGAGAAGGCCTATCTCCTCGGCAAGTTCGCGCGCGTCGCCCTGGGCACCCGGCACATCGACTACAACGGCCGCCTGTGCATGGTCTCGGCCGGTACGGCCTACAAGATGGCTTTCGGCGTCGACCGCTCGCCCATCCCGTGGAGCGACATCCCCAAGGCACGGGTCGTGTTCGTGATCGGTTCGAACGTGGCCGAGTGCTCGCCCATCACCACCCAGTACCTGTGGTCGATGCGCGATGCCGGCGGCCGGCTGATCGTGGCCGATCCGCGCATGACTCCGATCACCCGCAACGCGGATCTCTACCTGCCGCTGCGTCCCGGCACCGATCTCGCCCTGCTCATGGGCATGCTCCATGTGATCCTCCGCGACGGCATGGAGGACCGGGACTTCATCGCGGCCCACACCACCGGCTTCGAGCAGGTGGCCGAGTCGGCGAAGGCCTGGGATCCGGACACCGCGGCCCGCGTCACCGGCGTGCCGCCCGAGGCCATCGAGAAGGCCGCGCACTGGATTGCCGGGGCCGGACGCGCCGTGCTCCTCCATGCCCGCGGCCTGGAGCACCAGTCCAAGGGGGTCGAGAACTGCCTCGCGGTGATCAACCTGGCGCTCGCGACCGGCAACGTCGGCCGCGAAGGGGCGGGACCCTCGATGATCACCGGCCAGGGCAACGGCCAGGGCGGACGCGAGCACGGCCAGAAGTGCGACCAGCTCCCGGGCCAGCGCTCCATCGCGGACCCGGCGGCGCGCGAGCACGTGGCGCGCGTCTGGGGCATCTCCCCGGAGGAGATCCCCCAGGCCGGGCTCTCGGCCGTGGAGATCATGGAGGCCATCCACCGCGGCGAGATCAAGGCGCTGCTCTCCATCTGCTTCAATCCCCTGGTATCCCTGCCCGACACCAGGTTCGTCCGCGAAGCTTTGGAAAAGCTGGAATTCTTCGGCGTCGTCGACTTCTTCCTCTCCGAGACCGCGCAGCTCGCCGACGTGGTGCTCGCTGGCAGCCTGCACGAGGAGGAAGAGGGCGTGACGTGCAGCGCCGAGGGCCGGGTGATCCACATCCAGAAGGCCGTCGATCCGCCGGGCGACGCCTGGCAGGACAGCCGGATCTACATCGAGCTGGCGCGGCGGCTGGGCAAGGGACAGTACTTCCCGTACGCGTCCAGCCGCGACATCTTCGACGAGCTGCGCGAGGCCAGTCGCGGCGGCCCCGCCGACTACGCGGGCATCACCTACGAAAAGATCGACCGCCAGATGGGAGTCTTCTGGCCCTGTCCCACGGAAGATCATCCCGGTACGCCTCGCCTCTTCGAGGGCGGACGCTTCTTCCATCCGGACGGCAAGGCCCGCTTCGTGGTCACCGAGTGGCGCGACAGCGGCGATCCGGTGGCGGCAGACTTCCCGGTCTACCTGACCACCGGCCGCGTGGTCAATCAGTATCTCTCCGGCACCCAGACCCGACGCATCGGCCCCCTGGTCGAACAGTTCCCTCACCCGCGGGCCGAGATGCATCCGCGCATGGCCGAGCAGCACGGCATCGCCGACGGCGACTGGGTGACGGTGACCACGCGGCGCGACGAGATCACGCTCCAGGCGATGGTGGTGCGGACGATCCGGCCGGACACCGTCTTCATCGCCTACCATTGGCCGGGCGGGCGCAGCGCCAACAGGTTGACGCACCGCACGCTCGACCCGCGCAGCAAGATTCCCGAATACAAGGTCTCGGCCTGCCGGCTGAGCAAGGCGGACGGCCCGCCGGATTGGGTGCGGACGGAGCTGACTCCCGGCACGCCCCGCCCGGCCTCTCCTCCGCGCGGCGGCCTCAAGGTGGTGGGGTAGGCGATGTTCGGGTACGAGTTCTACATCGATCCCGAGCGCTGCATCGGCTGCCAGGCCTGCGTCAATGCCTGCGCCGAGTGCGACACCCATCGCGGCACGCCGATGATCACGGTCGACTATCTCGACCGGCGCAACAGCATCGCCACCGTGCCCGCCATCTGCATGCACTGCGACGACCCTACGTGCGCCGAGGTCTGCCCGGCCGACGCCATCAAGAAGGGGGACGACGGCGTGGTGCAATCGGCGCTCAAGCCGCGCTGCATCGCCTGCTCGAACTGCGTGCTGGCCTGCCCGTTCGGCATTCCCAAGATGATGACGAAGCTCGAGCTGATGATGAAGTGCGACATGTGCTACGACCGCACCTCGGTAGGCAAGCGGCCGATGTGCGCGACCGTCTGCCCGAGCCAGGCGCTGGCCTACGTGCCGCCCGAGACGATCGCGCGCGAGCGCCGGGAAAAACCCACCAACGTCTTCCAGTTCGGCAGCGAAACCGTCACCACCAAGGTCTACATGATGGTGCCGCCCGAAGTTCCGGCGGTGGCCGTGGACGTGATGGATTACATGTGGGAGCCCGATGGTATGGAGATCTGGCCATGAGCCGCGACCCCCTGTGGCGAGAAGAGATCTCGATCTTCAGCGCCGACGAGCGCTACGTCAACCGGCGCCAGTTCGCCAAGTTCCTGGTCCTGACCAGCCTGGGCATGTTCGCCGGCAACGTCTGGATCCTGGTCAAGAGCTGGCTAACCCGCGAGCCCGTCTATCCGCTGCGCCAGGTGGCGCAAGTGGGAGAGATCCCGGTGGGCGGAGTCAAGCTCTTCAAATATCCCGGCCCCGAGGACCCCTGCATCCTGATCCGCCGCGGCGAGGACGAATACGCGGCCTACAGCCAGAAGTGCACCCACCTCTCTTGCGCGGTCTACTACGCGCGGGACGAGGACCGCCTGGCGTGCCCGTGCCACGAGGGGTATTTCTCGGTGCGCGACGGCCGGGTCCTCCAGGGGCCGCCGCAGCGCCCTCTGCCCCGGGTGGTGCTGCGGCGGCGAGGCGACACGCTGGTGGCGGTGGGCATGGACTCGCACCCGGAGGCCTGACCCCGGAGGTTTGAGATGGATCACCAGCCTTCCCATTCTTCTCCTGCCCATCGTTCCGGTGCGGATTACCCGCCCGAGCGCCGCGGCCTGACCGCCATCGACGGTGCCCTCGCCCTGATCGCGATCCTGCTGGTCGTCCAAATGTGGCTGCTGACGGCGACGCTGGAGTCCTTCCTCGCCGGCCACCGGGAGGGGGTGCTGCCGGCGGCGGCGGCCTCCGGCGTGATGCTCCTCGCCTGCCTCGGCCTCTACCTCTTCGTCGAGGCCGTGGACCGGGAGACCCGGAGAAGGCCTTAGTCCACGGATTTATACCTGGGCTTCGGAAGATTCGGAGGCGGGACTCGCGGCATTGACTCCGAGACTAGCGGTAATTCTCCAACTCTTCGCGGCATTCCCCCGTTGACAGGCGGCATATCTACGCCGACAAGCGGCACCCCGACCTAGACAGGCGGCTCTATCAG
>JANMTS010000091.1:0-50062 GCA_031390755.1 Holophagales bacterium
CGTCGCGACACTGCTAAGATTTTCCATGGCCAGTCTCCTCTCTGGGCCTCGAGCCCGTTAATCCCTTGCAGCCATCATAGGACTGCGCAGGGGGGACTGGCCTTCTCATCCAATCTCTCCCGGGGGGAGAGGGGGAACCCCGGGGGACCCCCACCCGTTGGAATGAGAAGCTTCACCCCGCACCTCCAACTTCCCTGCTTCTGCTTTTGCTTTTGGGTGGCGGCGCCCCCTCTCCCCCCGGGAGAGGGGGTCGGGGGGTGAGGACTCGAAGCGGCAACCTCCCCTCTGTTGCAAAGAGGCTTCCCCGCCCGCTTGCCACTCCTTCCCCGGCTTGGTACGGTTCTCCATGCCTCCTTCGTATCCCGTCCGCATCCTGGGAACCGGAACCTACCTGCCGGCCGACCGCATCACGGCGGCCGATCTCGACGAGCGCTTCGGGCGGGCTCCCGGGAGCACCCTGGCCCGCTCCGGCGTCGAGGCCCGGCACTGGGCGGGGCCGGAGGAGACCTCTTCCTTCATGGCGGCCCGGGCGCTCGGGCGGGCTCTCGAGGCGGGCGGGGTGGCGGCCTCGGATCTCGATCTTCTCGTGGCGACGAGCGCGGTTCCCGAGCAGCCGATGCCGACCAACGCGGTGCTCGTCCTGAAGGCGTTGGGGCTCGACGACGCCGGCATCCCGGGTTTCGACGTCAACGCCTCCTGTCTCGGGTTTCTCGTGGCCCTGGAGATGGCCATGCTCGGCATTGCTGCCGGACGCTACCGGCGGGTCGGAATCGTCGCCAGTGAGGTGGCTTCGAAGGGGCTCGATTCCTCCGATCTCGAAACCAGCTCGCTGTTCGGCGACGGGGCCGCCGCGGTCGTCCTCGAAGCCGCGGGCGACTCCCCCGGGGTCTCCGGATCGATCGATGCCCTCCGTTGCGCCACGTACAGCCGCGGCGCCCACCTCTGCCAGATGGTGGCGGGCGGCAGCCGCTACAACGTGGTCACGCCGCCGCCCCGGCCCGAGGACTACCTGTTCCAGATGGACGGCCGCGCGGTGTTCCGGCTGGCGGCGGAAAAGCTCCCGCAGTTCCTCGCCGGGGTGCTCGCGGAGGCCGGCTGCACGGCCGACGAGATCGACGTCGTGATCCCCCACCAGGCGAGCACGCTCGGTCTGCGCTACCTGCGCGACCGGCTCGGCTTTCCGGCCGCAAAGGTGGTGGACATCCTGGCCGGGCGCGGCAACCAGGTGTCGGCGTCGATGCCCTCGGCGCTCCACGAGGCGGTGAGCGACGGCCGGCTGCGGCGCGGACAGCGGGCGCTGCTGATCGGCACGGCCGCGGGCCTGACGCTGGGGGCCGCCGTCGTGCGGTTTTGAGCTTGGATCTGCGCCTGGACCTGATCACGGCCGGCAGCTGCACCCACCCGGCCTGGGTGGTGACTGGCCGGCCCAGCCTGGAGATCCTCCGCTTTCCCTCGCTGGTCGGCGTCATTCGCCACCCCATCCGCGGCCTGATCCTGTTCGACGCCGGCTACTCGCCGCGGTTCTTTCACGAGACCCGGCGCTTCCCGGAGTCGATCTACCGCCACGTCACGCCCGTGACCTGCGGCGAGGAAGACACGGTCGCGGCCCAGCTGCGGCGGGCGGGGGACGATCCGGACGACGTGGCGCTGGTGATCCTCTCCCACTTCCATGCGGACCACGTCGGCGGGCTGCTGGATCTGCCGCGGGCGCGGTTTCTCTATCGCCGATCGGCTCTCGACCGCGACTTCCGGCGCTTCCCGGCCTGGCGCCATCTCGCCGCCGGAGTGTTGCCCGGGCTGCTGCCGACGGATCTGGAAGGGCGCTCGCGGTTCGTCGAGGATCAGCCGATCGTGCGCCTGCCGCGCGGCTACGCGCCGTTCGCGGAGGGCTACGACCTGCTCGGCGATGGGAGCGTGCTGGGCGTCGACCTGGCTGGGCACGCCCGCGGCCAGCTTGGAGTCCTGCTGCCCCGCACGCAGGGACCGGAAGTCTTTCTGATCGCCGACGCCTGCTGGCATCGCAGGGCGGTGAGCCATCTCGAATTTCCGCTGCCCGTCGTGCGGCTGGTCACCGACGACATGAGGCTCTATCGCCAGCGCATCCGCGACCTGCACCAGCTTGCGCAGGCGCGCCCCGATCTCCTGCTCGTGCCGTCCCACTGCGAAGAGAGTCTCGCCGCCGCTCGCAAGCAACTCGGTATCAGGATCGAGGAGGCCCATGGCGCCACTTGATCTGGCGCGCATCCTGGCGGCCTACGCCGACAGCCGGTTCTTCCTCCGGCGGATCAGGACGCGGGATCAGCTCGAACGCTGGCAACGGAGGCGGTTGCGGCGCACCCTGGATCATGCGCGGAGAGTCTTTCCTTTCTATAGGGACGTTCCTGCCGGAGGGCTCGACGTCTTTCCGGCGTTGGACAAGACAGCGTGGCTGGCGGCGTTCCAGGATCTCAACGCGCCCGGCCTTGCGCTCGACGAGTGCCGGCGGATCGCCATCGAAGCCGAGAGCAGCCGCGACTTCTCGCGGCTCGAAGGGGATCTCGCCGTGGGGCTCTCCTCCGGAACGTCGGGCCGGCAGGGAGCTTTCCTCGTCTCTCCCCGGGAGCGGGCGCGATGGGCGGGCGTCATGCTGGCGAAAGCCCTCCCCGGAAAGTTGAGCGATCCGGCTCGAATCGCCCTGTTCCTGCGCGCGGGCAGCCCGCTCTACTCCACGCTCGGGACCGGCCGCATCCAGTTCCGCTACTTCGACCTCCGCCGACCGCTCGCCGCCTTGGTGAAAGAAGTCGAGGCCTTCGATCCCACGGTTCTCGCGGCGCCGCCGCAGATCCTCCGCCTGCTGGCCGCAGCGCTCGACGGGCGACGGCGGCAACGACTGCGCCTGGCGCCGCGCCGCGTCTACTCGATCGCGGAGGTTCTGGACGCGCACGACGAGGCGAGTCTCCGCGCGTCGTTCGCCCAGCCGATCCATCAGATCTATCAGGCTTCGGAAGGGTTTCTGGGGATCACGTGCGAGGCGGGACGGATGCATCTCAACGAGGATCTGGTCCACATTGAAAAGGAAGTCGTCGACCGCGCGACCGGACGCTTCGTGCCGGTGATCACCGATCTCTACCGCCAGACCCAGGCGATCGTCCGCTTCCGCCTCGGCGACGTGCTCGTGGAATCGCGCGAGCCGTGCCCGTGCGGCTCTCCGTTCCTGGCGATCGATCGGATCGAAGGGCGGTTCGACGACGTGCTCGCCTTCCCCACTGCCAACGGCCGGCTGGCGCCGCTCTTTGCCGATTACGTCACCCGCGCCGTGCTCGGAGCCTCGCCCGCGATCGCCGACTTCCGTTGCGTTCAGGAAACGCCCGGATCGCTCGCGCTGGCGCTCGACGTCGCGCCGGGAGCCGATGCCGCCGATGCTGATACTGCGTTCGCCGCCGCGGCGGATGCGCTGGTCCGGCTCTGCACGGAGCACGGTCTGGCTGCTCCCGCGGTTCAGTCACGAACACTGACCGGCAGCGGCGACGCGACGGTCAAGCTGCGCCGGGTGCGCCGGGCGTTTCCGCTGGCTCCAATCGATCTCCTTCCGCCAGGCGGCGGATGACCGAGTCGCAGGCGCTCCACGGATCGTAGCGTTCGAGCGCCGCAGACATCGCGGCCAGCGGTTCGGGATCGAAGTCGTTCAGCAGGCGGTCCAGCACCCGCGCGGAGGCCGGGCTTCCGAGATCCCGGATCGTCAGTCCCAGGCCCCGGTGGGCGATGCGCGCGGCGAAGTCGAATTGATCGTAATCGCGCGGCCAGACGAGCGAGGGCCGCGCGGCGCGGATGCAGCTATAGGTGATGCCGGCGCCGCCATGATGGATCACCGCGGCGAAGCGGCCGAGATGCCGGTCATAGCCGACATAGGGATGGACCGAAACGTTACCCTTCGTCTGCACCCCCGCCGCTGCCGGATCTCCGAGCGAGATCACGAAGCCATGGCGGGGAAAGGCGCGCGCCAGCCGCTCGACGCGCTCCACGAGATCCTTCTTGGCCCAGGTCAGGTGCGTGCCGAGCGTGACCAGGATCGAAGACGGCGATTCGGGAAGATCCAGCGGCAGCTCGTCCGGCTCCGGGCTCTCGGTCACCGGCCCGATCATCCGGAAGGCCGCCGGCCAGTCCCGTTCCAGCTCCAGCTCCGTCATCCCCAGCCCGAGGATCGCCGTCGGCGAGTAGGCCGCCTCGCTGCCGTCCGCCCGGTAGACCGTCGTGCCGAGGCGCCGGAACGCCGGGGCGAAGGCGATCCCGAACGACTTTTTCACCCCGCGGATCATCGCCCGCCCGGCCGCATCGCGGAGCCGATGGCCGGGGTGCCGCGGCGGCCCCCAGCCGCCCATGTAGGACGGCGTGCCGCGGCGGGTCTCCAGCGCGAACGGCGTCGGGATCGTGGTGATCCACGGGATGCCCAGCCGCCCGCAGATCAGGCCGGCCACCGGCGCGCAGAAGTCGGCGATGACCACGTCGGGCCGGCGGCGCGCGAACGACGCTTCAAGCTCGCGGCGGATCTCCGGCAGCAACGCCAGGTTGTCGCGGAGCTGCCGAGCCAGCCGCAGCGGATGACCGCTCACCGGGTAGGGCGTGTCGGCGATCCGCTCCATGGCGCCGGGGTCGCCCTGCGAGACCGGATCGACCGCGAAGCCGCAGCTCTCGACCAGCGCCGCCTTGCGCGGGCCGGTGACGAAAAACGGCTCGTGGCCGCGTGCGGCCAGGCGCTTGCCGATCGCGATCAGCGGGTTGAGATGGCCCGCGAACGGGGGCGCCACCAGGGCGATACGCAAGGGCTCAAGGCCGGACAAGATCGAGCGCCGCCTGGAGAAGAACCCGGCGGGCCTCCGGGTGCCGGGTGTATCCGAGATGACCGACCGGCGGACGCGCGTCCGCGCCGGTCCCCCCAGTCCGGCAGCCGAGCCTGCTGATCCAGTCGCCGGAACCCTGGATCACGAAGAGGTCGATCCCAGGATGGCTCCGGAACACTGCGGCCGGCGAGAGGCAGACCGGTCCCACGCCGACCAGGCCGATCCGCAGAGCCGGAGGGATCGACAGCCGGGGAAGGGCCGACGCGAACAGTTGCAGGCCGCTGCTGCCGCAGAGAAGCAGAAGCCGCCGCGAGGCCGAATCGATCAGCGGCTGGAGATGCCGCGCAACTTCCACAGAGAATGCCGGTCTGGCCAGCGCGGCCAGGAACTGCGAAAGATTTCTCCAGGAGGCGCGGGCCAGTGGCTCCGGCGCGTAGGGCATGGACAGAGCCCGCCGGTTGTAGGGAAAACCGGCGCGAACGGTCTCGTACCCGAGGCCCGAGATCGCGTCGAGCACGGCGAGCTGCTCCGGGCTCAATTGAGAATGACGGTGCGAGCTCTGGCCGGTGAGCCACGCGGCAAGCTGGCCCGCCGATCCCGCCGGCCCGGCGAGATGATCGTCCGTCGAATACCCTTTCAGAATCCTGAGATACCTCATCGGTACCGCACCCGGCCGTCCGTCACCTCGATCGACCGGCTGCGCCAGCGGATCGACCCGGGCCGGATCAGCGCCGTCGCGGCATGGAACGGCTGAAGCAGATCGGCGATCACCTCCAGAGCGATTCCGGAGACGGTCTCCCGGCTGCCGATCGCGCGGCGCCGGAGCGCGGCCATCGCCGCGGCCTTGATCAGCAGACCCGCCAGGGTCATCCCCACGGCGGCGCGCCCCGCGAAGCCCGCCAGGATCAACAGGAGCAGCGGCATCAGCGCCGGAATCACCACCAGAACGATCATCAAGGGGTCGATCGCCTCGCGGAACAGATGATTGGCGAAGACCATCCAGCGGCGCAGGATGCGGACGTAGTCGGCAGTGCCGCGGACGGTGGTGGAGATCGGATGGATCACCGTCGTCTGGACGATCCGGAGCCCGGCGCGCAGGTAGAGCCGGGCCAACTCGTAGTCGTCGCAGAGCTTCTCTTCGATGGCCGCGAATCCCCCGAGACGCTCCAGCGTCTCCTTGCGCGTCAGATAGAACATTCCGTTGATCGTCACCGGCGCCCGGAAGGCGAGGATCGGCAGATAGGTCACGAGCGCGTTCGAATTGACGAACGCCGCCACCAGGCGCGAGGCCAGCGAGCCTTCGGGATGATAGTAGGGAAGGCCCGTCGCCAGATCTCCGCGGTTCAGCGCCAACCCGGCGCGCGCCAGCGCTCCTGGCGGCAGCACGGTGTCGTCGTCGAGCACCGCGAGCCAGTCGCCCTTCACACGCGGGAGGCCGAGCACGAGCTTGAACACCTTGGGATTGCGCCCCTGGGGAGGCGGCGGCGCCAGAAGAACCTCGACCCTGTCTGAATCCTCGCCAATCTCCCTGGCAATCTCCCGGGCCACCGAATCATCCTCGTCGATCAGCCACAGGAACCGGGCTTCCGGATGGTGGCGAAGGTTCTCCTCCAGGTTACGGCGCAACGTCGGATCGCCGCTCAGAATCGCCTGCATCACCGTGACCCGGCTCTCGTCGAAACCGGGACCGGACGCCCCGGTCTCCTTCCGATCCCGGGCCAGGAATCGCACGGCAAGCCCGATCCGCAGCGCCGTCAGCGAGCCATGGATCAGCCATGCCACCAGAAGGAGGGAGATCACGGCCGGCCGCGCTCCCAGTCCGCCGCCAGGCGCTCGACCCCCTCGGCCAGCGAAAACGGCGGCGGCCCGAGCTCGTCGAGACAGCGCTGCACGTTGAACGTCTTGTCGTAGGCGAAGACGCTCACCCCGAAGCGCGTGACCGGAGGCTCGCGGTAGCCGAGAAAGACGGCGGAAATCCATTCCGAAACCCCGGCGAGCGTCATCGCGAGCCCGAGCGGCACCTGCCGCCGGGGTGCCGGATAGCCGAGCCGCTCCAGCACTCCGAGCAGGAACGCCTGGAGCTCGACAGGCTCGGCGTTCGTCAGGTTCAGCACGCCCGTGAAACCGCGTTCGAGCACGGCGGCGATGTAATGGCTCAGGTTTTCGACGTAGAGCAGATCGCCCATGACAGGCCGGCCGTCCGGCCGCCGGATCAGCGGAAGCCGGCCGGCGCGGGCGGCGCGCAGGATGCGGGGGAAGAGCACGCGGTCCCCCGGCCCGAACACGGCGCGCGGCCGGAGGATGGCGAAGCCGCCCCCGTAGGCCTCGACGAGGTGCTCGCCGATCCGCTTCGTGCGCGAGTAGACGTTGATCTGCCCGCGGTCGTCCGGAATCGGCGACCCTTCGTGCAGGCCAATCTGGTCCTCGTTCCGGTAGTAGACGCTGGTCGAGGAGATGTAGACGAGAGGAGGCCGGCCATGCCTGCGGCACCACTCCACCACGTGCCGCGTGCCGTCGACGTTCGCGCGCTCAAACGCCGCGGGAGCCGCCCAGGGCGCGGCCAGCGCGGCGCAGTGCACGACGGCGTCGACCGAGCCGTTCCAGTCGAGAGGCTCGCCGAGATCGTGCCGCAGATACTCACTGACCGGCCCGCTCGGCTCCGGAGCCCGTCCCAGCCCCACGACCTCATGCCCGCGACGCAGCAGAAGCGACGCGAGATCGCCGCCGACAAACCCATTGCTGCCGGTCAACAGGATTCTCATGGTGACGCGGAGTCTATCCCCGGTGCTGTCGATTCCCTCGCAATCCCGGCAGGGCAACCACGAGGGTTGCCCCTACACGCCGGGTGCTCCCGGGGCGAGGGCCATGCTAGGGTTTCGTGTGAGTGAGAAGGAGTTGTGATGCTCGATCTTGGTTACTCCCTGGTCATTGAAGCCACTGCTGACCCCAACTTCTTTGGCTTCTACTCCCCCGATCTGGAGGGCTTCACGGGAGTTGGACATTCCGTTGAGGACTGCCTCTATCAGGCCAGGTGGGGGATGAAGGAGCATGTCGAGCTCCTGAAGGAGCAGGGCCTTCCGATACCACCCCGGGCCGCCCGGCCCACGGTTCTCATCCAGAACGAAGAGCAGGCCGCCTGAAACCAAAGAGGGGAGCCTCGTGGCTCCCCCGCTTTGCGGCACCGGCGCTTTGCCTCGTCGGGTTGCGCGTATGCGGCCAGCCCGACCGCATACGTTCCCGATCTTCTTTGTCTCCCTCGATTTGCTGCATCGCCCCCAGGAACCCCCGGGGAGCCTCCCCCGCCCGACCGTGAACAGAGAATAGACGGACGGGAGGGCCCTGCCTAGCGCATGGTCATGCGTGACTTTGCCCCGACCGCTTCCAGACCACCGTTCTCCTCGCGCACCACGTCGGCCGGCGGACCTCCCGGGACGCGAACATCTTCGCGGCGAAGCTCTCCGCCGCGGTGAGCGCCCCGACCGCTTCCAGATCTCAACCGACGGTCTCGAGGGATACCCGGCCGCGCTTGAGGCGCACCTTGGCGGTCAAATCGACTACGCCCAACTCATCAAGAGCTATTCCGGCGAGGGACTGGACAGCGAGCGGCGGCACTCACCGCCGCAGATAATAGCGACCGAGAAGCGCGTGGTCTCCGGCAACCCGGAGGAGTCCAGGGTCTGCACTTCGCATGTCGAGCGGGTCAACCTTCACGCCCGCATGATGTCCCGCAGGTTCACACGGTTGACCGCGGGCTTCTCGAAGAAGCGCGACAACCTGCGGGCGGCGGTCGCGCTGTTCGTGGCGAGCTACAACTTCACGTGGTCGCACCGGACCTTGAAGGGCTGCACCCCGGCGATGGCGGCGGGGATCTCCCGCAAGCCCTGGCCGATGCGGGATCTGCTGACGGCTTAGCCCGCCAAGGCGCCAATAACGCGGCCGAAAGCAATCAACTTAGCCTCAACGCGGAACGTGTTCAAAACCTTCACCTTCGGGTCGTATGTTTCATTGAGGCTTTGAATTGAAGATCGACATGAGATCGTGCCGGTCCCGTTGTCGAAATCGAACTTCAATTCGTGGCCTGTGCATCGAAAATATACTTCTGTCTCATTGATAATGTACGCTTCGGAAGCACACTCTTTCTCACCTAGGTATAACTGCGCTTGCCTAAAGACGCGCAAAACCATCTTTTCCCGCAAAGCCCCTACCCACTCCTTACGATAAGCCGCAATGCTTCCCCCGTGAGCCTTGCCTTCCTCAAAGGCATTTTTGAAATCATCCTCGAACGCCATGGAGCCAGCCCCCCTTCGGGTTTAGTCCGTTTAAACAGAGCATAACGCAGGGATGGCCGACGCGTCAACTTAATGCGCAACACGATACACAAAGCCCCCTGCAGGTGCCTGCAACGTTAGCAAGGTCCGCAATGTCGGGATCACTGATTGAATTGTGCCGGTCCCTCTTGGGAACCGGCCCCAGCACTGTTTAGAAGTCTTCCCGCTGGAACCGCTGGAGAAGCGGGGCGGGATCTTCGGCGGGTTCCTCCCCAACGCACCCAGACTCGCGCCAGCCGTCTCTCTGGGATCGCGAGAGGACTTCCTCCCCCTTCGGGGAGGAACCTACCGCAGTCCGGGAGCACTCGGACCCTTCCGTGCCGCCTACACTGAGTTGGGACACGACCTCCCTCGGGAGGAGCGCAGCACGGGGCCGAGCCTTCTGTCCCACAGGATGAGCGATAGCGGCACGGGGAGGAGCCGTTCCTCCCGCGTGACGAACGATGGTGGCACCGGGAGGAGCCTCCCAAACCAGAGGATGAGCCTCACGCCGAAGCGTCTCGTCGTCTCCCCGACGCGCTTCGTCGTCTCCCGAAGGGCTTCGGCGGCGCGACGAAGCGCTTCGCCGGCTTCCGAAGGGCTTCGCCGCCGCGACGAAGCGCTTCAGCGGCTCCCGAGAGGCTTCGGCGGATTCCGAGACGCTTCGCCGTCACGGCGAAGGGCTTCGGCGTCTCCCGAAGGGCTTCGGCGGCGCGGCGAAGCGCTTCGCCGTCTCCCGAAGCGCTTCGTCGCGACGGCGAAGCGTCTCTCCGAAGCCCGAAGCGGCTCCGGAAAACGCCTTGCGCCTCCACCGACACCGCCTCGCCTCCTCGGCCGGTCCGATCGCAAGAGCCGATCTCCCTCCCGATTCCGTTCTTCCGGATTGAGGGCCGAGGATCGCCGGAGGTGATCGATTGCCGGCTGCGGCAGACGATCTCCCGCATCGGAACCAGCACGCCCTGGACGGGGCTCCAGCCTTCCAGATCCAGCCGGTGCATTACCAGGTAATTTGTGTCGCTCCACTGAGATTTCGCGATAGAGTTACGTCGGAAAAATCGTGGGACGACACGACCTCAGCTACGGCTCTTCTTCGCCCATCGGCGGAGAGCGTTCATCGGCTGCGGCGGAGCATCCCGCCTTCCGAGGCCTCCTTGCGGGAGGCGTTCGAGACCTGGCTGCGAAAGCTCATCCTGCCGCGGCTCGGATTGTCCCAGGAGGAAGCCTCCGCCGCGTCCAGCCTTGAGGAGATCGAAACCATGCTGCTTGAAAGTATCGACCGATGGGATCGTGAGCTTCGCGAGAAGGCTCTCCAGGAGGGCCGGCAGGAGGGGGAAGCCCGGCTGCTGCTTCGTATTCTTCGCCTGAAGTTCGGACCGCTGGATCTCGAAACCGAGGAGCGGGTGCGCGCTGCGGATGCGGACCGCCTCCTCGAATGGGGCGAGCGCGTCTTGACTGCCGAGGCTCTCCAAGACGTCTTCCGGGACTGATCCAGGCCAGCCCCTGGCTCGTCTGCACGCCTGAGCTCTTCGGAGTTGGACCGCCTGAAAACCAAAGAGGGGAGCCTTTCGGCTCCCCCGCTTTGACTCTTCGGGTCTTCGTATGCGGCCAGCCCGACCGCATACGTTCCCGATCTTCTTTGTCTCCCTCGATTTGCTGCATCGCCCCCAGGAACCCCCGGGGAGCCTCCCCCGCCCGACCGTGAACAGAGAATAGACCCCCGGGGCGGCCCTGCCTAGCGCATGGTCATGCGTGACTTTGCCGTCGCGGCGCTACTCCTAGGGGGAACGACGAAGAGGCAAGCGCCTTGCGCCTACACCGCCACCAGGCTCGCCTCCTCGGCCGATCCGACCGCCTCCATCATCCCCGCATCCAGCGCGGCGGCGAGATCCATCCAGAGATCCTCCGGATCCTCCAGGCCCACGGAGAGGCGCAGGAGGCCGGGGGTGATGCCTCCGGCGGTGCGGGCCTCGTCGGAGACGACCCGGTGGGTCAGGCCGGCCGGGTGCTGGATCAGGGTGTCGGTCGAGCCCAGGCTGACGGCCGGGGTGATCAGGCGCACTGCGGACATCACCCGTGCGGCGGCGGCCAGGCCTCCGCTCACCTCGAAGCTCAGGACGGTGCCGGGGCCGCTCATCTGGCGGCCGATCAGGTGCTGCGGATCGCAGGCGTCCAGGCCGGGATAGAGGACCTTCTCGACGGCTGGGTGCCCGGCGAGACGATGCGCCAGATGCTGCGCGCCGGCCTGCGCCGCCTTCACCCGCAGCGGCAGGGTCGGCAGGCCGCGATGAAGCAGATAGGCGCCGAGCGGATGGAGCAGGGCGCCGGTCGCGAGGCGGACCTTCCGGAGCTCGACCGCCCAGGCGTTGTCGCAGGCCACGACTCCGGCCATCACGTCGCCATGGCCGCCGAGGAACTTCGAGGCACTGTGGAGCGTCATCGCCGCGCCCAGGGAGCAGGGCCGCTGGAGGACCGGCGTGGCAAAGGTCGAGTCGACCAGCACCGGCACGTCTCCGGCCTGCCGGACCACGCTCGCGATATCCACCAGGCCCAGCGTCGGGTTGCCGGGGGTCTCGATGACCACCAGAGCCGTGTCCGGCCGGATCGCCGCGGCGATCTCCCCGGCGAGAACCCAGGTCACGGTCATCCCGAGAAGAGGGCTGCTGAGGAGGTGATCGGTCGTGCCGTAGATCGGCCGCACCGCGACGATGTGGCTCCCGCCGCGCCGCGCCCGGGCCGCGAGCAGGCTTGCGGTGATCGCCGCCATGCCGCTGCCGAAGGCGACCGAGTCCTCCGTCCCTTCGAGCTCGGCCAGCGCCTCCTCGAAGCGCGCCACGGTGGGGTTGTGCAGCCGGCCGTACACCGGGCTCGCCGCCGTTCTCGCGCCCGCGGCCAGCTCCTCCAGGCTCGCGGTGGCCTCGTCGAGCGCTCCCAGGGGATAGGTGGACGACAGGTCGATCGGCGGAGCATGAACCCCCAGGCCGGTGAGGCCACCGCGGCCGGCGTGGACGGCAAGGGTTTCGAGAGAGTGGGTGGTCATCGGATTTCCTCCTCTTGGATGACTTCATCGTAGAATCCATCCTTCACAGTCGGACGGGTATCCGAATTTTCTTCGGAAGGAGGCCCCGATGCGGGAGCTGGACCGAATCGATCGCGAGATCCTGGTGGCTTTGCAGAAGAACGCACGGCTGCCCAACAAGGAGCTGGCCGAGCGGCTGGGCATCGCGCAGTCCACCTGCCTGGAGCGGGTACGGCGGATGATCGAGGAGGGCATCCTCCACGGCTTCCACGCCTGGGTGAGCCCGAAGGAGGTGGGGATCGGGCTCCAGGCCATCGTGGCGATCCGCCTGACCCGCCACTCCCGCGAGCTGGTGGAGGCGTTCCGGGCCCACGCCCTGGAGATGCCGGAGGTGGTGGCCGTCTACCACACGAGCGGCGAGGACGACTTCCTCCTCCACGTGGCCGTTCGGGACGCCGAGCATCTCCGCGAGCTGGCCCTCACCGCCTTCACCGAGCGCCCCGAGGTCGCCCACATGGAGACGGCGCTGCTCTTCGAGCACGTCGCCAAGGCGCGCTGGCCGATCTATGGGGATCTGCCGGAGACCTGAACGGCGCCTCCGTGCCGAGCTTCCTGGGCGGCGCGGCTGCCCTTGGAGCGCCAGGCGATGAACCCGATTCCGGCCACGAACAGGAGCGTGCAGACGAAGCTCCCTTCCGGACCCTGCGCGCCGCCGGTCAGCGGGACGGAGCCGCGGGGGGTGAGCTGGACGAGCAGCGCCGGCACTCCCGTGTCCACGCCGGTGACCGGCAGGTCGAAACCGATGCCCAGCAGCCAGTTCCACCCCGCGTGCCAGCCCATCACGGTCCAGATCTGGCCGCCCTTGACGGCCCAGGCACAGGTGAAGACCCCGAACAGGAAGAGGTTGAGCGTGACGAGCAGGGGCTGGCCCGGCGAGAAGTGCAGCAGGGCGAAGACCGTGGACACGGCTGCGACGGCGACCGCGACATGGACCTTGCGGGCCATCGCCGAGAGCAGCCAGCCGCGGAAGAGGATCTCCTCGACGCTCGACTGCACGGCGAAGCCGACCGCCAGGAGCGCGATGCTCATCAGGGCCTTCGGCGAGCCCAGCGCCTCCCCGAACGCCCGCGCCTCGTAGCCGCCCGCCGCCCAGATCCCGGCCACCACGGCGAAGCTGGTGGCGACGCCGATCGCCCAACCGCGCAGGAAGCGCGCCCCCTTCCCCTCCCTCGCCAGGCCGATCGACGCGAAGGGCCGCCGCTCGGCGAAGCGCACCCAGGCCAGGACCGCGAGCCCGATTCCGGAGAACGGGAAGACCAGGAACGCCGCGAGCCCGGCGAGGCCCAAGGGGTTGAGCATCGCGTCGACCAAGCCGAGCGCCTCCAGCACCTTGGACACGCCGAGCAGGGGCGCGGCCACGAACAGGACGCCGAGGAACGGAGCGAGGACGGCCCAGGGAATCCAGCCCCGGGCCGGGTCTGGCGAATAGACGGGAGTCGATTTCACGCTGAAGGCTCCTTGGCGGAAGGGGTCGGGCAGCAAGAGTCTAGACCAGCCCCCGCCACGCTATGCTCCCCGCCGATGAAACGCGCCATCGTTTACGGACTGGCCGGCGGCGTGCTGATCGCCCTGCTCAAGATCCTCGAATACCAGCACTTCGTCCGCGCCTATCCCTCGGAGATCTACGGCGGCCTCGTGGCGGTGATCTTCTCCGCCCTCGGCCTCTACTTCGGCCTGCGGATGGCCCGCACCCGGGAGGTGGAAGTTGTCGTCGTCCGGGAGATCCGCGTGCCCGAGGGCGGGCCGTTCGTGCTCGACACCGCCCGGCTCAAGGAGCTCGGCATCACCCAGCGCGAGCACGAGATCCTCGGCCTCATCGCGGAGGGGCTGAGCAACCGGGAGATCGGCGAGCGGCTCTTCGTCTCCGAGAACACGGTGAAGACCCACTCGTCCCGCCTGTTCCTCAAGCTGGAGGTCAATCGCCGGGTCCAGGCTGTCTCGAAGGGGCGGGAGTTGGGCCTGATCCCCTGATTGATCCCCCTGGTGGGGGTCAACGAAAGTATGATTTCTCCTTCCAGCCCCGGTTTGACCCGAAAATCACCCGAACGGAGGACGACGGCGAGGCCGCGTGCCGCTTAGCCTGGGGGCCTACCAAGGGAGGAAAACGGCAATGAAGAAAATCGTGCTCCGCTACGGTCTCGCCTCGGGCCTCATCCTGATGACCGTCTCGGCGGTGATGATGTCCCTGACCATGAGCAAGACCATCGACTTCGAGATGAGCGAGGTCGCCGGCTACAGCTCCATGGTGCTCGCGTTCCTGATGGTCTTCTTCGGGGTGAAGTCGTACCGCGACAGCGTCGGCGACGGCGCGATCAGCTTCGGCAAGGCGTTCCAGGTGGGCATCCTCATCACCCTGATCACCTGCGCCATCTACGTGGTCGCCTGGGAGATCACCTACTTCAACTTCTACCCCGACTTCCTGGACCAGTACACCGCGCACTGCCTCGCGAAGATGCGCGCCGACGGCGAGACCGCGGCCGCCATCCAGGCGAAGGCCGCGGAGCTGGCCGCCATGGCCAAGTATTACGACAACCCGCTCTACAATTCCGCCATCACCTTCATGGAGGTCTTCCCGGTGGGCCTCATCGTGACCCTGGTCACCGCCGCGATCCTGCGCCGGAAGCCCTCGGAGACCGCGCCCGCGTCCGCCCTGCCGGCCTGACGGCCGCCGGAGGGCCGCGCCGTTTGGAAGTATCATCCCGGCGGGGAGCCTGCCGGGATGTGACCTGAGGCAGGCGGAGAGGAAGGGAACCTTGGAGACGAGCACTCAACCGACTCCCGGCCCGAAGAGCCCGACCCGGGTGGTCGTCGTCGGCGGCGGCTTCGCGGGTTTGAACGTGGCCAAGGGGCTGGCGGGTTGCTCCGGCGTGGAGGTCGTGCTGCTCGACCGGCGCAACCACCATCTTTTCCAGCCTCTCCTCTATCAGGTGGCGATGGCCGGGCTCAGCCCGGCCGAGATCGCGACTCCGATCCGGAGCATCTTCCGCCGGGCGCGCAACGTCCAGGTGCTGATGGCCGAGGTCCGGGGCGTGCTCCCCCGGGAGCATCGCGTCGTCACGGACGCGGGCGAGATCCCCTACGACTTCCTGGTCCTCGCCTGCGGCGCCGAGCACAGCTACTTCGGCCACGACGAGTGGGAGCGGTTCGCGCCCGGCCTCAAGACGCTGGAGCAGGCCACGGAGATCCGCCGCCGGGTGCTCACCGCCTTCGAACGGGCGGAGGTCGAAGGCTCCCAGGGAGCGGCGCCGAGCCCCTGGCTCACGTTCGCGATCGTCGGCGGCGGACCGACCGGCGTCGAGCTTGCGGGGACCCTCGGAGAGATCGCCCGCTTCACGCTCAGCCGGGACTTCCGGCACATCGATCCCAGCGCCGCGCGCGTGATCCTCATCGAGGCCGGCCCGCGCCTCCTTCCCGCCTTCCACGAGGAGCTGGGAGCCCAGGCGAGGCGCGACCTCGAATCGCTGGGAGTCCAGGTCTGGACCGGTTGCATGGTGCGGGCGATCGACGGGGAGAGCCTGGTTCTCGCCCGAAGCGGCGGCTCCGACGAGGAGCGGCTGCCCGCGAAGTCGGTCATCTGGGCGGCCGGCGTCAAGCCCTCGCCGCTCAACGCCGCGCTCCACACCGCGCTCGACATTCCGCTCGATCGCCAGGGCCGCGTGATCGTCGGCCCCGATCTCACCCTCCCGGGCTTCGACGATGTCTTCCTTCTCGGCGACCAGGCCGCCTGCCGCGAGACTCCGGACGGTCCCGCGCTGCCGGGCCTCGCCCCCGTCGCCATGCAGCAGGGACGCTGGGCGGCTCGCGCGATCCGGGACCGCCTGCGCGGCCGCAAGATCGAGCCGTTCCGCTACATCGACAAAGGCCAGATGGCGACGATCGGCCGCAAGCGGGCCGTGGTGGAATTCGGCCGGCTCCGCTTCAGCGGGCTCCTGGCCTGGTGGCTCTGGCTGGTGATCCACATCTACTACCTGATCGGCTTCAAGAACCGCTTCTTCGTGATCTGGGAGTGGGCCTACTCCTACCTGACCTATCACCGCGGCGCGCGGTTGATCACCAAGCGGGACTGGCAATCGGGGCCGTGAGCCGTGGGCTCTCCGAGCCCCTGTCAGGGTGACCCAGAAACACGAAGGGGGAGCCATTTTCAGGCTCCCCCGCTTCGCAGTCTTCGCCGCCTTCGCCTCGCCGTCTTCCGTCCTTTCGCGTGCGACCAGCCCGACCGCACACGTTCCGAACCTCCGACAGCCCTTCTCCCCCCGATTTCCTTCATCGCCTCCAGGAACCCCCGGAGAGCCTTCTCCCGCCCGACCGTGAAGAGAGAATAGATCCTGGGAGAGGCCCTGACTAGAGCATGGGCATGCGTGACTTTGGCATGGCTACACGGCCACCATCATCGGGACGTGGCCGTCCTCCTTGGCGAGGACGGCCACCGCTTTCTGGTCCTCGGCCCACAGCCAGGCGGTAATGGCCTCCCTAATGTTTTCCAAAGCTTCCTTCTCGTCTTTCCCCTGGGAGACGCAGCCCGGCAGCGCGGGGCATTCCACCACGACCCAGCCATCTTCTGCATGCTCAAGGGTCACATGAAAGATCATCGGGCTTCCCTTCTCGCCAGACGCACCGACCACCGACCCGGTGCGTACCAGGGCGAGTTTACCCTTTGGCGTCTCGTGGGTACTGTGCGGGTGTGACCGGCCGAACGACGAAAGGGAGCCCTTTCAGGCTCCCCCGCTTCGACATCTCCGGCTGTCTCGTGTGCGGCCAGCCCGACCGCACACGTTCCGGACCTTCTGACTTCCCGACTCCCTCCGATTTGCTTCATTGCCCCCAGGAACCCCCGGGGAGCCCTCACCGCCCGACCGTGAACAGAGAATAGATCCCGGACGACGCCTTGGCTAGCGCATGGGCATGCGTGACTTTGGGCAGCCTTGCTTGTTGGTCCAGTCGCATCCCAGAATAGGCTACCTGCCGGGCGATGCTAGAATTCTGGCGATAGGCTCGCTGCACACCTGAGGTGTCAACCATGGCCCGGAGAATCTGCAATTCCGAAGCTGAGAGGCTCGCTCGGCTTGCCCGCGATACCAAGGCAGGAGGAGTCGTGCCCCTGGCAGATGACCTCGAGACTATTGCCCTGCATTGCTCCCGGATACCCGTCCGAGACTCCAGGACACCCGAAGAGATCCTCGGTTACGACGAACACGGTTTGCCGAGTTGAAGGCTCTCGAGACCTCGTCAGTCCCCCGCCACCGCTTCACGCCGCCGTGCCCATTCCACCCGAAAGGCCTCGAATCCTTCAGCCTCGAGCTCGTCAGCCGGCTGCTTGGCCGCGCTCGCATCGTAGAAAGCGGCGATCGCATCGGCAAACTCCAGGACTGCACCTCGCCATTCCCGGGTCGACACAGTGACCTCGGTCCCATTCTCGAATCGCAGCTCCACGACGCCGTCCTGGTGGCGAACCTCCCAGTCAACTCCGTTGTTACACTCTACGATCAGCACATCCGCCGAGCCATCCTGCGTGTACATGGCATGACCGCAGCAAGGAACAAGATGTTCGCCAACCCGCTCGTCCGATGCGTGATCGCGACTGATCGTGCGAAGGAGCATCAACGCCGCAGCGCTCAGACTCCAATCCTCCGCCGCCTGGTCGACCAGCACTTGATCGTCAAGGCTGACCGTGATTCCGCCGTGGGCGCACAGATCCTTTTCGAATGGCTCGGAGAGCCAGTGAAGGTTGTGGGGAATGATCGATAGCATGGCGAATGAAGCCTAGCATGCCGCCGCAGCGGCAGGCCGATAGACGGGCTTCACCGCGAGTGAACCTGGGCCAAGACCTCATCCCACGAGAGCCCGATCGGGCCTTCGCCTTCTAGCTCATCGAGCCGTCGTTCCAGCTCTTCTCGCTGAGCCTTCGTCAAAGGCAGGACTTCCGGATCTTGGCCGAGGCTTTCCTCGTCGAGGAGATCAAACTTCTCGCCGCGTCTCAGGTCTGTAGTTTTGACAGCCATTGCCTTACTCATAGCAGTCTCCCTATCCTCAGGGGTCGCCATAGAGTCTGTCATCGCCCCCGTTTGGGCTTCCCATCCCGCCGTATCGGCGGGTAACCCTCATGGAGTGCAGCGCCACCTTCCAGCCGAGGAGAGAGCCATGCAACTTATTCTCTATGCTTGGCGGATAACCTCGCACGTTGTAGCATGAAGTCACAATCCAAGCATAGAGGCGTAACCCGACTCAAGGAGGATGTCAAGGCCTCGCTACAGAAGATTGCATTGCGCGCGTGACGCCGTCCGTTCGGGACTGAGTCCTTACCAAATATTCGCCGTCATCCAAGTTGCTGAGGACAAAGCCATGCCGAAGGTTTTTCTATCGTACAGTTCTGCATACGGACACCTCTTGGAGCCCTTTCGACGCTTACTTCAGGTTCTCGAGTTTGATGTCGATGTCTTTGACGAACCAGACCTTGATAGGCCGCCTGCAAGCGTCGTTCAAAGTCGGATGGGCGCCGCCGACGCTGTGGTCATATTGCTCGGTCCAGTAGCACGCGATTCCCCAGGTTCCCCTATTGAGGCTTCCCGTTGGCCAAATGAGGAATGCATCCTTGCAGCAACGCTGAAGAAGCCAATGGCGATCATCGTGCATCCTGGCACGCGCCTTCCCCAACTCGCCGAAAATTTACAAACTCCGGCTGTATTTGATTTCTGGGATCCCGGCAGCTTCATGCGCTCAGTTTCCCACATCCTTAAGCACCTCCAAGATCTCCGGCGCCAGTTCGAGCTTCCACCAGGAAACCATCCCTTTGTTTTTACTAAGGGCGTCGTGCACAATCGATTGCAACGATCGTCGCTATTTGTACAGGTGTACCACGAGGCAGTTGTTCGCCAACCGTGGGATTCGTTTCATCATGCGCTCGACACTGGACTCGACAAAAGCGAAGACGCTGTTATTCACCTTCTTTCTGAAGAGGTCGATATCGATGCACCCGTGGGAGGTGACCTCCATCGCCCCGAAGTTCGATTCGGAGCAAAGTCCGATCGAAGCCTAGAGTATTTTGTCAATCTCAGGCCCGGTCTTTCTGCAGGTGAAAAATATGGCTACCGGCGCGAGTTCGAGCTTCAGAACTGGTTTCCTTTAACAAGAGCTGATTTGGAGTTACGTTCCCTAAAGCAAGGCTTTCCATCTCAGTTTAGACAGGACGGTCGACTCTATTATGGAGACGTCTGGGATGTTCTCTACGAGATGGATAGCATCGCTCTATTTTTCCATTTTCCCTGGAGAGTGAAGTTGTCAGGCTATCGCGCAATAGCACTAACTTACGGCACGCACCACATCAACAGGGATGAAACAGACCGTTGCAATACTCGCGATGCGCTTTGGATGGATGAAGATCCCCAAGGCGGAGAGCGGACCCTCGCGCTCTCCGTGCGTCGTCCTGTTATAAATCATTCGTACGCAGTTCTCTATGAACTGGGGGAATAGCCTCAACAGGGGAGAAAAGGGCGCGCCCATTCCGAGTCTACTCGGCGCCCCTCATCGCCCGCACCTCCCCGCCCGCCACCCTCAAGACCAGCCCCCCACCCTCCACTCCAACCCGCGACACGGCACCCGAACGCAGATCATACGAAGCGAACGTCGAGCCGCTCTCCGGCAGAAAAACCCCGCCCGGAGCCTTCTCATGCTCCCGGTACTGCGCCACGACCGGACCATCCCAGGCGTACTCCATGAGCACCGAGCCCTTCTCGTGATGGAGTCGAATCCACGTTGACAGCCGGCCTCCGCGGTCGACGGTTCCGAGCAGTTCGAAGGACTTGAAGGGGCCGTTCTCGCTTTCCATCCGAGCCATGGTTTCCTGGCCTCTTGCCTTCACTCGCTCCAGGGGGACATCGAAGGTTTCGGCGAGGGGGGCGAAGTCGCCTTTTCGGCTTTTTTCCAGGGCGGCGAGGAGGCGGGTTTCCCGGTCGGCGCTGGCTTCGGCTCCTCCTCCGGCGAGGAGGAGGAAGGCATCTTTTCCTTCCGGGGTCAGGGTGATTCCGGGCCAGCCGGTGGGGCTTTCGGTGAGGGTCAGGATGAGGTTTCCTCCCGTGGGGAGGGTGTAGGTGCCGGCGAGCTTTTGGAGGTCGGCGGGGTCGAGCTTCACGACGGCCGGGGGCGGTGTGTAGTCGGCGGCGAAGATGAGGCGCGTGAGCGGTCCCACGGCGGGGATCGAGGGGAAGTCGGAGCGGTTCGAGCCGATGATGACCACGATTCCCTCGTCCACGTAGCGCCGGAAGTCGGCGTTGAAGATGCCGTTGCCTCCGTTGTGGGCGATGAGGCGGGTGTTGCGCGGGGTCTTGAAGATGGCCCAGCCGTAGCCGTAGTGGGAGCTGCCCTCCTCGCCCTCGGCCACGTGGGGGGTGAAGAGCTTGGCCTTGGCCTCTTTCGAGAGGATGGCTTCGCCTTCCAGCGCCTGGTTCCACTTGTAGAGGTCGCCGACGGTGGAGATCACGCCGCCGTTCGCCCGGAGGTTCCACCAGGGGCCTTCCGGTGCCCAGGCGTGGTCCAGCGGCGTGCCCCAGTCCTTGCCGTCGCGGACTCCCCGCGCCAGGGGGCCGGGCTCCTGGAGCCGGTAGCCGGTGCGGGTCATGCCCGCGGGCTTCCAGAGGTTCTCCTTGAGGTAGATCTCGTACGGCTGACCCGAGGCCTTCTCCACGACCGCGCCGAGCAGGCTGTAGCCGGCGTTCGAGTACTGGTATCTACCGTCGGCACCGCCGGGCGCCCAGAGGAGCTTCGAGGCCAGTGCCTGCTTCACCAGCTCGTCGCGTGGCATCTCGTCGTAGTCGTCGCCGAAGACGTCGTCCATGCCGGAGCTGTGGGTCAGGAGGTGATGGAGGGTGATCGCCTTCTTGTCGTCGGGGACGCCGTCGAACCACTTGCCGATCGGGTCCTGGACGGTGAGCTTGCCCTGCATCTCCAGCTTCACGATGGCGGCGGCGGTGAACTGCTTCGTGATCGAGCCGATGTCGAAGGCCGTGTCCGCAGTGAACGGGGCCTTCCGGTCGGCGTCCGCGAAGCCGTAGCCTTTCTGAAGGACGACCTCGCCGCCCTTGGCCACGAGCAGGGCGCCGGAGAACCCGTAGGCCTCCAGCCGGGACATGTGGACATCGAGCTTCTCGCCGAGGGGGCCATGGACCACCGCGGTTTTCGGGTTGGGCTGGACGGTCGGAGCCGGAGCCGCGCCGATCAACAGGCCGGCGATTGCGACGAGGGGAGCGAAGACGGTGAGCACGGCGTCCATCCTCCTTCGAGCGGCGGACGGGGCTTCTCCCCGCCGTCTGGGGAAGAGACTACAGGAAGGCGTTTCGGTGTTCCACAGACGCCCCGGGCGCGCCGGATTTCCCGATTCACCGAATCCAGGGAAAGGAGCTTTCCCCCGATCCGGCGCCGTGCCGGACGCTTCCGGCGTCATGCCGGATGCTTCCGGCGCCGCGCCGGAGGCTTCCGTCGTCATGCCGGATGCTTCAGTCGTCGTGCCCGATGCTTCCGTCATCATGCCGGACGCGTCCGCCGTCGTCCCGGATGCGTCCGCCGTCGTGCCGAACGCTGACGGCGTCATGGCGGAAGCTTCAGTCGTCGTGCCGGATGCTTCCGTCTTCACCACGGACGCGTCCGCCGTCATCCCGGATGCTTCCGGCGTCGCACCGAACGTTACGGCGTCATGCCGGATGCTTCCGCCGTCGTCCCGGATGCTTCCGTCATCATGCCGGATGCTTCAGTCGCCGTGCCGGACGCTTCCGGCGTCGTGCCGGACGCGCCCAACGCAGCACCGGGAAGGCCGGCGAATCAGCCGGGCTGGTCGGCGAGCTGGCTCCCCTGTAACTCCAACGGTCCGAGGGCGCCGGGGGCGGAGTTGGCCGGGTGCCCGGCTGATTGCTGGAACAGCTCCAGGAAGCGGTCCACTTCCTCGGCATCCCGGAAGTAGCCGGCGAACCCGGATGCATCCTCATCCGCCGTGGCGTAGTACTTCCAGGGCTCGCGCACCTGGGGCAAGGCGGCTTCGACCTGGGCGATGGAAACGCCGAGAAACCCCGCGAGCCGGTACAGGTAGAGGATGAAGCGGAGGCCCGAGGGCGCGGAGCTGTCGAGCGGGAGCAGACTGAAGACCGCCTTGGAGGCGCCGCTGAACCGGCCATAGAAGACCAGGGAGCTGCGCGTGGTCCGGCGGACGAAGACCTCGGAGAGCTGTCGCTCCAGGGCACGATAGAGCGGATCGACTCCAGCCTGCACCGCCGCCTCGGCCAACTCGTCCGGGGTCAGGTTGGGCTGACGCTTCGAGGTTCCGCCGCGCTACCAGAATCCTCTGACACCTTTCACCGGAGCCGCGCCGATCAACAGGCCGGCGATTCCGACGACGAGAGCGAGGGCGAGCAGGTTTCCACGGAAGGCGGTGAGCACGGCGTCCATCCTCCTTCGAGCGACGGGCGGGGCTTCTCCGGTACAGTGCCTGTTCAACGACACCACGTACCACGGTGGCGACCCTGTCCACCGCGATCGAGGCGGCGAAGGTCCGCGGTGCGGCGGCCGACCTACCGCCAACGCGATTCGTGAACATAATTGACACGACCCCCATAAAACTCAAAGTCTAGCGACTCTGTGACCCGAACAACAGCGATGGTATGCGTGAACTTACTGCCTACCTTGAAGTCTCTTCCCTCATATCGCTCTAAAGAAACAAGAAGCAGCAGGTTGCTTTTGAAACTTCTTAATAGCGATTTCAGGAATGCCGTTGAGCAAAGTAGGCGAAGACCTGAACCCGATCCGTCCTCGCGAACCTTGTCATGAGCCCAAGCCTGAGCACGCAAGACTACTCTGTTGTGCCTATCATGCCACGTGCGCCCGAATGGATCAGTGGTTGTTAGTGAAAACGCGGATAGATATTCCCGCCCAATACGCGACCTCAAGTTGGCATCATGGTCGCCCAAGGGATCATGTTCGTCAAGCCTCGCCTCTCCGGACTGGCGAACAATCCACGGCGCGTATTCATTCTTCCTATTAAACCTGAGGCATTCGTCGCTCTCATCGCCTGTATCATATACCGGGAGCCAGGCTCTCATAGGGTCCTCGCGTATTAAACGACGCGCCAACCTCTGCGCCTTGCTAGGCGCCACAAGAGCAGACGAGATACGAATTCTGATGCCATCGACTGAGTACCACATGCCATCAACAACAAGTTGCTTGCCAACACGTGAGTCAATTCCCGCGAGCTGCAGAAGTTTGTCGCGGTCGCCGGTAAGCACAACTTCATTTTTATCTGTCTCAAGGAGGATTGTGGCCGTATCAAGCGGTAGCCTGTCCATTCCATCAGACAACCAGAGTCCGTCCTGCCGGGTAAGAAGAAAGCGGCTCAGCCAATAGCCCCACGGATCATCCTCATGCCACCAATCATTCGTGACTGGCGAGTCCCTCAAAAGCCTCCCCGCAGCAAAGAAGAGCGCATGCCAGCCAAGTTGCTGTCCATAGGTGTGGTACTCCATGCTCATGCAACGAGAGCTACTTCTGCTTCCTGCAACTCCGCCGCCAGTCTCATACATGCTTTTCACAGTTGGGGCGAGTTGATGAACAACCTCCCCCATGATGTCTTCAACTTTCCACAACGATTTGCCGAATACCTGTGCCAGATAATCAACGTCGTCCTTATTAAAGTCGTGGTCAAGATGAAACTTAGACTTCTTCGCCGAAGGTGGCCGCCCCTGATAGAAGCCTCCGCCACACCTTACCTTCTTTCGCAGGCGCTCGTGAGGAGATAGATCAACTACTCGCAGATGCGTGATCGCCTCATCCGGCAGCTCAAGATGCCCAGAATCAATGCAAGTCAACAATGCACGGGCGGCAAAGTGCCGCATGAGAACATGAGGCTTGCTCTCCTCCATCGCGAATTTTAAAAGACTATCTTTATATCTGGCCACCTCGATCGGGTAGTCGAGCGCAATTCTGGCAAGAGTAATAAGCATCCATAGCCTAGCATGCAGAAAGTAGAACGTAAGCTCACTCGCCTGGAAAGGACCAGCTGTCTCCTCACTATTGATTTTACTGACTAAGGCGTCAACAACCTTCCACCGCCCGAATCTAGCAAAAGACCGAAGGCTATGAGCTGCCCTCCACCGCCCTGCCGCATAAGGAGAACCAAGCATACGCCACACGAGCCCCGCGGCAATCACTTCCACGTCATCCTCAGGATATAGTCCTTTCCGGGACTCTCCATCGATGACCGTATTCGCGAGCTTGGCGGCATCACTGCGGAGCAATCGAGTTAGGGCGAGCTGACCCTGACCATCATCCGCTTCAGCACCAATAAATGAGGCAATCGCAAGCCATATCGCACCTGAGACAGACGTTTCGGGGCGCGCGAAGGTCGTAATGATTTCGAGCACTAATGTGGAGCCAGGAACACCCGTCAGTTCGGAAATCTGGTGGAGATGGTGTCCGGATAGTCTCCTATCACTTACCAAGTCCTCCATATGAGTCCGAACAAGTCTTTTAGACTGATCCCTGAATATTTCGCCAAGAGCAGCTGATGAGGACAACCAACGAGACTTACATACATTGAGCTCTTCGAGCTTCCAATACAAATTCAGATGCTCGATAGCACAGATATGACGTATGTACTCAGCTCGACCGCCAAACGGAACCTTCCTTCGGATTGAGGAAAAAAACTCGACCTTAAGGTCGTATGCATAGCGAAGAGCGCCAACCTCCTTAATCGCGTCTGCCAATGAATTGCGGTCTGTTGGGTTAGTCGCCTTCACAATTCCTTGGAGGGTAGCGCGTTCCTGCTCGCGGGCATCGTCCACTTTCTTAACTAAAACGTCATCCGAGCTACCTTTGTAGTTAACATGTCGATTACAACTTTCTCCCAACTCGGGAAAACGTCTTTGAGCGGCAGCAAGATAAGCTGTTGTTTCAGAAAATCGACCGAACGCGCCTTCTGCGAGTTCCGCAAGTGGCTTCACAGTCCAATCGCTGAAAAGACCATGCCTATCATCTTCGTACTGGTGTATGAGCTCCGAAATAATATCTGGCCTAGCTACCCCTACTTTCTTTCTGATAGCCTCTGCAAATTCTTTCGTGCCATGATGCCAGTACTCGACCGGCCTTGCTAAACGATTGAGACAGAGGGCGATCTCTGTCTCAATCTTTCCACTCTCAACAAGCGCTGTCAGATATGGTAACAAGGTATGTTCTAGGTCCACTTTTGATCGATCGTCCCAGCGGCTTAGTTTCGCTAATCCTCTGGCACCTGCGGCCTTGGAAACTCCGCCTGCAAATGCCCCCCAGAAGAATTTCTCGGGATCTTCGCCCATATTCAGTTCACAAATATTGGTTAGCGTGTGAAAGTCACTCTCGGCAAGTTCATTGCCTTTCATCGTTGAGGCGAATATAACTAATTCATTAGTAAATTCGGAGTCTCCCGATCCGATAGCATCCATCTGCTCCAGTCCGTCGCGAAAGTACACCGAGGCGTCAGCGATGCTTGCAGGAAGCATGGCCCGCCCGAGATCGCCCAAGAGAGAGGCACGAGACGCTACATCGTCTTCCACCTCTATCAGAGAGCGCGCTCGCATGGCTTGCTGACCTGCCAGTTCGTGAAGCGGTGGCCTTTGTGCCAGGATAGAAACTATCTGAACAAGTGTGGCCGGCCCGATTTCCTGACTATGCACCATCGTCAGGAAACGTTCTACCGAAGCAGGTGTCAGTTCGCGGCGTACTTGAAGTGCGAAGAGGGCAGTCTCAAGACCTAACAAGCGAAATAGGTTACTAAGGCCTTGTCCCAAATAAGGATCTCTATTCTTGCGTACGTCACCCCATGTTTTTAAAAGTGCTATGAACGTCTTATCCACCCGATGAAGAGGAGCCGATAAGAAATCAGCAAATCCTCGCGTCAACTCCAAGAGCGGTTGCATTTGATAATCCACAAACTGTTCCGCAAGGCGCATTTGGTCATAACTTAAGGTATCCGGCTTCGGCTTACCAGCATCACGTTCATTTCGTGTAAACTTTGGCAGTATCGCTTTTATCTTATCTCCAAAAAATTTACCGGTGATGTTATTTCTTAACCTAGAGCAAATCGGCACTAATTCGGGAGGCACAATGTCTTTTTCATGGAGCGGTCTCTTTTGAGCTGCGGACAGTACTGCGCTATAAGCTATAAATGAAAAAACCTCATCCACCTGAAAGAAGGACTGGTCTCGCAATGACCAGAGAGACACCCTCCGGACCGTTAAACGACGAGATATTGTGAGCGCTTCTGAGTTTAGCCCAAGTGATAGTGCTAGTGCTGCTGCATACTGAACACCATATTGCAGATCATTGGTGCCCTTGTGACGAAACTTAAGAAACCTATCTGCCAGAGGCAGTTTCTTAGCACGCTTACAGAGTCGATCAAGCTTGGTGATAAGCTTCCTTGTCGTGTCTTCCGGAAGTCCATCAAATGCGAGAACTGACACCAGTGGCCCAATCGTATCTATCGAATCGACGAACTGCGCAAAGGTGCGACATAAAAGCGGACGTGTAAATGCCGCAAGCTGGAAGTATTGAACAACATAATTACTCACTTCATACGCCCACCAACCTTGCCAATTCCTCAGGTACTCAGCGGCTTCCTGGGCCTTGCCTTCGCAGAGCAGAAAGAATGGAATAGCCGCTATGTCTGGCTGTTCCGGGCTAGGGTCATTTCGCCCATTGTCGCGCTCTTCTCTCCTAAAAAAGTGCTCGATCCACTCCTGGGCCTTCATGGCATGACGGCTTGCTTCTTCCGATTGGCCCGCGAGGGATTGGGCAATCGCAAGTCTCGCATGGCGTGCACCTGGCCAACCGGTCCTCGTTTCAAAAAGGCGCCGCGCTGCATCGACATCTTGTGCCGCTACTACCAAGTCTGGATAATCAAGAATGTAATTGACGCCACGCTGATCGACAGCCGCAATACTCGATAGCTCGACAAGAAGCTGCACAAGGCGATTGAAGTCACGCTTGATTGCTGCGTGGAGAACAGCCGCCTTGATTCGCGCGTACCTAACATTTCGTTTTCCTACTGTACTTGTAATAGAGGCTGGTATCCGGTCATCGAAGGCAAGCTGAAAGAGTTGCTCCCCATCATCGAGTGTGTGCAGAAGTCCGGGAAGAGCACGCGCAGCGTATACAGAAGTGTCCTGTCGTTTTAAAAGGTTGGCGGCAACCTTACGTAGCGAATCTAAGGAGGGGGCATACCGTTTGCGTACAAGCGTCTCAGTTGGCTCATCCCGAAACATGAGCCCTTGTCCCGTTCGCTCCAGTAGGGGACTTAGGTCGGAAGCAAAGCTCTCAATGGCACTCAGGTCGAATCCGTGAGCTCCTGCATACTCGTCAAGTGGTACAGGCGGGGGCAGGACTGCAAGCCCTGCCAGAAATGTGTTGATATCTTCCTGCGCGTGTCCGCGCTCAACTGCTGTCGAGAGTGCATCTGTAATTCGCTGTTGAATGAGATCATCCAAAGCGACTTCCTTGTTGATTTCAGACTGGTCGAGAACTCCTCGGCCGTTGTTGACGAGATATTCCAATACCCTCGGATTTCCTCCCGACCGTGCCTGCGCAACTTTGACCTCCGTCTGTGAGACTGTCTTCAATCTAGACCGCAGGTAGATGCCCGCTTCCGTTGTGTTAAAGGGAAGAAGCTTGAACTCTCGATGCCGCGCATAGGTTGACGGCCTCCGCTCGGTCCGAGAAGAAACTATAAGTGTGACTCCCGTAACCGGCTTGTGATGGAGAACCTCTAGAATGAGGATCGGAAACGCCTCTTCATCTCTTTCTTGCGCCACTAAAGCCGCATTGTCGATTGCGTCCAGAAATAGCGTCAGCCCTCGGCCGGGAGTTGTCCTGCTGAGGGTATCCACGCATTGAACGAGTCGCCGCCTGAAAGTATTGAGTAGGGCCTGTACATCCGTACTGCCAGGTAATATTGGATCGCAAAGGCCGCGAAAAGCAAGTGTGTTTGCGATATGAATAAGGCCCCTTTTCGGCAAGTGCCGCGAGTCCTCAGGCGAACGATAGGCGCCACCGCCGAAACAATCGAAAAAAACAACCTCGCTTTGAACTTCCAGAGCACGGGCAAGGCTAGTCATGAAGACTGTTTTCCCGACGCCACCAGTTGCATGGATGAGCAATGGCTCCGAGAGTCCTCGTAAGAGAGCGAGGGCATCGTCGAACTGTTCGCGCTCAACGACTTCACCTACATCCACGAGCGCAGACTTACAAGGCAGTAGCTCATCTTCATCACCTACATCAAGTGCTGCTAGAATGTCCGTCCTTCGGATAAGGTTTTGATTAGTTCCAGCGCTGCCGGCTTTGTCACGAACCATCTGCCGTAATTGACCAAGCCGTGCTACAGCAGGGGGATCGTTTGTCGCAGACCAATCGACTACCAAGGCCGCAAGTTCATTCTTGGTATAAGTGAGATTACCCATGCGACCAAGAAATGCGCACTTCCCAGCGAACTCAGCGAGAGACTTTCCACTAAGACCAGACGCGGCCTGAAGCTGGTCGGCTTGCCTTGAAATCTCCCCTTTTCGGGGTAAGCCCTTGGCAAGAGCTTCTATTGCCTCTAGGAGCGGTGGATAGATGGGCCTATTCGTTATCAGCTCAAAGTCAAGCTTGTCGATCGGCCCTTTACCGTATCTTCTACGGAAATCTTTGTACGCTTTCACGAACTTCGTGATCGTTTTCTTGGCCTGTGCCGCCCGAAACTCCACAGCGCTGTTAGCAATCGAATACTTGAACTGTGCAATAGTAGTCCGCGCGGCGTGCTCAAAAACGGGCGCACCGTAATAAAGAGTAATATCCGCAATTTCCGAGGCATCCGCCGATGCATGTCGTTGATCAGCAGATGAAAGCCCCTCAATTGCGATAGCAGAAAGATCGCTCTCAGGCCATAAGAGTTGCATAGCCCTTCGAGCCGTCCATGCCTCGTGATACTCGTGACCATCACGAGACGCCCTTACCTTATCGACGGATAACTTAATTTTTGAGATTTTCTTCATGAATAGGCTTATCGTACCACTTGGGTTTGACTAAACGCCGTCGAACCACTTGCCGATCGGATCCTGGACGGTGAGCTTGCCCTGCATCTCCAGCTTCACGATGGCGGCGTTGGCGACGAGCAGGGCAGCAGGGCGCCGGAGAAACCGTAGGCCGCCAGCCGGGCCATATGGACGTCGAGCTTCTCGTCGAGGGGCCATGGCCCACCGAGGTTCTCGGGCTGCGCTGGACGGTCGGAGCCGGCGCGGCGGCGACCAACAGGCCGGCGATTCCGACGATGGGAGCGTGGGCGAGCAGATTTCCACGGAAGGCGAGCACGGCGTCCATCCTCCTTCGAGCGGCGGACGGGGCTTCTCCCCGCCGTCTTGGAAAGAGACTACAGGAAGGCCTTTCGGCGTTCCATCGGACGCCTCCGGAGGGCCGGATTCCCCGATTCGCCCGATCCAGGGAAAGACGCTTTCCCCCGATCCGGGTTGACGCCGGATGCGTCCGGGTTCACGCCGGATGCTTGCGTGTTGAAGCCGGATGCTTCCGCGTTAAGGACGGATGCTTCCGCGTTGAGGAAGGATGCCTCCGAGTTGAGGACGGATGCCTCCGGGTTGACGACGGACGCGTACGGGTTGAGGACGGATGCGTCCGTGTTGACGACGGAAGCTTCCGTCCGGCCTGTCGGAAATTCAGTGTATGGGGCTGGAGCGACCTGCGGGCCGCCTGACCCGGTCGGTTCTGCCAGCCGGGCTCAGCCACGGCTCTTCAGCAGAGCCCGAAGCCGCTCCACCTCAGCCTCGGCAGCGACCGCTCGCTGGCGCGCAGCTTCGGTGGAGGTCGGCACGAGGGTTCCATCGGTCTGAAAGAGCCGCGCCCAGGTGGCCGTGCTCCGTCGCACGCGGCCTTGCCAAAGGCCCAGATCCACACCGAGAACCTCGCTCCTCAGGCGCCCCAGTTCCCCGGTCCGGATCGGCTGGTAGTGGTCTCCGGCCAGACGGTAGCCTTCCAGGTTCGCCTGGGCAACGTCGTAGAGAAAGTACTCGCGCGTACGGAAGGTCCGCGAGTAGAGCTTCATCTTGTCGCGTCGGTCGATCTTTTCGGTGGACGGAGACAGAAGCTCCACGATCAGATCCGGGAGTCGGCCGTTCTCTTCCCAGCAGATCCAGGCCTTGCGTTCGGCGATCGGCTTGGGCGGTACGTCGTCGACGAAGAACACGTCCGGGCCGCGGAAGTAGGGCTTGCCGGCTGCCACGTCCCTCGCCTGCTCGGGGGAGTAGTAGACGAACATGTCCCCGCCAGCAAAGTAATCCTCCTTGCCGCGAGACTCCATGACCTCCTCAATGAGGTCGATCAGGAGGTTCATCTGAGCCCGGTGCTGAGCGTCGTCCATGGGGATCCCGTCGCTGTAGACGAGCTCGAAGGGCTGGCTCATGATTTCCTCCCACCGGAGTCGTTGAGGCCGGAACTTTCTCAAGAGAAAAGCAGAGCCAGCATCTCAGCCGGTAGAGGTGCGTCGAAGCCCTCGGGAACCTCGAAAAGCCCATCATCCTGACCAATGAGCCGTATCGGCTTGGATTCGATCGGGACCAGACGCGCGATCGGCTTACCTGCCCGAGCGATCACGATCTCCTCACCTTCAGCGACTCGAACGAGCAGCCGAGAGAGATGGGCCCGGGCTTCATGAACGTCGACTTCAGCCATGGCCCGATGGTGGCCTGAAGGCACAACTACGTCAAGCGAGGAGAGGAGAAGGGCGAGCCGGGTGAAGCTCCGCCGGGGCTCCCACACTCGATCCAGGGAAAGGCGCTTTCCCCCGATTCGTCCTCGTGCCGAGAGCTTTCGTCGTCAACCCGCAAGCTCTCGTCCTCAACACGGACGCGTTCGTCCTCAACCCGACTGCGTCCATGCTCTCGCCGTACGCGTTCGTCAGCCGACTTCCCGGTTCGTCGTCAACGCGTACGCGTTCGTCGCCAACCCGAACGCATCCGTGTCCAGGACGAAAGCTTGCGTCGGCCGACTTCCCGGTTCGTCCTCAACGCGAACGCCTTCGTCCTCGACTTGAACGCGCTCATGTCCAGGACGAAAGCTTTCGGCGGCTGACTTCCCGGTTCGTCCTCAACCCGGATGCTTTCGCGTTGAGGATGTACGCGTTCCTGTTGAAGCCGACTGCGGACGCGTTGAGGACGACTGCGGACGCGTTGAGGACGAAAGCTTCCGTGTTAACGCCGTCTGCGTTCGGGGTCAGCCCAGCAGCCTCTCCAAATCCCCCCAGAACCCCGGATACGACTTGGCGACGACGTGGGGCGCGCCGATGGTGACGCCGGGGCGGCGGAGGCCGGCGAGGGCCAGGGCCATGGCGATGCGGTGGTCGCCTCGGGGGTCGATGAGGACGGGGTGGGTCGGCGGGGCGGTGTTGGACCAGTGGCCGGGGATGCGGAGGCTGTCGGGGCCTTCGTCGACCTCGGCGCCGAGCTTGCGCAGCTCGGTGGCCATGGCTTCCAGGCGGTCGCTCTCCTTGATGCGAAGGTGGGCGACGTTGACGATGCGGGTCTCTCCCTCGGCCCAGGGGCCGAGCGCGGCGAGGGTCGGGACCTGATCCGGCATGCCGGAGAGGTCGGCTTCCAGGCCGATGAGGCGGCCGGTGCCTCGGACCTCCAGCTCTCCGTTTCGCCAATCGGCCTCGGCTCCCATCTTCAGAAGCAGGTCGAGGAAGCCCCGGTCGCCTTGCCGGGAGGCCGGCTCCAGGCCTTCGAGGACGACTCGGCCTCGGGTGAGCGCGGCGGCGGCGGCCGGATAGGCGGCGGCGGACCAGTCGCCTTCGACCCGGGCGCGGTCGATCTTCAGGTCGGATGGGTGGACCCTCCAGGCCATCGGCCCGAGGCGCTCGATGCGGCCTCCCGCGGCTTCGGCGACTCCGAGGGTGACATCTATATAAGGCCCCGACGTGAGGGAGGTCACCTCCACCGTGACCTCGCCGGGCGCGCGGAGGGCGGCCATGAGGACGGCGGAGAGGTACTGGCTCGACTCTCCGGCGTCCAGGAGGGTCGTGCCGGCCTGGAGGCTGGCGCCCTCGATGCGCAGCGGCACGTAGCCCTCGGCTCCCAGGTAGTCGATGCGGGCTCCGAGCCGGCGCAACGCGTCGACCAGCGGCCGGACCGGGCGCTCGCGCAGGCGGGGGATGCCGTCCAGCCGCCAGCGGCCGGGCACCACGGTGAGCGTGGCGACCAGGAAGCGGAGCATGGTGCCGGCGTTGCCGCAGAAGATCTCGATCTCCGGGCTCTCCCCCGTCGGGCTCCCCTCCGGGGACGCCTCCCCAGGGTCCAGAAACACGTCGTCTCCCCTCTCGTCGACGCGGAAGCCGCAGCGGCCGAGCCCGGCGAGGAAGAGGCGGGTGTCCTCGGCGAGGAGCGGCCGTTCCAGGGTCAGCGGCCGGCGCGCCAGGAGGGCGAGGTTGAGCCAGCGGTGGGTCAGGCTCTTCGAGGACGGAACGCGGACACGGCCCGCGGCGGTCCGGCCGGCCGGGATCTCGATCTGGTCCCGGTCGAGGTGGCCGTCAGTCGACTTCGAAGGCGAGTCCGTCATAGCCGAGCTCCATTCCGGGGGGAAGCTCCATCTGGAGGTTCCCGTAGTCGATGTCGTGGGCCAGGTGGGTGAAGATGGTCCGCTTCGCGCCGATCCGGCCGGCCATCTCGACGGCCTCCTGGAGCGAGAAGTGGGTCGAGTGGGGCCGGTAGCGGAGCGCGTCGAGGATCAGCACCTCGACCCCGGCGAGCAGCTCGAGGCTCTCGTCGGGGATGCGGTTGCAGTCGGTGACGTAGGCGAAGCCGCCGAGCCGGTAGCCGAAGACCTCCATCTCCCCGTGCCAGACCGGGATGGGGACGATCTCCCGGCCGACGAGGCGGAAGGGCTCGCGCACGTCCCGCAGGTCGAGCTGCGGCTTGCCGCCGCCGGCCTGGGTGCGCTCGAAGACGTACGAGAAGATGTGCCGGATGGCCTGCAGCGTCGCGGCCGAGCCGTAGCAGGGGATCGCGTGGCGCTGGCGGAAGTTGAAGATCCGGATGTCGTCGAGCCCGAAGATGTGGTCTGCGTGGGCGTGGGTGAAGAGCACGCCGTCGAGCCGCGGCAGGCCGAAGCGCAGCGCCTGCTCGCGCAGGTCGGTGGGCGTGTCCACGAGCAGGATGCAGCCGTTGATCTCCAGCTTGAGCCCCGGCCGGGAGCGCCGGTTGCGCGGATTCGTGGAGGTGCAGACCGCGCAGGTGCAGGCGATCACGGGAACGCCGGTCGACGTTCCGCTGCCGAGCATGGTGACGCGGAGGGACATGCGGGAGAGTCTACTGCGGGGACGGCTCTTCCGGCCATGCCGGCGGGTCAGGATCGATGTCGTTGAATTCTTCCTTGATGATCTCCAACATCTCCCGAGCATCCTCATCCGGGAGAATGCCAACCGCAGAGCTGAGTGGAGAACCCAGCCGCTCGACCCGCCGGCTGCGGAACCAGGCGTCGAGGAGGCGGACCTCGCCTCCCGGGACCTGCCAGGTGCGCGGCTCGTGGAAGTGGCCGAGGAGGAGGACGTCGTGGCCTTCGGCGAAGCGGCGCTCGGCGTAGCGGCGGATGGCGTCCTCGGGGAGGTTCACCTTGTGCTTGAAGTTGGTCTGCGAGAGCTTCTGCTCGGTCGAGTGGACCAGCCGGTGCGCCAGGGCGCGGGGCATGTGGCGGACGGCGAAGCGGACCGGGGCGCTCTTCGAGAGCCAGCGCCAGAAGCGGTACTGCCAGTCGCGCTCGTTCAGGCCGTCGCCGTGGACGGCGAGGTAGCGCGTGCCGTCGACCTCGAAGGCGGTTTCGAGGACCACGCCGTCGAAGGCGTCGGCGTAGGGGCTGTCCTTCAGGAAGAAATCGCGGTTGCCCTCGACGTAGTCGATCCGCAGGCCGCCGCGCCGGAGATCCCGGAGGACGTCGACGACGGCGGCGATGTCCTCGGTCTCGAAGCGCGGATCGCCGATCCAGACCTGGAAGATGTCGCCGAGGAGGATGAGCCGGGTGCAGCCCTGGGCCGGCAGCTCGCGGAGCTGCTGGAGGAGGGGGCCGGATGGGCCTCCGGGGCCTCCGATGTGGGAGTCGGCGATGAGGAAGGTGGACATGGAGAGGGATTCTAAGACGGATCGGTTCCGTGGCCTGCGGCCCTCACCCCCGGCCCCCCCCCCGGCCCCTCTCCCAACCGCACTCCCGCACCCCCGGGAGAGGGGAGAGTGGTGACGCTCAACGATGCCGCCATTCGGTGCCGGCTGGAAGCCGGCGCTCCCAGCAAAAAGCAGGAGCGGGCAAGGTGGGATCGCCGATCGGCCGCGCGCCCCCCTCACCCGGGGGTCTGGGCGTGCGGCTGGGAGAGGGGTCAGGGGGTGAGGGCCCTTACGCCTCCACCGTCTCCACATCCTCGATGTGCTTGCACCCTTCGGTGTTGCAGATGTATTGCGTGCCGGACTTCTTCGTGACCTTCTCCAGGAGGAAGGCCGCGCCGCAGTCGGGGCAGGCTTTCGCGATGGGCTTCTTCCACAGCGAGCCCGTGCACTCCGGGTAGCGGCTGCAGGACCAGAAGGTCTTGCCGCGCCGGGAGCGCTTCTCCATCATCTCGCCCTTGCCGCACTCGAAGCAGGTCACACCGGTCGGCTTCGGGGGCTCCGGCTTGGGGCCGGTCTTGCGGATGTTCTTGCACTCCGGATAGCCGGTACAGCCCAGGAACGTGCCGAAGCGGCTGCGCTTCAGCGCCATCGGCTTGCCGCACTCCTCGCAGGGCGGAATCTCCTCCGCGGCGGCGGCACCGTCGCCGGCACCCTCGCCGGACGGCGACGCGGCGGCGGGCTCTTCCAGGTTGCGGGTGTAGGTGCAGTCCGGATAGTTGCTGCACGCTACGAAGGCGCCGAAGCGGCCGAAGCGGATGCGCAGCGGCGCGCCGTCCTGCGGACAGAGCTCGTCCATGGGCAGGCCGTCGCGCTTCACGTTCGGGAAGGTCTCGCCGGCCGTCTCCAGGTCGCGGCTGAACTTCGTGTCGAACTCCTCCACGGCCTTCTTCCACTCGATCTTGCCGTCCTCGATCTCGTCGAGCTGGCCTTCGAGCGCCGCGGTGTAGCCCTCGTTGAGGATGTCGTTGAAGCCCTTCTGGAGGAGCTGGTTGACCAGGCGGCCCAGGGTCGACGGCCGGAAGCGGCCCTCCAGCCTCTCGGCGTACTCGCGGTCCGACAGCGTCGAGAGGATCGTGGCGTAGGTCGAAGGCCGGCCGATGCCGTTCTCTTCCAGCGCCTTGACCAGCGTCGCCTCGCTGAACTGGGCCGGCGGCTGGGTAAACTTCTGCTCGGAGAGCACCTTCAAGGCCTTGAGCGTCTGGCCTTCCCGCAGAGCCGGGAGGGTGGCGGAGCTGCCGTCGTCGTCGGCTCCGGCGCTGGTCTGGTTCGCGGCCTGGGCGTCCTCGTCGGGAGTCTCGCGGTAGACGGCGAGGAAGCCCGGGCTCTTCATGACCCGGCCCGTGGCGCGGAGGCCGTAGGGGCCGTTCTCGATGTCCACCTGGGTCACGTCGAACACCGCCGGCTTCATCTGGGAGGCGATGAAACGGTCCCAGATCAGCTTGTAGAGCTTCAGCTCGTCCACGGCGAGGAAGTCGCGGACCGCGTCGGGCGGCAGGTCGAAGGTGGTCGGGCGGATGGCCTCGTGGGCGTCCTGGGCTCCCTTCTTCGACGGGTAGACGTTGACCTTCTCGGGGACGGCGTCCGGACCGTAGGTGGAGCCGACCACCTCGCGCACCGCGGCGATGGCCTCGTCCGCGACGCGGGTGGAATCGGTACGCATGTAGGTGATGAGACCGATCGCGCCGCGGTCGCCGATCTCCCGGCCTTCGTAGAGGCCTTGCGCGAGAATCATGGTGCGCTTGACCGAGAAGCCGAAGCGCCGCGCCGCTTCCTGCTGGAGGCGGCTGGTGATGAACGGCGGCGACGGCTGCTGCTTCGACTCCTTGCGGTCGATCTTGGCGACCTTGAACGCGCCGGATTCGAGACCGCTGACGATCTCGGCCGCCTGGGTGCCGTTGGCGACCTCGGCCTTCTTGCCGTCGATGCGGTGGAGCCGGGCGTTGAACGCGGGCGGCTGGTCGGCCTGGAGGTCGGCGCCGAGGATCCAGTACTCCTCGCTCTTGAAGGCGTCGATCTCGTCCTGCCGGTCGCAGACCATCTTGAGGGCCACGGACTGGACGCGGCCGGCGGAGAGCCCCTGCTTGACCTTCTCCCAGAGGAGCGGCGACAGGCGGAAGCCCATCATCCGGTCGAGCACCCGGCGGGCCTGCTGGGCGTCGACCTTGTTGAGATCGATCTGGCGCGGATTCTCCAGGGCCTGGAGCACGGCGCGGCGGGTGATCTCGTTGAAGGTGACGCGGACGACGGTCGCTGGATCCCTTTCCAGAACCTCGGCGATGTGCCAGGCGATGGCCTCCCCCTCGCGGTCAGGGTCGGGGGCGAGATAGATCATCTTCGCCTTGCTCGCCGCATCGCGCAGCTTCTTGACGACGTCCTTCTTGGCCGCCAGCACCTGGTATCTGGGCTCGAAGTCGGGACCGATCCCGATGTCCTTCTTGCCCTTGACCAGGTCGCGGATGTGGCCCAGGGAGGCCTCGACCGCGAAGTCGCGTCCCAGAAACTTCTTGAGGGTCCTGCTCTTGGCAGGGCTTTCGACGATCAGCAGATTTTTCGCCATGGCGGTGTGTCCAAACGCCGGTAGGGCGTTCCCTATTTCCCGGCTGGAGTGCTCCTCTTGGAGGCCGGTGACAGTAGCACCCACTCGGTCCGGCAGCAAGCCGGCCCTCCCGGAGCGCCCCGCGCCGGCCGTTCTGCCCTCTGCAACAGAGGCGCATTCCCGGCCTCACGGCCTCGGCATTCCTCCGGCTGATCTCCAGTATCGTTCGAAGATCTTCATAACGAAGCGTAGAGGGCGGGGCATGGATTCTTCCTGGCGAAGGAGAAAGCCTTGCCGCGGAGGCCCCCTTCTCTGAGAGCCTCCGCGGCGAGCACTGCTGCGGAGCCTAACTCCGTGTGGGGTTGGGATGAATTAGAGGCATGCCGCAGGGGAGCCCGCCAGCGGCATCTGGTTCACTGCTCCGCTTTCCTGGCGCATCAGCCAGCTCGCAAACTCGGCTCCTGGTGCCGTTCCGGGGGAAGTAGAAGAAACAGGGCAGCTCACCCAGTCCGGATTTGGTCCACACCGCCACTGCAAAGGGCCAAAAGCGTGATCACACCAGCAGGGATATCTGTAAACACATCCGTCATCGGATTGAATGACGCAATTACTAGTAGCGCCCTGAGGTGAACAGGCATACCCATCCCTTATCGAGCAGTCTACCCATGCGGCGTGGCCAGGCCTTGCCGTCCCAAACAAGAACATGGCAACGACCCCAGCGAGAAGCCCCAACCGGAACATTCTTTTCATCATTTCTCCTCGGGATTACTCGGGAACATCCCCGAGCTTTGAATTCTAACCGCAATTACTAATTGCTCATGGTTTCCACACTGACTTCGTCGACCTCGGTCTACTGGTTTGAGAGTGAAAGCGCCGGAGCAAAGAGCCCCATTCCGGACTCAGAGCCGGTCGTCCTCTCTCTCAAACAGCGAGGCGAGGCCTTTGGCAAAGCCTCGCAGCTCACGCATAGGCCGCCGACAGCCGTCGACGCCTCGCCGACGGCCGAAGCCGATCCACTTCCACCGTTCCCGGTCCGGCGACACGCGTCGGCGGCGCATTCCCGGTCAGGGCAGACGTCACTTTGGAGATCTTGTGTGGGTACCCGGGAGGGCCGATCCCGGAGAGATGGAGAGGGTTCTAGCCTCTCTTCTTGGGGATGTCGACGACGTTCAGAACCGATCGTCCTCTCTTTTGAACAAGGCCGAGTCGATCCCCTTGGCGAAGCCCCTTGCCTCCCGCATTGGCCGCACCGGAATCAACTCGATGCGATCCTCCAGGTGAAAGACCCGCAAGCGTTCACCCGGCCGGATGCCCAGAGCGGATCGCGCCTCCGCGGGGATCACGAAAGCCACCTTGAATTCCGGCGATACCGTAACTTCCGCCATGAGAGCACCTCGTTTCCACTCTAGGAACCAGCATCGTCCCTAAGAGAGATGTTACCATGCTCTCGTGCTCTTCGACGTGGTCGTCCCCGCCCGGAACGAGGAGCCTACGGTCGGGGATGTGGTCCGCTCCGCCCTGGGCGCTTCCGTGTCGTCCCGCGGGCCGACACGTATACCAGGGTATGAACAGGGTCACGCTCACCGTCCTCGCGCTCCTGGCCGTCGCCACGGCCGCCGCCGGCCCGGCCGCCGCCGCCGAGCCGGACTACAGGCTCTGGCAGGATCTGCTCGCGAAGCACTACGACCCGGCCCGGGGCATGAGCTACAAGGGCCTCAAGCAGGACAAAACCGCCCTCGACCGGCTCCGCCAGCAGATGGCCGCCGTCGATGCCGCCAGCCTCTCCAGGCCCGAGCAACTCGCCTACTGGATCAACCTCTACAACATCTCCACGGCCAACGTGATCGTCGAAAACTATCCGGTCGACTCGATCCGCGACCTGTCCACCGACCCGATCCTCCGGCTCAACGTCTTCAAGAAGCCGTCGGTGAAGGTCAAGGGCGGGACGATGTCGCTCAACGACGTGGAGAACGACAGGAGATCCTGGACGGCGTCGGCGCCGGAGACTGATCCGCGAAGGCGGCGGCGATCCTCCGACAACCGTCGGCACAGCGCCGACGCCCGGAGCCATCCCGTTTCCGCCGTTCCCGCTCCGGCGACACGCGTCGACACGGTAGCGACAGGTGCCGGCGCACGGCGACAGGCGGAGCCGCTCCCCGACAGGTGTCGGCAGTCTCCCGACAGGTGTCGGCGGATCGGCGACAGGTGTTGGAGAGCGCCAACAGCCGTCGGCGCGCCGCCGACACGCGGAGCCGGTCGCCTGCACGCGTCGGCGGAATGCCAGCAGCCGTCGACGAGCCGCCCCCCTCAGCCCCGGCCCTGCCTCCATTCCTCGTGGGTGACCCAGAGGTTCACGTCGTCCCGGCCCTGATAGACCCGGGCGACGAAGGGCTCGTCGTTCTTCCGGATGAGCTTGAGAATCCTGCGGATGTTCGTCAGGACCGCGGCGGCGAATGCCGGATGTGGCCCCTTGCCGATGATGAAGAAGGCCTTGACGCGGTAGGTCATCAGGTCGTCGAGCTCGTCCCGCTCGTACCGGATGCGCTTGTTGTGGCTCAAGGCGATCCAGCCGTTCTCGCCGACCAGGCGCAGCCACTCCCCATCCGGCACGTCGTCCCGCACAAAGTGCTCGTGGTAGGCCTCGACCTTGAGGCCCCCTTCCCGGAGAGCCGCCGCGACGGAGGGACCGAGATCTCTGTCGGTGAAGAAGACCGGCTCAGGCGGCCCGCTCGTAGAGGATCGCTTCATCGATCTCGAAGTCTTCGAGCTGGTAGTCCGCGGTCAGGGCTTCGCGCGACTCACCGGCATCGAGCCGCTCGACGATGGTCGAGGTGCGCACACCCTTCCCCACGATGTACGGGCGGCCGAACGAGACCCGGGGATCGATCCCCACGATCTTCGGTCCGGCGAGGCCTCGCGGACCGATGACGGGAAACAGCCGCAGGGGCAGGCCCTGAAGATCCCTCTCGATCCTCTGAAGGTGGGCCTGAAGAAGCTCCTTGAGGACGATCTGGCCGGACTTCCCGAGGTCGATCAGCTGATCCAGCCGCTCCAGGAACACCATCCCCGCCGCGGCCCGAAGCTCGTCGCTGAGCAGCAGCCTCTCGATCTTCAGCTCGCTCTCGGCATAGTCGAGGGCCTTCCGCACCGCGGCCATCGGCACCTCGTGGCGCGTCCGCAACGACCGCAGCACGTGGGCTTCGATCAGATTGGAGAACGAGAGGCGGGGATCGTCCGGGACGGGCTTGAGAATCAGGGGCTCGAAGAAGCGGCTCCCCCCGGTCGTCCGGTAGGGGCGGCCCACGATCCACGACCGGAGGGTGGTCGGAGAGATCTGGACGTACCGCGCCGCCTGGGCGAGGCTGTAGCGCGGTCGCGCGTGGGGATCGACTCCCTCGATGCTCATGGCGTTCATGGCGTTTTTCAAGAACAAAAATCCTCAGCGCCAAGGATAGCGCACCGCCGAGCCGAAATGCCATCGGATAAGCGCTTCTCCTCTCTCTATAATGCCGTGATGCGCAGAGCCCTGCTCCCTCTCGCCCTCGCCGCCGGCCTCCTCGTCCTCACCGCCTGCTTCGATCCGCCGGTGAGGGAGAGCGTGCATCTCCGGTTCCTGCCCAACGGGATGACGGTGGTGACCAGCTCCGTGGACTTCGATCCGCTGGTGGAGAGCGACAGCAACGCGGCACTGACGCGGCGGCTGGCCGACCTGCGGCGCGATCTTCTGGATGGGCTCGATCCGTGGACGCGGCGGTTCGAGTCGGCCTCGCCCGCGGCCGAGCGGTTCTCCTGGGAGAAGCGGCTGGGGATCGTCTCCGGCGCCCGGCGCTCGGTGCTGCTGGACGAGCCCGGCAAGCTGGCGAGCCTGTTTGGCGACACGTCGATCTCGGTCTCCTACGAGGTCCGGGCCGAGGAGAGCATCGCCGGCGCTCCCGAAATTGCCGAGCTGGCGATCGTGCCCGGGGTGCCCTCCATGGCCACGCGCAAGCAGAGGAAGGACGTGGAGACGGCGCTGGCCGAGTGGTCGGCCGCGGTCTCCCGGTATCTGGAGGCCACCGCCGATCTCTACGGCTGGCTGGAAGACAATCCGTCCCGCGTCGAGGCCTGCTTCGCGGAGCTGTTCGGCGACGCGCTCGACGAGGACAGCCTGCCTCCCGAGGGCTCGGCGGAGCTGTCTCCGGAGGAGAAGGCGCGGGTCGACAAGGTGGGTGACGCCATGGGCGAGGTTCTCGGCGTGCTGATGATCCCGGAAGGTCAGGACCGGTCGCTTGACGAGCTGTCGCACCTGGTCTACGACCCGTTCCCGGCCCCGCTGGCGATCCAGCTCCCATCCGAGCCGCTGGAGCTCGAGGGCTTCGCACCGTCGTTGTCCCAGGACAAGACCTGGACCGTGGACAGCCCCGGCCTCTGGACGGCGCTGCGCTCCCTGGAGGATCGCTGGGTCTCGCCGGATCCGGTGCTGATCTATGTGGACCATGAGGGTCCGAACGCCCGGAAGATCGATCTGAGCGCTCTCATGGATGCGCCGCGCCGGGTGATGAGCCCGCTGCCGAACAGCCTGGAGGTCCGCCGCACGATCGAGGAGCGGCTCAAGCCGGCGGCCTCGATGTACCGGGTCGCCTTCCGGGTCGATCCCGCATCGGACGACGAATTCTCCTGGGAGGACTGAGCCATGGCCTGGATCTGGCTGATCGTCGCGGGCGTTCTGGAGGTCGTCTGGGCCGTGACCATCAAGAAGACCGAAGGCTTCACGAAACTCGGTCCGAGCCTCTTCACGCTGGTGGCAATGGCCGCGAGCTTCTACCTGCTCAGCCAGTCGATGCGGACCCTCCCCACCGGCACCGCCTACGCGGTCTGGGTGGGCATCGGTGCCGTCGGCACGGCCGTGTTCGGCCTCGTCTTCCTCGACGAGCCGCGGACGGCCTTCCGCATCCTCTCGCTCTGCCTGATCGTGCTCGGCGTGATCGGGCTGCGGGTCGCAGAGGGGCGGTAGCGGACCTCCAGCCTTTGAAATGATCGCCCCTGCCTCGGCAATGGGTAGGCAGGGAGGAGAGACGAATGGGACTCGACTGGCTGGCTGGCAACAAGGCGAAACCCGGTCATGAGCGGCGGTTTCGCGAGATCCTCGAACGCATCGTCGCCGAAGACTACCTCGGCCCGGGGCTCGACGAGGCGACGGTCGCGGAGTGGATGCAGATCGGCGTGCCGGCGTATGAGACCGTCGGAGCGCCGCGCGTGGGAATCGACACAGCCGCGAGCGAGTGGCTCCTCCAGCGCATCCGCGAAGATCAGCCGAAGCCCGGGCTCCTGCGCGCGCTCGTCTCACGGTTCCAGCGGGGCGGCGCCGGAGCCCTCACGCCGGAGGAGCAGGCCGCGCTCCGGCAATCGCACGGCTACCACGTGCTGGAGCTTGCGCCTCCTTGCGACGGTCTTCCCTGGTACAGCAACGCGTCCCTCATGCGCGACAAGCTTAATCTGACCTCCTTCCGCGGCGCCTTCCTGAACGACTGCAAGGAGATGCTCGGCACCGAGCTCCTGGAGAGCGCCTGGGACAGGAAGCTCCCCGAAGACCTGGCCGCCTACGGCCAGACGCTGAGGACGAAGGCCGACGCCTGGGCGCAGGCCCATGGCTGCGAGGCCATGCGCGATCTGCTGGAGCCTCCCCCGGAGGCGGCGCAAGGCAGCCCGGAATCGGTGGCGCACATCACGTACTCGGCTGCCCGCTGGTGTCTCTACTGGGGAGAGCGCGGCCACTGGCTGGATGTCTGGTTCTGAGGGGGCGGCCCAGCCGGTGCGCCTGTCGGCCTCGCGCTATACTTCAGCATCATGACCATGACCGACTTGGTAGCCGAAGCCCTCAAGCTCACTCCCAGGGATCGGGCTCAAGTTGCCCAACGTCTCCTCGAGAGCCTGGACGCGCTGTCCGAGCAGGAGAACGAGTCCCTCTGGCTGGAAGAGGCTGAGCGCCGGAACCAGGCCCTCGACGCCGATCCGAGCCGAGCCATCCCCGCCGCCGACGTGATGGGCGAGGCTTGGGCTCGTCGTTCGTGATCGAAGGCCTCTCCTTCGGACCTCGCGCGGACCACTGCACGCTACCTGCGGCCGCGTCCCAGCCTTCCGCGCTCTCCGCACCCGCGGGTAACAGCGCCTCCCAAGGCTGGGAGGTGGCCGCACCAGCAGGTGTGTCAGTCTCCCAGCGCTGGGAGATGGCTCCCCAAGACTGGGAAGTGCCTGCACCGGCGGGTGCAGCCGTTTCCCAGCGTTGGGAGGTGGCCACAACGGCGGGTGCAGCGACCTCCCAACGTTACTCCCCGCGAAACATCGGCAGCAGCCGCGGAGCCTCGCCGCGCAGCTTCTTCGCGGCGGCGACGACGGCCAGCAGGGCGGCTCCCAGCAGAATGATGGCCGGGCCGGAGGGCAGGTCGTAGTAGAAGGACAGGGTCAGGCCCCCCAGGGTGACGGCGACTCCCACCAGCACCGAGCAGACCATCACTCCCCGCAGATCCTTGAAGAGCATCAGGGCGATCACCGGCGGAATGGTCAGCAGGGCCACGACGAGGATGATCCCCACGACCTGGATCAGCACCACTACGGTCAGGGCGATCATGGTCAGGAGCAGGGTCATCAGGAGGCGCACGCGCACTCCCTGGACCTTCGCGAAGACCTCGTCGAAGGCCACGGCCACGATCCCCTGGAAGAAGAAGCCCAGGATCGCCAGAACCACGACCGCGAAGGCCAGGATCAGCAGGATCTCCTGCCTCGACACCAGGAGGATGTTGCCGAACAGGTAGGTGGTCAGGTTCGGCGCGAAGCCGGGGGTCAGGTAGAGGAAGACGATGCCGACCGCCATGCCGACTGCCCAGAGGACGCCGATCAGCGTGTCGTAGGAGCGCACGGTCTCGCCGTCCATCGCTCCAAGCGCCACCGCCGCGGCGAGCGCCATGGCAACCGCGCCGATGAGCGGGTTCACGCCGAAGAAGTAGCAGATGCCCATGCCGCCGAAGGCCGCGTGGCTCAGGCCGTCGCTCAGGAAGGCCAGCCGCTTCACCACCACGAAGGTGCCCACCACGCCGCAGAGGACGCTGGCGATCACGCCCGTCAGCAGGGCGTTGCGCAAGAACTCATAGGACAGGGCGTCGAACAGGGAGGGCAAGGGATCCTCTCGAAGTCTCAGTGGTGATGGTGGAGCACCCGGTGGGGCACGCCGTGGGCCACGAGCTCGACCGGGCAGCCGTAGACCTCCTCCAGGACGTGCTGGTCGATTTCTTCCCCGTGGTAGAAGAGGCGCCGGTTGATGCAGGCGATGCGGTTGACCATCGGGGCCATCGAGGTCACGTCGTGGGTGATGACCACGACCGGGATGCGCTGGTTGAGCTCCGCCAGGATCTCCTGCAGCACCTCGCGCGACTCGGCGTCGATCGAGGCGGTGGGCTCGTCCAGGAAGAGGATGTCGGGATCGCCCGCGAGCGCCCGGGCGATGAGCACCCGCTGGAGCTGGCCTCCGGAGACGCCGGACACGTGGGACAGCGCCACGCCCGTGAGCTTGAGGCGCTCCAGGATGCGGTCGACGTCCTCGCGGTCTTCCCGGGTGTAGCGCTGGAAGAGGCCGCGGCGGCCCAGCTTGCCCATGAGGACGACGTCGCGAACGCGCAACGGGAAGCTGCGGTCGAAGGTCGAGAACTGGGGCACATAGCCGAGCCGGCCGCGCGGGATGTTCAGGATGACCTCGCCGGACCAGGGGCGCAGCAGGCCCAGGATCACCTTGATGAGGGTGGTCTTGCCGCCGCCGTTCGGACCGATGATGGCCAGGAAATCGCGCGGCTGGATGGCGAGGTCGACGTGGTCCAGGACCAGCTCCCCGCCGTAGCCGCCATAGCCGAAGGTCACGCCGCGGACTTCGAGGATCGGCTCAGACATGGGGCGGCGTCGCTTTCTCCGGTTCCAGCGCACCGGCCACGCGCAGCAGGGTCGCGGGCCAGTCCGGCGCCAGCGGATCGGCGGAGACGACCCGGCCGCCGACGGCGTCCGCGATCACCTGTGCGCTGTCTCTTGGAAAGCCCTCGGGCACGAGCACGATCCTGGCCCGCTCGCGGCGCGCCCGGTCGATGAGCTGGATGAGCCGCGCCGCGCCCGGCTCCTTGCCCTCGGCTTCGATGGCGATCTGCTCCAGGCCGTACTCCCGCGCGAAGTAGCCCCACGAGGGGTGGTAGACGAGGAACGCCCGGTCGGCGCCCGGACGCGCGAGCCGCTCCCGGAGCTGCCGGTCGAGGCCGGCGGTCTCCTGGCGGAAACGGGCGAGGTTCGCCCGGTACTCCGCGGCGTGGGCGGGGTCGAGGGCTTCGAGCGCCGCGGCGATGTCCCCGGCCGCGGCGGCCATGACACGGGGCGAGGTCCAGATGTGCGGATCGCCGGCAGGCTCGGTGTGATCGCCGTGCTCGTGGTGGTGCCCGTGATCCTCAATGGGATCAATCCCGCGCGACATGTCCACGACCCGGACGCCGGGACGGCGCGCCAGGACGGGATCGATGTAGCGCGTCTCCATCCGGAAGGCCGGGTGGCCGACCTCTACATAGAGCTGGACGGTTTCAAGGGCGACGATCTGGCGCGGGCTGAGCGAGACGTCCTCGTCGGAGGCTCCGGGCGGGATCATGACCGTGACCGCCACGCGCCCGCCGCCGATCCGCCGGACCAGCTCGGCCTGCGGGGCGACGCTGACCGCCACCCGCACCGAGCCGGGGGCCGGGACGGGAGCGGCCCGGCAGCCGGCCAGCAGCAGCAGGGGCAGGAGCAGGGGGCCGACGAGCCGGGAGACGTTCATCGGCGATACGTTATCATCCAGGCATGACGACCACGACACCGCAGCAGCGCATCGAAGCCGACGTGAAGGCCGCCATGAAGGCGGGGGACAAGGAGCGCCTGAGCACCTTGCGCATGCTCCTGACCGAGCTGAAGAACGAGCGCATCCGCCGCGGCAGCGATGTGGACGAGGCGGGCTTCATCTCGCTGGTCCGGAAGGCGATCAAGCAGCGCGAGGACTCCATCTCCCAGTACCGCGCCGGCAACCGCGAGGAGCTGGCGGCCAAGGAGGAGTCGGAGGCGAAGATGCTCGCGGCCTTCCTGCCCGCCCAGGTCGACGAGGCGCAGATCCGCGCCGCCATCCAGGCCCTCATCGACGAGCGGGGTCTCGCTGGACCGGCGGCGATCGGCACGGTGATGAAGGAGATGCTGGCGCGGTTCGGCAGCTCGGCCGACGGCGGCACCATCAACCGCATCGCCCGCGAGATCCTGACGGCCAAGTGATGCGCCGGGCCATCGTCGGCACCGCCGGGCATATCGACCACGGCAAGACCAGCCTCGTCCTGGCCCTGACGGGGATCGACTGCGACCGCTGGGCCGAGGAGAAGGCCCGCGGCATCACCATCGACCTCGGGTTTGCTCACCTCGAGGCGCACCTGGAGGACGGCGACGATCTTCAGGTCGGCTTCATCGATGTCCCCGGCCACGAGCGCTTCCTCCACAACGCGCTCGCCGGCCTGGGCGGCATCCGCGTAATGCTGCTCGTCGTGGCCGCGGACGAGGGGGTCAAGCCGCAGACCCGCGAGCATCTGGCGGTCTGCTCGCTGCTCGGCATCCCCGCCGGGATCGTCGCCCTGACCAAGGTGGATCTCGTGTCCGCCGACCTGATCGAGCTGGCTCAGTTGGAGGTCGAGGAGCTGATCGCCGGCACGCCGTTCGCGGGCGCCGCGGTGATGCCGGTGTCGAGCACGACCGGCGCGGGCGTCCCGGAGCTCAAGGCGGCGCTGCTCGATCTCGCCTCGCGCCATGCCACAGTGCCTCAGGTCGGCGATCCCGGCCGGCCGGCGCGGCTGCCGATCGACCGTTCCTTTCATCTCCGCGGTCTGGGGGTGGTGGTAACCGGCACGCTCGCGAGCGGCCAGATCCGCCCCGGCGACACTCTGGAAGTGCTGCCGTCCGGAGCTTCAGTGCGGGTGCGGAGCATCCAGGTCCACGGCCAATCCCGAACCCCCGAAGAGCCTGCGGAAGCCGGCGAGCGCACGTCGCTCCAGCTCACCGGCGTCGCCCTGGAGGATCTCGAACGCGGCATGCAGCTCGGTCCGCCGGAGCGCTTCGCCGCGTCCACCAGCCTGCTCGCCCGCTTCACGCTCCTGCCCGATGCCCCGGCGCCGCTACGCGGCTTCACCCCGGTGCGGGTCCACTGCTTCGCCAGCGAGGTGCTCGGCCGCATGCGCCCGCTGGCCGAGTCGGGGTTGATGCCCGGGGAGACCGGGCCGGTGGAGATCCGCCTGGAGGCTCCGGTCACGGCGGTGCGGGGCGACCGCGCGATCGTGCGGCGGCCCTCGCCCGCGGCCACGCTGGGCGGCGGCGAGATCCTCGATCCGCGCTGGCGGCGGCACCGCGGCACGCTGCTCGCCCAGGCGCTGACGGCGCTCCAGGGAGACCTCCGGAAGGCCCTGGCGTTCTGGGTCCTGGAAGCCGGCGAGCGCGGCGCCGGCACCTCCGAGCTGGCGCGGCGGCTGGGGCTCGCGCCTTCCGCGGTGGAGGCGGAGCTGAAGAAGCTGGCGTCCGCGAGCTCGATCATCGAGGTTGTCGGCCTTGCTGGCCAGGAGTCGCGGTGGATCGCGCCGGCCGCGGTCCAGCGGGTCACGGAGCGGGCCCGGCGCGTCCTCAAGGAGTACTTCCAGAAGGACCGGCTGGCCGAGGGGATGCCCAAGGCGGAGGCGGTGCGGCGCATCCTGCGCGGCCGGGCCGCCGAGCTGGCGCCGGTCTACCTGGGATGGCTGGAGGCCCAGAAGGTGCTCGTCGTCCAGGGCGACCGGGTCAGCCCGCCCGGGCGCAGCGCCCAGCTCACCGGCGAGGAGTCGAAGCTCGCCACCGCCGTGGTGGAGCGCTTCGACCGCGGCGGCCTGACCCCGCCGACGCCCGAGGAGCTGAGCGTGGGCTTGAGCGCCAAGAAGCAGATCCTCGAAGGAGTCGTCAAGCATCTCATCGCCCGCGGGCAGCTCATCCGCCTGCCCGACGGCCTCGTCCTGGCCGCCACCGCCATCGTCCGGCTGCGCCAGGATCTCCTCGAAACGGGCTGGGAGCGCTTCTCCGTCCCGACGTTCAAGGACCGCTTCGGCCTGAGCCGCAAGTGGGCCATCCCCCTCCTGGAGCACCTCGACTCCGTCGGCGCCACCCGCCGTGCCGGAGATGAGCGATTGATTGTGAGGCCCGCGGCTCCCAAGCCCACCTGACGACAGTTCGTTACTGCCTTGATCTCCTTTCCAGGAAACTTGTGAGCTTGGAAAGCAATCCTCTTCCGACTACAATAAGCGCTCGTGCTCGACAGCCTGCTTCGCTCTCTCCCGGCTTCGACCTCCCAGGCCGCATCAGCGGGCTATGCGGGTCGATTTCCGGTCCTCCTCCATCCGGACCTCTATCGACAGCTTCGACGCAGCGGCCGGGTTGCGCTGGGAACGGTCTGGAAGGCGCTTCACCGGCTGCGCGACGGCCACTGGAGCGGCGGCACCCGGGTGAAGCGCCTGCGCGGGATCGGACGGCCCGTCTACGAGGCGCGGACCGACTCGGGCGGCCGGCTGCTGTTCACGATGGCGCGCTCGGCGGCGTGCGAGTCTCGATGTCCGGGCGGTGCAGCCCGGACCGCCTGCCACCTCCAGGTCTGGGACTGGGTCGAGCACGACGACGTGGAGCGGACGGCGCGCCGCAACCAATCCCCCGAAGCCGAGTTCCTGGAGCTGGAGACGGTCGAGCAGTTCGAGATCGACGAGCCGCCGCCGCACCCGGACGCGTCCTTTTCGGAGATCACTTCAGGAGACGCCGAGACCTCCGATCCCCTCCTCCAGTTCCTCCTCCCCCCCGACGGCCTCCATGTCCGCGCCGCCGAGCAGGCGCCCGGCGTGCGCTGGTATCTCCTGGAGCCCGGCGTGCTCGCCGAGGAGGAGGAGTTCCAGCGGCTGTTCGACCGCGGCGGCGACGAGCTGGAGATGAAGCTCACCCGCGAGCAGTACGAGATCGTGGAGGCTCCCGGTCCCGTCCTGCTCGCCGGCTCGGCGGGAAGCGGCAAGACCACCGTTTCGGTCCACCGTCTGGCCGCGGCGCTCGGGCGCCCGGCGCTCTACCTCTCCTACAGCCCCGCGCTGGTGGAGCACGCCAGGCACCTGTTCGCCGACCTGATGGCGGCGCGCGGAGTCGATCTGACGGCGCCGGGGTTCCGGAAGCCGGACTTCTTCACCTTCGCCGACCTCTACCGCTCGCTCGTCCCCCGCGACTTCGCGGAGCATCACGCGCGGCCGATGAGCGAGGCGCTGTTCCGGGAGTGGTTCCGCAAGGCGGGCCGCGCGCTCGATCCCGCGCTCGTCTGGGAGGAGCTGAGGAGCATCCTCAAGGGTGCGTGCCTCTCGACCACCCAGGCCATGCTCGACGAGGCGGCCTACCACGAGCTGGGAAAGAAGCGCGCCCCGCTCTTCGTGGACGAGCGGCCGGAGATCTATCGCATCGCCCTGCGCTATCAGGAGTGGCTCTCCGAGGAGGAGCGCGTCGACCGGATCGACCTCTGCCGCCGGGCGTTCGCGGAGCTGCGGCGCGGACGCAGCCGCGCCTGGGACGTGGTGGTCTGCGACGAGGTCCAGGATCTGACGGAGCTGGAGGTGGCCTTCGTGCTCTCCCTCTCCCGCCGGCCGGACCTCTCCGGCATCCTCCTCACCGGCGACACTCAGCAGACGGTCCAGCCGAGCGGCTTTCGGTGGGCCGAGGTGCGGCGGCTGGCCGGCAGGCAAGAACGGCAGCATCGCCAGCAGCGGCAGGCGCCCGACGTGCTGCGGCTGCGCCGGAACCTGCGCAGCGTGCGGCCGCTGGTCGACCTCGCCAACGCCCTCCTCCTGCTGCGCCGCGAGGTCTTCGGCCGCACCGAGGAGGACGAGCCCGAGGAGGCCTCGGTGGAGGGGCCGGTCCCGATCGAGGTGCCGGGCACGGAAGAGGAAGTGCTCGCCGCCATCGAGGGCTTCGGCCCCCGCTGCGCCGTCCTGACGCTCGACGAGGACGAAGCCGAGCGCCTCCGCCAGCGCCTCGGCACCAGCCGGGTCTTCCACGTGCGCGAGGCCAAGGGGCTG
>JANMTS010000135.1:0-74281 GCA_031390755.1 Holophagales bacterium
CCGCCAGCTACGACGTCCGCGTCAGCGAGCACTGGATCTGCCCGACCCGGGATCCCGAGGAGATCCGCGCCCCCAGCATCAAGCTCTTTCCCGGCGAGGTGGTCCTGGCCTCGACCATGGAGTACGTGCGCATCCCCCGCACCCTAACGGTTTTCTGCCCCCTGTCTCCCCCCCCCCCCCCCGCCCCGGGTTTGGGGGCCGGGGGGTGAGGCAATGGGATCAACCAATGGGATCAACCCATTCAGAGGAATCTTACGGGCGTCGTGGTCTGCTCGCGATGGATCGTGTCCACGAAGCGGATGATGTTGCGCGACAGCGACATGAACAGCGTCGAGGTGCGCGAGCCGCCGCCGAAGAACCGGACGCCGCGCAGCAGCTCGCCGTCGGTCACGCCGGAGCTGCTCACCAGGATCTCCTCGCCGGGCGCGAGATCCTCGGTGCGGTAGATCTTGTTGACGTCGTGGAAGCCCAGCTCCTTGAGCCGCGCCTCCTGCTCCTCGTTCGTGGCCTTGAGCCGCGCCTGGATCTCGCCGCCGAGGCAGCGCATGGCCGCCGCGGTGATGACGCCCTCGGGCGCGCCGCCGATCCCCATGACCGCGTGGACGCCCGTGCCGCGGACCGCCGCCGAGATGCCGGCCGAAAGGTCGCCGTCCCCGATCAGGCGGATGCGGGCGCCGGCCGTGCGGATGTCCTCGATGAGCTGGGCGTGGCGCTCGCGGTCGAGCACCACCACGGTCAGATCGCTCACCTTGCGGCCGAAGGCGCCGGCGATGTTGCGCAGGTTTTCGGCCACCGGGGCGTCGATGTGCACCGTGCCGCGGGCCGTGGGACCGACCACGATCTTGTCCATGTAGACGTCGGGAGCATAGAGAAGGCCGCCGCGCTCGGCCGCGGCGAGGACCGCGACCGCGTCCGGCGCGCCGGTGGCGCAGAGGTTCGTCCCCTCCAGCGGATCGACCGCGATGTCCACGGCGGCGGCGCCTTCCTGGCCGCGCATGGAGCCGACCTCCTCCCCCACGTAGAGCATGGGCGCCTTGTCGCGCTCGCCCTCGCCGATGACGATGCGGCCGTCCATGGGCACCTGGTCCATGGCCTGGCGCATGGCCTCGACCGCGACCTGGTCGGATTGACGCCGGTCGCCGCGGCCCATGGTGCGGGCCGAGGCGATGGCCGCCTGCTCGGTCACATGAATGAACTCCTGCTCCAGCAGATGGTCGAGCGCCATCAGCTCGCCGCTCCAGCCGGAACCGGCTTTTCCTTCTTCTCGGCGCGCTTTTCCGGAGGGATCGGAGCGTTGAACGACTGGATGCCCGTGACCGCCTCGCCGATGATCAGGCCGTGGATGTCGTGCGTCCCTTCATAGGTGTAGACCGACTCGATGTTCAGCATGTGGCGGATCACCGGATAGTCGTCCACGATGCCGTTCGCGCCGAGGATCTCGCGCGCCAGCTTCGCGCACTCGCGGGCCACCCAGACGTTGTTCCGCTTGCCCATCGAGATGTGGAAGTGCTTGAGCCGGTTGGCGTCCTTGAGACGGCCGAGCTGGATCGAGAGGAGCTGGCCCTTGGAGATCTCGGTGACCATCCAGGCCAGCTTCTCCTGCACGAGCTGGTGGCTGGCGATCGGCTGGCCGTTGAACTGGATGCGCTCCTTGGCGTAGTTGAGCGCCGTGTAATACGTCTCCATGGCCGAGCCGATGCCGCCCCAGGCGATGCCGTAGCGCGCCTGGTTGAGGCACATCAGGGCGTTCTTGAGGCCGGTCGTGCCGGGCAGGATGTTCTCCGCCGGGATGTGGCAGTCGTGGAAGCCCAGCTCCGAGGTGGTCGAGGCGCGCAGCGAGAACTTGCCGTGCTGGTCGGACGAGGTGAAGCCGGGCGTCCCCTTCTCGACCAGGAAGCCGAGAATCCCGTCGTCCGTCTTGGCCCACACCACGGCCACGTCGGCCAGCGTGCCGTTCGTGATCCACTGCTTGGAGCCGTTGAGCACCCAGCCGTCGGCGGTCTTCTTCGCGGTCGTGCGCATGCCGCCCGGGTTCGAGCCGAAGTCGGGCTCGGTCAGGCCGAAGCAGCCGATCGCCTCGCCGGTGGCGAGCTTCGGAATCCAGCGGTCCTTCTGCTCCTTGGACCCGAACGTGTAGATCGGGTACATGACCAGCGAGCTCTGGACGGAGACGAAGCTGCGCAACCCTGAGTCGCCGCGCTCCAGCTCCTGCATGATGAGGCCGTAGGCGACGCCGCCCAGACCGGGTAGCCCGTACTCGGAGAGGCTCGCTCCGAACAGGTTGAGGGCGCCCATCTCGGGCACCAGCTCGAGGGGAGCGCGGCCGTCGCGGTGGCACTCCTCGATGATCGGCTTGACCTTGTCGTCGACGAACGCGCGCACGGTATCGCGCACCAATCGCTCCTCTTCGGTGAGGAGCGTATCTGTATCCATGAAGTCCACGCCTGGGAAGCGGCTCAAGGGGAGGGTCCTCCTTCGGAATTCGTATTCGAAGCTATGGAGCGGATGGGGCCAGCAAGGCGAAATTTCGCGAACCGGATCATATCACGCGCTCTCCCGGGAGGGCGCCTTTCGCTCCCCGGACCGGCTTGGGGTAGGATGCCGCGATGAGCTTTCCAGGCGGAAGCGCGTGGTCCATGGCCAAGGACATCGCGGAAGGGTACGTCAGCATCACCGAGCGGACCTTCCGCGGGATGTCCCGGAGCGACCTCGACCAGCTGACCTTCGAGCTGGAGCGCTGTCTCCGCGACCTGCGCGGTGATCAGGCTCCGCAGGACGACATCCCGGCCATCCAGGCCCGCAACCGCAAGATCCAGCGGATCAACACGGCCTCCATGGTCTTGCGCAGCTACCGCGCAAAGGCGAAGACTTGAACGAGACTCTCGAGCTGGTGCTGCGCCAGGCCGTTCCCGCCTTGCTGGCCCTGATCGTCACCCATCTCCTGGACCGCCGTCTGTCCGTCCGCGGGCTGCTGCCTCCCGGCTTCAAGGATCCGATCCGGCGCATCCTGGGATCGCTGGTGGTCTTCCTCATCCTCTGGGGCGGGATCTTCAGCTCCCTGGGCACGATCGGCCTGGACGTGCCGCTCCCGGACCTCTCGGCCCTGCCGACGCCGCAGCTCTTCCTGCTGCATGCCATCCTGCTCGCGGTGATCGGCACCTGGTTCCTGCTCGGCTATGCGGGTGTCGCCCGGATTTCCCACCCTCCGCCGGAAAAGGAAGAAGACGAGGAAGGCGAAGACGACCGGGAGCCGGCGCTGGCGGCGTTCGCGGTCGAGCCGGCGATCGAGCAGATGGAGTCCGAGTTGGAGCCCGCCCCGGCTCCGACACTGCCTGCCCCCGCTTCACTCGGCCGGCAGTTCCTGGCGCAGTTCGGGTTTCTGGCGCCGAACATCCCGCGCGAGATCGGGCTCGGTCTCCTGCTGGGAGTCGGGTCCTGGGCCGCGGTCCTGGCCGTGGCGATCGTCATCGGCCTGATCGTCGTCGCCATGGGAGGCGAGAACGCGCTGCCCCAGCAGCCGCCGGCCATGATTCCGTTTCTCGCCGGCCTGCCGATCGCGGTGCGGCTGCTGATCAGCCTGTCGGCGGGCGTGGTGGAGGAGACCTTCTTCCGGGGATTCCTCCAGCCGCGCATCGGCATCGCGCTGTCGACCCTGCTCTTCGTCTTCGCCCACTTCTCCTACGGCCAGCCGTTCATGCTGATCGGGATCGGGACGCTGTCGCTGATCTACGCCTTCCTGGTGAAGTGGCGCCAGACGATCTGGCCGGCCATGGCCGCGCACGCCCTGTTCGACTCCGTCCAGCTGCTGGTGGTGATCCCGGCGATGCTCGACGTCCTGGAGCGGGAAGCGCCGAAAGCGAAGGCCGTCACCGCCGTCCTGAGCCTGATGCTCGGGAACTGAATCGGCCCATGAACCGTCTTAGAGGAGGGCCGGGGGATCTCTGCTAGACTCCGCGCGAGAGCGAGCGGTCAACTCAGCGACGGCGGCACGGCAGCGAGGCTACCCGAGACAATGCCTGGAGAACAGCACTTTCATCTGGACATCGGAAGCCGGTTCGAGAACATCGAGCTGATTCAGGTGGTGCTCCGGGATGCTCTGGAACGCCTGAAGGTGGATGAGGACACGCGCCATTGGGTGGACGTGGCCGTCCGCGAGGCCGTGGCGAACGCCATCAAGCACGGCAATGCCCAGGATCCGGCCAAGCAGGTTCACGTGGACCTGTTTCTCGAAGGAGACGATGTGGTCATTCAGGTCGAGGACGAGGGGATCGGGTTCGATCCCGAGCGTCTCCGCGACCCCTTGGCCCCCGAAAACCTGTTGAAGCCGAACGGCCGGGGCATCTTCTACATGAAGAGCTTCATGGACCGGATCGAATACAGCCCCCGGCCCGGAGGCGGCACCGTCGTCACGCTCCGCAAGAAGATCGCCGGTCCGGCCGAGGCATCCTGAGACCGCGCCTGACCCACGCTCCTAACCCACGCTTCTAACCCAATTAACACGAGGAGGGGAACCCTACCCATGCCTATCAGCGAGCGCAAGCGTAACGATGTCGTGATTCTGGACCTGAAGGGAAAGCTGACGATCGGAACGGCCGAGGAAGGCCTGCGCGAAGCCGTTCATCGCATTCTCGACGCCGGTGCGACCAAGATCCTGATCAACCTCAAGGACGTCTCGACGATCGACTCCTCGGGCGTCGGCGAGCTGGTCAGCTCCTATACCCGCGTGACGAACCGCGGCGGGAAGCTCAAGCTCTGCACCCTGCCGCCCAAGATCAACGACATCCTCATGATCACGCAGCTCATCACGGTCTTTGACGTCTACGATACCGAAGACGAAGCTGTCGCCTCGTTCGCCTGAGCCTTCGGGAGAACGTCCCCGGGGTCTGTCCGGCGGGCTCGCCGAGCTCGCCGGGCGGATCAACCGGCGGCTGCCCGAGCTTCTCGCCGGGCCGCAGGAGAGGCCGGAGGCCGTCCACCAGGCGATGCACTATGCCTTGACCGGACCCGGCAAGCGGATCCGGCCGGTGCTCACCCTCGTGGTGGCCGATCTCTTCGGCTGCCGGAACCTCGCGCCCGTGCTCGATCTGGCCTGTGCCGTGGAGATGGTCCACGCCTGCTCGCTGATCCTGGACGACCTGCCGGCCATGGACAACGCGAGCCTGCGCCGCGGCCGTCCCACCGCCCACCTCAAGTTCGGCGAGAACGTCGCCCTCCTCGCCTCGCTCGCCCTGCTCAACCGCGCCTACGCCCTGGTCGCCGAGAGCGCCCCGCGCCTCTCGCTGCGCCGTTACGCCGCCGAGGACATGGTCCACCACCTCGCCGCGGCCATCGGCAGCGACGGGCTGATCGGCGGCCAGGCGCTCGACCTGCTCTCCAATCCCGAAGACCTGGATCTCGACGTGCTGGAGTACATCCACAGCCACAAGACCGGCGCCCTGTTCATGGCCGCGGGCGAGCTGGGAGCCATGTCCGCCGACGCCAAGCGCCGGGAGCTCGAGATCGTCGCCCGCTTCGCCAAGAATCTGGGTCTCGCCTTCCAGATCTCGGACGACCTCCTGGACGTCCTCGGCACCCCCGAGGAGACCGGCAAGGACGTGGGGCAGGACACGAAGAAGGTCACGTTCGTGAAGCTCCTCGGCGTCGAAGGCGCCCAGGCCCTGGAGTCCGAGCTGCTCGGCTTCGCGGTCGAATCGCTGGAGCCGCTGGGCCGCAAGGGCGAGCCGCTGCGGGATCTCGCGCGCTTCGTGGGCAAGCGGTCGAGCTAAGGCGGAGCGCCAACGCCGCCCGGCCGCGTTCTCCCCTCTCCCGGGGGTGAGGGCCTGAATTTTGTTGCAACCATCCCGCAACTCGCATCGGCAACCGGGTTTTCTTCCAGCAAACTCCCCAAACTCACATCAGAATACCCCTGATTCGCATCCGTAACCCCGAAGCTCGCGTCAACTTACATCTTTGTCGCAGCAGAAATCAGGTTTGTCGCATCAGAATCCACGCCTGCCGCTGCGACAAACAGGTGTTCTGATGCGACTCGGATGAATTCTGCTGCGACAAACCTGGTTTCTGCTGCGACAAACTCGTGAGTCGCAGCAGAAAACTCGCGAGTCACATCAAAATGCGGGCGCGCGGCGGGAGCGAAAGCCGATCCGCCTGGAACCAAATCGTTCGTCATCCCTTCTAAATCAACCGAGGGGCGCTCCCGATTGAACATGCCGCCGGGGTTTCCGGCGGAGTCTGATCCACTCACGGTCCGTCGGCGGAGGTGTCCGCCGCGGGTGCAAAAGGAGAGCGCATGAACGCCGAAATGTTCTCGTCCCTCGGCTTCGACAAGATGAGCGCCACCGGGCTCGCGGTAGTGGCCGCCCTGGTCGTCCTGTCCATCTGGACGCTTACGGTTTCCATCGAGCGCCTGATCGCCTTCCGCCGGGCGCGCCGCCAGTCCGTGGCGTTCGCTCTGACCCTTTCCCGCAAGCCGGACGGCCTGCACGAGGAGTGGCTGAGCGCGGCGCTCCAGTCCGCGGGCCGGTTCCCGCAGAGCCATCTCGCCCAGGTCGTCGCCACCGGCCTCATCACGTTCCAGCAGAAGAGCACGCGGAAGGCACTGCCCGTCTCGGCCATCCTCGAAGCCACCGAGCGCGCCGTCGAGCGCTCCCGGATGGTCACCCTCTCGCGCCTGCGCCGCGGCGTCGCCACCCTGGCCACGATCGCCACGATCTCGCCGTTCGTGGGCCTGTTCGGAACGGTGGTCGGCATCATCCACGCGTTCCAGGCCATCGCTGCGGAAGGCGCGGCGGGAGGCTTCGCCACGGTCTCCCAGGGCATCGCGGAAGCGCTCGCCACCACGGCCCTCGGCATCCTCGTGGCGATTCCCGCGGCCTGGATGTTCAACCTGCTGACCGACCGGCTCGATCGCCTGCGCGTGGAGATGGAAAGCTCCTCGGCGGAGCTGATGGACTTCTTCCTGGAGTTGGAGGGGGCGTTGCCGGAGCGGGCGGCTTGAGATGAGGCAAGGGCTCCAAGGATGGCTCTGGATCGTCAGTCCTTGGAGCCCCTGAATCGGATCAGCTCTCCGTCCAGGCGGGGAAGTGACCATGGTACGATGACCATGGTCAAAGGAGTCAGATCATGGGTCAGGCAATCTCGAAGTCCGCATTCAAGGCCAAGGCACTGGAGTACTTCCGCGAGGTGGAGAGCACCGGCGAAGAGCTCGTCATCACCGACCACGGCAAGCCGGTGCTGAAGGTCGTGCCCTATTCGTACGATCCTGTCGAGGCCTTGCGGTCGCTCCGGGGAACCGTCCTCCGGTATGACGATCCGCTGGAGCCGGTCGGACTGGAGGATTGGGAGGCTCTCCGTTGATCGTGCTGGACACTCACGCCTGGCTCTGGTGGATCTCGGCGCCGCAACAGCTCTCCTCCCCGGCGCGAGAGGAGATCGAGCGCGCGATGGAAAAGAGCGAGATCTGCATCTCCTCGATCAGCGCCTGGGAGCTGGCGCTTCTGGTTCGGAAGGGGCGGTTGGAGCTGGCGGTCCCGGTGGACGATTGGATTGCCCGGAGCGAGGCGTTGCCTTTCAACCGTTTCATCCCGCTCGACAATCGGATTGCCTTCCGCTCCAACCATCTCCCCGGCGGTCTCCACGAAGACCCGGCCGATCGCATCATCGTCGCCACGGCTCTGACACTGGGGGCTTCGCTCGTCTCCAAGGATTCGAAGATCAGGGCTTATCCGCACGTCAAAACGATCTGGTAGGTTCTGAGAAGGAAGGCCCTCACCCCGCGGGCGGGGTGAGGGCCGAGACACGCGGACGTTTCCTACACCATCTCGTCGATCGCGGCCCGGGCGTCGGTGACCAGCCGCTCGGCCTGCTCCGGGGAGAGAATTCCGGCGCTCCGGAGCGCTTCCACCTCGTGGATGAAGGCGTTGAGCTGCGCGGTGGCCGCCTCGGTGCGGCCGGCCTGGGCGTGGCGCCTCGCGGAGTCGAGCTTGGCGCTCAGCGAGCGGCCCTGTCCGGGCTTGAGCGTGCCGTCGGCCACGAGACCGGCGACCACGTCCTTGAGCAGGTAGGCCTGCTCGTCGGCCGGGCGGCGCTGCCAGAAGACGGCGGCGGTGCGGCCCGGGATCTTGAACGTGCAGGTGGTCTCGTCGAAGGACGCGGTGCGGAGCACCGGGTCGTGCGAGAGCGCCTGCAGCGGATGGAGCTTGAAGCCTCCGCAGGGGAAGACGGTCAGCTGCACGTCCTTCGCCACGGAATTCGCATTGAAGAAGAGGGCCATCCGGCGGACCTGGTGGTCGAGCGACGTGTTGATGTCCACGTCGTTCACCGTCATCGTGATCACGCCCGGGATCTGCTCGGTACCGGTGCTGTGGAAGCGCACGCGCTCCTTGATGTCGTCGCCGGTGCGCAGCCGGAAGAGCACCGAGCTTTTGCGGACCCGCAGAACCTCCTCGAAGTGGAACAGCGCGTCCTGGATGTCGATCAGCGAGGGCTGGAGGGCCGGGTTCGCGAGCAGGGGTGCCATCAGCGGCCAGTTGCTCTGGTTGTCCGCGGCCGGCGGCAGGCCCTTGCCCCAGTTGTTGTCGTGGTAGGTGAAGTCGAGCTTGTTGAACCAGTCGCCCGAGTTGTAGCTGTTGCGGTCCAGGGACTTCGAGCGCAGCAGCTCGACCCCGGCGTGGAAGAACGGAATGCCCTGGCCGAAGCCGACCAGGCTCATGCCGAGGTTCTGCATGCGGACGCGCTCGGCCAGGCTCGCCGTGGGAGCCGCTTTCATCTGGATGGCGTCGAAGAGCGTCTCGTTGTCGTGCGCCTCGACGTAGGTGATGACCTCCTGCGGGTCGGAGGTGTAGCCGGCCGGCTGGCCGTTGTAGTCGATGTCCGCGCCGGTCACAGGATCGCCGTTGCGGTCGATCAGCTCATAGGACGCGAGGTTGCCGGCCAGGCCGACCCGGATCCAGTCGGTCTGGAGCAGCAGGCGCGCCCGCCGGTCCTCGGCCGTGCCCTGGTCCGTGCCGTTCGGATCGTCCGCGAGGCCGGTGAGGAAGCCCTGCTCCTTCAGGCCGCTGAACGGTCCGCCGCCGCGGGCCCCGTCGCGCAGACGGTCGCTGAACGTGCCGATGCCCGTGCCGGCCATGTTGAGCTGCGTGGCCTGGACGCCGCGGGCGTCGTTCGCGACCTCGCCGAAGTTCCAGCCCTCGCCGTAGACGTAGATTGACCTGCCGTCCACGCCGTCGTGCGCGATCGTCAGGGCATCCAGCCGCGCGCGCAGGGCGAGGATGTTGCGCTTCATGTGATGGCCCATGAGATCGAAGCGGAAACCGTCCACCTTGTACTGCGTGGCCCAGGTGACGACCGAATCGATCAGCAGCTTCTCCATCATGTTGAATTCGCTGGCGGTGTTCTGGCAGCAGGTGCTGGTCTCGACGTTGCCGTCGGCGTTCAGGCGGTGGTAGTAGCCGGGCACGATCTTGTCGAGCACGGAGCGGTCGTTCTGACCCGAGGCGTTGGTGTGGTTGTAGACCACGTCCATCACCACGCGCAGGCGGATGCTGTTGAGCGACTGGACCATCTCCCGGAACTCGAGGGTGCGGGTCGGGCCGTCCGGATCGGTGGAGTAGGAGCCCTCCGGCACCGTGTAGTGCCACGGGTCGTAACCCCAGTTGAAGCCGTCCTGGCCGGCCACCGCCATCACGGCCTCCTGCTGCTCCTCCGAGTCGGGCGGGAAGCTCGACAGGTCGCCTTCCGGCTCCCGCCACGCCTCGCGGTTCTCGTCGATGGTCGCGATGTCGAACACCGGCAGTAGATGGACGTGGGTCAAACCCGCCAGGGCCAGCCGCGCGAGGTGGCGCATGCCGTTCGAGCCCAGCAGCGTGAAGGCCTTGTACGTGCCCTGGTAGCCTGGGGGCACGACCAGGTCCGAGACGCTGAAGTCGCGCAGCTGCAATTCATAGAGGACGATGTCCTCGGGCGCGTCGAGCTTCGGTTTGACCAGCGAATCCCAGCCCGCGGGCTTGAGCGACGGATCGGAGAGATCCACCATCAGGCTCGCCGAGCTGTTGCGGGTCAGGGCCACGGAGTAGGGATCGGTCACCCGGTTCGTCTCCACCCTGCCGGTGGAGCGCACGAAGACCTCGACATCGAAGAGGTAGGCGCCGCCGGTCCAGGAGGCCTCGCCGGTGATGCTCCAGACTCCCGTGGCCGGATCGAGGGTCATCGCCCTGGCGAGATCCCCGGCCAGCAGCTTGACCGACTTCGCCGTCGGCGCCCAGACGCGGACGGTCGGAACGCCGGAAGAGAACGTGACGCCGAGCGGCCCGTCATAGGTATAGAGGTCGTCAAGCACGCCCTGGATCTGGAGGGACGTCGCGTCGATCAGGTCGCCTTCCGAGTCCTTCGCGTCGACCGCGAGCTGACCTTTGAGGATGGTAGCTACGTCGGAGGCCGGCAGCGTGTAGGCGGTGAAGCCAGCCAGATGCGGGAACTTTTCGAGCGTCGCGGCGTCGAGGCCCGCGGGGTCGAGCGTCAGCGGGATCGACGTGCCGCCGCTGATTCCGGTCCCGTCGAGGACGAGCCCGCCGTCGGCAGCGTAGTGGAGGGCGACCGAGCCGTCCGCGGCTCCCGCGGCGCCCGCCGGCTTCCAGGCGATCGTGTCCGCGGTCACCCAGTAGGCCTGGGCGCGGGTGAGGCTTCCCTTGGGGGCGCCCGAGGCGCTGACGGTCAGCACGTGAGAGACGGCATCGTATGCGAAGAACACCTCGGCGCCGGCCTTGGTCACTTCGAAGGAGATGTTGGCGCCGTCGCGGGCGCCGCCGGCCCCGTAGTTCTCGGCCCAGCCCTCGTCGATCGCTACCTTGGTCTCATAGCTGCCGACGGGGATCGCCGTGGTCGAGAAGGTGTAGATGCCGTCGCCGTCCGGATCCTGGAGCCAGGAGCGCAGGCAGTCGGGCTGCCAGTCGCCCGGGCATCCGATTTCGGACTGGAAGCTGCCCGGGGCGACCGCGATCACCGAATTGTGGTTGTCGGTGATCCAGTGGGTCTCGTGCGAGTAGAAGAACTTCACCGCCGTGGCCGAGGTGGCTGCAGCGAGATCGATCGGGATGTTGCCGCCGTTGCGCTCGGCGTGCAGGCCGTAGTTCTCGTCCCAGGCGTCGTTGAGCGGAGCCTTGTACTCCCAGCTCCCGGCGGGGACGTTGAACGTCGCCTGCCAAACGGCGTCGGCGGCGTCAAACGTGAGATGGGTGGCCGCGCATCCCGGCTGCCAGTCGTCCGGGCATCCGAGCTCGGCCTGGAGGCTGCCGGCGACGGTCACGGATGTGGGATCGGGCGTGTCCGAGGCAGAGACAGCGCCGGGGACCAGGGCGAAGGCCGCGGACAGAAGAAGAGCGGGAGTCATACTGCGGGGGAGACGGATCATTGGAGCCCTCCTGCAGGGGTTGTTCAAACACGCTGACGCGCGGAGTATATCTTTCCGTGCCAGGGGCCGTGCCGCGGGCACAAATCTTCGGGTAAAGTAGGCGCCCCTGACCCCCTGACGAGAAGGAGCTTTCGAATGGATCTGCGGCGCACGATCGACGGGTGGCACAGCCCGAGCCTGGGGCAGGACATGCCCATCGTCTCCTACGGTCACGGGGGCCATCCCCTGCTTCTGTTCCCCACCGCGGCGGCCGACTTCCTGGAGAACGAGCGCTTCCACCTGGTGAACGCGGTCGCGGGCGCGATCGACGCGGGCCGGGTGCGGGTCTTCTCGATCAACAGCATCAACAGCCAGTCGTGGATGGACCGCAACCTTCCGGTGCCCGAGCAGGCGAGGCGCCAGGCGCTCTTCTCGCAGTACATCGAGGAAGAGGTCGCCCCCTTCATCCGGAACGCCTGCGGCACTCCAGGGCAACGGATCGCCACCGCCGGAGCGAGCTTCGGCGCCTTCCACGCCGCGAACACGCTCTTCCGCCGGCCGGACCTCTTCGACGCGACCATCGCGATGAGCGGTTTCTACGACCTGGGCCCCGACTATCTCAAGGGCTACAGCGACGACAACTGCTTCTTCAACAACCCGGCCTGGTGCGTCCCGGGTATCGAGGGCCGGCCGCTCGAGCTGCTGCGGTCGAGCCGCATCCACATCCTGACCGGCCAGGGGAGCTACGAAGCGCCGGACGCCTCGCGGCACCTCTCGGGCCTCCTGAACAGCAAGGGCATCCCGCACTTCCTCGACGTCTGGGGCCACGACGTGGACCACGACTGGCCGTGGTGGCGGAAGATGCTGCCGTACTCGATCGACCTGATGGGCTGGTAGGTCCGCGATTTTACCGGGAGAGCCGGCGGTCCTCGCCCGCTCTCCCCTCCGGCCCTCTCCCTGCCGCCGGCCGCTGAGGTATGCTCCCGGCCCATGCCTAGGCGCACTGACATCCGCTCCATTCTGGTCCTCGGGTCCGGTCCGATCGTCATCGGTCAGGCCTGCGAGTTCGACTACTCCGGCACGCAGGCGTGCCGCGCCCTCCGCCGCGAGGGATACCGCGTGATCCTGGTCAACTCGAACCCGGCCACGATCATGACCGATCCGGACCTCTCCGACGCCACCTACGTCGAGCCGCTGGTCCCCGAAGCCGTCGAGAAGATCATCGAGCGCGAGCGGCCGGACGCGATCCTGCCGACCGTGGGCGGCCAGACCGGGATCAATCTCACCCTGGCTCTCGAAGAGCGCGGCACCCTCGAACGGTTCGGGGTCGAGGTGCTCGGCGCGAACGTCGGCGCCCTCCGGCTCGGCGAGGACCGGCTGCTCTTCAAGGACGCCATGGAGGAGATCGGCCTCAAGGTTCCGCGCAGCGGCTACGCCGGGACGCTCGAGGAGATGCGCGAGATCGTCGCCGGGACCGCGGATCTCGAAGGGATCGGCTACCCGGTCATCATCCGGCCCAGCTTCACGCTCGGCGGCGAGGGCGGCGGCGTGGCCTACAACCGCGAGGAGCTGGAGGATCTCGGCGCCTCCGCGCTCCAGGCGAGCCCGGTCGGCCGCGTGCTCGTCGAGCAGTCCGTGCTCGGCTGGAAGGAGTTCGAGCTGGAGGTCATCCGCGACCTCGCGGACAACGCCATCGTCGTCTGCTCCGTCGAGAACATCGACGCCATGGGCGTCCACACCGGCGACTCGATCACGGTGGCTCCGCAGCAGACCCTCTCCGATCCTGAATACCAGGACATGCGGGACGAGGCCTTCAAGGTCATCCGGCGGGTCGGCGTGGCCACGGGCGGCTCGAACATCCAGTTCGCGGTCAACCCGGCCACGGGCGAGCGGGTCGTCATCGAGATGAACCCCCGCGTCTCCCGCAGCTCGGCGCTCGCGTCCAAGGCCACCGGCTTCCCGATCGCCAAGATCGCCGCGCTCCTGGCCGTCGGCTACACGCTGGACGAGATCGCCAACGACATCACCGGCAAGACCTTCGCCGCGTTCGAGCCCACGCTCGACTACACCGTGGTCAAGATCCCCCGCTGGGCGTTCGAGAAGTTCCCCGAGTCGCCCACCGTTCTCGGCACCTCCATGAAGTCGGTGGGCGAGGTCATGGCCATCGGCGGCACCTTCGCCGAGGCGCTCATGAAGGGCCTCTCCGCTCTGGAGCTGGACGGCAGCCTCGCCGATCGCGAGCGCCGCATGTCAGACCCGGTGCGTCTGCGCGGCCGGCTCGCCACCCCCAACTGGGAGCGCCTCTTCGCGGTCTTCGCCGCGCTGCGCCAGGGCTGGAGCGTCGACGAGATCTACGCGGTCTCCCACATCGACCCCTGGTTCCTGCGCGAGATCCAGATGATCGTCGAGCTGGAGGCGGAGCTCGCCTGCTGGGATCTGCGCTCGATCCCCCGGCCGCTGCTCCGCAAGGCCAAGCAGAACGGCCTGACCGACGCCCGCATCGCCTCGCTGCTGAGCTGCCGCGAGAAGGATCTCGCCGCCGCCCGGGTGAAGGCCGGCCTGCGCCGCGTCTACAAGCGGGTCGACACCTGCGCCGCCGAGTTCCCGGCCACCACGCCGTACCTCTATTCGACCTTCGGGGAAGAGGACGAGGCCGAGGTCGACGACCGGCGCAAGGTTCTCATTCTGGGCTCCGGCCCGAACCGCATCGGCCAGGGGATCGAGTTCGACTACTGCTGCGTCCACGCCGCCTTCGCCCTGCGCGAGTCCGGCTTCGAGACCATCATGGTCAACTGCAACCCCGAGACGGTCTCGACCGACTACGACACCTCGGACCGGCTCTACTTCGAGCCCCTCACCCTGGAGCACGTGCTGGCGGTGATCGACCGCGAGAAGCCGGAGGGCGTCATCGTGCAGCTCGGCGGCCAGACCCCCCTGAAGCTCGCCCGCGGTCTGGCCGCGGCCGGCGTGCCGATCCTGGGGACGCAGCCCGAAGCCATCGACCTGGCCGAGGACCGCAAGCGCTTCGGCGCCCTCCTCGCCGCCGAGGGGATCCTCCAGCCGGAGAACGGCACGGCCTTCTCCGAGGAGGAGGCCGAGGTGGTGGCGCGGCGGATCGGCTTCCCGGTCGTCGTCCGGCCGAGCTACGTCCTGGGCGGACGGGCCATGGCGGTCTGCTACGACGAGTCCACGCTGGCCCGCTACGTGCGGGACGCCGCGGAGGTCTCGCCCGGCCATCCGATCCTGCTCGACCGGTTCCTGGAAGATGCCTTCGAGGTCGATCTGGATCTTCTCTGCGATGGCAAGACCGCGGTGGTGGCCGGGATTCTCCAGCACATCGAGGAGGCCGGCATCCACTCGGGCGACTCGGTGGCGGTGCTGCCGCCCTACCGCGTCTCCCAGGGAGACCAGGACGTGATGCGGGACATCGCCCGCCGGCTGGCCCTGAGGCTGGGCGTGATCGGCCTGATGAACGTCCAGTTCGCGCTCAAGGACGGCCGGGTCTACGTCCTGGAGGTGAACCCCCGGGCGTCGCGGACCGTGCCGTTCATCGCCAAGGCTGTGGGCGTGCCGCTGGTCAAGCTGGCCGTGCGGCTGATGGTGGGGGAGACCCTGGAAGCCGTCGGCTTCACCGAGGAGCCGCCGGTCCCCGGCGTGTTCGTGAAGGCGCCGGTCTTCCCCTTCCGGAGATTCCCGGCGGTCGATCCGATCCTCGGGCCGGAGATGAAGTCCACGGGCGAGGTCATGGGCGCGAGCCACTCCTTCGGCAACGCCTTCGCGAAGGCCTGGCTCGGCGCCGGCCACGTGCTGCCGCTCGAAGGCACGGCCTTCCTCTCGGTCCACGACCGGGACAAGCCGGCGCTGCTGCCGGTGGCGCGGCGCTTCGCGGAGCTGGGCTTCGACCTCACGGCCACGTCCGGCACCGCGACCTATCTGGAATCCCACGGGCTGACGGTGCGGACCGTGCGCAAGGTCCACGACGAGGCGCGGCCGCACGTGGTCGACCACCTGATCAACGGCGAGATCCATCTCGTGGTGAATACCCCCCTGGGCCGGGAGTCGCACGAGGACGACGGCATCATCCGCCGCACCGCCCTGAAGCACGACATCCCCTGCATCACCACCCTCTCAGGGGCCATGGCCGCCGCGGACGGCATCGCGGCGCTGCGGAAGGACGGCCTGTCCGTGCAGTCGTTGCAGGAGATTCACGCCACGGTCGGGCGGGGGTAGGAGTAAGGTGCTCTTTAATCAGAAAGGAGCCTTGCGATAGCATGATGCCTGGCACCGCTATGAACTTGCCTCTCCATCAGCCGAGCAAAGTCTCGATCGACCGTTTGGTCTTCGACCCGGAGAATCCGCGTTTCACTCCTAGTCAGGATGTGGAAGGAAACTCTGATGTCGATGTCATTCTGGCCCTCTATCAAGTCGCCGACCTGGGCGAGCTCCTCCAGTCGATCGCTACGAGTGGTTACGTCGACATCGAGCCGTTGGTGGTCTTGGAAGATGCTCAACTGCGGCTGATCGTCCTGGAAGGGAACCGCCGGCTGGCTGCCCTGAAGCTCCTCACCAGCCCGGATCTTGCCCGAGAAGCTGGGTTGGACCTTCCGGCAATCACCCAGGGAGTCGAGGACACGTTCAAGGAGGTCACCGCCTATCGCGTCGCTAGCCGCGACGAAGCCAGGGACTTCATCGGCTTCAAGCACATCAATGGTCCACATCGCTGGGACTCATTCGCCAAAGCCAGGTTTGCGGCAACCTGGTACGAACGTGAAAAGGATCAGGGGCTCACGCTACGTGACATCGCGCGCAGGATGGGGGATCGTCACGACACGATCAAGAGGATGGTGGCAGGTCTTTATGTGCTGCGACAGGCCGAAGACAGGGGCCTGTTCAGCGTTGAGGATATCTATCCTGGCCGCCCGTTCGCTTTCTCTCACCTCTATACAGCGCTGACGAGGCCTGGATACCGTCAGTATCTCGGCTTGGCTGACGACTGGCGCAAGGCGGATCCCGAGCCGAATCCTGTTCCCGAGGCCTCCCTCCCGAACCTGCGCCAGCTTCTGCTTTGGCTCTATGGTTCGAAGGAGGACGACAAGCGTCCTGTCGTTTCTTCCCAGAATCCCAATGTCAGAGAGCTTGGTGAAGTTCTTGCTAATTCGAAGGCGCGAAACCTAATGCTGGCGCACCACGATCTGCGAGCGGCCTATGCGGAGGTCGACACTCCGGGCCTACAGTTCGAGAGGAATTTGCTCGATGCTCATCGCAGTTTGGAGAAGGCACTCAGCAAGGTGGATGCATTCGAGGGTGAAGATGCAAGCCTGTTGCAGACCGCTCAAGAGATTCACTCTAAGGCCAGGATTCTCCTGAATGTCATGCAGGTTACAGGGAAGATTGAGTAGTCACTGGAATGAGCGGCCCCTCATTTCTCTCTGTGCCCGAGTTGGATGCACAGCCGCGGCTTCAGGCGGATTGGCTAGAACTGGCAGCTTTCTTCTCTCCAAGGAGAGAGGTGCTGATTACTGAACTGGTTAATCAACAAGACCTTGAGTGGGACCAAGAGCCCGAGGACTTCGGTGACACTGCCGAATTGCTAGAGGATATCCATGGCAAGGTGATCCAGGAAGTCGAGCGGCGGCGCCATGATTTGGATAAGGCGTATCCGTTCGAGATCGACGAAGCCGGGCAGGTGTTCTCTCTAGTCGAAGACTGGAATTTTGGTCAGGCGGTATATTTATTCTGCCTCATCCTCTCGCACTCTCCAAGTAGCGAGCTTGTGCCGGAAGAGTATGCGCCTGCGAAGGATAAACTCAGAGCAGCGCGGGATCTGTTTCAAGTCTGTTCGACTTTAGCGGCTTCAGGCCATACCAGAGGACCTGCCTTTTCTGTGGGGTGGCCGCGCGTTGATGCCTCAAGGTTTCTCGAGAAGCTGCATGCGATTTGGCAGATCTACGGTGATGGCACGCCGCATGATGAGCCTCCACCCGGCGCCCCTGAACAGGTTAAGGATGACGAGATCGACGTGATTTCGTATTGGCCGGAATCGGATAAGAGGCCAGGGCATGGCTTTCTCCTCGGTCAGGTCGCTTCAGGGAATGATTGGCGCAAAAAGAGCATCCAGGCGGCCTTGGGCCGGTTTAAGTTCTGGTTTAAGCATCAGCCAGCGGCCCCAGCTCACGGGGCCATTTTTACGCCGTTTTATGTAGAGGACGAGTCGATAAGCCGCGATACGATGTACTTCGGATACGTTGCCCACAGACTTCGGCTTCCAATGCTGGCTTGGCGGACGGAGAATCTAGTAACTCAGGGGGTCACTCCGATCGAGCGTCTCGAAGATTCCGGACGCGTCCTCGATTGGCTGACGCAACATCGACAGCACATTCTCGGGAGCCTGCAATCGTGAGGCACCGCTTTCACGCGATCTGCCCTTACTTCGCTATGTTCCCGGAGCACTTCGTCCAGAAGCATCTCATCTGGTCACAGCCCGGCGATTGGGTTTTCGACCCATTCAGTGGGCGAGGCACCACCGCTTTTGAAAGTCTGCTCAATGGTCGGCACACAGCGGGTTGCGATACCAACCCTGTGGCCGTCTGCATCTCTCGGGCGAAGACCTTGTCTCCGCCGAGAGAAGAGGCCCTTCGGCGGCTCAAGGAATTGACTGAGGGATACACACCGGTTGAAGAGGCCGAGCCGTCGGAGTTTTTTGGGCTGTGCTTCCATCGCAGGACACTTGGACAGCTGACGTATCTCAAACGATCGCTGGATTGGCGCTCCAGGGATGTCGACTGTTTCCTGGCCGCGCTGTCGCTCGGGCGGCTCCATGGAGAAAGCCACCGTAGTCCACGCTACTTCAGCAACCGGATGCCGCGGACGATCAGCACGAAGCCGGACTATTCGGTCCGCTGGTGGCGGCGGAATGGGTACGAGCCCCCAGAGAGGGACGTTTTTGCCATTCTTGAGAATGAGGTGGAGTACCGCTTCGCGTCGGCTCCTCCCGAGGGAAAGGGTGAAGTCGTGCAGGGCGACGCACGGAACGCGTCGCAGCTTTTCGCGGGCCTGCTCGGGAAGGTCAAGCTTGTGATCACGTCTCCACCCTACCTGGACACGACCAACTTCGCTGAGGATCAGTGGCTCCGTCTGTGGTTCCTGGGCGGCCCGGAGCGGCCGGTCAACGTCCGGGCCGATGACCGCCACACCAATGCCGTCAGCTATTGGCGTTTCCTGCAGGAAGCCTGGGCGGGGATTAGCGCCTTGCTCCAGCCGGATGCGCGCCTGATCATTCGCATCGGAGGAACCAAGCTTGCGCTCGAGGAAATCACAGAGGGTCTAGTCGAATCCCTTTCGGCGGGCCTAAGCCGCAGCCTGTCGCTGGTCGAGCTGCGGACATCTGAGATTTCTGGGGGGCAGGTGCGGTCCTTCCAGGCGAAGGCCAAAGGCGCCCGTTTCGAGCACGATTTTCACTTTAGCCTCGGTTGAGACCGCGAGGAGATTCGCGCGGCGGTCGGGTGGGGGTAGGTCGGTGGAGCCGTCTCCCTCTCCGTCACCATGATTTCCCGCCCCCGCCCTGGTGAGGTGCCGCCCCCTCCGGGGGCTGGGGGATTCTGGGGGATCTTGAACCCGGGGTCGTCGCGCCTTCGGCGCTTTGGACCCCGGGCTACGCTCTGTCGCCTCCTCCGGAGGCTTGGGCTGCTCCGGAGCTGGGGCAGCGGAGTCAGCGGGGCAGGCTCAGCGAGACGCTGTCAGGGGTACTGAGAGTGTGCTCTACGGCCGGAGGAAGATCGACGACGAGGAAGTTGGAGGAGGGGTAGAGATAGTCTTCCCCCGACTCGTCGATGACCCGGAGGAAACCGCTCTTCGCCGCCGACTCGTCCGGCAGGATCGGATAGAGCTTCCGAACCTCCAGATCCTCGCATCCCTCGTTGTGGATGCAGATCGCGAAATGAGCATGCTCGTCCTGGATCAGAATGGGGTCAGCCATGGGGTTCAGTCGAGGAAGCGCTTGATCTTCATCCGTCGTTTGCCGACGCCGTGAGCCTCGTACCAGTGTTGATTCTACAGAACTTTTCATCAGGCGGGTTGCCCCCGGGCAAGAAACGTCCGCCGGGCTTGCCTGCGCAAGTCTCGCTGCCGGGGTCTCGCCTTGACCCCTGCCCCTCCCTTCTCTTAGGCTCGTCCTTTGCGGCAGGACAAGGGAAATCAGTTGCATCAGTCAAGGGAAATGAGCGAATGAAGTCCATCCAGACGATTGGAGTGATCGGTGCGGGCACCATGGGCCATGGAATCGCCCAGGTGGCCGCCCAGAGTGGATACGAAGTGCTGCTTGTCGATGTGGCCACCGAGGCCCTCGAGCGCGGCATGGCGCAGATCGGCAAGGGGTACGAGCGCCTGGTGAGCAAGGGGAAGATGGAGGCGGACGACCGCGACGCGGCGCTCGCGCGGATCGCCACGCACGACCGCATCGCCGCGCTCGACCGCGCCGACCTCGTCATCGAGGCGGTCGTCGAGCGGCTCGACGTCAAGCGGTCGCTGCTCAGGGAGCTCGACGAGACCTGCCAGGCGGGCGCGATCCTGGCGTCCAACACCAGCTCGATCTCGGTCACCAAGCTGGCCGCCGCCACCTCGCGGCCCGGCAAGGTCATCGGCATGCACTTCATGAACCCGGTGCCGGTGATGACCCTGATCGAAATCATCCGCGGCCTCGCCACCAGCCAGGAGACCTTCGACGCCATCGAAGAGGTCTCGCGGAAGATGGGCAAGACCCCGGTCGAGGTTCACGACGCGCCCGGATTCGTCTCCAACCGCGTGCTGCTGCCGATGATCAACGAGGCGATCTTCTGTCTCCACGAGGGAGTCGGGAAGCCCGAAGCCATCGATCAGGTTATGAAGCTCGGGATGAACCACCCCATGGGTCCCCTCGCCCTGGCCGACCTGATCGGCCTGGACGTCTGCCTGGACATCCTGCGCGTCCTGCAGGAGGGCTTCGGCGATCCGAAATACCGCCCCTGTCCGCTGCTGGTGAAGATGGTCGACGCCGGCTATCTCGGCCGGAAGTCGGGCCAGGGCTTCTACTCGTACGACCGGTCCTGACGGGCCGCAGGAGGAGCCGAGCTGAGCATGTACTGCCAGGTCTGTGGCGCCCCCAACCGGGACGACCACGAATACTGCGTCCGCTGCCATCAGAAGCTGATGGTGGTGTCGGGACCGGTGCGCGAGGACGAGGACGGTTACGAGGAGAGCCTCGAAGAGAGCTTCTCGTTCGACGAGCACCTCCTCGAGCGGATCTCGATCCTCGAAGAGGCCGTCAAGCGGACCGCGGAGACCGTGCGCCAGGTGCTGGGTGCCCTGCACAAGCAGGAAAAGAACATGCTCATCAACCAGACCGGCCTGTCGGCGCTGCGCGAGCTGCTCGAACAGAAGCACTACATCGGCTGGGAGGAGTGGAGCGACCTCTGGGAGTCCAAGATGGACTACCAGCTCCTGGCGCTGGAGAAGCGAGAGCGCTTCCTGTCGATCAAGGAGCGCATCGCCGCGCTCCACCACGGCGACAAGCGCAAGCTCTTCCTCCAGCACCTGGAGGACGCCGAGTACGCGCTGTTCGCCTTCGACATCGAGCGCGCCGTGGCGTCGCTCGAAGCCGCGTTCAAGCTCGACCGGGAGAACTACGAGCTCGCCTACTTCCTCGGCGAGACCCACTTCAACGAGGGCGACACCGCGCAGGCCCTGACCTACTTCGCCCGCGTGCTCGACGTGAAGCCGGACCACTACGAAGGGCTCGTCTACAGCGGCGTCATCCAGTACGAGCGCGGCGACCACGACAGCGCCGAGGAACACCTGAAGCGGGCGATCGTCCTCTATCCGGAGAGTTTCCTGCCGCAGTTCAGCCTGGGCGCGGTCTACGCCGGCCAGGGGAACCTGACGCGCGCCGTGGTCTTCCTGGAGCGCGCGGTGCAGATCGACCCCGTGCCGCAGGCGCTCTTCCTGCTCGGCAGCTGCTACCACGAGATGGGCAAGCTGACGCTCGCCGTCCACTACCTCCAGGAGGCGGTGCGGCACGATCCGGCGTTCGAGGAGGCCCACCACCTGCTCGGCCTGGCGTACCTCGACCGGCACTGGACGCGCAAGGCGCTGGAGTCGTTCCGCCAGGCGCAGCGGCTCAACCCCAAGAAGCTCCAGTATCAGGATCTCGTGCGCTATCTCTCGGGCACCGCGGACTCGCCGCTGCCCGGCGTGAGCGGCGAGGCCGAGGCCTGGTTCACCAAGGGCGAGGAGTTCCTGGCCCGCGAGAACCTGAAGCAGGCCCACTCCTGCTACCGCCGCGCGCTGTCGCTCGATCCGGACAACCCGACGCTGCTCATGTCCTACGCGCTCCTGTGCCTGCACCTCAACCGCAACCAGGAGATCGAGGCGGTGACGCGCAAGGTGCTGGACCTGAAGCCGGGCGAGATGCTCATGGCCACGGCCTATGCCACGCTCATCGAGGCCATGCGCAGCCAGGGCAAGTACCTGGAGGGCAACCGCATCGGCCGCGTGCTGCTGGACGAGGGCGACTCCAACTTCGCCAAGTCGATCGCCTACTACGAGATGGCGTACAACCTCGCGGAGATGGAGGAGGATCTCGACCAGGCGCTCGACTTCGCGCGCCAGTCGATGGAGTTGGCGCCGGACGAGATCAAGCAGTTCCCGCTCGCCGCGCTGGGCTGGGTCCACTACAAGAGGAAGGAATTCGAGAAGGCGGTCGACTTCCTCGCCCGGTCGAGCGAGCTGGGGCCGTCCTCGACGACCCTGACGCACCTGGGCATGGCGCTGCTGGCCTCCGGCGAGGAGGATCGCGCGCGGACCGTCCTCGCCCACGCCCGCACGGTCGGCGACCGCGGTGAAGCCCTGCAGGAAAAAATGATGGAATGCATGAAAGACTCGACGCGTCTCATCGAGCGGGCGCGCCGGAGCCAGAGAAAATAACAGGTCAGGAGAGCGAATGCGCTGGAGTCAGTTCTATCTGTTTACCACTCGCGAGGTGCCGAACGACGCCGAGGTGATCAGCCACCAGCTCATGGTGCGCGCCGGCATGATCAAGAAGGTCGCGGCCGGGATCTACTCCTATCTCCCCCTCGGCTGGCGGAGCCTGTCGAAGCTGATGGCCATCGTCCGCCGCGAGATGAACGCGGCCGGAGCGGTCGAGCTGTCGCTGCCGGCGATCCAGCCGGCCGAGCTGTGGCAGGAGTCCGGGCGCTGGCAGCGCTACGGCAAGGAGCTGCTGCGAATCAAGGACCGGCACGACCGGGACTTCGTCTTCGGTCCGACCCACGAGGAGGTCATCACCGACCTCGTGCGGCGCGACGTGAAGAGCTACCGCCAGCTGCCGTTCAACCTGTACCAGATCCAGACCAAGTTCCGCGACGAGATCCGTCCGCGGTTCGGCCTGATGCGCGGCCGCGAGTTCCTGATGAAGGACGCCTACTCGTTCCACGCCGGCACCGAGAGCCTGGACACGGCCTACGACGCGATGCGCAACGCCTACAGCCGCGTGTTCGAGTCGTGCCACCTCGACTACTCGCCCGTGGAGGCGGACGTCGGCACGATCGGCGGCTCGGCCTCGCATGAGTTCATGGTGGTCGCCGACACCGGCGAGAGCGCGGTCGTGCGCTGCCCGGGCTGCGGCTACGCCGCGAACGTCGAGCGCGCCGAGACGCGGAGTCTTGACGGGGGTGACGAGGAGGCGGCGGACGGCGCGGGCAGCCACACCCTGGCGGAAGTGTCGACCCCGCACCAGAAGTCGATCGAGGAGGTTTCGAAGTTCCTCGGCATCCAGCCGCAGCAGCTCGTCAAGACGCTGATCTACGAGACCGAGAAGGGCCTCGTGGCCGTGCTCATCCGCGGCGACCGCGAGATCAACGAGGTCAAGCTGACCAACCACCTGGATGTCCAGCACCTGAACCTGGCGGCCGAGGACAAGGTCCGCGAGGCCACCAACGCACCGGTGGGCTTCGCCGGGCCAGTCGGCCTCAAGGGTGTGCGCATTGTGGCCGACGAGTCGGTGCGCAACATGAAGGACTTCGCCACCGGCGCCAACAAGGCCGACGCCCACTACACGGGCGTGAACTGGGGGCGCGATTTCGGCGATACCGAGTTGCCGGAGTTCGTCGACCTGCTGCTGGTCGCGGGCGGCGACCCCTGCCCGCGCTGCGAGGGGACGCTGGAGCAGTTCCGGGGCATCGAGGTCGGGCATATCTTCAAGCTCGGCACCAAGTACTCGGCGGCCCTGGGCTGCAACTTCGCCGACGAGGACGGGCAGGAGAAGCCGATGGTGATGGGCTGCTACGGCCTCGGCATCGGCCGCACCGTGGCCGCCGCGATCGAGCAGAACCACGACGCGGACGGCATCATCTGGCCGCGCCCGCTGGCGCCGTTCGAGGTTCTGCTGGCCGCCCTGAACCCGGACGACTCCGAGGTCCGGCGCGTATCCGAGCAGATCTACGGCCAGCTCCAGGAGAACGGCATCGAGGTTCTGTTCGACGACCGCGACGAGCGGCCGGGCGTGAAGTTCAAGGACGCCGACCTGGTCGGCTTCCCGGTGCGCCTGGTGGTCGGAGCCAAGTCGCTGGCCGACGGCAAGGTGGAGGTCTCGCTGCGGCGCGACCGCCAGAAGCAGCTCGTGACGGTGGCGGAGGCGGTGTCGAAGGTGATGGAGCTGCTCGAGGCCTGACGGCGGTAGAATCGCTCCGAGGCCATGACGCACAAGCTGATCGAAAACGTGTCCGACACGGCGCGGTGGGTTGCCTACTACCGCGCCATGGAGAGCGATCGCCCGGACGCCCTCTTCCGGGATCCGTGGGCGAAGACGCTGGCGGGGGAGCGGGGCGCGGCCATCGTGCGCCACATCCCCCGGGCCGAGGCCATGGCCTGGGCGCTCATCGTCCGCACGTGCGTCTTCGACGAGCTGATCCTCCGGGCGATCCAACGGGACGCGGTCGACGTGGTCCTGAACCTCGCGGCCGGGTTCGACACGCGTCCCTACCGGCTCGACCTGCCCCCGGATCTGACGTGGATCGAGGTCGATCTCCCCGAGCTTCTCGACCACAAGGAAGAGGAGATGGCGGGGGAGACTCCGGTGTGCAGGCTGGAGAGGGTGCGGCTCGACCTGGCCGACGCCGACGCGCGCCGAGAGCTGTTCGCGCGGATCGGCGGGATGGGGAAGCGGGTGCTCGTCGCCTCCGAGGGCCTGTTACTCTACCTGACCCCGGAGCAGGTGGCGCCGCTCGCCACCGATCTCCACGCCCAGCCGTCGTTCCGGTGGTGGGTGACCGACCTCCTCTCGCCCGCGTTGCGCCGCCGGCTCCACAAGAGCTGGGGCAGCCATCTGGAAGGCGCGAGCTCGCTCTACCAGTTCGCGCCCGAGGATGGACCGGCGTTCTTCCGGCCGTACGGCTGGAACCTGGCCGAGTTCCGGCCCGTCTTCGACGAGGGGCGGCGCCTTGGCCGGGAGATGCCCCTGGCCCGGCTGCTGGCCTGGATCGGCCGCATCGGCTTCGGCAAGGGGGCCGGCGTCGCTCTTCTGGAGCGGGCTGGCCTGGATCGGGCCGGCGGGTGATCCTTCCCGACGTTCCTCAAGTCCTGGAGGCAAGGGAGGCGCTGGCCGGAGTCCTGCCGCGCACGCCCGTCCTGCGGTCCGACGCGCTCGACGAGCTGGCTGGCGCGCGCCTGTGGTTCAAGGCCGAAGGACTCCAGGTCACGGGCTCCTTCAAGGTCCGAGGCGCCTGGAACCGGGTGCGCTCGTTCACCCCCGGCGAGCTGGCGCCCGGCCTGATCACGGTGAGCGCCGGCAACGCCGCGCTCGGCGCCGCCTGGGCCGCGCGCAAGGCGGGCGCCCGGCTCGTGGTGGTGATGCCCGAGACCGCGGTGCCGGAGAAGCTCGCCGCCGTCGCCGCCCTGGGCGCCCGGATCGAGAAGGATGGCGTCACCAACGCGACCCAGGCCTTCGAGCGTCTCGCGAAACTGCGAGCCGAGCACGGTTACACCCTGGTTCATCCCTTCGACGATCCGTTCGTCATCGCCGGAGCGGGCACGGCCACCTGGGAGCTGTTGGAGGACGTTCCGGATCTCGACGCCCTGGCGGTTCCCACCTCCGGAGGAGGCCTGCTCGCCGGAGCGCTGCTGGCGGCGCGCGGTCTGGCGCCGAGCTTGGAGGTCTATGGCATCCAGCCGTCCGGAGCGGACGGCCTGGTGCGCTCGCTGGCCGCCGGAGAGCCCACCGTGCCGGACCGCATCCAGACCGTGGCGGACGGCCTCACCGCTCCCAAGCCCGGGGTGCTCAACTTCGAGCTGATCCGCAGATACGGGGCACGGGCGCTGACCGTGGCCGACGACCAGATCCTCGACGCCATGGGGTTGATCCTCCGCCATCTCCGGGTGATCGTCGAGCCCTCCGGCGCCGCGGCGCTGGCCGGCGTCCTGGTGCAGTACGAGCGCTTCCGTGGCCGGCGGGTGGGCATCCTTCTCAGCGGCAGCAACACCGGCGCCGACCGCATCCGCGAAACCCTCTCCCGCTAGCCGAGGCCAAAAGCAGAACACCGGCTCGGAAAGAGCCGGTGTTCATGACGTCCGGTAGGAAGAAGAGTCGGAACCTAGCTGGGCGGGTTGCCGCGCATCTGGTTGGCGCGGACCCTCTCGGTGACCTGGGAGACGAGGGAGAGGTTGACGGCCTCCCGCTCTGCCGCCTCGTGCATCATCTTCAGGGCGGCGAAGGCCTCCGGGTAGACATCGCGGCTCTGGAACAGGCGAACCAGGTCGGACGCGACCCGCAGCACCTCTCCCGACTGGCCGCGGCGGGCGTAGACGGTGACCAGATCGAGGCCCGCGAGAGCGGAGTCGAGCGGGTAGCCGTGCTCGGCCAGACTTTCGGCCGCCTGGCTGAGAAGCCGTTCGGCCTGATCCAGATCCTGTCCGAGCTCGCGCGCGATCAGGCCCTCGGCCCAGATCCGGCGGCTGGTGGTCAGCGGATCGCTGAACTGGAGATAGAGCGGCCGCGACTCCTGGAAGAGATCCGCCGCATCCAGGGCGCGCCCGCACTCCGCCAGCGCGAAGATCAGGTTGTGGCGGACGATCAGGGCAAGCCAGGGATCCTGGGCGAGCGGCAGAGCCTTCTGGAGATTCTCCACCACCCGATCGAGCTCGCGCATGACGAGGTAGACCGTGGCGCGGTTGATGATCGTCCGCGCCTGGAGGTTGCGGTCCTTGAGCGCCATGAACACGCGCTCGGCCCTCTCGAGAAGATCGAGAGCGGCCGGGAACTGGCGCAGGTCTCGCCGGAGCGAGGCTTCGAGGAGATCGATGCGGGCCGTCAGATCCGGATCCGCACCGCCGCGCTCCTGAACCTGGCGGGCCTCCATGAACATGTGATGCGCCTCGCGCAGACCGGTGGAAACGCGCCGGGCGTTGGCTTCCATGGCCAGGCTGTACGCTTCCAGGTCGGCGAGCGCGGCGCTGCCGCCGCAGTGGCTGGGGTCGACCTGATTGGAGATCAACCGCGCCAGGCGGGCGAGCTCGCCAGCCATCACCGGGTCGTGCGACACCAGCTTCTCGCAGCGCTCCAGCGTGTAGCTGGCGAGCGAGTAGGTGTGGAAGCGCGCCTGGGTGGCGACGATGGGCTCCCGTTCCGCCTGCGGCATCGCCAGCAAGTCCGCCAATTGAGTCGGAGCCTGGGCCCGTTCTTCCGAAACCCGGGTGGTTCGGCTCAAAAGATCCCGGAGCATGCTGTCCATGGCATGCGAGTCGTCCAGCACCGAGGTGTCTTTCGACGGCCCCGATTCACTGGGAGACAGGCGCTCCTTCTCCGTGCTCAGGACCCGTGTGAGAACACGCGCCAGGGCGCCCACCCGTTTGTCCGGATGTTCCATGATCCCCTCCTGATCCTACCGTTCGTTCCTCATGATTGTATCGCGACAGATTCCAAACATGGAAATTAGGAACTTATGAGTTCCCGTTCGGGTCGATGAAGCCGCCGAAGTCCGACTGCCCACTGTTGCTATTGGGCAGGCTCGGCGGTTCTGGCTGCTGCGAGGCTTCAAAGACCTGGGACAAACCGCCCTTGACTTCGAGAGCCGATGCCAGCCAGTCCCACAGAGCCGTCAGCACGCCGGAGGTCCGTTCCGGAGTGCCGGACATCGGGAGGGCGTGCGCTGTGCCGCTGGCCACGAACAGGGTCAGGGCCAGCATGGCGACGATCGAACGCACTTTGCGGGACATACGGGTCTCCTCCAACCAGAGTGTCGGCAACCCACCATGAGCCGCCGCCTCACCGAAGACTGAGCCACTCTTCAAAATGCCATCTACAGGTATGAGTGCACGTCGCGGTCAAAAAGGAGCCGTCTTTCGAAAACATTGATGGCTGTCTATGCGCTACCTGGTTTTTCGTGGGTGTCCGCATGCGTGTCTCGTGTATGTCGAGGGTTCGGCGGGGCGGTGTGTTACTGCTATCATACACGACGATGAGCCGCGCCGTCCGCATCGATCCCGCCGACTCCCGCCCCATCTGGCGGCAGATCGAGGAGAACGTCCGCCATCTGGTGGCGTCGGGGGGCCTCGTGGCGGGGGCCCCGGTGCCATCGGTTCGGGATCTGGCGCGCGACCTCCAGGTGAACCCGGCGACCGTGTCGAAGGCGTATCAGAGGCTGACCGACGCCGGGGTGCTGTCCGTGCGGCGAGGCGAGGGGACGTACGTGAGCGAGACGCCGCCGGAGCTGGGCGACGCCGAACGGCGGCGGAGGCTCCTCCAGGGCGCGTTGCGCTACGCCAGCCTCAGCGTGACGCTCGGCGCCGGCCGGGGCGAGACCGAGCACTTCCTCCGGGAGGCCTGGGAGACGCTGGCGGCAGAGGGGGCCGGAGCGATCGGGACGGAGTACATTGAGGAGACCGACGAATGAATCTCGTCGCCGCCGAAGCGCTGAGCGTCCGCTACGGTAGCCGGGCCGTGCTGGACCGGGTCTCGTTCGCCGTGCCCGAGGGCGCGGTCTACGTGCTGGTGGGCCGCAACGGCGCCGGCAAGAGCTCGCTCGTGCGTTGCCTGCTCGGGGAACAACGGCCGCAGTCGGGCAAAGCCTTTCTGCTCGGCGGCGATATCTGGCGCGCCCGAGCCCGCCTGCTCGCTGATGTCGGCGTCGTGCCCGAGGAGCCGGACGCCCCGCCGGCGATGACCGCCCGTCAGCTCTCCCGGTTCTGCTCCGGTCTCTACGGCTCCTGGGACGGCGACGGCCTCTTCGCGCGGCTGGAGCGCTTCGGCGTTCCGGCCGGCGTCCCCTTCGGCCGCCTGTCCAAGGGGCAGAAGGGGCAGGTTCTGATCGCGCTCGCCCTGGCCCCCTCGCCGCGGCTGCTGATCCTCGACGACCCCACGCTGGGCCTCGATCCGGTGGCGCGCCGCGCCGTGTTCGACGAGCTGATCGTCGACCTCTCCGAGCGCGGCACCACTGTCTTCCTGACCAGCCACGATCTGGCCGGAGTCGAGGGAATCGCCGACCGGATCGGTATGCTCCAGGGCGGCCGGCTGGTCATCGACGAGGAGATGGAGACGCTCAAGCAGCGCTTCCGCCGTCTGCGGATCGCGGGTAAGGCAGAGACTCCGGACTGGGGATCGGATCTGGAGCGGCTGCGCCCGGTCTCGCCGCCGGTCCGCTCGTCCTGGGGATGGGAGACGGTCGTCTCCGCCTGGGACGACGAGAATCCTCCCGGGCTCGGCCCCTCGGTCGAGGTCTCGGCGCTCACCCTGGAGGAGATCTTTCTCGGTCTTTCAGAGGCTTCTTCGGAGGTCCGCCCGTGAGGGCCTTCCTGGCGGTCCTCTGGCGGGAGATGGCCGAGCGCTGGCTGATCGCCGTCGCCGCGGCGGTGCTGAGCCTGGTGCCGCTCGCCGCCCCTCTCCTGGACCTCCCCGCATACCGTGGGCCGGATCTGCGCGGCGGCGTCGCCCTGGGCCTGAGCCTGATCGTGAGCTTCCTGCTCGCGCTGGTGCTCGGCAGCTCGATCCTGGCGCGCGACCTGGGAGAGCGGCGGCTCGGGTTCTACTTCTCGCGGCCTCTGCCCGGCCTGGCCATCTGGGGCGGCAAGCTGGCGGCAGCCTTCCTGATGGCCCTGGGCACCGGGCTGCTGGTGGGGCTTCCGGCCGCTCTGCTCGGCGACGGGGTCGACCTGAGCGGCTACTGGGGGACCAGTTTCTCCTTGCGGCTCGGGCTCGCGGCCAACCTGGGATTGTGGGCGGCGGCCCTGGCGCTCCTGGTCCTGCTGTCGAACGCGGTCTCGACGATGATCCGGACCCGCTCGCCCTGGCTTCTCCTCGATCTTGCCGCGGCGACCCTGCTGGCCGCGTTCCTCTGGGTGGAGTCCAACCGTCTCCTGGCGGCCCAGGCGTTCGACGCGTTCTTCGGGGTCGGGCTGGCGCTGCTGATCGCGGGAGTCGTGGCGCTCGCGGCGGCGACCGCGGTCCAGGTGGTCCGGGGCCGTACGGACCCGCGGCTCGGGCACCGCCTGCTCTCCCTCACCCTCTGGGGCCTGCTCGCAATCTCCGCTCTGGCGGCTGCCGGCTTCGGCCGGTGGGTGCTCGCCGTGAGCCCGAGAGACCTGACGCACGTCCTCCATGTCGATCCGGCGCCCGGCGACTGGGTCGCCCTGTCGGGCATCGCCCAGGGCCGCGCCGGCTTCCAGCCCACGTTCCTGTTCGACACCCGCTCCGGCGCCTACGTCCGCATCCCGGCCGCCAACTGGCTGTACGGGGTCTGGGATGGAGCCTCGTTCTCCGCGGACGGCCGCCGCGCCGTCTGGCTCGAACGGGAGGGCGGCGGCCCGTTCCCGCTGCACGTCCGCCGGCTGGAGCTGGACCGGCCCGGAGCCCGGCCGGCCGCTCCCCAGGTCGTGTTCGACGAAGGGTATCCGAGGGATCTCGTCGTCTCTCCGGACGGCCGGCGCTTCGCCGCTCTCTACAAGGGGAGGGTGCTGGCCTGGGAGCTGGACAGCGGCCGCGCCCTGCTGTCGATTCCGATCCCCTCCGGGCACGACGAGGAACAGCAGCTTCTGCGCTTCCTGCCTTCGGGAAACCTGCGCTTCTACGCCCTCCGCAGGGCCTCGCTGTCGCTCGCGGGCAGGGAGACCCGGAATTCGATCCTCGCAACCGACATCGATCCCGGCACCGGCCGGGTCGTGCGCTCGCGCAGCCTGCCGGTGGACGGCGGGTGGATGACGGCGGTCAGCCCGGACGGGAACCGCATCCTCGTCGAGCTGCGGACCATGGCCTCGCCGCCGCAATTCCGGATCGCGGATGTGGCGAGCGGCGCCGTCGTTTCAGGCCGCGGATCGAACGGGACGATCCTCCGTGCCACCTTCCTCCACGACGGCCGGCTGTTGGCCTGGAGCCGGAGGGATCGCAGGGCGATCCTGCATCTGTTCGACCTCCAGGGACGGGAGAGTCGCCGCTTCACGATGGAGACGGATCGGCTGGGCGTCGGAGCGCAGCCGGACCCCGGCCGGCTCGTCATCTACCACGCACCTCCGAAGTCGGACGGAAAGGTCCACTCCCTCCGCTCCGGCGTGCTGGATCTGGACAACGGCGTCCTGCGGACCCTGGGGGTGGGCATCGTTCCGGTGGGAAGCCCGGGTCTGGCGCCGGGAAGCCTGGGGACGCGGCTCTTCTGGCAGGATCGGGGAGGCCTCGTCGAGGTGGATCCGGCGACCGGGGAGCGCCGGGTGATCCTGAAGCAGAACGACTCGCACTGGAAGGACTTCGAGGAAAGAGGCTTCGGAAAGGGGTCGTTGATCTGAAGACCCAACGGTTCGTCCGCCGCTCCCGGATTCCGGCCTCCGCCGAGGAGGTCTTCCGCTGGCACGCCGAGCCGGGTGCGCTCCGGCGTCTGACCCCTCCCTGGGAGCCGGTCGAGGTGCTCGACGACGGCGCCGAGGGCGGGGGCCTCCGCGACGGCGTCGAGGTCGCCCTGCGGGTCCGCATCGGTCCGGTCCGTCTCCTCTGGGTCTCGAAGCTCTCGGAATGCCGGCCCGGGAAGAGCTTCCGGGACACCCAGATCCGCGGACCGTTCGCCGCCTGGAGCCATCTTCACCTCATGGAGCCGGACGGTGCTACGGATTGCTGGCTGGAGGACCGGGTCGACTACGCGCCGCCGTTCGGATTCCTGGGCCGCTGGTTCGGCGGCTGGTTCGTGAGGCGCAAGCTGAACCGGCTCTTCGACTACCGCCACCGGGTGACGGTCGAGGCCTTCCAGCGGGCGTGAAGCGTGTGGCCTTCCTTTATATCCTGCGCTGCGGCGACGGCTCCCTCTACACCGGCATCGCGCTCGGCGTCGAGCGCCGCCTGACCCAGCACCGGGCCGGCCGGGCTTCGCGCTACACCCGGTCGCGGCTGCCGGTCGAGCTCATCTGGTTCCGCGAGGTCGAATCCTGGGGCGACGCCCTGCGCGAGGAGGCGCGGATCAAGCGCCTGACCCGGGCGGCCAAAGAGGCGCTGGTCAAAGAGGCGCTGGTCTGCGGCGGGGAGACCGCTGAGCTAGACTAGCCGCGATGTACACCGAGTTCTACGGCTTCCTGGAAGCCCCCTTCAACATCACTCCGGATCCGCGGTTCCTCTACTTCAGCGACCGCCACCGGGAGGCCTACAACCACATTCTCTTCGGATTGCGGGAGCGCAAGGGCTTCATCCAGGTGACGGGCGAGGTGGGCGCGGGCAAGACGACGGTCTGCCGGGCCCTGCTGGAGGAGCTCGGTCCCAACTACCGGACCGCCCTCATCCTGAACCCGTTCCTGACCGGCGACCAGCTTCTGCGCACCCTCCTGATCGAGCTGGGGCTGGAAGCGACGGACGACCGGGTCGCCAACCTGCAGCGGCTCAACCAGTTTCTTCTCGACCAGCTCGCCGAGGGCAACGATGTCGTGCTGATCCTCGACGAGGCCCAGGACATGGACTTCGATCTCCTGGAGCAGATCCGTCTGCTGTCGAACCTGGAGACGGACCAGCGCAAGCTCCTCCAGATCGTCCTCCTCGGCCAGCCCGAGCTGCGCGACAAGCTCAACGAGAACCGGCTGCGCCAGCTCCGCCAGCGGATCACGGTGCGCTACCACCTCGCGCCGCTCGACCGGCGGGAGACGGAGCAATACATCCAGCACCGGCTCCAGGTTGCGGGCGCGAACGGCCGCCCGAGCTTCAGCCGCTGGGCCGTGAGCAGCATCCACCGCTATTCGGGCGGAGTGCCGCGGCTCGTCAATGCCGTCTGCGACAAGGTTCTGCTCTGCGGCTTCGTGACCGGAGACGACCACCTCACCTGGCGTCACGTGCGCCGGGCCATCCGCGAGCTGGAAGGGAACGTGTCATGAGCCTGATCGACGAGGCCCTGCGCCGGGCACGCCAGGAAGCCGCGCGCCAGGACGCCGTCCGCCGCGACGAGCGCTACCGGCAGGTGCCGGTCCTCCCGCCGATGGCGTCGCGGAGGCCATCGGGGCCGTCCCGGGCCCTGGTGATCGCCGGGGTCGCCGCGGCCTGCGTGGTGCTGGTTGCAATTGGCATGGTTCTCGGACGCAGGGAGCCTCTCTCCCAGGAGACGGCGGCCGTGATACCCGCGGCGGCGGCGACCTCCCAGCCGGGTGCGGCGACCTCCCAGCCGGGTGCGGCGACCTCCCAGCCGGGTGCGGCGATCTCCCAGCCGGGTGCGGCGACCTCCCAGCCGGGTGCGGCGACCTCCCAGCCGGGTGCGGCGATCTCCCAGCCGGGTGCGGCGACGCCCCAGCCTCGGGAGGTGACCTCCCAGCCGGGGGAGGAGACCTCCCAGCGCGCGGAGGCCGCCGCACCCGCCCGGGAGACTCCGCCCCAGGAGCCGGCGCCCGTCTCCCCGGCTCCCGCGCCGGTGCCCGTCCCGGTGGCAACAGCCCCCGAGGTCCGGTCCTTCGTCCGCCAGGCGACGCTGCCGGACGGCGGAGCCCTCCGGCTGAACGGCATCGCCTTCTCGTCCACCCAGCCGGTGGCCCTGATCGACGACCGGGTTCTCACCCGCGGCGAGAGCTATCGGGGGTTCATCGTGAGCGACATTCAGCCCGGCTTCGTGGAGCTGAAGGGCGACGGCGTGATTCTCCGGGTTAGCCTCAAGTAAGAGGACAAGGAAGAGGACAAAAAGAGGGGATTACCAGGATGGATGCCGTCCCGTTCGAGGTCCGCCACGAGCTTCCCGGCTGGGAGCTGCTGTGGGTCCGTCTCCAGCGCCGGTCCGGTGAGGACGAGGCCCTCGCCGATCTCCGCCGTGAGGTCGCTGCCGTGGCCCGCGCCAATTTCGAGGGGGAGGGCCTGGCGACCCATCCCACGGTGCAGGCCGTACGGAAGCTGTTCCGCGCCGCCGGCTGCGATCCCACCCGCTACCGGCCCTCCTCCGAAGCCCTGCTCCGGCGGCTGCTCAAGGGCGAGGAGCTGCCCGCCATCCACCCCTTCGTGGATCTGAACAACTGCCTCTCGGTCGAGCTGGCCGTCCCCTGCTGCGCCTCGGCCGAAGGGACGTTCGCGCCGCCCGTCACCCTGCGAGCCGGCCGCCCGGAAGAGACCGTCCAGTCGCTCCGCGGCCCCTTCAACCTCGAAGGCAAGCCGCTGATGGAGGACGCCCGGGGTCCGTTCAGCACGCCGATCACCGACAGCGAGCGGGTGAGGGTCGGAGAGGGAACGGACCGGGTCTGGATCGTGGTCTATCTGCCCAAGGGGACGGTCGATCCCGAGGAAGCCCTCATGCGCTTGAACGAGCTGCTCTCGAAGGCGCCGGTGGCGGCGGTGGAGCTGGTGGGAGTGTCCGGCGGTTGAGCTTCGTCGTCACGCCCTGTGCGAGTGGCGCGCAACATAATCGCGGAGCACGCCGTCCATCCGGGCCTGCCAGCCCTCCCCGGTCGACTTGAAGTAGGCCACGACCTCCGGGCTGTAACGGACCGAGACCAGCATTTTCTTGGACTCTGCCTTCGGCCGACCCCGCATTCCTCGTAGGGGAACCATCGCGCTCAACTGCTTGGGTGTGAGCGGAAGTGCGTCGGGATCGGACTTCGCGGCGGCGGTGATGGCCTTGTCTTCTTCGAGAGTCGGCATGAGAAGGCCGGAGCGCTTAGGGAGTTTCGACATAGTGTTTCACCTCGCGGCGATTGGCTCGGCGCAGGCTGATGATCCTTCGCGCCGTTCCACGATCCACAAAAGCCACGTAGTAGAGAACCTGGGCTCTCGGAGCGAGCGCGACCATGCGAAGCTCGTCGTACGGAAAACGCTCATCAACCCATGCCAGAGCGGCTTCCCAGTCAAGCTCGGCCGCCAAGCCCAGAGATAAACCATGCTTCGACTGATTGGCCAGATCCTTGGCAGAGTCGAAGACGATCCTCATGAATTAATGTAGCTACAGAAAACGATCCTGTCAAGCTTCTGAGTCAGTCCGCCAACCGCTCCATCAACGCCTTGAAGCTCGGCGCGATCTCACCTGAGTCCGGTCCCGTCTCCACGATCGGGCAGTCGCGGTCGTTCCGGCGGCGCTCCGTGTCGAAACAGACCTGGCCGTGCGGTCCCTGGCCGAAGGGAATGAAACCTGCCGTCTGGGGAGTCAGGCTGAAGATGGCTTCCCCCAGGCCCGAGAGACCGGCGGGACCGGAGCCAGCCGGATTCGGGAGCAGGCGAAACGGCCCGAGGTCGACCTCGCCTTCCCAGGTGTAGGAGGTTACGAGCTGCTCGAAGAGCGGCGGAAATCTTCCGGGCAGCCGGGAGTAGAGCGGGTCGAAGACCTCGCGTCCGGCGATCGCCGGTCTCGCCGACAGCCCGAAGGCGGTCGCGAAGCGCTTGAGGAGCGCGGCATCCCCGAGCCTGCCGAACGGAACCCGGGACGCCGCTGAGGACGAGCCAGCCATCGTTGGAGCCTCTCCATTCCCACTACTTTGAAAAAAGCGGGGCTATCTTGCCACGGCCCGGGCTTCAACGCCAGACACCTCCCGACGCTAGACCGGCCGGTTGTGCCGGACCAGGAAGTCGTCGATGAGCGCGCGGGAGATGCTCAGCCGCGAGGGCAGCAGGGGCAGATCGTCGAGCGTGAACCAGCGGGCGTCCTCGATCTCGGAGGGGTCGATGCGGATCTCGCCGCCGGCGAAGTCGGCCACGAAGCCGACCATCAGCGAGTTCGGGAACGGCCACGGCTGGCTGCCAAAGTATCGGATGTCGCGGACCTCGACGCCGACCTCCTCCCGGATCTCGCGCGCCACGGTGTCCTCCAGCGACTCTCCGGGCTCCACGAAGCCGGCGAGGGTGCTGTAGACCCCCGGCGCGAAGTGGGGAGACCGGGCGAGGAGCATCCGCTCTCCGTCCTGGATGCGCACGATGACCGCCGGGGAGATCCGCGGGAAGTGCTGGAGGCCGCAGCGCGGACAGGTCCGGGAGCGCTCGCTGGCGCTCGCCGTCGTCTCGGTGCCGCACCGGCCGCAGAACCGGTGGTTGCGGTCCCACTCGAGGAGTTGGACGGCCCGGCCGGCGAGCTTCCAGAGCTCCTCGTCGAACCGTCCCCAGAGCTTCCGCAGGCCGAAGAAGGACATGTCGGGGGGAGGCTCGGTCCCGGCCTCCAGGGCGACGGCCCAATACGCGGTCCCTCCGAGCTCGCCGACGAGCAGCGGCTCCGAGGCGGCGAGCCCGAGGCCGGTCCAGTCGTCCGCACCAAGTCCCGCGCCCGGGCCCTCGTCCGGCAGCAGCAGCTCCTGGCCCCGGAACGCGAACCACCAGGACGCGCCGCTCAACTCACCCCCCTCACGACGCTCCGCGCAGGGTCAGCAGGTAGTCGGCGAACACCTCGTTGAAGAGCGCGCCGGACCGGCGCTGGCGCAGGTGCCGGACGATCTCCTCCCCGGACATCCCCAGGTAGTGAAGGATCATCCCCGCGACCAGGGCCGAGCGGTTGAACCCCATGCCGCAGTGGGAGAGCACCCGGTGGCCGCTCTGCACCATCGAGGCGCCGAGCCGCGCCACGGCCTCCAGCTTGGGCATGTCGGGAAGCTCTTCGTCGTAGATCGGGAAGTAGATGTAAAGGACATGGTTCGGCATGGTCGGCACGCAGTGGTCGAGGTCGCCTTCGAGGTCGATGACGACCGTGATTCCATTCTCCGCGATCGGATCCCAGCACTCGATCTTGGGTGACAGGTAGAGGCAGCCGGCTTCGTCGAGGCAGATGATGTCCATGAAAATCCTCCGGGCCGAAGTCTATGACAACCCACTGGAGTGTATGGAGCAACCCGAACCGGGATAAGCTCGTATCCAGAGTTGCGCATGCATGCGCGAAAGGAGAAATCGCATGAAGACTGGATGGAATCGGGTTCCGGCCCTCCTGGGGATCGGCCTCGTGCTGGTTTCGCTGCCCGCCGTGGCGGCAGACTTTGCTGGTGTGATCACGAAGACCAACGCCCACGCCAAGGATGCCGGACGGACCTGGACGGCGGAGCGCTTCGCCTCGGCCCGGCCCCTGCCGCTCCAGCGGTTGGAGCGCGGCGCCGAGATCGCGCCGGAAGCAGTGTCGGAGGCCGTGGTGAAGGCGGAAGCGGGCGTGCCTCTTTCGGCGGCGGGCCGGGCTCCGGTCGCGGGCATCCTCGCCGACGAGTCAAACCGGCTGTTCGAGCCCTTCGATCTGGAATCGGGGCTCGGCTCCGCGACCGGTGAGGCTTCGGGCAGCGCCAAGGGTTATTTCACCAGCTCCCGCCTGGTGCCGACGTCGGCCGACCGCAGCTATCCCTATTCGACGGTCGGCAAGCTCTTCTTCCACATCGACGGCGAAGGCGACTTCTACTGCTCCGCCGCGGTGATCCGGGCGCGCCTCATTGCCACGGCTGCGCAGTGCGTCCACGGCGGCTCCGGCCAGGGCTTCTTCGACGATTTCGAGTTCGTTCCGGCCTATCGGGATGGCACCGCTCCGTATGACACCTGGCGGTGGGAGTTCGTGGTCGCTCCGAGCACGTGGACGGGCGGCAACGGCAATCTTCCGAACGCGGCGGACTACGCGCTCATCGAGCTGACGGACCTGACGATCAGCGGCGTGAAGCGGAGGGTCGGCGACGTGGTGGGCTTCCTCGGCTACCAGATCCAGCGCCTGCGGCCGAACCACGCGCATCTGCTCGGCTACCCGAGTAACTTCGACAGCGGCGAGAAGCTCCACCAGGTGACGGCCCAGGCGCTGCGCAACGCGTCCGCGAACAACGTGGAGTTCGGCTCGGACATGCGGGGCGGCTCGGCCGGCGGTCCGCTGATCCAGGACTTCGGCGACAACGCGAACCTGGTGAAGTGGATCGGGGCGATCTCCTACTACAACAACTCGACGACGGTGAAGGTGCAGGGGGCTTCGATCCCGGACTCGCGCTTCACGTCGATCCTGAACGTGGCCTGCGCGCGAAGGGCCGGAAACTGTTGATCCCATCCCCCCTCTCCCTGGCCCTCTCCCCCGTGCCGGGGGAGAGGGGACCCTCCCTTCCCTCTTTCTTCGGAGGGATGGCTCTTTCTCACCGGATGTCTTCTCTCCTCAAATGCTGGTCGATCATGAGCGCCGCGATGTTGCCGGTGCCAATGGCCACCGCGACCTGCTGGGTCATGGGCCGCAGGTCTCCGGCGATCCAGACGCCCGGCACATTGGTGTCGCCGCGCTGAGACTGCGGCTGGGCGTGGTAGCCGGTCGGCGCCATCTCGACTCCGAGCTGCTGCGCCAGATCGGTCCGCCCCAGCGCCGGGCTCGAGACGAAGAAGGCCTCGGCGTTCAGCACCGTGCCGTCCTCAAGCTCCAGGCCGCTGAGCGTCCGCTTGTCTCCGATCAGCTTCCGGATCTTTCCCGGGATCACGGAAATCCCTTTCTCCTGGAGCTTCGCGGCGTGGCGCTCCGACAGCTCCGTGTCCGCCGTGGCCAGGATGCGCAGCCGGTTCGTGTAGCGGGTGAGCCCCACCGCCGTTCCCGCCGCCCGCTCGGCCGGACCCACTCCGATCACGATCGTGTCCTTGTCCTTGACCTCCGGGGCTTCGCAGTCGGTGCAATAGAAAAGGTTTCCCTTGCCGGCGTACTGAAAGCACGGGACGAAGTCCCCGCCCACCAGCGGGTGATAGCGGGCGACGCCGGTGGCGAGGAGGAGGGTCTTGCCGTGCCACGCCTCGCCCTTCTCGCCGGTCAGGACGAAGTCCCCGTCCTTCCCTTCCGCCTTGACCACGTTGCCGCGTGCGGTCTCCGCTCCCATCTCCTCGGCCTGCGCCTTGAGCCGCTTCTGGATGTCCGTGCCGCGGGCGCCCGGCATGCCCGGGACGTTCCAGAGCTGCTCCAGGGTGAAGAAGAGGGGTCCGCTCACACGGTCGATCACCAGCACCTTGCGGCTGTGCCAGGCGAGATGGAGGGCGGCGCTCAGGCCGGCGGGACCGCCGCCCACGATCAGGGTGTCGTACAGGGTCATCGCGTTCCTCCTCAAGTCCTTCGTGTCAGATTGGCGAGCGCCACTTCGAGCTCCATCACGACGTCGGGAAATCCGGCGGGCCGCCGCGCGGGCTCCTTGGCCAGGCAGGCCATGACCAGGGCCGAGAGGCGCGGGCCGCACTCCGGCGCGCGGTCCGCGACCGGAACCGGATCTTCCCCCAGCAGCCGGCGGGAGATCTCCGGAAAGCTGAAGCCGGCGAACGGCCGCTCGCCGGTCAGCAGCTCGTAGGCCACGACGCCGAACGAGAAGATGTCCGCGCGGCCGTCCACGGCGTGGCCCTGGAACTGCTCGGGCGACAGATAACCCAGCGTGCCCACGGCCACCCCCTGGGTGGTCAGGTTGAAGCTGCGGTCGAGCAGCCGGGCGAACCCGAAATCCATCAGCTTCACCGTTCCGTCCGGCAGCACGCGGACGTTGCGCGGCTTCACGTCCCGGTGCAGCACCCCCTGGGCGTGGGCGTGGCCGAGCCCGCGCGCGATCTGGACCAGGAGCAGAATGCGCTCCGAGAGCGGCAGGTCCGGACGCCGCTTCACGAGATCGCTCAGATCCTCGCCGCCGTGAAGCTCCTGGATCAGGTAGGGAAAACCGTCCTCCGCTCCAAGATCATGAACCCGCGTCACGTTCGGATGCCGCAGGCCGGCCGCGATCTGCGCCTCCAGAAGGAAGCGGCGGCGCAGCTTGGCATTGCGGGACGTGCAGACCTTGACCGCCACGGCGAGCCCGGTCTCCGGATCGAGGCCCTGATAGACCACGGACGCCGCCCCGCCTCCGATCTTGCGGATCAGCTCATAACGGCCAAGGGCCTGGCGGCCTTCCAGGGGATCGGGTTCCATGAATCTGGTCCGCAAAAGACGCGGCCATTCTACGCCTTCCCTGGAACGTTGCCTTGTTCTTTCGAGCCGAGGGCCGGGTCGAGAGGAGAATTCTGGACCTAGGGAAGAAGATCCGAGACCGGCATGGACCATCCGGGAAGAGCGGGCTCGGCGTCGGCCCGCTCTCCGGCGCGGAAGACCGAGACCGGAGCAGTCCGACCGGGCTGATAGACGCGGACCTCGCGCCCGCGCAGAACGTCCACATCCCAGACCACCAGGGTGCCCGAGGCGAAGTAGTCCGCCCGCTTGCGCGCCAGGGAGATCTCCGCGTCCGGGCCGTAGTCGTTCTCGCTCCGGACCTCGACGGCGAAGACCGGGGCGCCGTTGAGGAACTGGCCGCCGAGAGGCAGCTTGCCGATCCAGAACGCCGCGTCCGGGCTGAAGGACCGCCGGCCCGGGAGATCGACGAGAAAGCCGACATTGTCCGGGAACGCGTAACCGGCGCCGGTCTCCCGCTCGTAGTCGTCGAGGCTGCGGTAGATGCGGCCCGCCGCCCGGCCCGGCAACCCCCCTGTCGGTGACATCAGAACCAGCCCCCCGTCCACCAGCTCCGCCTTCCCGTTCTCGGGAACCCGGTAGAGATCCGCAACCCGTGCCTCGGCCCTGGTCGCCATGGTGCCTCCCGCGGAACGTCTCGCCGCCGGATCGGCCGGTCGCAGATCGGCAGGCTCCGGTACCCGGCGTGGACGATCCATTCGTGCCTTCATTGTACTCCGTTCGCCTCTTCGTACGACCGGATCGCCTCGCGCAGGGCGTCCGGAATCGGAGTCGAGCGGCCGGTGGCGTAGTCCATCCAGACGATGACGCCGTGGCCGTCCGCCACCCGTTCGCCGTCCGGGGTGCCGTCGCGGCGGACGATCTCGTACTCCATGCGGAAGCTGCTGCGGCCGATCTCCGACACGCGGGTCCAGACGTCGAGCTCGGCGGGATGGTGGGTCTGCCGCCGGAAGTTGAGGTGGGCGGCCGCGAGCGCCGGGCCGTGCTTCTCGCCCTCGCGGTGGTCGAGCATCCGGATCGCCGCGAAGTAGCTCATCCGGGCCGACTCGCAGTAGGTGAAGTACTTGGCGTTGTTGACATGGCCCATCGTGTCCATGTCTCCCCAGCGGACGGTGATGGGCTCGCGGTGGCCGGTTCGGCTCTTGATATCGCTCATGGCTGCCTGTCGAAGCGCTCGATGCGCTCCTGGATCTCGCCGACGATCTTCCGGACCGACTCCAGATCGGTGGCGCTCAGATGCGGTTGAAGCTTTTCGAACAGCGGCTCCAAAGCCGGACGGTAGCCGTGCATGAGCGTCGAGAGGTCGCCTTCATAGAGGGCCACGCGGGCGAAGTTGCCCTGGCGGTAGAGCGACGGCAGCGCGTAGAGCTTGAGGAGCAGCAGCCCCTCGACCGTGGCGCAGGGGATCTCCTGCTCCACGAATCGCTGGGTGGTCGCGTGATGCCGGCGAACCTCCTCGAACAGCGGATTGGTCGTGAGCCGGAGATCGACCCGGAGACCGTTGAAGCTGGCGCGGGCGAAATCGTTGTCCTTCGCTTCCAGATGAAGCTCGGGAAGTGCCTCCAGGGACGACACCGCCATGATGAGGTCGATGTCCTCGGTGTTGCGCCCCTCCACGTACTTGAGCAGCGCAATGCCGCCGACGAGCAGGTAGTCGATCCGCCGCTCCCGGAGCAGGGTGAAGAGGCGGCTTACCGCCTCCATCAGTCCGTCGCCGTCCATCTCACCTCCCCGCGCGGGGCCGAAGTTGAAGAGAACCGCGTTGCGGACGATCTTGCCGATATGGACCTCCCGGGTCTCCGCGCCTCTCATGCTCCCGATTCTATCGCGGATAGGCACCGTCCGTTTCCGGACACCCCGCCCGCCACCGGACAGGAGGTGATCCCCTCTGAAGCCAAGAATCCGTTTAGAAACAGTCACTTGGCACGTGGCACGGACCGTGCTTTCTCAGGTCTTCGACCGAGGGAGAAACAAGCATGGATCGTGAGCTGGAAGTCAGCGTTCAACGCCGCCGGATCGGACGCCGGGTGGCTTGGGGGATTGGAGGGCTGGGGCTGGTTGCGGCCGTCCTCCTGCTGCTGCCGGGGTGGCTGCGGCCGTCGATCGATCGGGACCGGATCCGGACGGGCCGGGTGGATCGGGGACCGGTCGAGGGGGTCGTGGAGGCTTCCGGGACGGTCATCCCCGCGTTCGAGAGCGTGATGTCGAGCCCGGTGGAGGCCCGGATCGAAAGGATTTTCAAGCGGCCGGGCGAGGCGGTCAAGGCGGGCGAGGAGATCCTCCGGCTCGACACCTCCGCGTCCCGCCTGGCGCTCGAAACGATCGAGGACAACCTGGCCCGCAAGATCAACGAGCAGGAGCAGGTCCGGCTCGGACTGGAGAAGAGCCTCAACGATCTGCGCGGCAGCATCGAGACCGGCCGCCTCGACTCCGAGGCGGCTGAATACAGGGCGGATCAAAACCGCAAGCTCCGGGTCGACGGCCTGGTCTCCGAGCAGACGCTCAAGGCGTCCGAGACCGAGGCGAAGAAGGCGCGCATCGCGCTCAGCCAGCTCGAAGCCGCGGTCGACGGCGAGCAGCGGACGGCCCGCGCCCGGCTCGCCGGTCTCAATCTCGATCTCGACACCCTGCGCCGCGAGCAGGACCAGGCGCGGCGGCAGCTCGATCTCGCGACCACGCGCTCGGACCGCGCCGGCATCCTGACCTGGGTCGTCCCCCAGGAGGGCGCGACCGTCCGCACCGGCGAGGTCATCGCCCGCATCGCCGATCTCGATTCCTACCGCGTCGAGGCCACGGTGTCCGATGTCCATTCCTCCCGCCTCGCGGCCGGTCTTCCGGTCAAGGTGATGGTCGACGGCCAGCCGCTGACTGGGCGGGTTGCGAATGTCTACCCGACGATCGAAAGCGGAGTGGTGAAGTTCGCGGTCGACCTCGACGACGCCCGCACCGCGTCCAATACCGGGCTGCGCAACAACCTGCGCGTGGATGTCCTCGTGATCACCGCCTCGCGGCCGTCGACCCTGCGGGTTCCGAAAGGGCCGTTCTCGCGCGGCGGCGAGGTCGAGCCCGTGTTCGTGATCCAGGGGCGCGGCGGCAATCTCGCGGTGCGCCGCAGCGTCCGCTTCGGCGCTTCCGGCTACGACCGCGTCGAGGTGCTCGACGGCCTCGCGGAGGGCGAGGAAGTGATTCTTTCCGACATGTCCGACTACATCCACCTCGCCCAGGTGGACCTTCAATAATCTGAGAGGAACCGAGCCATGATCCGAATGGACCAGGTCAGCAAGATGTACCGCACCGACCGCATCGAAACCACCGCGCTCGACAACATCAACCTCGCGGTGGAGAAGGGCGAGCTCGTCTCGATCATGGGGCCGTCGGGCTGCGGCAAGAGCACGCTGCTTCACCTCATGGGGCTGCTCGACGTGCCGTCGCGCGGCAGCGTGGAGCTCGACGGCGTCACCATCGACGGCCAGGGCGACCGCGCGCTCGCCCGCGTCCGCAACGAACGGATCGGATTCATCTTCCAGCAGTTCCACCTGGTGAGCGATCTGTCGGTGGTGGACAACGTGGAGATTCCGCTGCTCTATCGCCGCATGTCGAACCGCGATCGAAAGAAAGCCGCGCTCGGCGCGCTCGACCGCGTCGGCCTCGCGTCGCGCACGCGGCACTTTCCGACCCAGCTCTCGGGCGGCCAGCAGCAGCGCGTCGCCATCGCCCGCGCCATCGTCGGCCGGCCGCGCATCCTGCTCGCCGACGTGCCCACCGGCAACCTCGACAGTCAGATGGGCGACGAGATCATGGACATCCTCGAAGGGCTCAACAGGAACGAAGGCACGACGGTCGTGATGGTCACGCACGATCCGCGGCTCGCCGAGCGGACGCACCGCACGGTGCGGCTGTTCGACGGCCGGCAGGTGCAGTGATGATCAAGAACTATCTGAAGGTCGCCCTGAAGGTTCTGGCGCGGCGAAAGTTCTTCACCTTCATCAGCCTGTTCGGCATCAGCCTCACGCTGCTCGTGCTCCTCGTGGCCGCGGCCATCTTCGACCAGGTGCTCGCGCGGCAGGCTCCGGAGACCCGCAGCGACCGGACGCTGGGTGTCTATCAACTGCTGATGAGGGGCCCCGACAACACGCAGAATTCCGAGCCCGGGTACGGGTTTCTGAATGCCTATGTCCGCCCGCTGTCGGCGCTGCCGGGCGTGGAAAGGGTTTCGATCGTCTCGTCGAACCGGATCGGCGTCTCCTATCTGGGAGGCAGCAAGATCGAGTCGCGGATCCGGCGCACGGACGGCGAGTTCTGGCGCATCCTGGATTTCGACTATCTGGAGGGCGGTCCGTTCACGGCGGAGGACGAGGCCGGCGCCCGGTTCGTCGCGGTCATCAGCGAGACCACGCGCGGTCGGTTCTTTGGAGACCAGCCGGCGTTGGGCAAGACGATCGAGGTGGACGGTCAGCGGTTCCGCGTCGCGGGCGTGGTGCCCGACGTGCCGACGCTCCGGTTCTCGTCCTCGGCGGACATCTGGGTTCCGCTCAGCACCGCCAAGTCGAACCTTTACAGGAACCAGTGGATGGGCGGCTACATTGCGCTGATCCTCGGCCGCAGCACCGCCGATCTGCCGGCGATCAAAAAGGAATACAGCGCCCGGCTTCGCGAGGCCGAAGGCCATCTCCCCGATCCCAAGACCTACAAGACGCTGGAGTCGGGCGCCGACACGCTGTTCGAGGCCTGCGTCCGGAACTTCAGCCCCGGCATCGAGCCGCTCGACTCCGGCCGCGTCAAGGCCGGTCTGTTTCTCCTGATGCTGCTGTTCATGCTCCTGCCGACCCTCAACCTCGTGAACATCAACCTGAGCCGCATCCTCGACCGGGCCTCGGAGATCGGCGTGCGCAAGGCCTTCGGCGCCTCGTCGCGCACGCTCGTGGGCCAGTTCGTCGTCGAAAACCTCGTGCTCACGCTGCTCGGGGCGGCGATCGGTCTGCTGCTTGCGGTTCCCGTGCTCTCCGCGATCAACGCGAGCGGTCTGATTCCGTATGCCCGGCTCGCGGTGAGCTTCCGGGTGTTCCTCGCCGGGCTGGGCATGGCCGTCTTCTTCGGCTTCCTGTCAGGGGTCTACCCGGCCTGGCGGATGTCGAAGCTTCACCCTGTGCAGGCTCTCCGCGGGAGGTCGGTATGATCCGTCACCTGTTCAAGCTCGTCTGGAACCGCAAGCGCACCAACGGGCTCATCATTCTGGAAATCTTTTTTTCCTTCCTGGTCGTGTTCGTGGTCGGCACCCTGGGGATCTTTCTCTGGGACAACTACCGCCAGCCGCTGGGATACTCCTGGCAGAACGTGTGGCAGATCTCGGTGGAGTCTGGCCGCAGCGACCAGCAGGAGAACGACGCCATGGTGATCGCCCGGATGAAGACGTTCGAACGGCTGATCCGGGAGATCGAAGCGCTGGAGCCCGTCGACTCCGCGGCGGCGGCCATGATCAGTCCCTACGACCGGGGCGGCTGGACCAGCAATGTCAACGTCGGCGGCCGGCGGGTCGAGATGGAGGCGAGCGCCGCCACCACGCACTTCGCGGAGGTGATGGGCATGGAGATGGCGGCCGGCCGCTGGTTCTAGGACGCGGACCACGCGCTCGCCTGGGATCCGGTCGTGATCGATCAGGATCTCGCGCGCGCCGTGTACGGCGACAAGGATCCGGTCGGGCTCGCGTTCGGGGAGCCGGCGCCGGAGGAGACGCCGCAGCGCGTGATCGGCGTGGTGCGCGAGTTCCGCAAGACCGGCGAGCTTTCGCCCCAGTCGAGCTTCCTGTTTCACTTCATGCGGCTCGACAAGGCCTCCTGGCGCCAGCCGAGCGCGATCCTCGTGAAGGTGAAGCCGGGCACGCCGGCCGTCTTCGAGGAGAAGCTCACCGCGCTCCTCCAGGGCGTCGCGCCCGACTGGTCGTTCCGGATCAAGCCGCTCTCCGAGGTCCGGCGCTCCAACTTCCAGGAGTTTCTGACGCCGCTCGCGGTCGGCGGGATCGTGTCCTTCTTCCTGCTTCTCATGGTGGGGCTCGGACTGCTCGGGGTGCTGTGGCAGAATCTGCTCCAGCGGACCCGGGAGCTGGGGCTGCGGCGGGCCACGGGCGCGTCGCGGTCGGCCATCCACCGCCAGGTGCTGCTGGAGCAGGCCATCCTGACGAGCTTCGGGGTGCTTCTGGGAGCGGTGCTCGTGATCCAGGTCCCGATCCTCGACCTGGTCGGCTTCATCCGGCCCCAGGTGTTCCTGGCCGGTCTGTTCTTCGCCATGGGGGTCATCTATCTGCTCTCCGCGCTCTGCGCCTTCTATCCCAGCACCCTGGCGAGCCGGGTCCATCCGGCCGAGGCGCTGCGCTACGAGTAGCCGAGAAAAATGAGCCGAGAATGATCCTGATCGCGGACGACGACCCGTCGGTGGCGGCCTCGCTCGGCCTCCTCCTGAAACGGCAGGGCCACCCCACGCTGGCGGCCCGGTCGCAGGAGGAGGCGCTGCGTCTCCTGGAGTCGGAAGGCGAGCGCATCACGCTCGTGCTCCAGGACATGAACTTTTCGCGCGGCACCACCGGCGAGGAGGGGCTGGAGCTGCTGCGGGAGATCCGCCGCCGCCGGCCGCAGCTGCCGGTGATCCTGATCACGGCCTGGGGATCGATCGCGCTCGCGGTCGAGGGGATCAAGGCCGGCGCCGCGGACTTCGTGACCAAGCCGTGGAGCAACGCGCAGCTTCTCCAGTCCGTGGAGACGGCCCTCTCGCTGGCTGGCAGCGGAGACGCCGGCGAGTCCCGGACCGCGCCGGCCAGCCGCGAGGATCTGGATCGGCGCTTCGACTTCCGCGGCCTCGTCGGGCAGGATCCGCGCTTCCTCAAGATTCTGGAGCTGATCGGCCGCGTCGCGCCCACGGACGCCTCGGTGCTCATCACCGGCGAGAGCGGCACGGGCAAGGAGCTGGTGGCCGAGGCGCTCCACCGCAACAGCCGGCGCAAGGGCGGCCCGTTCGTGAAGGTGAACCTGGGCGGCATCTCGTCGACGCTGTTCGAAAGCGAGATGTTCGGCCACGTGAAGGGCGCGTTCACCGATGCGAGGGCGGATCGGAAAGGCCGCTTCGAGACCTCGAACGGCGGCACGATCTTTCTCGACGAGATCGGGGAGATCGATCTCGCGGCCCAGGTGAAGCTGCTGCGGGTGCTCCAGGACCGGTCGTACGAGGTTCTGGGCTCCAGCCTCACCCGGACGGTGGACGTGCGGGTGGTCTCCGCCACCAACCGCGACCTCGGGGAGCAGGTGGCGCGCGGGCTCTTCCGCGAGGATCTCCTCTATCGGCTGAACCTGATCGCCATCCGCCTGCCCCCTCTGCGCGAGCGGCGCTCGGACATCCCGCTCCTGGTGCGCTCGTTTCTCGACGCCTCCGCCCAGGTCTACCGCCACGGCGCGGGAGTGGCGATCTCGGACCGCGCCCTGGAGTATCTCCAGGGGCAGAGCTGGCCGGGCAACATCCGCCAGCTCAAGCAGACCCTCGAGAGGGCCGTGCTGGTTCTCGACGGCGACCGTCTCGAGCTGGACGGCCTGCTCGCCATCTCCGATCTCGAATCGCGGGCGGCGCGCGATCCGAACGCCCTCCCCAGCCCCGGGAGCATGACCCTGGACGAGATGGAGAAGGCCATGATCGTGAAAAGCCTCCGGCACTTCGAAGGCAACGTCACCCGCGTCGCGGAAGCCCTCGGACTCTCGCGGGCGGCCCTCTATCGCCGGTTCGAGAAGTACGGTATTGAGCCGTGAAGCGTTTCAGCCTCCGGACCAAGATCGTCCTCTATCTGGTCCTCATTCACCTCGTCCTCGGCGCCATCTCGGTCTTTGCCCTCAAGGACAACCGCTGGCTGCTTCTCGGAGTCGAGGCGCTGTTCGTCCTCTCCATTGCGCTGGGCTGGATGCTCGTGCGGTCCTTCTTCGTGCCGCTCGACCTGATCCGCACCGGCGCGGAGCTGATGAGCGAGCGCGACTTCACCTCCCGGTTCCGGGAGGTCGGGCAGCCGGAGATGGACGCCCTCATCCGCATCTACAACGAGATGACCGAGCGGCTGCGGGACGAGCGGCTGCGCCTCGAAGAGCGGAATCATTTCCTGGACCGCCTCCTCGCCGCGTCGCCCGCCGGCATCCTGACGCTCGACTTCGACGGCCGCGTGAGCTCGCTCAACCGGAGCGCCCGGGCGCTTCTCCAGCTGCCCAAGGTGGAGGACGGCGAGCTGGCGGGCGAAGCGCTGACCGGACTGGGGCCGCTCGGCGAGGCGCTCGCCGCCGTGCCGCTCGGCGAATCGCGGGTGATCGCGGACGGCCCGCGCCGGCTCAAAGTCGCGCGCGCTGAATTCTTCGACCGCGGCTTCGCCCGAAGCTTCCTGCTGATCGAGGAGCTGACCGAGGAGCTGCGGGAGTCCGAGAAGGCCGCCTACGGCAAGCTGATCCGCATGATGTCCCACGAGGTCAACAACTCGGTCGGACCGGTCTCCTCGCTCCTCGACTCCTTCCGCGGCTACGGCTCGGCCCTGGGAGACGAGGACCGCCACGATTTCGAGGGCGGCATCGACGTGGCCGTGGCAAGAATGCAGCGCCTGAGCGCCTTCATGAACGGCTTCGCCGAGGTCGTCCGCCTCCCCGAGCCGGACCGCCGCCCCTGCGATCTCCGCCAGCTCCTCGACGAGATCCTCTTCCTCCTGAGGCCCGAGCTGGAACGGCGGCAAATCCGGGCGGAGTGGGAGACTTCGGACGCGGTTCCTCCTCTGGACCTGGACCGCAACCAGATCGAGCAGGTGCTCGTGAACGTCCTCAAGAACGCCATGGAATCGATCGGGTCGAGCGAGGAGGCAGGCCGCATCGGCCTGCGTCTCACCCTGGAGGAGGGGAGACCGGTCCTGGCGATCAACGACACCGGCCCCGGCATCCCCGAGGACATCCGCCCGCTCCTCTTCACCCCGTTCTTCAGCACCAAGCGCGACGGCCGCGGCCTGGGCCTGACGTTGGTGCGGGAAATCCTGACCGCCCACGGCGCCCGCTTCGGGCTGGAGAACCGGGAGGGAGGGGGGGCCGAGCTGCGGATCGGGTTTGAAAAGCTCTGAGGGTGTCGAGAGTCCTGCAGCCCTCGCCCAGAGTCTGGATTCCCCCTCTCCCCCTGGGAGAGGGGTAGGGGGTGAGGATTCGAAGCGTCAACCGCCCCATTGCCGGGTTCCGGGGCCGGACCGCTATACTTCATCGTTTGAGACCCTGGCATGGATGAAGAGCTTTCATGGGCGCTGCCCGACGCACTTGACGACACGCACATCGGAGCGCCGGCTCACGTCCGCCTCGGATCGCCTCCGGCGACCCGGGACGAGATCCTGGCGCAGGTGGGCCTGGCCCGTCTTGCCGTCTATGACCTGGTGCGGACCGCGGTCGACGAGTTCGAGCGGGTTGCGCCTTGGCGCGTCCTCTACTATCCGCCCCAGGACCAGGCCGCCTTCGTCACGATCCTGACGGCGCTGATCGAGCTGATCGAGGGCATCCCGAAGCGGGTGGCCGCGACGCTCACCAAGCTCCCGAAGGGGGCGCCGTCGTCCGACGACGAGCCGACCCGCGAGGACATCCGCTTCATGTTCAGCGGCATCCACCACATGGTGGCGCACGAGCTGAGGCGGCTTCAGACCACGCTCGGGCCGGTCCAGGAGCGCGGCTCCGCCACGGCCGACGAGCGCCAGCTCCTCTGCGAGCTGAGCGCCGACCTCAAGGGCAAGTACGCCAGCTCCATGATGGGCGCCGCCGCCAGCCTCATCGCCCAGGGGCTCTGGAACGGCGTCGAGGTCGAGCCCATCCTCTTCCCCGAGAAGGCGGAGGAGTTCCGCAACACGCGCGAGCTGGTCGACCTGCTGCGCGAGGTCAGCGACTCGATCCGGCAGCTTCCCGAGCAGCTCCACTTCAAGGAGCTCGTGGAGGGCTGGGAACAGGGCAGCCGCGCCGACCAGTACGCCCTGGCCGATCTCCCCAGCCTGCGGGGCAAGATCGCCAAGCTGCTCAAGGAGCGCACCCGGCGCGCGCTCTACTCCGGCGACTACCACCAGATCAGCCGCCGCGAGGTTCTCCTGAGCGAGCGGATCAACGAGATGGAGAACCTCCATCAGCGGACGTGGTCCACGGACCACGGCAACGAGGATCTCGCGCCGACGCTCTCTCGCCTGATTCAGCTCACACTGGAGATGGCCGCGATCCTCGACGTGACCATCCTCAAGGCGCTGATCGGGGAGAAGAAGGTCGAAGGGCTGCGGGCGCGGGTGACGATGGCGAAGACCCGGCCGGTGTCGTCGGCCTCGACGCCCGGCGTCGGGCTGGACTCGCTGCTGCCGCTGCTGCGCGAGGACGACCTGCGGATCTTCCTGGATCTGCTGCTCGGCGCGGTGATGCGGCGGGCATCGCTGACCGTGACCATGCGGGGAGAGATGGAGCAGGCGTCGCCCTTTCTTCACGCGCCGACATCGCAGACGCCCGTGCCGGCTTCTCCGATACCGCCGCCGATGCCGCCAGTCACCGCGCCGGTGGCTCCCGCTCCGGCCGCGCCCGTCGTCCCGGTCCCTCCCTCGACCCAGGTCGCGCCTCCCGGAGGTTTGCTTCCCGATGTCGACGAGTGGGCGCTGCCGCCGCCCAAGGCGGCCAGGGACTGGACCAACGAGGTCGTCTCCCCGCCTCCGCCGAGCCCTCTGCCGTCCAGGCCGGCGAGCCCCGCCGCGCCGTCGTGGAAGCCCGAGCCGTCGGCGCCGCTCCCCGAGCCCACGGTCGAGACCTGGACGCCGTCCATCTCTCCCACGCTCGACTGGCTGCAGAACGAGCCCGATCCCGCGCCGGCCCCGCCGTCGCCGTCGTCGCCGACACCGTCGCCGTTTTCTGCGCCGTCGCTGTCCGTGGAGCCGGGGATGCGGTCGAACCTGCGGCCGTCGCTCAAGACCGTGTCCGATGTCCTGAACGATCTGCTGGCGGCGACGAACACCAGCCTGAGCTCGTTCAAGATGACGCAGCGGCTGCTCAGCAAGCACGCCCGGATCCCCGCGGCGATGCTCCAGTCCACGCATCCGTACCTCCAGGAGGTCCAGGAGCGGCTGGTGCCCGTGCTGCGCCAGATCACGCCGTTCCACGGCATCACGGACGAAGCGGTGAAGAAGCTGGAGACCTACTGCCGCGACCTTCGCCGCGCCGACCTCTCGCCGTCGCAGCTCAAGGACGACATCCCCAAGAAGATGGAGCGGCTGCTCCTGTTCCTGGGAGCCTTGCGCTCCGCCGTGCCCAACCTGTGATCACACTTCACAACCGGGCCCTCGGGGCCTGACCGAACAGGAGTCGATGGAATGGAACGGGAGAAGGACCCCCGGGCGTACGACCCGGCCGTGATCGAGCCCAAGTGGCAGCAGCGCTGGGAGGAGTCGGGACTGCACAACGCGGACATCGACCCGTCGCGGCCGAAGCACTACGCGCTAACCATGCTGCCCTATCCCTCGGGCGAGCTGCACATCGGCCACTGGTACGCGATCGCGCCGTCCGACGCCCAGGCCCGGTTCATGCGGATGCGGGGGCACAACGTCCTGTTCCCCATGGGCTTCGACGCGTTCGGCCTGCCGGCGGAGAACGCCGCGATCAAGCGCAACATCCACCCCAAGACGTGGACCTTCGCCAACATCGACCGCATGCACGGCCAGCTCCGCCGCATGGGCACGATGATCGACTGGCGGCGCGAGATGATCTCGGCCCATCCCGAGTACTACCGCTGGACCCAGTGGTTCTTCCTCCAGTTCTTCGTCAACGACCTGGCTTATCGAAAGAAGGCCGCGGTCGACTGGTGTCCGAGCTGCAACACCACGCTCGCCCGCGAGCAGGTGATCGGCGACGACCGCCACTGCGAGCGCTGCGGCACGCCCGTGGTGCGCAAGGAGCTGGCGCAGTGGTTCTTCCGGACCACGCAGTATGCCGAGGAGCTGCTCGACTTTTCGAAGATCGACTGGCCCGAGCGCGTGGAAACCTTGCAAAGCCGGTGGATCGGCCGCTCGGAAGGCGCGAGCCTGGTCTTCCGGACCGAGACCGGCGAGCCGATCGAGGTCTTCACCACGCGGCCGGACACCATCTGGGGCGCCACGTTCCTGGTGCTGGCGCCGGAGCACGCGCTGGTCTCCAAGCTGACCAGCGCGGACCGGAAAGAGGAAGTCGAGGCCTATGTGACGGCCGCGGTGCGCCAGTCCGACCTCCAGAGGGAGGCGACCGACAAGGAGAAGACCGGCGTCTTCACCGGCGGCTACGCGATCAATCCGGCCAACGGCGAGCGCATCCCGGTTTGGACCGCGGACTACGTCCTGCCGGGCTACGGCACCGGCGCGATCATGGCCGTCCCAGCCCACGACCAGCGGGACTTCGAGTTCGCAAGGCGGTTCGATCTGGAGATCAAACCGGTAATTGTCCCCGATGGGGGCGCCGAAGGCGCCCTCCCTGTCGCGGGAGATCAGATGGTGGAGGCCTCCACCGAGCGCGGCCCGATGTTCGACTCCGGTCCGCTCACCGGCACGCCGGCCGGCGAGGCCTTCGCCCGGTCCGTGGCCTGGCTGGAGGAGAAGGGGGCGGGCAAGAAGTCGGTCAACTTCCGGCTGCGCGACTGGCTCGTCTCCCGCCAGCGCTACTGGGGAGCGCCGATTCCGATCGTCTACTGCCCGGAGCACGGCGCCGTGCCCGTTCCCGAGGACCAGCTCCCCGTCCTCCTGCCCGACGACGTCGAGTGGCTGCCGACCGGCGAGAGCCCGCTCAAGCTCCACGCCACCTGGAAGAACACCACCTGTCCGGTGTGCGGCGGCGCGGCCGAGCGCGAGACGGACACCATGGATACCTTCATGTGCTCGTCCTGGTATCACCTGCGCTACCTGAGCCCGCACTACGACGGCGGCCCGTTCGATCCGGCCGAGTACCGGTACTGGATGCCCGTGGACACCTACACCGGCGGCATCGAGCACGCCACCATGCACCTCATCTACACCCGGTTCTTCCACAAGGCCTGCCGGGACATCGGCGTGGTGCAGGACGACGAGCCCATGCTCAAGCTCCGCAACCAGGGCATCATCCTGGGCGAGGACTCCGAGAAGATGTCCAAGAGCCGCGGCAACGTCGTGGCTCCGGACGAGCTGGTCGACCGCTACGGCGCCGACACGGTGCGCGCCTATCTCATGTTCTGCGCCCGCTGGGATTTCGGCGGACCCTGGAACGGCCGGGGCATCGAGGGCACCGCGCGCTGGCTGCGTCGCGTCTGGTCGCTGTTCACCGAGGAATCGGAAGGCGGGACCCCGGCGACCCCGGCGACCCCGGCGACCCCGGCGACCCCGGCGAACACCGTCATCGACCGCCTGCGCCGGAAGGTCCACCAGACCCTGAAGCAGGTGACGCGCGACCTCGACCAGTTCCAGTTCAACACCGTGGTCGCGGCCCTGATGGAGCTGCAGAACGAGCTGTCGCAATCGCGCAACGACGGCGCCGTAGGCACGCCGGCCTGGCGCGAGGCGCACGAGATCTACGTGAAGATGCTGGCGCCCGTGGCCCCGCACGTCGCGGACGAGCTGTGGGAGAAGCTGGGCGGGGAGGGCTCCATCCACGTCCAGCCCTGGCCCGAGGTCGACGAGAAGGCCGCTTCGGTCGAGGAGGTCACCCTGGTCGTCCAGGTGAACGGCAAGCTCCGCGACCGGATCACCGTGCCCGTAGGGATCGCGGACGACGAGGCGCGCAAGATCGCCCTGGAAAGCGAGGGCTCGCGCCGGTTCCTGGAAGGCAAGGAGGTGCGGCAGGTGATCGTCGTGCCGGGCCGCCTGGTCAACATCGTCGTGAGCTGAAGGCGTGTTATTCTTGGCGTAGCCTCGACATCAGGAGATTCTATGAACGAAATCCGCTGGACGCACCGGCTGCGCTATGCCTTTGACAATGCGATGTCCAAGGGAACCCCGGCACTGATCGGGTTTCTCGGGGTCGCTTCCCTTGCACTGATCGCGATCGCCGCGTTGGTGATGCTGATCCTTCAGATCGTCCCGGGCGGCGCCGACGGCCCGCCGGACTTCGTGGAAGGCATGTGGCTGAGCCTCATGCGCACCCTGGACTCGGGCACCATGGGCGGTGACGAGGGCCGGGGCTTCCGCATCACCATGCTGTTCGTGACGCTGGGCGGTATCTTCATCGTCAGCGCCCTGATCGGCGTCCTGAACAGCGGCCTGGAATCGAAGCTCGACGAGCTGCGCAAGGGCCGCTCGTTCGTCATCGAGAAGGATCACACCCTCATCCTGGGCTGGTCGCCGAAGATCTTCACCGTCCTGTCCGAGCTGGTCCTCGCCAACGAGAATCGGCACAAGCCGAGGATCGTCATCCTGGCCGAGAAGGACAAGATCGAGATGGAGGACGAGATCCGGGACGAGATCGGCAGCACGGGCAAGACCAAGATCGTCTGCCGCACCGGCACCCCGCTGTCGCTCACCGATCTGGAGATCGCCAATCCGCACCAGGCGCGCTCGATCGTCATTCTCGCGCCGGAGAGCGAGGATCCCGACTCGCAGGTCATCAAGACCATCCTGGCGATCACCAACAACCCGAACCGGCGGCCGGAGAAGTACCACATCGTGGCCGAGCTGTCCGAGCCCCGCAACGTCGAGGTGGCGCACATGGTCGGCCGGGATGAAGCCGAGCTGATCGTCACCGGCGACCTGATCCCGCGGATCATCGTCCAGACCTCGCGGCAGTCGGGCCTCAGCGTCGTCTACACCGAGCTGCTCGACTTCGGCGGCGACGAGATCTACTTCCAGGAAGAGGCCGGGCTGGTGGGGAAGACCTTCGGGGACTCCCTGCTCGCCTACGAGGACACGACCATCATGGGCCTGCGCAAGCGGGACGGCTCCATCCTCCTCAACCCGCCGATGGACACGAAGATCGAAGCCGGCGACAGGGTCATCGCGATCTCGGAAGACGACGACACGGTGAGGCTCTCCGGCATCACGCCGCAGATCGACGAGCGGGCCATCCACGGCGCGGCGGTCAGCGCCTCGCGTCCGGAGCGGACCCTGCTGCTCGGATGGAACGAGCGCGGCCCGGCCATCGTTCACGAGCTGGACCGCTACGTGACCCCCGGCTCGGAGCTGACCCTGGTGGCGGACGTCCCCGGCATCGTCGGCATCGTCGAGGAGGAGTGCGGCGATCTGACCACACAGAAGCTGACCTGCCGCGAGGCGGACACCAAGGACCGGCGCGTGCTCGACGGCCTCGACGTCCCCTCGTACGATCAGGTGATCCTGCTCTGCTACTCGGACCACCTGGATGTCCAGGAAGCGGACGCCCGGACGCTCATCACCCTCCTCCATCTGCGCGACATGGCGGAGAAGGGCGGCCACGACTTCCGCATCGTCAGCGAGATGCTGGACGTGCGAAACCGCGAGCTGGCCGAGGTCACCCAGGCCGACGACTTCATCGTCAGCAACAAGCTCACCAGCCTGATGCTCTCGCAGATCTCGGAGAACAAGGAGCTGAACGCAGTCTTTACCGATGTGTTCGATCCGGAAGGCTCGGAAATCTACCTGAAGCCGGCCGGCGACTACGTGGACCTGGGAGTCGAGGTCAACTTCTACACCGTGGTGGAAGCCGCCCGCCGCCGCGGCGAGGTGGCCATCGGCTACCGCCAGATGGCCTACGCCAAGGACGCCGAGAAGTCCTACGGCGTCGCCGTGAACCCGAAGAAGTCCGACCGCGTCGCCTTCTCCGAGGTCGACCAGGTCATCGTGCTGGCCGAGGGCTGAGGACGTTTCGAAGCCGGTCCGGGCGTCGGAATCTCATTCGAAGCCCGGACCGCCGGACGGCCGTGTGATAGAGGCTGCCCTTCATCACCCACAGGCAACCAGGATGTCGGTATCGATGCCGAGGATCACCGGCTGCGCATCTCGTCGAGAAGCTCCTCCCGCGTCCAACCCGAAAGCTGGGCTCCGCTCTGATGGGAAGGCAGGTCGAAGATCGATTCCGTGCCCCCCAGTCTTCGCGACAGATATTCGGACATGGCCTCACGGATGATCTCGGCCACGGGCCTGCCCGACAGCTCAGCCAGGGACTTCAAATCCCGGTAAGCTCTCTCCTCGACATGAAGTGAAATTGGCTTCATGGTTTCAATCCTATATAGGATGCATATATATAGGTCAAGGGCTGGCAAAAGGATCTTCATGAAGGTAACCATTAGATGGAAGGCGGGTCTTGTTCTTCTCCTGCTCGCGCTCATTTCCAGCTCTGCCGCGCCGGCTCCGGGGGGACTGCCCGAAGGGGTGGTCCCACTTCCGGAGGCCATGGCGGGCCGCATCGCCGAGCTGCTCAAGGAGGCAGAGACCTACCGCGGTCTCACCATCAAGGAGCCGGTGCCATCCGGCTCGGTGGATGACCCGGTCCTCAAGAGGAAGCTGATCGAGGCCTTCCAGAAGGATCTGCCGCCGGAAGAGCTGCGCTCCATTGAGGCCGGGCTCAAGGCATTTGGGCTGATTCCAGAGAGCCTGGACCTGGTGACGTTCTTCCCCGAGCTGCTCACCTCCCAGGTGGCCGGCTACTACGACCCGGAGCAGCACTATCTCGCTCTCGTCCGGCGCAACGGTGAGACTCTCTTGCCGTCAGCCTCTGACGATGCAGCGAAACGGGCTGACGAAGCCGTGCTCGTTCACGAGCTGACCCATGCGCTCCAGGATCAGCACTTCCGCCTGGAGGCCTACGCCTCCGGCAGGCCTCTCGACGACGCCGACGCCGCGAGGATCGCCGTGGTGGAAGGCGACGCCACGCTGGTGATGATGGACTTCTTTGCCGAGGCGAGGCTGGAGCTTCTGCCCGACCTCGGCCCGTCGATGAGCGCGGTCTTCGACGATCCCAGCCGGTTGATGGGGGAGGGCTCGGGCATTCCGGGGACGGCAGAGCTTGCCGAGGCCCCGGCATGGTTTCAGGACACTCTCCTCTTCAGCTACTTTCAAGGCTTCCAGTTCTGCCTCAGCGCGCGCCGCATCGGAGGCCAGGCGCTTCTCGACAAGGCCTTCTCGACCGATCCGCCGCGCTCGACCGAGCAGATTCTCCACCCCGAGAAATGGCACACCAAGAGGGACGACCCGAAGGCCATCACTCTCCCGGACCTCGCGAAGGTTCTGCCGGGCTCTCTGAAGGTCTCTGAAGGTCAGCTTGGAGAGCTGGGAGTGAGAATCTTCCTGAAAGGCACAGGCGGGACGAAAGATCAGGCCTTCAAGGTGGCAGCCGGCTGGGGTGGCGATCGCTTCGCCGTCTATCAGAAGGACGGCCGACGACTGCTGGTCTGGATCTCGGAGTGGGATACCGACGGCGACGCGCGCGAGCTTCAATCAGTATTACGCTCAGTATTACGCTCAGTATTACGCGGGTTGGGGCACGACTGGACGGTTCAGCGGTCGGGTCGAAAGGTAGTCGTGACGCGGGGAGAGCTTTCGAAGGCGGAGAAAGGCCTGATGAAACAGGCGACGAAATAGGGACGCAGTCACCTGCGTCCCTATTTGCGCCCGTCTCGAAACTAGACGAGGGTGATGAGCTGGTCCACGGTCGAGATGTGGGCCTGCTGCTTGGAGATGAAGCCCTGGATCAAGGTCTGGCATTCGACCGGAAGACTCTCGTCATTGAGAGCATCCTGGTAGTCCTTCAGGCCGTGCTCCTCGCCTTCCTTCAAGGCCTTGAGAGCGCTGGCGTTGCCGAAGAGCTTCGCGGCGCCCTCGACCGCCTGGGCGAAAGCGCCCCAGGGGCCCGAGCCCTCGGAAGGCTTGCCGCCGTGCTTCTCGATGTGGCTCCAGAGAGCGTCGGCCGCGTCGCGGTGGTCGCGCTGAATGGTGCGCAGCTTCTCGACGTTCGGGTCGTTCGCGTCGCCGAGCTTCTCGATCGCCTGGCGGTAGGTTTCGATCGCGGACATCTCACCCCTCATGAGGCTGTTCAGGGTGGTGGTATCGGTGGTGGTTACGGCCATGAGGATCTCCTTGCTAGTGTTTGACGGGAGGGGCGATGCTGCTTGCCCCGACTTACCTTGCAAGAAGACTTTGCAAGCGGTGTGCCCGCTCAGGAAGATGGCCGGGAGGCTCAGTCCGCTTCCTGGTGGGGAGCGGGGACCGTGGGCTGGGGCACGGTGATGCGCACGGTGTTGACGCGGTTCAGGTGAACCTCCTGCACCTCAATGATCACAGGCCCAAGCTTGATCCGATCGCCGACGGCGGGATTGCGGCCCAACTCCGAAAGGACGAGACCGCCGATCGTGTCCTCGTCCCGGTCGCTCAGCTCGATGTGCATCTCATGCTCGAGATCCTCGATCAGCATGCCGCCGGAGACCTCGTAGGAGCCGTCCTCCAGCTTGAGCAGCTCGGGCTTGTCGACGTCGAACTCGTCGCTGATCTGGCCGACGATCTCCTCGATCACGTCCTCCAGGGTCACGACGCCGGAGACGCCGCCGTACTCGTCGATCACCGCGGCCAGGTGGAAGCGCTCGGTGCGCATCCGCTTGAGGAGCCGGTCGAGCTCCAGCGTCTCGGGTACGAAGGCGATCTCCCGCGCGACTTCCTGGAAGGAGGTCAGGGGCCGCTCGCGGTGGAAGATGTCCTTGATGTGGATGACGCCGATGACGTGGTCGAGGTCGCCCTCGCAGAGCGGAAACCGGGTGTGGCCGCTGCGGCGCGCCATGCGCAGGTTCTCTGCCACGGGCCGTGTGGTGGAGATGTAGATCACGTCCTGCCGGGGCAGCATGATCTGCCGCGCCACGCGATGGGACAGCTCGAAGACGTTGTCCAGAAGCTCGCGCTTCTGGAGCGACAGCCGGCTCGCATGGCTGGACGCCAGAAGCAGGCGCAGCTCTTCCTCGTCGTGGCCGATCTCCGACTCGCTCACCGGCGCGACTCCCACCAGCTTCAGCAGGTAGTTGGCCGTGTGGTTGAGCAGCCAGATCGCCGGGTAGGTCATCTTGTAGAAGAAGTACAGAGGCAGGGCGATGAACAGCGTCGTGCCTTCGGACCTGCGGATCGCCACCGACTTGGGGGCCAGCTCGCCGAGGACGATGTGCAGGATGGTGATGATCAGGAAAGCGAGCGTCAGTCCGACGGAGTGGAGGAGGGCCGGGTTGTCGCCGACGAACGGCTTGATCAGGGGCGCGATGATCCAGGCGAAAGCCGGTTCGCCGATCCAGCCCAGCGCGAGGCTGGCCAGAGTGATGCCGAGCTGGGTCGCGGAAAGGTACGCGTCGAGATGGCGGAGCATGTGCCGCGCCACCTTGGCCCGGCGCAGGCCTTCCGCCACGAAGGGATCGATCTGGGTCGGCCGTACCTTGACGAGCGCGAACTCGGCCGCGACGAAGAAGCCGTTCAGCGCGACCAGAAGCACGGCGAGGAACAGACCCCACCAGGGGCCGATGTTCACGGCGGAACCGGGCACCGACGCAACCAGGAACGGCAGGAAGGGCGTCAAGCGCGCCTCCCCTCATCCTCTCTCCAGAGGAGGCTGCGACTCGCAGGAGAGAGGTCGGGTGCGCCGATGGTACTCGGAGGGTCCTGGCTCAAGACAGGCGGAAGTCTAGCACAGGGCGCCCGGATGATCCGCCATCACGGCCTCGATCACCCGCGGCAGGCTCTCGAAGCCCGAGGAATAGGAGAGACGCCGCACGGGCACCTGGAGGACGAGCCGAGCGAAAAAGTCGAGCCGCCGCGGCTGGAGGCCCACCGCTTCCACCAGGTAGGGAGAGAAGGAGTGGCGCACCAGCTCGATCACGGCCTCCCTGCGAGTCAGCGGCTGAATCTGGATGCCGGAGCCCGCGTCGTCCCGGCGGTCGAGCACGTAGAGGCGGGAGAGGGGGGCCGATTCTTCATGAAAGTTACCGAAGCCCTCGGGGCCGACGGGCACGTGAAGCTTGGTTTCCCCCGGGCAGACGAGGGACAGGCCTTCGGTCCGCCCGAGGAACCGCCGGGCGCCTTCCGGGTCCATTCGCATCTGGGGAAAGCCGGGCCGCGCCAGAAACGTTTCGCCGTCTTCCTCGACGGGCGGCTCGACAGGAAGAATGTCGTCGGTCAGCAGCGGCGATCCCGCCTGGACGAAGGAGGCCGCGAGACTGCTCTTGCCACCCCCGGAATGGGCGACGAACCCGATGGCTCCCTGACCGGGGATGTGGACGGCCGAGGCGTGAAGCACCGGGATGCCCAGCCGTTCGAGCCAGAACGATAGAACGGGACCGACCAGCCGGAGCTCCAGGAGATCCCGCTGGTCCGGGTCGAGCAGATGGCCCGTGATGCGCTCGGGCTCCAGGTAGAAATCCGCCGTGCCGGGGAAGCGGAGGACATCGAGGTCCGGGAAGCGATCGAGATGCGAGATGCTCTCCCCGGCCTCGTCGCGCCAGGGGCTGCTGTAGGGACGCAAGCCTTCGCCGTTTGGGATCGGGGGGGGAGGCGTGCAGGAGAAAGTCAGGTCGGGAGCGCCCGCCCCCTGGCTCAGTTGGTGGGCGAAGGGGAAGTCGCTCGCCAGCGTGAGGCCGTAGATGCGGAACGTCCTACGAAGGACGGGATCCGCCTTTCGGCATGTCAGTGGGCAAGAAGGTCGGCCCCAGGGTCAGATCCTGAATCGAGCCCCATTCCTGGAGCTGAGGTGAGGAGTAGGGCTTCCGAACCGTGCCGTCTTTTAGATTGCCGCTTCCGGGCTTCTGCGGGAGGCCATTGTCTCGCTGCTGTTCCATGAAGTTGCTCCTCTCAGCCCCGATCGTAGTGTCAGGCGGCCGGGAAGTAGACACTCGAGGTTGAGGTTTCCCTTTGAAAGTATTCACGCAGCCACACTTCTAATGCTATTGGATTCCACAAGTGCAGGTCAAATGCGACGGATCCGCCGTCTTGGCTCCGCTTGTAGGCGGCTAACAGGTGTTTTCTGTCCAGGATTCCCAGGTCGGTTGCCAGCGGCGAAGCGAGCAGCCGCTCGATCCGATCCCGCCTTCCGCCTCCGAGAGAAAAATCGAGAAAGGTGTTGAGATGGGTCTTCGCGCGGCGGAGCCGCACGGCCTCCGGCAGGAGCCCGGCCATGGCATGCCGCAGCAGCCGTTTCGAAAGGTCGACCTTGTAAATCTGGGCGGGAGGAATCGAGACCAGGAATTCGATCAACCGCCGGTCCAGGAACGGATGCCGAACCTCGATCCCGAAGGCCGCGGCATGCTGGTCGTACCAGTGCGAGGATCGGTCCCAGGGGGTCTGCAGGAAGTATTCGCGGGTGGCTTGGCGGGCAGCATCGCGGGAACGCCGCGGCGGAACCGCCCGGACGCGCTCGGTCAAGCCGGTCCGCCGCGCGAAGCCCGCGTCGATCCAGTCCGGCAGATCCGAGTCCGCAACCCTGCCGGTCAGCCGCCTCAGCGCGCGATCCGCCGTCTTCGGGAGCAGCGGCTGCACGAGATGGCTGTAGAGAATCCAGCTCCAGACGTGCCGGTTGGCCAGTGCGTGCCGAGCGACCTCGAAGGCGGCTCTCAGATCGCCGCGCCGCAGCCGGTCGGCATAGACGAGACGGCTGCCCCAGAGGAGATCGTCTCCGCCATGGCCGGTGAGCAGGACGCGCGCACCCCTTGCCCGCGCCCGGCGTAGCGCCTCGTGGAAGCAGCCATCCCAGGCCACGAAAGGAGCTTCGAGGGCCGGCCGGCAGGTCCCGGGATCGTCGAGCACCGGGAAGCGCTCCGCGATGATGAGCTCGGACTCCAGGCTCAGGCCGGCCGTGGTGGCCTGGATGAACTGGCGCTCGTCGCACTCCTCCAGACGGTCGAAGAGGAAGGAGGCGGCAAAGAGGCGTCGATTCCCGCCGGGGCACCTCGATGCCGTCGCAGCCACCGAGCTGGAGTCGAGGCCGCCGCTCATGAGGATGCCTACGGTGTCCGACCGGGTCCGCAGACGGTCGCTCACCGCACGCTGGAACAGGTCCAGGAAATGGGCGGTATAGTCCTCCGCACGCGAGTAGACGGTGCGGGAGTCTGGATTCGGCTCCCAGAAGCGGTCGATCTGGAGACCCCTGCTGGCATCGGCGGACAACCGATGAGCCGGGCTAAGCCGAAGCACGTCGCGAAAAAACGTGCGAGAAGGCTCGGAAACACGGCAGGCCAGAAAGTCGCCGACCGTGATTTCGTCCAGATCTCGAGAGACACCGGGATGCTGAAGCACCTGCTGAGCCTCGGAGGCGAGGCAGAGGATGGAGCCGACCCGCGCGTAATGCAGGGGCTTGGTGCCGAGAGGATCGCAGGCCGCAAAGACCCGCCGCCGTCGGGAGTCCCAGACGACGAAGGCGAAGTCTCCGAGCAGATGCGCCGGGCAGGCCTCGTCCCACCGACGATACGCGGCCAGCAGCAACTCGGCGTCCCCGGGATCGTTCCGGTCGAGGGTGCCATCGGCCGTCAGCCGGTCGATCAGCTCCTGCCGATTGTCCAGGCGGACATCGGCCACCAGGTGGATGGAGCCGTCGGGGCTGGAGACCGGCTGACGCTCACTCACGGATTCTAGCGTGGCCTGGAGAGGGAGGTGGCAGAGGCCGGCATTTCCGAGGATCCGGTAAGCCATTTTGTCCGGCCCGCGCCTGCTCGCCGCGGACGCCATGGCCTGCAGCATTGCTCGATCGGCGGGGGCTCCCGAGAGATCGACGATCGCACAGAGGCCGCTCATGGAGCGAGGGCCCTCCTGGGCTCCGCCCGCATCCAGAAATGACGCTGGCACTGGGTCAGGAGCGCCGCAATCTCCAGCCGTGCCTCCGAATCCCCGGCGAACGTGCCGTCTTCGCGGACCTGCTGCCAGAGGCTGGCTCCCGGTCTGGGAGCCCCAAGGCGGCCCCGGATCGCGGCGACGAGGCGCTGTGCCTGCTCTACCCGGAGCAGCCCCTCCTCCCAGGAGACCTTGCCGGACAGGCAACCTCTCAGCAGCTTGCAGCGGTACTCGCGGCATGGGCTGGGGCGCTCCTGGTAGACCATGCACCGGCCGCCCTGATGGCAGGGGCAGGGTTGCGCGAACATCGCCTCTCCCTGCCGCATCTCGATGCTCAGCCCCAGCCGTCGCGCGGGCTCGACCTCGACATTCCGGAGCCTGACCCAGTCATGAAGGAGCCCCTGGCAACAGAGGCCGCAGGCCAGGCAGAGCCGTGAGCCGTCGACCGACGGTTCGCTTTCGCCGGCTGGCTTCACGAGGAGCCCCGGGTTGCATGGAGAGGCTGGAATCGACGGTCGACATCCGCCGGCTCGCCGATCGGAGCGCCGGCCTGCTCGATCCACGCGTGGGCGAGCAGCCTGCCGGCGTCGCGGCGCACGCCGATCCGCAGGTCGGCCTCGTCACCCTGTCGGCGCAGCAGCGCTTTGAGCGCCAGCGAGCGCGGCAGGCATGTCATCGGACGGAGATGGTGGCGGGCGGCGACATCCACCAGGCCGACGAGGCGGTCGGCCGGGAGCCTCTCCATTCCGTCGGACGAACCTCCAGGCAGCCGCTCCAGGAGCGTCTCGACCTGAGACAGAGGCAGGACCGGGAGCGCCGCCTTGGCGACGAGGAGGTAGGTCCAGGCACGGGCGAGGCTGCCGCGGTCTTCCGGAGGCAGGGCACGCCAGGCTTGCAGCTTGGTTTTCATGATGCCTGCAGGAGCCGTTGCGAGGTCAAGGTGCCGACGAAACCCAGCAGCTCCGTCCGGAGCCGTTCCTCGGCGACATCGTACTCGTCCAGCAAGACGGGAAGGGCGGCCTCCACGGAGCCGTTCTCCTGGAGGAGGAGCCACATGCGGGTGCCGGTCTCGTTGAGGCCGTAGTAGCGGCCGCTTTCGAGCTCCAGCAGCACGGCCTCTCCGTCCAGATCGCGGAACAGGACTCCAGGGGGGACGGTTAGGTGGGTGTCCAACATCTTCATAGCTGTCGTCAAGAGTTATTCGAAGTATGCTGGTTTTGTGCCAGAGTGGGCCTGGAGCTCCTCCAGGCCCACTTCGGGCTCAGGCTGTTGTCCTCACTGGCAGGCGGCGTCGACCTTCACCCAGTCGATCTTGAAGAAGTCGTCGCTGCCGCCATAGTTGCTCTTGATCCGAAACCGGATCTTCGTGTTGCTGGCAATGTAGGAGGAGATGTTGAAGGTGCGGGAGCTGGTGTACGTGCCGGTATAGCCGGTCAGCGTCTCCAGCACGGTGTAGGTGCTTCCGCCGTTATTCGACACCTCGATGACCGCCGCGTCGTCGGTCTCGACTCCCCGGATGTGGAAGCTGACCGTCAGCGTCGCGGACGTGAAGCCCGAGAGGTTGGCCTGGCGGGCTGCGCTCGGCTGGGTGCCGGTGTCGGGACTGTCACGGAAGATCATGTAGCCGCTGACGGGAGTCCCCACGGTCACGTTGCCGCTGCTCACTCCCGATCCCGCGGTGTCGCTCTCCGCCCAGGAGCCGGTCCAACTCAGCGTGCCGTCGTTGTTCGAGAAGCTCGCCGTGTTGAAATGGTCTTTGAAGTAGCCCGCCGAGCACGCCGTTGCGGGACGGTAGCCGAAGTCGACATCGGTGCGGTTCTGCCCGGCGGTGAGCGTGAAGGTCGCGATGTTCGCCGTCCCGGTGCCGTCGAGGTCGTAGGTCTTGGTAGACCCGGACGGCAGGGTGCTCGACACGACCTGCACCTTGTAGGTTCCCGCCGCAAGGCCGCTGAAGAGGTAGTTGCCGCTGCTGTTTGTGGTCTGGGTCGCGATGACCGTGCCGCCCGAGTTGAGCAACTGGACGGTGACGCCGCTGAGCCCCGGCTCGCCGCTGTCCTGGACGCCGTCGCCGTCGAGATCCTTCCACACCCGGTCACCGACCGAGCCGGTCTGGGGCGCCGACGTGCAGGCGGCATCGATCTTCAACCAATCGATCTTGAAGAAGTCGTCGCTGCCACCGTAATTGGTGGCGATCCGGAACCGGATCCTGGTGTTGCTGGCGATGTAGGACGAGATGTCGAAGGTGCGCGCGCTGATGTACGTGCCGGTGTAGCCGGTCAGCGTCTCCAGCACGGTGTAGGAAGTGCCGCCGTTCTTCGAGATTTCAATGACCGCCGCGTCGTCGGCCTCGACTCCCCGGATGTGGAAGTTGACCGTCAGCGTCGCGGACGTGAAGCCTGAGAGATTCGCCTGGCGGGCTGCGCTGGGCTGGGTGCCGGTGTCGGGGCTGTCGCGGAAGATCATGTATCCGCTGACCGGAGTCCCCACGGTCACGTTGCCGTTGTTCACTCCCGATCCCGCGGTGTCGCTCTCCACCCAGGAGCCGGCCCAGCTCAGCGTGCCGTCGTTGTTCGAGAAGCTAGCGGTGTTGAAATGGTCTTTGAAGTAGCCCGCCGTGCATGTGGCGGGAAGGCGGTAGCCGAAGTCGACGTCGGCACGGCTCGCCGAGGTCGTCCCGGTCACGATGTTCGGCGTCGCGGTGCCGTCGAGGTCGAAGGTCGGGGTCGCCCCGGCCGGCAGCGTCGAGGTCACGATGCGGATGCTGTAGGTGCCGGGCGCCAGGTTGGTGAAGGAGTAGTTGCCGCTGCCGCTGGTCGTCTGGGTCGCGATGACCGTGCCGCCGCTGTTGAGGAGCTGCACGCTGACGCCGTTGAGGCCGGCCTCGCCGGAGTCCTGGAGGCCGTCGCCGTCGGCGTCGTTCCAGACCCGGTCGCCGAGGGAGATCTGGGCTGACGACCGGTAGCCGAAGTCCAGGTTCGGGAAGCTCCCTCCGGCGGTCACGGTTACGGCCGCCCGGTTCGGCGTGGCGATGCCGTCAGCGTCGGCGGTCGGGGAGTAGCCTGCCGGCAGAGTGGCGCTGTCGACGCTGACGGTGTACGCGCCCGCCGCCAGATTGGTGAAGGAGTAGTTGCCGTTGCCGCTCGTCGTGGCGGTCGCCACGGTGTTGCCGCCGCTGTCGAGCAGGCGGACCATGACGCCGTTGAGGCCGGCTTCGCCGCTATCCTGGAGGCCGTCGCCGTCGGTGTCGTTCCAGACCCGGTCGCCGACGCTCGCGGTGCCGCGGTAGCCGAAGTCGACGTTCCCGACGCCGGCTCCGGGAGCCACCGCGACGGTCGCCTCGTTCGGCGTGGCGGTGCCGTCCGCGTCATAGCTGGGGGCGAGGCCGGCCGGGAGGGTGGAGCTGTCGATCTCGACGGTGTAGGAATCCGGCCCCAGGCCGGAGAAGGAGTAGTCGCCGTTGGCGTCGGTCGTCGTGGTGGCCACGACCGAGGAATCGGAGCCGACGAGCTTTACAGTGACGTTGGCGAGGATCGGCTCGCCGGCATCCTGGACGTTATCGCCGTCCCTGTCCTCCCAGAGAGTACCGGACAGGGTACCGTTGCCGCTGTAGCCGAAATCGAGGTCGAGGTCGTTGTCGTTCGTCACGGTGGTGGTGGCGCTGTCGCCGCCGGTCGAGGATTCATGGCCGGCGAGGGGGGCGCCGGAGTTGAAGTTGGAGGCCGCGACGCTCACCTCGTAGGCAGCCTTGTCGACGCCGAAGGAGTAGTTGCCGTCGGCGTTGGTCGTGGCGGTGCCGAGCAGCGTGCCGTACGAGTCGCGCAACTCGAGCACGACGCCTGGGATGCCCGGCTCGCCCGGGTCCTGAAGGCCGTCGCCGTCGCTATCGCGGAACACCGTGTCGCCGACCAGGTAGGGGCGCAGGGGGATGCAGGCCGCACCGTTCTGCTCGACGCAAAGCAGGCGGAACGGCAGCAGCAGGGCGTTCAGGTTGAGCATGTCGATGCCCTGGATCTCCAACCTGTACGTCCCGGGGGGAAGGCTCGAGGTGTGGGCATCCATCAGGAGCGGGTTGAAGGGGGCGGTCGAGATCTTGAACTGCTCCCACTCCTGGTTGCCGGACGGGTTCGGGTTGTTGAAGTCCTGGCCGTCCGGAGCCACCAGGTGGTACGTCACGGAAGGCTCGCGCAGGATGTATTCGCCGAAATACCCGTTGATGTTCTCGTCGTCCGGCGGGCTGCCGGTCCCGAGACCGCCGAAAGCGATGCCCTCGGGGTGTGTGTCCAGGGTGGCCCAGGGCGGAATGAACAAAAATGGCGTGTCGGGATCGTCGGTGTCCTGCTCGGTCAGGTTGTACTTGCCATGATCGAAATCGCCGTCCCAGACGGTCAGCTCGTCCTGCCCCACCGGCACGTCGAAAAAGAAGTTGAAGCTGCCGTCGTAGGTGGTGGGCGTGGCGCTCGGGAAGTCGGGGTAGACGACCGCGAGGTCGTCAAACCCCGACCAGGCCGCAATGTAGGAGAAGGGCCGCGCCACCGGGTCCAGCGTCATGCCGCTCAGCACCGCGGTCGTGCGCACCTTGAAGGCGTTGAGCGTGACGAGGCTGGGGACCGCGAGACGAACTTTGAGCACGTAAAAGAAGTTGCCGCTAGGAGATGCGGCCTCGGAGCCGGTGTTCACCGTGAAGTTGATCCAGTCGTTGTCCGGCATGTCGTTGGACAGGATCGTGGGCGAGCCCGGCGCCAGGTCGACCGGTATCGTGCCGGTGCCATTCGCGTCCGGGTCGGCGTAGAGGGCGTACTCGAAGAGGGCAGTCGCGCCCGAGTCCCAGTAGTAGGTGATCCCGTCGGCGTTGTACTCGCTGCCGTCGCCGTCGAAGACGCCGACCTCGAACGAGGCCGCGCCCGCGGGCACTCCGATCGAGAGGTTCAGCTCCGGCGGGCTCAGGGTGTCGAAACCCGAGCCCGCGATCGCCAGGAAGCGGCCGTCCGTCGTGTCGCAAGTCGGCAGGCAGCGCAGGGTGCCAGCGGTCACCGGGGCGTTGACTCCCCGGATCTCGCCCTTTGCGGCGGCTTCGGTCCGGCTGCTCAGCGCAGGCTGCCCGAGAGATTCCTCATACACCTGGCGGGCTTTCTCCCGCATCACGTCCTCAATGGTCGGCTGCGGGGCAGGCTGAGTGAGTTCCCGTGCCCGTGCCGGCGCGGCGGCCGCTCCTATGGCCAGCAGGCCCAGGAGCGCCAACCCTCCAACCCTTGCAATGTTCGAATTCAGAGTAATCATCAGAACCTTCCTCCTTCGCCGATATTAAGATCTCCAAGCCGGAGACACCCCTGCGAACTGGATCTCCCCAGTAACTTGGCAGGCTATCGTCAGGAAAACGTCAGGACTGCAAGAGTGAGGGGCTGGGAGCCCGGCGCGAAGCGCTAGGAAAGAGACTGCGGACCCGCGGGCTCGGCGTCGAACAGCCCGAAGGGGGGGCGGGCCGATACCTCCACGGAGAGGCGGAGGGCGCGCTCGGACGCCATCTTCACGTAGGCGACCGTCCGGTCCCAGGCGCCGGCCCGGGCGTAGTGGTAGGCGAGGAGCTCGCAGATCGACTCGCGGTCCTCGCCCGCGCGCTGCTCCAGGAGCTCCGCAACCTGCCGGTGGAGGACACGGCGCCTCGCCCTTCCAAGTGTGTTGTAAATGGTCCGCCGAACCATTTCGTGCGAAAACTCGAACGTACCCCGGCGCGCGCCGTTCGCCCAGAGGACGATGTCGCGCTCGCGCCGGCTCGACTGCCACTGGCGGGAGGCGTGCCGGACGAGCCAACGGTCGAGCAGCACCTCCAGGGCACACTCCACGACGGTCATGTGCTCGCGCTCGATCTCGCGCAACAGCACGGCGTCGAAGCCGTTGCCGAGCACCGCCGCCAGGGTCATGAGGCGGCGGGTCGAGGTCGGAAGCCGGCTGATGCGGCGCGCGATGATCTCCTGGAGGGGGGAGCCCTCGGGGAGCGTCACCTCGTCGAGGGGCGAGGTCGCCGTCCAGTCGCCGCGCGGGGAGCGGACCAGGATTCCCTCGTCCGCCAGCAGGTTGGTCAGCTCGGTGACGGCCAGCGGGAGGCCGGCGGTGTGGCGCATGTAGAGCCGGGCCAGGGCGCCGGACTCGGACGGCCCCATCAGCCTGCGCGCGATCTGGCGCAGCGAGCCCTCGTCCAGCCGGTCGAGGAAGATCTGGCTGATCTCGGCGTGCCCCCTCAGGGATTCCGGCCGCAACCGGGCCAGGGGGTCCACCGCTTCGACCCGCCAGCCGGTGGCCGCGGTGGCCAGCACCCAGATCGGCGCGGAGGTCAGCCGCGGCAGCAGGCGCTCCAGCAATCCCAGGGTCGTCCGGTCGGCGAGATGCAGATCGTCGAGCAGCACCACCACCGGGCGGGCGGCGCGCCGGCCGCTGAGCGCCGTCATGCGCAGGAGCACCTGCCAGACCGCGTCGGCGACCCGGTCGCGGTCCGCGTGGCCGCCGCCCTCGCCGGTGGCGGCCGCCGCCGCGGCGGGCAGGTCGGGCCGGCTCAGCTCCGGCAGCAGCCGCGCGATCTCCGCCACCAGCTCCGGCGGCGCGCCCGCCAGGGCCAGGCGGGCGGCCTCGGCGTCCTCGCCCACGCCGTTGCGCAAGGCGTCGCGGATGGGCTGGTAGGGAACCTCCAGCTCGAAACCCCGGCAACGGGCGATCAGCACGGCGCCCGCCGCCTTCTCGGCTTCGCTCAGGAAGCTCTTGGCCAGCCGGCTCTTGCCGACGCCGGGCTCGCCTTCCAGGAGGGTGAAGGCGCCGGTGCCGCGCTGCACCGCGCCCCAGATCCGCCGCAGGGCCGCGAGCTGCGGCTCCCGGCCGACGAGCGAGATGATCGGCCCCACCGGCTCCACCCCTTCGCCGCGCTCGCCGGCCACCTGGTCCTCCCGCAGGATCGAGCGGTAGAGGTTGTGGGTCTCCTCGGTGGGCTCGACGCCCAGCTCGCGGTCGAGCAGGTTGCGCAGGTCTTCATATTGAGAGAGCGCCCGGCCGCGCCGTCCCGACACGCTGTAGAGGCCCATGAGCTGGCGGTGCGCGTCCTCGGAGAGCGAGTCGAGCGCGAGCAGGCGCTGGGCGTGCTGGATGGCCAGGCGGTGCTCGCCGCGGCTGCGGTGGTGGGAGATCAGCACCCGCAGCGCGTGGATGGCGCCGTCGCGCAGGCGCTCCTGCTGCTCGGTGACCCAGGCTTCGAGCTCGGCGCTGCCGCGCACCGGGAAGCCGCTCAGGAAGTCGCCGCGGTAGAGCTGCACGGCCTCTGCGAGGAGCTGGGGGAGCGGGCCGTCGTCGGTCAGGCCGAGGCGCAGCTTCTCGTCGAAGGCCTCCACGTCCAGCCAGATCTCGGAGGTGCGGGCGAACGTCATCGTCTGGTGCGTCGAGGCGATGGGCTTCCACGTCGGTTCCGGCGGGCTGGGCGCCAGGGTGGAACGGAGGTTGTAGAGTGCCTGCCGCAGGCTGCTGCGGGCGCCGGTGGGCTCGTGATCGGGCCAGAACAGGCTGACCAGGCGCTCCCGGCTGCGGGCGGTGCCGCGGTTGACGATCAGGTAGGCGAGGAGGCCGCGGACCTTCTGCGACTCGAAGCCATTGACCGGCTGGCCGTCCACCCGCACGTCGAAGCCGCCGAGCAGCCGGACCTCGGCCCGCGGCGGAGGGCTGCCCGCCGGATCGGCGGAGGTGTCGGGGATGCCGGCGCGGGCTCGGTGGATCTCCATCGGAATCAATCAGATCGAATCAATCGGATCACTGCCGGAGAGCGGTGGCAGCCAAGTCTACCGTAGATTTCCCTGGAAGATTCCGGGCCCCGGGGCCTTGACAGGCATTTTCCAACTTCCTACACTGTTAGCAGTCAACGGCGGCGAGTGCTAACAAGCCATGCTTGGGGACAGCCGCCGAGACCCAACTTTCTTCACCACCAAATCCTGGGGCTCGTCCCCACCTAACGTCTTCAAGGGAGGTAGAAGCCGTGAACATCCGTCCGCTACACGATCGGGTTCTGGTCAAGCGCATGGAACAGCAGGAGCAGATGCGGGGCGGGATCATCATCCCGGACACCGCCAAGGAGAAGCCGCAGGAGGCCGAGGTCGTCGCCGTCGGCCCGGGCAAGCTCAACGACGAGGGCAACCGCTCGCCGATGGACGTGAAGGTCGGCGACCGCATCCTGATGGGCAAGTACTCCGGCAGCGAGATCAAGGTCGAGGACAACGACTACGTGATCCTGCGCGAAGACGAGATCCTGGCTGTCATCGGCAGCAAGTGAGATCGCGTCCCGCTTCCAGATAGCTTTCGAGATCGAAAAACCAGGAGGTAGAGAGACATGGCCAAGCAAATCATCTACTCCGGGGAAGCGCGCGGCGCGATCCTCCGGGGCGTCAACAAGCTAGCCGACGCGGTCAAGGTGACCCTGGGCCCCAAGGGCCGGAACGTGGTCATCGAGAAGAAGTTCGGCTCCCCCACGATCACCAAGGACGGCGTCACCGTCGCCAAGGAGATCGAGCTCGCGGATCCGCTGGAGAACATGGGCGCGCAGATGGTGCGCGAGGTCGCTTCGAAGACCTCCGACGTGGCCGGCGACGGCACGACCACCGCGACCGTTCTCGCCCAGGCGATCTATCGCGAGGGCTCCAAGAACGTCACCGCGGGTGCGAACCCGATGGAGATCAAGCGCGGTATCGAGCTGGCCGTCAAGGCCGCCGTCGAGTCGATCGACAAGCTGTCCAAGCCCGTCGAGGGCAAGGACATCGCGCACGTCGGCACCATCTCCGCCAACAACGACGTCGAGATCGGCCGCATCATCTCCGAAGCCATGGAGAAGGTCGGCAAGGACGGCGTGATCACGGTCGAGGAGGCCCGCGGCCTCGAGACCACCCTGGAAGTCGTCGAGGGCATGCAGTTCGACCGCGGCTACCTGTCGCCGTACTTCGTGACCGACGCCGAGCGCATGGAGACGGTGCTCGAGAACCCCAAGATCCTCCTTCACGAGAAGAAGGTCAGCTCGATGAAGGATCTCCTCCCGGTGCTGGAGCAGGTGGCCAAGCAGGGCCGTCCGCTCGTCATCATCGCCGAGGACGTCGAGGGCGAGGCGCTGGCCACCCTGGTGGTCAACAAGCTGCGCGGCACGCTGCACGTCGCCGCGGTCAAGGCGCCGGGCTTCGGCGACCGCCGCAAGTCCATGCTGGAGGACATCGGCGTCCTGACCGGCGGCCGGGTCATCACGGAGGATCTCGGCATCAAGCTGGAGAACGTCCGGATCGAAGACCTCGGCGAAGCCAAGAAGGTCGTCCTGACCAAGGACAACACCACCATCGTCACCGACTCGGACGACTCCAAGCGTCGTGAGGCCATTGCGGGCCGCGTCAAGCAGATCCGCAATCAGGTCGAGGAGACGACCTCGGACTACGACCGCGAGAAGCTGCAGGAGCGGCTTGCCAAGCTGGTCGGCGGCGTCGCCGTGATCAAGGTCGGCGCGGCCACCGAGACCGAGATGAAGGAGAAGAAGGCCCGTGTCGAGGACGCGATGCACGCGACCAAGGCGGCTGTCGAGGAGGGCATCGTGCCCGGCGGCGGCGTGGCTCTTCTGCGCGCCATCAAGGCGGTCGAGATGATCGAGGCCGAGGGCGACGTGAGGGTGGGCGTGAACATCGTCCGCCGTGCGCTCGAGGAGCCGGCCCGCCAGATCGCCATCAACGCGGGCGAAGAGGGCTCGGTCATCGTCAAGCAGCTCCTGGCCGGCGACGGCACGAGCGGCTACAACGCGGCCACCGGCAAGTTCGAGGATCTGGTCGAGGCCGGTGTCATCGATCCGGCCAAGGTGACCAAGACGGCGCTGATCAACGCGGCGTCGATCGCGGGTCTCATGCTCACCACCGAGGCGCTCGTGGCTGAGATCAAGGAGAAGGACGACAAGGGCGGCGGTGCCGGCGGCGGCGGCGGCATGGGCGGCGGCATGGGCGGGATGTACTAGAACCCGGCGGCTCCGGTCTTCGGACCGGAGCGTTCTGGGAGATTCGGGCAGCCGGTCCGCGCGAGCGGGCCGGCTGTTTTGTCTTTTTGGATCAACTAATCAGCCGCGATACCGGCCGGCACGGAGCCCGGCGCGGGCATGCCCATCTTCTCGCGGATCTTGCTCTCCAGCTCGTCGGCGAGATCGGGGTTGTCGCGCATGAACTGCTTGGAGTTGTCCCGCCCCTGGCCCAGGCGCAGGTCGCCGTAGGAGTACCAGGCGCCGCTCTTGACCACCATCTTGTGCTCGACGCCCAGGTCGATCAGCTCGCCCATGCGGGAGATGCCCTCGCCGTAGTCGATGTCGAACTCGGCCTGGCGGAAGGGCGCCGCGCACTTGTTCTTCACGATCTTCACCTTGGCCCGCGCTCCCGTCACCACCTCGCCGTCCTTGAGGGACGCGATGCGCCGGATGTCCACCCGCACCGAGGAGTAGAACTTGAGGGCCCGGCCGCCGGTCGTGGTCTCGGGGTTGCCGAACATCACGCCGATCTTCTCGCGGATCTGGTTGATGAAGACCAGGCAGGTCCGCGACTTCGACACGATCGCGGTCAGCTTGCGCAGGGCCTGCGACATCAGGCGGGCCTGGAGGCCGACGTGGGAGTCGCCCATCTCGCCTTCGAGCTCGGCCTTGGGCACCAGCGCCGCCACCGAGTCGATGACCAGGATGTCCACCGCGTTGCTGCGCACCAGCATCTCGGCGATCTCCAGCGCCTGCTCGCCGCTGTCCGGCTGCGACACGAGGAGGTTGTCGATGTCCACGCCGAGCTTGCGCGCATACTCCGCGTCGAGCGCATGCTCGGCGTCGATGAAGGCCGCGACGCCGCCCTTTTTTTGGGACTGGGCGATCGCGGAGAGGGCCAGGGTCGTCTTGCCGGAGGACTCCGGGCCGAAGATCTCGACCACGCGGCCGCAGGGGAGACCGCCGATGCCGATCGCGGCGTCGACCGAGATCGATCCGGTGGAGATCGAGTCCATCGCCAGGATCTCCTTCTGACCCAGGCGCATGATGGATCCCTTGCCGAACTGCCGCTCGATTTGCGCCAGAGCACCGTCGATCGCTTTCAGCCGGTCCAGTTTTGCTTCTGCCATGTGTGCTCGCTCCTTGAAGGGCCGGGGAAAGCGCCGGGTTTCTCTCCGGGATGCTCCGGGCCGTTACGTTTCGCGGGGGACGGGGACGGAGTCGCCGTGTCCTGACATGTTAGAAGACGGAAATGCGGCGGTCAATCTCGGCGTTGCACCGGGATAGACTTCGAGGGCAGGACGGCCTCACAGCTGCAACGTTGCCGAGCCGAGATGCGTATACCTTTGACTCTACCTTGAGCCTTTGAACGGACATTCCATGGAACCCTACCTCGTCGAAACGAGTGAAACGGCGGATTCCGCCGAGCCCATCCGCCAGCTGGAAGCCAACGTCGCCCGCGTGATCCGCGGCAAGTCCGAGGCCATCCGCTTCTGCACGGTCTGCCTGCTGGCCCGCGGTCACATCCTGATCGAGGACGGTCCCGGCGTGGGCAAGACGACGCTCGCCCAGGCGCTCGCCCGGTCGCTGGGCCTCGCCTTCCAGCGCATCCAGTTCACCAGCGACCTGCTGCCGTCGGACATCATCGGCGTCTCGATCTTCAATCAGAAGAACCAGGCGTTCGAGCTGGTGCCCGGCCCGCTGTTCGCCAACGTGGTGCTGGCCGACGAGATCAACCGCGCCACGCCCAAGACCCAGTCCGCCCTGCTGGAGGCGATGAGCGAGCGCAAGGTGTCGGTGGAGCGCAAGCGCTACGC
>JANMTS010000177.1:0-20459 GCA_031390755.1 Holophagales bacterium
GGGGGCCTCACCATGTCTGGTGGGTGCTGCTCGCCAGAGCACCCATATAATGAATCTTTTATATATAACTGCCCGTGGTGGGGTCGGGCGTCGGCGCCCCCCCGCTGCCGGTATTGGAGTAGTCCCCGGCGACCGCTATGCCGCTGCCGGTGCAGGTCATGAGCTCCCCGGGCTGGAGTGTAGTCCTGGGGCAGTTCACCGCGACGCCCTTGTCGTCGGCGACCGCGATGTTCGTGAGCTGGACCTGGCCGGTGTTCCGGATGTTGTACTTCCATTTCACGGAGCTTCCAATGACTAGGAAAAGGCCGCTTGGCTGCGCCACGTCTCGGTCGTTGGTGAGCTTCTGGATGTCGATGCTCACCGGCAGCGTTCCGAAATAGTAGGCGGGATCCTGCGCCGTGACTTGGGCGCCGCAAGGCGGGTTGGCGGTGACGATTCCTACGTTGGACGCCTGGCCGGTGGCTGCAATGCCGCTCGCGGTGCAGGTCATGGTCTGACCCGCGGCAAGGGTCGACGACGGACAGGTCACTGCCACGCCCTGGTTGTCCCGTACCAGGACGCTGGTCAGCGGCACGGACGAGGTGTTGGTCACGAGATAGGTCCAGGTCACCGGTGAGCCAAAGGAGATGTTATCTCCCGGAGAGGTGTCGGCGTCCTTGCCGTTGACCTTCGTTTCGATCTGGATTCCAGCCTGGAAGCTGCCGGTGTAAAAGCTCGGATCGGCCGCGGAGACCGCACCGTTCGTGCTTTGCGCCGTGACCGTGGCGATATTCAGATAGCTGCACGACTTGGACGTTCCACGGCTGCTCGTGCAGGTGATCGACTCGCCGGGCAGCAAGCTGTTGCGCGGGCAGGTGACGGTGACCGTGGGGTCGTCGTCGGTCACTACGACACTGGTCAGTGGCAGCAGTCCCGTGTTGGTCGCGATGTAGGTCCAGACGACCGGCTGGCCAGCCGGAATCGTGGCGCCGGGCCAGGGGAGATCCTGGCCGTTGGTGAGCTTGCGGATCTCCAGCCCCGGCGTGCCGCCGCCGAAGTAGTGGGTGTTGTCCGCTGCGGAGATCTGGGAGCCGCAGGGCGGATCGGCGGTGACGGTGCCCTGGGTGCTGTGGCCGCCCGCGGTCGCGGTGCCGAGGGCGTAGCAGGTCATCTGCTCTCCGGTCTGCAGCGCCGTCTTGGGGCAGTCCACGTTGCCGGCGAGGTCGTCGCCGACCGTCACGTTGGCGAGCGCCGAATTGCCGGTGATCTTCACCACGTAGACCCACGTCACCGTGGAGCCCACCTGGAGGGTCGGGCCGGGAGCCTGGTCGGAGTCCTGGCCGTTCACCCGGGTCTCGAGGGTGACGGCAGGCTGGATCTGCCCGAAGGTGTAGCCCTCGTCGACCGCGGAGACCTGCTGGCCCGAGGTGCTCCGACCGGTCGCCATGCCCAGGACGGAGATCTGGCAGGCAGGGACACCGCCGCCGGTACCGCCGCCCGTGCAGGTCATGACCTCGCCGGGCTGGAGCGTGGTTTTCGGACAGGTCACGTTGACGCCGCGGCTGTCGGTCGCCGCGACTCCCGAGAGCACCACCTGACCGCTGTTGGTCACCCGGTAGGTCCAGGCGGCGCTCTGGCCGACCGGCAGCTGGAGCCCGGGCGGCGCGTCGTAATGCACTCCATTGACGCGAGTTTCGATCGCGAGGCCCGCGTCACCGCCGCCGAAGTAGTGGCTGGGATCCTGGGCGCTCACCTGGGCGCCGCATGCGGGCGCCGCCGTCACCGATCCGACGTTGGAGTACTGGCCTTCGTCCGCGATGCCGCTGGCGGTGCAGACCATCGATTCGCCGGGCTGGAGGACGGTCTTCAGACAGATCACCGGCGGTCCCTGGCTGTCGATCACCAGGACGCTGCCGAGCGCGACGTTGCCCGTATTGATGACGGTGTAGGTCCAGGTCACCGCGGAGCCCGGCAGGATCGTCGGCCCGGGGACGTTGTCGGCCTGGTACCCATTGGTGGCCGTGAGGATTCGAATGCCCGCCGCGGGCACTCCGGAGTAGTAGCGGGTAGCGGTCGCGGCGACCCCCTGGCCGGCGGCGGTCCAGCCCCGGACCATCCCTATGTTGCTGTGCTGGCAGGGCTGAGCCGTGCCCCGGGCGGTGCAGGTCATGGACTGCCCGGGTTGGAGATCCGCCCCTGGGCAGACGACGGTCACGGCCGGGTCGTCGTCCGTCACCTGGATCTGGCTGACGCCCACCTGGCCGCTGTTGGCGACGACGTAGGTCCAGACGATCGGGTTGCCGACCGGGATCGACGGGCCGGGAGCCTGCGGAGACTCCTGGCCGTTGGTGGTGATCTGGAGCGCGAGGGTGGCGGTGGTGCCGGCGCCAAAGTAGTAGCTCGGGTCCTGGGCCGTGACCTGGGAGCCGCACGGAGGGATGCCGGTGACGACCCCGACGTTGCCGGCCTGGCCCAGAGCCGCGAGCCCGTTTGCCGAGCAGGTCATGGACTGGTTCGCGGCGAGGGCAGAGGAAGGACAACTCACCGCCTGCCCTTGATCGTCCCGCACCAGGATGCCGGTCAGCGGGACCGACGAGGTGTTGGTGACGATGTAGGTCCAGGTCACCGGCGAGCCTCCGGGAATGCTTTCGCCCGGGGGCGTATCGGCATCCTTGCCGTTGACTCTCGTCTCGATCTGGATGCCGGCCTGGAAGCTGCCGGTGTAGAAGCTCGGATCGGCTGCGGAGACCGGGCCGTTCGAGCTCTGGGCCGTGGCCGTGGCGATGTTCAGATAGCCGCACGCCCGGGCGGTTCCGCGGCTGCTCGTGCAGGTGATCGACTCGCCGGGGAGCAGGCTGTTGCGCGGACAGGTGACGGTGACCGTGGGGTCGTCGTCGGTCACCGAAACGCCCGTCAAGGGCAGCAGGCCGGAGTTGGTCGCGACGTAGGTCCAGGCGACCGACTGGCCGACCGGAATCGTGGCGCCGGGCCAGGGGAGATCCTGGCCGTTGGTGAGCTTGCGGATCTCCAGGCCCGGCGTGCCGCCGCCGAAGTAGTGGGTCGGATCAGCGGCGGAGACCTGGGGGCCGCAGGGGGGATCGGCGGTGACGGTGCCCTGGGTGGAGTGAGTGCCGACGGTCGCGGTGCCGAGGGCGTAGCAGGTCATCTGCTCGCCGGGCTGAAGAGTCGCCTTGGGACAGCTCACGTCGCCAGCGAGGTCGTCGCCGATCGTCACGTTGGCGAGCGACGAATTGCCGGTGTTCTTCACCACGTAGGCCCAGGTCACCGAGGAGCCCACCTGGAGGGTTGGACCGGGAGCCTGATCGGCGTCCTGGCCGTTCACCCGGGTCTCGATCGTGACGGCGGGCTGGATCTGCCCGAAGGCGTAGCTCTCGTCGACGGCGGAGACCTGCTGGCCGGAAGCGCTCCGTCCGGTCGCCGTGCCGAGGGTGGAGATCTGGCAGGCAGGGACACTGCCGCCGGTACCGCCGCCCGTGCAGGTCATGACCTCGCCGGGCTGGAGCGTGGATTTCGGACAGGTCACGTTGACGCCGCGGCTGTCGGTCACCGCGACGGTCGACAACGCGACCTGGCCGCCGTTGGTCACCCGGTGGGACCAGGAGACGCCCTGGCCGGCCGGCACCTGGAGACCCGGAGGCGCGTCGTAGTGGGTGCCGTTGACGCGGGTCTCGATCGCGATGCCCGCATCACCGCCGCCGAAGTAATGGCTGGGATCCTGAGCGCTCACCTGGGCGCCGCATGTGGGTGTTGCCGTGACCGATCCGACGTTGGAGTACTGGCCTTCGTCCGCGATGCCGCTGGCGGTGCAGAGCATGGATTCGCCGGGCTGGAGCACGGTTCTCAGGCAGGTCACCGGCGGTCCCTGGTTGTCGATCACCAGGACGTTGCCGAGCGCGACGTTGCCCGTATTGATGACGGTGTAGGTCCAGGTCACCGAGGAGCCCGGGAGGACCGTCGGCCCGGGAACGTTGTCGGCCTGATAGCCGTTGGTGGCCGTCAGGATCCGGATTCCGGGCGCGGGCGCTCCGTAGTAGTAACTGGTAGCCGCCGAGGCGACCGCCTGGCCGGTGGAGGTCCAGCCCCGAACGGTCCCCACCTTGACGTACTGACAGGCCTGCGCCGTGCCCCGGGCAGTGCAGGTCATGGACTGTCCCGGCTGGAGATCTGCCCTCGGGCAGACGACGGTCACGGCCGGGTCGTCGTCCGTCACCTGGATCTGGCTGACTCCCACCTGGCCGCTGTTGGCGACGACGTAGCTCCAGACGATCGCGCTGCCGACCGGGATCGACGGGCCGGGAGCCTGCGGAGATTCCTGGCCGTTCGTGGTGATCTGGAGCGCGAGGGTGGCGCTGACGCTGGAGCCGACGTAGTAGCTCGGATCCTGGGCTGAGACCTGGGCGCCGCACGGAGGGTTGCCGGTGACGATACCGACGTTGCCGGCCTGGCCCAGCGCCGCGAGCCCGCTCGCGGAGCAGGTCATGGACTGGTTCGCGGCGAGGGTCGACGCGGGGCAGCTCACGGCCTGCCCTTGATCGTCGCGCACCAGGATGCCGGTCAGCGGGACCGACGAGGTGTTGGTGACGACGTAGGTCCAGGCCACCGGCGAGCCGCCGGGGATGGTTTCGCCCGGAGGCGTGTCCGCGTCCCTGCCGTTGACCCTCGTTTCAATCTGAATCCCGGCCTGGAAGCTGCCGGTGTAGAAGCTGGGATCTGCGGCGGAGACCGGGCCGTTCGAGCTCTGGGCCGTGGCCGTGGCGATGTTCAGATAGCTGCACGCCCGGGCGGTTCCGCGGCTGCTCGTGCAGGTGATCGATTCGCCGGGGAGCAGGCTGTTGCGCGGGCAGGTGACGGTGACCGGGGGGTCGTCGTCGGTCACTGCGACACCGGTCAGCGGCAGCAGGCCGGAGTTGGTCGCGACATAGGTCCAGACGACCGGCTGGCCGGCTGGCACCGTGGCGCCGGGCCAGGGGAGATCCTGGCCGTTGGTCAACTTCCGGATCGCCAGTCCCGGAGTGCCGCCGCCGAAGTAGTGAGTGCCGTCGGCCGCAGAGACCTGGGAGCCGCAGGGCGGATCGGCGGTGACGGTGCCCTGGGTGGCGTGCGCGCCGACGGTCGCGGTGCCGAGGGCGTAGCAAGTCATCTGCTCGCCGGGCTGGAGCGCTGCCTTGGGGCAGCTCACGTCGCCGGCGAGGTCGTCGCCGATCGTCACGTTGGCGAGCGACGAATTGCCGGTGTTCTTCACCACATAGGCCCAGGTCACCGAGGAGCCCACCTGGAGGGTCGGGCCGGGAGCCTGATCGGCGTCCTGACCGTTCACCCGGGTCTCGAGAGTGACGGCGGGCTGGATCTGGCCGAAGGCGTAGCCCTCGTCGACCGCGGAGACCTGCTGGCCGGAAGCGCTTCGTCCGGTCGCGGTGCCCAGGACGGAGATCTGGCAGGCAGGGACACCGCCGCCGGTACCGCCGCCGGTGCAGGTCATGACCTCGCCGGGCTGGAGCGTGGATTTCGGACAGATCACGTTGACGCCGCGGCTGTCGGTCACCGCGACTCCCGAGAGCGCCACCTGGCCGCTGTTGGTCACCCGGTGGGTCCAGGAGACGCCCTGGCCGGCCGGCACCTGGAGGCCCGGCGGCGCGTCGTAGTGGGTGCCGTTGACGCGCGTCTCGATCGCGAGGCCCGCGTTGCCGCCGCCGAAGTAGTGGCTGGGGTTCTCGGCACTCACCTGGGCGCCGCACGCGGGTGTCGCCGTCACCGATCCGATGTTGGAGTACTGGCCTTCGTCCGCGATGCCGCTGGCGGTGCAGAGCATCGATTCGCCGGGCTGGAGAACGGATTTCAGACAGGTCACCGGCGGCCCCTGGTTGTCGATCACCAGGACGTTGCCAAGAGCGACGTTGCCCGTATTGATGACGGTGTAGGTCCAGGTCACCGAGGAGCCCGGGAGGACCGTCGGTCCGGGGATGTTGTCGGCCTGGTAGCCGTTGGTGGCCGTCAGGATTCGAATGCCGGCTGCCGGCTCGCCGGTGTAGTAGCCGGTGGCCGCCGCGGCGACGACCTGGCCGGTAGCGTTCCAGCCCCGGACGGTCCCCACGTTGACGTACTGACAGGCCTGCGCCGTGCCCCGGGCGGTGCAGGTCATGGACTGCCCGGGTTGGAGATCCGCCCTCGGGCAGACGACGGTCACGGCCGGGTCGTCGTCCGTCACCTGGATCTGGCTGACGCCCACCTGGCCGCTGTTGGCGACGACATAGCTCCAGACGATCGGGTTGCCGACCGGGATCGACGGGCCGGGAGCCTGCGCAGACTCCTGGCCGTTCGTGAGCTTGCGGATCTGGAGCGTCGAGGCGCCGCCGCCCGAGTAGTAGCTGGCGGCCTGGGCGGAGACCTGCGGGCCGCAGGCCGGGTCTCCCTTCGCCGTCGCACCGTTCCGGACGATGCCCTCCCGCGCGGTTCCGGCGGCGGAGCAGGTCATCAACTCTCGGGGTTGCAGCGTGGTCTTCGGGCAGCTCACCAGCATGCCGGATTCGTCGGTAACCCGGACATTGAAAAGCGGCGACTCCCCGGAGTTGGTCACGGCGTAGGTCCAGGCCACGGCCGAGCCCACGGCGATGCCCGGTCCCGGAGGCGAGGCGGCCACCTGGCCGTTGACCCGGGCTTCGAGAGACAGGGAGATCGGGCCTGCGCCGAAGTAGTAGCTCAGGTCGACGGCGCTGACCTGCTGTCCGCCGACCGTCGTGCCGGTGGCGATGCCGAGGTTGTCGTACTGGCAGGCCTGCGCCGTGCCGGTGCCGAGGCAGGTCATGGTCTCGGCGGGCTGGAGCGTCGTCTTCGGGCAGACCACGTTGACGCCGCGGCTGTCGGTCACGGCCACGGTCGAGAGCGCGGCCGTTCCCGTGTTCGTGACGCGGTAGGTCCAGGCGACCGGCTGGCCGACGGGGATCGTCGGGCCTGGCGGCTCGTTGGCGTCCTGGTTGTTGGTGTACTTCCGGATCTCCAGCGAGCCCTCGCCGCTGCCGAAGTAGTGGCTGGGATCGGAGGCCGTCAGCCGCGGGCCGCAGGGCGTAGTGGCAGCCACGGTGCCGTTGTTCACGAACTGGCCTTCGGCCGCGGTTCCCCTGGCCGTGCAGATCATCGTTTCGCCGGCCGCCAGCGTCGACGCCGGGCAGACCACCAGCGCGCCCTGGTCGTCGGAGACCTGGACGCCGGTCAGGTCGACGTTGCCGTCGTTGGTGACGGCGTAGGTCCACGTCACCGCGGCGCCGACCCGGATCGTCGGCCCGGGAGCCGCGTCCGCGTCGACGCCGTTCGTGGCGGTCTCGATCCGCAGGCTTGCATCGGGCTGGCCGTAGTAGTAGCTCGGGTCGACGGCGGTGAGCAGCTGGCCGTCCGGAGACTTGCCGGTGGCCGTGCCCAGGGTGTCCTGCTGGCAGGCGCGGGCCGCGCCCTCGGCGAGGCAGGTCATCGCCTCGCCGGCCCGGAGTGCGGCCTTGGGACAGCTCACGCCGGCCCCGCGGCTGTCGGTCACGGCGACGGCGCTCAGGCCGAGCTGGCCGGTGTTGGTGACGACGTACTCCCACCGCACGGCGCTGCCGATCGGGATCGAGGGCCCGGGCGGGGCGTTGGCGTCCTGGCCGTTGGTCTTCGTCTGGATGCGGATGCCCGGATCGCCGACGCCCCGATAGTGGCTCGGATCGTTGGCGGACACCGGCGACCCGCAGGGCGGCTGGGCCGTGACCGTGGCCACGCTGCGGAAGTCGCCGGACAGGGCGGCGCCTCCGGCCCTGCAGGACATCGACTCGCCGGGCCGCAGCTCGGTCTTCGGACACACCACCGCGGCGCCCTGGTCGTCGCCGACCTGGACAGCCGTCAGCCCGGCCTTGCCGGTGTTCGTCACCTGGTAGATCCACTGCACGCTGCCGCCGGTCACGACCGACGGACCGGGAGGCAGATCGGCGTCGCTGCCGTTGACCGACATCTCGACCGTGACGGCCGCCTGGAATGCGCCGAAGTAGTGGCTCTGATCGCTGGCGGAGACCGGCTGGCCCTCCGAGGTCCGGCCGGAGACGTTGGCGTGATGACTCTGCTGGCAGGAGGCCGCCACGCCCTGGACGCGGCAGGTCATCGACCTGCCGGGTGCGAGCGTCGTGGCCGGGCAGCTCACCGCCACGTTGCGGTCGTTGGCGGCCTGGAGCGTGTTCAGGTTCAGCTTGCCGGTGTTGGTGACCACGTACTCCCAGGTCACCGGGCTGTCCACCGAGATCGACGGCCCCGGCGGGAAGTCGCCGTCGTAGCCGTTCGTGAGCACCCGCACCGAGAGGCCGGTGTCGGTCTCTCCAAAGTAATGACTGACGTCGTCGTCCGCGATCGGGCCGCACGTGCCCTTGGCGGTGGCGGTGCCCTTGTTCCGGAACTGCCCGGGCACGGCGATGCCGTTGGCCGCGCACGTCATGGTTTCGCCGGGGGCGAGGCTGACCCGCGGGCAGACGATCACCGCTCCCCGGTCGTCCTTCACCGCGACCTCGTAGAGCCGGAGACCGCCGGTGTTGCGGACCAGGTAGGACCAGTCCACCCGCGAGCCCGCCTGGACGTGCGGACCCTCGGGATCGTTGGCGTCCTGGCCGTTGGTGGACACCACGATCTCGATCGCGGAGCCTTCGTCGCCGAAGTAATGAGCGGCGTCCTGCGCGGTGACGTTGGTCCGCTTCTTCCCCTTGACGGCCACGGCCTTGACCGTGCCGACGTTCCTCTGCTGGCAGACCGCCGCAAGGGCCTTCACGGTGCAGGTCATGGCCTGGCCGGGGGCCAGCGTGTTCTTGGGGCAGCTCACCGAGGCGCCCTGGCCGTCTGTGACCCGGATCTGGTTGAGCGCCCCGGTTCCGGTGTTGCTCACCTGGTACTGCCAGTTGATCGCCGCGCCCGCGGCGATCTTCGGACCGGGCGCCGTGTTCGCGTCCTGACCATTGACGAGCGTTGCGATCCGCACCTGCGGTTGATTGCCCGGCCCCGGGCCGGAAGGCGAGCAGGACGCCTGGAGGACCGGGCCGTTCTCGCTCGCCAGGACCGCGGCGACCGACGCGTCTCCCGAGGTGATCTCGACGCGCCCGAGCGGCTCCGTGAGCCCGAGCTGGGCGAGCGCGACCTGTTCGATGGGGAGCAATCTCAACTGGTGGGTCCGCACCAACTGGCCCGCCGCGTTGAACACGGAGACGTCCACCGGCCTGCGGCGGTCCGCGGCCACGGGAGCTGGAAGAATCTGGCCGGCCATCTCACGCCAGAGGATCACCCGGGCGCCGGCGAGCCCGGTGCCGGACTTGTGGCGCACGACCTGGCGGAAGCAGACACGGGTCGCGGTGGCGGGGTCGACATCCGTCAGATCGTCGCCGCGCGCGGGCCCCTGCGTGGGGTCAACCAGGAACGACTCGCCGCGCAGCGCGTCCGGCCGGGCCTTGGCCCCCTTCGCCGCCTTGGTGCGCAGGGTGATGTAGCCGGCGGCCCGCCCGTGAGCGCCGGCGGTGCCATAGAAGAGGCCGTCCTGAACGGAGGCCTGGCCGCTCAGCTGCGCCCGCAGATCGGCCAGGTCGCCCGCGGAAAGCCGGGCCCGCCCGGAGAGGTTGCCCGTCGTGAGCCAGTCCTGCAGGTCGGCCGTCCAGACCTCGCGGGCCTTGAGCTTCAGGGGGAGACCGAGCACCGGAATGCCCCAGTTCGTGAACACCGTCAGCGTGGCGTCCACCGGCTTGTCGAGAGCATTGGCCACGGCGAAAACCGTGGTCGCGCTGCCGGCATCCAGGTCGACCTCGAAGTAGGGCAGCAGCAGGTCCGAAGACGGCTTGGGCTGGGCTTGCGCGGCGGAGCTGATCTAGACGATGGCCGCCAAGACGGCAAGGATTTTAGCGCGTAGGTTGGACATGGTTTTCCCCGGGGTTTCCTTGGAAATGAAGTGTTCAGCCGCCGATCAGCACGGTCACGCAGCCCGGCGGCAGGATCTTGCCCGTCGGGCCCGGAATCGGCGCGACGCAGCTCGGGTGGGACGTCATGTCGCCCGCCCGCGCCGCGGGCAGGTTGCCGATCAGCACGGTCATCGAACCCAGAGCGATCATCGCCGGGCCGCCCGGAATGCAGCCGGCCGGAATGCAGGGCGTGGTCGTGTCCGTCGCCCGCGCCGCGGGAAGATTGCCGATCAGCACCGTCGGCAATCCCTTGATGATCGTCTGCGGCGTCGGCGGATGCGGCAGCGGCGTCGGCACCGGCGCGGGCGGATGGATCGGCGCGTGGCAGTGCGGCGCATCGTTCAGAACCATGTCGCCCATCCGGGCCGCCGGCTTCGACATTGATTTCCCTTGCAATTCGGGAGCGCGAATTCACACCCAGAGAGTGAGTGGATCTTCAAGCCCGGGAATTGCGCATGACGAATGAAAATGAAACGAACGGACAACGGACGGAGCTGACCGTCCTCGGCGAGCGCGGGCAGACCGTGCGCCGGCAGGCCTTCCTGGACGGCGTGCCCGACGGCGAGTGGACGACGCTCGACGACGACGGCTGGCTGCTGGAACGCTGCCGTTTCCGCGGCGGGCTTCTCGACGGCGACCTGCTGCGCTACGACCGCGAAGGCCGGATCGAGGCGTCGCTTCCGTACCGCGCCGGCAAGCTCCACGGCGAGGCGCTCTACTACGACGCCGGCCGGCTCCAGGTCCGCATCGCCTATCTCCAGGGCCGGCAGGACGGCGAGGCCGTCCTCTACGACGCGGCGGGCCGCCCGGTCAGGACTCCTTCCCGATGACCCCCCAGCCGGTCGCCTCGGTGGTCACCTTCCGCCTGCACCCCATCGGCGTCTGGCTCGTCGCTCTCGGCGCGCTGCTGCTCGGGCTGCTGCTGTTCATGGCCGGCTGCCTGACGGGAATGCGGATCGACCTGGCTCCGCGGACGCAAGAAACGGCCGGCTCGTCCCACCTACTCGATGAGACCGCAACCTCGTCAACCAAGGACAGGGACCGTGCCGATGCGACCACGACGAATCGCCCTTCTGATCCAGACCGTTCTGCTGACCGGGCTTCTGGCCTGTGACTCCGGGAACCCCGTAGCCCCTCCCGCGCCGAGCCCCAACGGGGGCTCGGGCGGCGCCTCCGGCGGTTCCGGCGATATGGTGGTCGTCGTCACCTCCGACCGCGGCCAGCTCGAAGCCGGGTCGGTGCAGGGCGCCACGCTCACGGTCAGCGCCCGCGGCAAGGACGGCGCCCAGGCCGCCGACGGCACCGAGGTCGTTCTCAACACCAGTCTCGGCAACTTCGGGACCGACGCCTCCGGCAAGCCCGTGCAACTCGTCAAGAGGCCGCTCGCGGGCGGCGCCACCCACGTCCAGCTCTTCCCCGGCGCGGCGGCCGGCACCGCCAACATCCTGGCCCAGGTGGGCACCGGCGTCGGCCGGCTGAACCTGCCGATCGCGGTGGCGTCGGCGCCGCCCGAGGCCGACTTCCTGTTCGAGGTGAGCGGTCTCTCCGTGCTGTTCGAGGATGTCTCCACGGGCAATCCCGTGGGCTGGGACTGGGACTTCGGCGACGGCGACTCCGTCTCCGGCCGCAAGACGCCCGCGCACACCTACGCCGTGGCCGGCTCCTACACGGTCTCGCTGACCATCCGCACCGCCAACGGCACCCAGGCCACCAAGCGCAAGTTCGTCACCGTCGCGGCCGGGCTGCCGCTCACCGCGGCGTTCGGCTGGGAGGCCAACGGTCTCACCGTGCTGTTCAACGACATCTCCGCGGGCGAGCCCGTGGTCTGGATCTGGGACTTCGGCGACGGCGGCGCCAGCACCGAGCGCAACCCCAGCCACACCTATCCGCGGCCGGGCAACTACACCGCGCGGCTGACCGTACAGAACCAGTTCGGCGTGTCCGCCAGCACCAGCAAATTCGTGACCCCCTCGCTGGGCGATCCGCCGCAGCCCGACTTCCTGTTCCAGGCGGACGGCCTGCGCGTGCTGTTCACGGACGAATCGAAAGGCAGGCCCACGGACTGGAGCTGGGACTTCGGCGACGGCTCGAGCAGCCGCTTCCAGAATCCCGAGCATCTCTACGCCCAGCCCGGCAGCTACAGCGTGACGCTGACGGCGATGAATTCCGCGGGTTCCGCGTCGAAGAGCAAGTTCGTGGCGGTCTCGCTGGGCGAGGCGCCGAAGGCGGACTTCGAGGTCCAGGTGAACGGCCTCAGCGCGGTGTTCATCGACCGCTCGACCGGCAAACCCACGGGCTGGACCTGGGATTTCGGCGCCTGCTCCGGACCGCTCTGCCAGAGCACCGAGCAGAACCCGATCTATACCTATTCGGCGCCGGGCAACTACACGGTGATCCTCACCGCCGCCAACAGCGCGGGCACCAGCCGCGCGAGCAAGGTGGTGACGGTGAGCAGCGCCGGGCCGCCGAGCGCGGGCTTCTGCTACCAGCGCAACGGCCGGGTGGTGATCTTCACCGACACCTCCACGTCCCTGCCTTCCGCCTGGCAGTGGAACTTCGGCGACTGCGAGGCGCAGCCCTCCACGTGCAAGAGCGGCTCGCAGAACCCGGGGCACACCTATCCCGACGGCGCCAAGGTCTACGCGGTCTCGCTCACGGCCGGCAACACGGCCGGACAGACCACCAGAACCCATTTCGTCGAGGTCGGCGATTTCGTCGATCCCGGCCCGATCTGCCCCTGAAAGGAGCCTCGTCATGATGAGCAGAACCGGAGTCTTCCTCGCCGCGCTCTTCGCGGGCGCGCTTTCTCTCCACCCTCTCCGCCCTCTTCACGCCGCGGGCTTCGCCTTCGTCGACCAGGGGGGCAAGGCCGCGGGCCTGGCGGGCGCGTTCACCGCGCAGGCGAACGACGCCTCGGCCATCGTCTACAACCCCGGCGGCCTCGGGCTGCTGAAGAAGAAGAAGTCGGTGTCGGCGGGCACGGCGCTGTCGGCCTTCAACGAGTCGCTCTACCAGGGCCTTGGACCGGGCATCGGCGCCGGCACCACGGGCGAGCAGGAGACCGGCCTCGGCATTCCGGCCCATGCCTACGTGACGCTGCCGGTGGGGGAGCGGCTGGTGGCCGGCGTCGGCGTCTACTCGCCGTTCCGCATGCACACCGAGTGGGCCGATCCCGGCTCGTTCGCCGCGCGCTACGAAGCCACCAATTCGCAGATCGAGGCCTGGGACGTGGCCCCGACGATCGGCCTCCGGATCGCCCCGGGCCTGGGCCTCGGGGTCGGCGTGATCTATCGCACGTCCGAGATCGCGGTTTCAAGGCGGATCGCGGGCCAGTCTCCGGTGTCGGCTTCCACGGCCAGCGGCTCGACCGCGGAGGCCTCGTCGATTCCGGTCGACGTGGCGAGCCTCGACATGCAGACCGACATGGAGCCCGGCTACGGCTTCACCGCCGGTCTTCTCGGCAACGGTGCGCGCTTCTCCTGGGGCCTCTCCTACAAGAGCGCCGTCAAGACCGACTACGTGGGCGTGGGCCGGCTCTCCCAGGTGGAGACCGGGGACCCGCAGTATGACGAGCTGGTGCGCGCGACGATGCCGCTCAACCAGGATCTCGCGCTGTCGTCCGCTCTGGAGTATCCGGACCAGACGAGCCTCGGCGTGTCGTTCGGTCTGTCGAAAAACCTTTCTCTCGCCGCGGACGTGAGCCGCACCGGCTGGGGGAGCGTGAAGGACGTGTCGCTCGTCTTCTCCTCCTCCTCGTTCCTCGACACGCGCTACCAGCTGAATTTCCAGGACGCGATGTCCTACCGCCTGGGAGCGACGTACCGCCTGCCCACCGGCCTGCAGCTCCGCGGCGGCTTCGCGTTCGAGGAGACGCCGCAGCCCGACACCTCCGTCGGCGCCTTCCTGCCGGACTCGAACCGCAGCACCCTCGCCTTCGGAGCCGGCCTGGACTGGCTGGATGTGGCCTTCGCCTGGACCACCTACGATCAGAGAATCGTGTCGAGCAGCTCCGCCGGGCTCAACGGGAACTTCCGGGCCAACGCCTGGTCGTTCGTGATGTCGGCGACGAAGTGAGTGACGTTCAGAGACGGCTGACGACGACTCCGGCGATGTACAGGATCGTCGACAGGATGATGCCGCGGTTGGGAATGTAGAACCAGTAGCGCAGGCCGGTCGCGGCGAAGCTGGCGAGAAGGAGGAAGCCGACGGTCAGCAGGAACGGATCGTGGAAGAGGAGCGGGGCCTGGGCGATGGCCAGATAACCGTAGATCAGGCCGAAGAGCATGCCGCCCAGGCTGTGGCTGGTGTTGAAGCCGATCCACAGCTTCCACATCGTCGTCCGGGTCGTGAGGACGACGGGGGCGACTTCCATCCGCGCCTTCAGCTCCGGATCGCGCGGATGCAGCTTCGTTCCGAAGAACGTGATCCAGAGGTGCGCGGTGGCGAGCGAGAAGAGCACGAGCGCGCTCGCGGCAAGAAGGGCGGAAGCGAGGGTTTCCATGGGATTTCCTTACGGATGTCGCAACGGATTGTGGAGGGCGGCAGTCTAACCCACTTCATCTCCCGCCCGCCGAGCGCCGGGAGTCATTTCACCCGCCCCTGGCATCATTTCACCCGCGGGTGGAGTCATTTCCCGGCGCTGGGAGACCGTCTCCCAGCCGGGTGCGGCGGCGCCCCAGAGCTGGGAGACGGCCTCCCAGCCGGGTGCAGCCTCGCCCCAGCGCTGGGAGACGGCCTCCCAGGCGAGGGATGTGACACCGCAGCCGGGTAAAACGCCGCCACCGCCCGGTGTAATGACACCGCAGGCGGGGGAAATGGTCCAACCCGCGGGTTGGTACATTTACCTGTCCTGGGAAGACGTCCGGAATGTCTCCCGGGGAATCCGCTTTTGCTTCGGGCGAATACTTTCGGTGTCACTTCAGGACGGGATGCGTCCGCGGCCGGCCCCAGGGCCTCAGAGGTCGGGCGCGTAGCGCGCGATCATCTGTTCCTGGGTCTCGACCGGCGACTGCAGGTTCGTCTGATCCTGGAGCATCTGTCCCAGGGTCGGCAGGACCGCCCGGTCGACCCGCGCCGAGTCCTGCCAGAGGCTTGACCGCATGAACGCCTTGGCGCAGTGCAGATAGGCCTCGCGCACCTTCACCTCGATCACCAGCCGCGGCAGCCGCTTCTCGCCGGAGAACGCCTGAATGTGCTCATCCGAGCGCGACAGCCGCGCGTCGCCGTTGATCCGCAGCGTCTCGTCCACGCCGGGGATCAGGAACAGCAGCCCGGCCTTTCCCGTCGCCAGGATGTTTTCGAGCGTATCCAGCCGGTTGTTGCCCGGAGCGTCGGGGATGAGCAACGTTCCGTCGTCCTGCACCCGCACGAAGCCCGGCTCGCCGCCGCGCGGAGAGGCATCCAGAGGCACCTCGGAGCCGCCGCTCGCGACGACCACGAACGGCGACAGCTCGATGAACCGCCGGCAGTGCTTGTCCAGAAAGGAAAGCTGCTTCTTGACCGCGCGCTCCCCCGGCTCGGGGTAGAGGGCGCGGAGCTGTTCGAGGGTCTCGATGATTTCCGCGGGCATGAATCAGGGCTCCGTGAACCAGACGTCTTCGTTGAGAAACGTTCCGTGCATGTGTGCTCTCAGGAGCGTCTCCCCGGGCACCACGATTCCGGCGGTCCGATCGAGCGTGAGGGCCGGTGGAACCTTGGCCGGTTCCCAGAAGGACGAGGAGCCGCTGCACTGGCAGTACAGGGCGTGATCGAAGTCCGCCTCCGGGCTGATCGAGCCGTCGTGGACATGGACGGTCGGGAAGAAGAGCCTCCCCGGCTCCCGCGTCTCCATCTCCAGGGCCATCGGATGCACGTCCTTCGCTCCCGGCTTCAGCTTGAACACGGCAAAGCCGTAGGTCGCGTAGCGGGGGAGGCTATCCCAGATCGTTCCGGGGAGCCGGAAGCGCGGATCGAGCCGGTCGAAATCGGCGAGCGTCGGTACGAACGAGGCTTCGAAGCTGCCGACATCGTGAACGGCGAGAGGCGTCCGAAGAGCGAGCGAGCGGCCCCCCCGCGGTTTGGGAAACGCGTCGTCTAGATCCTCGAAGAACGTGGGATAGCCGGACAGGTCGATGAACCGCACCGCGTCCTCCCGCGCGCTCTCCGGAGTCGGGAGTGGCAGGATCATGGCGAGCTCCTGCTCCGCCTCATACCGCATGGAATAGACCAGAAACTGGCCGCCCGAGGCAGCCCGCCGGGCGAAGATCTTGGTGTCCGCGACATTCGCGTTGGCAGAGAAGATGCACATGGGAGGCCTCCTTGAGTGAATTCAAACCTGAACGGCTACGACAGCAGCGGGTCGGGCGGCCTTCCGCCTCTTCCGGGATAGGGCTGATTCTAGTTAGCCCGTCTTATTCATACTCCCCCGAGAACCGTTCACCCATGGGGTAGCCTTCTCTCCTCTCATCTCGGGTCGAGTATGAATAAGACGGGGTTAGTTCTTCATGAAGCAGGACGGCCGCCTTGAAGTCGGCGTAGCCCGATTCGAACTCCTCGCCAAAGTCAAAATCCCGGGCCGATCGATCATCTATCTATATAACCAGCCAAGTCGCTCATTTTTCGTGACCCTTCCTGAGCAAAGCCTATCGTGGGTGTCGTACCTGGAATCCCGATTCTAGGTTAAAACGGCCGACATGGCTTTGTGCCCCGAAGGGGCATCGGGGTAAAGCCCGGCAATTCATTGCCGGTAAAAGGAACCTTCAGACACACCAAGTCCCGAAGGGACGCAGGGATGGCCAGAGTTCAGCCGGCAGGCATAGGGGGTATGCGATCCCTGCGTCCCGTTGGGACTTGGGGGCGAGGGGTGGGGCGCAAACCCGGCAATGAATTGCCGGTCTTTATCCCGCTGCCCCTTCGGGGCTGGCTTGAGGGTGTTAAGCCTTGGCATCGGGGTGACAGACGTCGGGTTGGACGGTCCAGATGTCAAAAGCGACTGAGGGAAGATCAAGAGCGATGCGGTGCCCGTTTTTCTGCCCTGAAAGGGCATCGGGCTAAAGCCCGGCAATTCATTGCCGGGACAGGGAATCCCCAACACCTCGAAGTCCCGAAGGGACGTAGGGATGGCCAAGGGCTTCAGAGGGTTTTGGAAAGGCTGGTTCCGAGGCCTTCGGCCCTCACCCCCGGCCCCTCTCCCAGCCGCACACCCGCACCCCCGGGAGAGGGGAGGACATGACGCTTTGACGTTGGCGCCATCCGTCTCCGCTGCTCCGCCGGCGGGGAGCCGGCGGTCCCAGGGAAGAGCAGCGGCAAAAGAATGGGAAGATCGCCGATCGTTCGCGCGCCCCCCTCTCCCGGGGGTCTGGGTGTGCGGCTGGGAGAGGGGACGGGGGTGAGGGACGCAGGCTGTGGACGCCTGAGGAAAGGGATTCCTTCTTGGATAGATCTACAGAAACGGCGCGAGCATGCAGGCCATTCGATCCAAAGCCTTCCTGTGGAAGGGCCGGCCGCGCCAGAGGGTGCGGTGGAACTCGGTGGCGGAATTCAGATCGATCTCGAAGGCGTCGCGCAGGCGCGCGGCGACGTCCTCGCCGAGCATGCAGAGGTCGCATTCGGCGTTGAAGACGAAGGAGCGGAAGTCGAGGTTCGTCGAGCCGACCACGGAGACGTAGTCGTCGGCCACCATGGTCTTGGCGTGGAGGATCGACGGCTGGTACTCGAAGATCCGCACGCCCTTGGAGAGCAGGCGGCGGTAGTAGCCGTGGCCGGCGTGCCGGATGATCGGCACGTCGGTCTTGCCGGGGAGGAGGAGGCGGACGTCCACGCCGCGCTGCGCGGCCTGGCCGAGGACCCGGATCGCGTCCCAGCCTGGCGCGAAGTAGGCGTTGGTGATCCAGACGTACTTCTTCGCGGCGCCGACGATGGCGGCCATGGCCGAGGCGGATTCCGCCTGCCCGCGGTTGGGGCGCGAATCGAGGACCAGGATGCGCGTTCCGGGGGCGTCCGCCTTCTCCGCGGCAAGGTGCGGCAGGTTGATCGGCTCGCCGCCGGCCCGCACCCAGCCTTCCGAGAAGACCACGGCCATCTCCCAGGCGGTCGGCCCCTCGGCCCGCACGTGGGTGTCCCGCCAGGTGTTGCCGGGCTTGGTGCTGGGGGTGGGCAGGCTCGATCCGTACTCCTCGCCGATGTTCATGCCGCCGGTGAAGGCGATGCGGCGGTCGACCACGAGGATCTTCCGGTGGTCGCGGAACGGCTGGTACCAGAGGTGGCTGAACAGGGGATGGTAGAGGCGGACGTGGATGCCGCGCTGCTTCATCTCCTGCCAGAAGGCCGAGCGGGTGGAGAAGGAGCCGAGCGCGTCGGCGAGCACGTTGACCTCGACCCCGCGGCGGGCGGCCACGGAGAGCTCGTCGAGAAAGGAGCGGCCCGTGGAGTCGTCCTTGAAGATGTAGGACTCGAGCAGGATCTCTTCCTTGGCGCCGGCCACCGCCTTCTGCATGGAGGCGAAGGCGTCCCGGCCCGTGACGAAGACCTCGACCTGGTTGCCGCCGAGGACGGGCGAGCCGTCGATCCGCCGCAGCAGCTCCTCGAAGCCCGGATCGCGCACGCCGTAGGGCAGCGCGCGGGCGAGCCCTCCGACCCTGCGGACGCTCAGCTCCTTGGGAAGCCGCCGTCCCGGAAGGGGGCGAAGGGTGGGGGCGAAAAGGCGGGTGAGGCGGCGGATCCCGTGGCTTCGGTTCGACACGGGGGCAGTATGGCAGGTCCGGCACCTGCTAGCATCCGGAGCATGATCGCGCCCCTGCTGGCCCTCGCCCTCAATCTTCTCGCCGCCCCGGCTCCGGCCTCCGGAGCTTCCTCTTCGTCCCCGTCGTCCGCGACGTCCCCTGGAACGATGCGTGTCGACTACTACCACTCCGGGGATGCATCCCAGGAGCATTTCAGCCTCGACCGCGTGGTCGTCGAGCCGCTCCCCTGGCCGGGCAACCCGGCCCGGCCGGTCGACGACACGAACCTCGGCAAGTACCTGTTCGAGGTGATCGACCCGCAGACCAACCGCGTCGTGTACTCGCGCGGCTTCGCCTCGGTCTTCGGCGAGTGGGAGACGATCGGCGAGGCGCACGAGATGTGGCGGACGTTCCACGAGTCGCTGCGCTTCCCGGCCCCCAAGGCGCCGGTCCAGGTGGTGCTCAAGAAGCGGGACGCGCGCAACGCCTTCCACGAGATCTGGTCGCTCAAGGTCGATCCGGCGGACCCGTTCGTCGATCCCTCGAAGCCGGCCGCGCCGGGGGCGCTGGTGGAGATCGAGAAGAACGGGCCGTCGGCGGAGAAGGTGGACTTCCTGATCCTCGGCGACGGCTACACCGCGGCGGAGCGCGGCAAGTTCGAGAAGGATGCGAAGCGGCTGGTGGAGATCCTCTTCTCGACCTCGCCGTTCAAGGAGCGCCGCCGGGATTTCAACGTCTGGGGGCTCTGCCCGCCGGCCGCGGAGTCGGGCGTGTCGCGGCCGTCGACGGGCGTCCACCGGCGCTCGCCGGTCGGCGCGACCTACGACGCGTTCGGCTCGGAGCGCTACGTGCTGACCTTCGAGAACCGCGCGATGCGCGACATCGCGTCGTTCGCGCCCTACGAGTTCATCGAGATCCTGACCAACAGCCGGACCTACGGCGGCGGCGGCATCTTCGGCCTCTACTCGACGGTGGCCGCGGACAGCCTGTGGTCGCCCTACGTCTTCATTCACGAATTCGGCCACCACTTCGCGGCGCTGGCGGACGAGTACTACACCTCGGACGTGGCCTACCAGCCGGCGGACGAGATCGTGGAGCCCTGGGAGCCGAACGTGACCGCGCAGACCGACCGCGAGCACCTCAAGTGGAAGGCGCGGGTGGAGGCGTCGACGCCGGTGCCGACCCCCTGGGCCAAGGACGAATTCGAGAAGCACGCGGCCGAGATCCAGGCGCGTCGCCGGAAGATCCGCGCCGAGAACCGGCCCGAGGACGAGATGGACGCGCTGTTCCTGGAGCAGCGGGCGGCGGAGTCGAAGCTTCTGGGAAGCGAGCCCTTCGCGGGAAAGGTGGGACTGTTTGAGGGGGCCAACTACGCGGCCCGCGGCTACTACCGTCCGCAGGCCGACTGCATCATGTTCACCCGCGACGAGGTGCCCTTCTGCGACGTCTGCCAGGGCGCGATCGAGCGGGTGATCGACCTGTATTCGAAACCGGCGCGATAGGGTGCGTGCCGGCTCGTGTAGTGCGTCACAAAGAGCGGTCCTTATGCAGTCCACGAATCTGGAGCCGAATGTGTGGCGCCGGCTCCGGGAAAAGCCCCTGTCTCTGATCCCAGCAGCCTCGGGGCGTGCTCTGCACGCCCCGGCTTTTCTTCACCCCGCCTGCGCGCAGAGAGATTCACCTCGCCACGGGGGAAGATCCCCTCGCGACGCAGTAACGTTACCCGGCAACAGGCAGGCTTCCCCAGCGGTCCGATAAAGTGCCGCGCCGCGAGGTGAGATCACCCGGGTGCCGGGTGCCGTCACCTCGCCAC
>JANMTS010000181.1:0-31052 GCA_031390755.1 Holophagales bacterium
ACAAAGAGCTGACACGCTCGAGAGGAGCTTATGAAGATTCGATCCCTGCCCCTGGCCGCCCTGACCGGGGTTTTCCTCCTGACCGGCTTCGCGACCGGTTGCCGGCGCGAGATGCCGCCGGAGGTCTCCCAGATCATCCGTTCCTCCGTTGAGACTGAAACCCTGCCCGCGGCGATCCAGGCCCAGAAGGAAAGGGTCCGCGCCTGGGAAGAGATGCGCCACTTCTACCGGAAGCGGGAGTTCCAGCCGGCCTGGTCCGATGTGAAAGGACCCGGCCCCCATGCGGCCGAGCTCATCAGCACGATCGATTCGCTCGCCGCCGACGGGCTCGACCCCAGGCGCTATCAGGCCGATCGCCTGACCACCCTGGTGGAGGCAGCGAAGGCGGACAAGTCGCTGAAATCACCCGACGCCCAGCGCCGGCTGGCCGACCTGGATGTCGAGCTGACCTACACCTACCTGACCCTCGCCGCCCATGCCGCGACCGGCCGGCTCACGCCCGAAACGCTGCGCATCAACTGGGATTCGCAGCCGCGCAACGTGGATCTCGACGCGCGCCTGGAGACGGTATTCGCGGGCAAGGCGACGGTGGCCGAGAGCTTCAAGACCCTGACGCCGCCGAACCCGGCCTACGTGCGGCTTCGCGACGCCCTGGCCCGCTATCGCAAGATCGAAGCCGCCGGAGGCTGGCCGGCCATCCCCGCCGGGCCGTCCCTGAAGGCCGCCATGAAGGCAGGCGACCAGGGCGGACGGGTGGCGGCGTTGAGCACCCGTCTCGCCGCAAGCGGAGAGCTGGCCGGCCCAGCCTCCCCCGTCTTCGACGAGCCGCTGGCCGCCGCCGTCTCCCGCTTCCAGAAGAGCCATGGTCTCGACGCGACCGGCGTGGTTGACGAAGAGACGCTGGCCGAGCTGAACGTTCCGGTCGCCGAGCGCGTCCGCCAGATCGAGATCAATCTGGAGCGCTGGCGCTGGCTCCCGAGCAGCCTGGGTAAGCGTTACATCGCCGTGAACGTCCCCGAGTTCCGCATGGAGCTGATCGAGAACGGCAAGAAGACGGTCGACATGGCGGTCGTGGTGGGCAAGCAGCAGAGCCAGACGCCCGTGTTCAGCGACCGCATGACCTACCTGGAGCTGAATCCGGAGTGGAATCTGCCCTCGTCGATCACCGGCGACGAGATCGTCCCCAAGCTGGCCAGCGATCCGGGATACCTGGCGAAGAGCGACATGGAGGTCGTCGACAGCAAGGGCAACGTCGTGGCCGACGCCGGGCTCGATCAGATCAGCAACCCGGCCTCCGGATACCGCATCCGGCAGCGGCCGGGCCGGGCCAATCCGCTGGGCCAGGTCAAGTTCATGTTCCCGAACGAGTACGACGTCTACCTGCACGACACGCCGGCCGACCACCTGTTCTCGCGCGAGGAGCGCGATTTCAGCCATGGCTGCATCCGGCTGGAGCGTCCGGTGCAACTCGCCGAGGTTCTGCTGCAGGGCGATCCCGACTGGCGCGGCTCCAAGGTCCGCGAGGCGATTCAGACGGGCGTGCAGAAGACGGTGAAGCTGCCGGAGCCGCTTCCGGTCCACATCCTCTACTTCACCGCCTGGGTGGAGGAAGACGGCACGCTTCAGTTCCGCAAGGACGTCTACGGCCACGATGCCCGTCTCGCGTCGGCGCTGGCCAAGGAGCCGATCGTGACGGTCGACCTGCCGTCGCTCCGCGGCGAGGTCCACGCGGCCGGCAAATAGAGCGCTACTTTCTTCGAGCCGCGTCCCAGGCGCTCTTGGCCACGGTCGCCACGAGAATGATCAAACCCCCGGTGAGCGACCAGCCGCCGGGGCGTTCCCCATGGACCAGCCAGGCCCAGATCGGATTGAGGACCGGCTCCAGCAGGAGCAGCAGCGAGGCTTCGAGCGCCGTCACCTGGCGCAGACCGCGGATCAGGAAGACGTAGGCCAGGGCGATCTGGAAGACTCCCAGGACCGCCACCATCGCCCAGTCGATCGGCCGGCTCGACACGACCGGCAGAGCGAAGGGAAGGCAGCCCAGGGCGGCGATCACGTTGCCCCAGAGCGCCGAGGACGGTCCCCAATCGGAGCCCTGCTTTCCCAGCGCGCGCAGCCCCATGACCGTCAGCGCCCAGAAGATGCCGGACAGCAATGCGAGCACGTTTCCCAGCCAGGGGTTCGGCGCCGTGGCCGAGACCGGATCGATGCCCACGAAGAACGTTCCGAGGCCGACGCCCAGCACCGCCATGTAGGCCAGGTCGGTCGGCCGCACCTTCTCCTTGAGCAGCCAAGGGCTCAGGAGCAGGACATACAGCGGCGCCGTGGACTGGAGGAAGATCGTGCTCGCCGCGGTGGTCAGCTTGTTGGCCAGCACGAACAGCACCATGGTCCCGGCGTACGACGTAGCCACCAGCAGGACGAACGGCCGCGGCCGGCGCCGAGCTTCCGGCATCAGGAGCAGCAGGGCGATCGCGGCCACGGCCGAGCGGAAGGAGGCCACCTGCCAGGCCGTGAGCGAGGCTGCCTTGATCGCCGCCCCTCCGGACGAGAACAGGGCCGCGGCGGCGAGCACGCGCAGGCGCGCGGCGAACGGAGGGGGGGCAGTGCCGATAGTGTCGGTCATGGCAGAGCGTGGATCTTACCGGGAGTCTCGGGTCTGTAGTACTCTTCCGGCCACACAATCCCGGGGATCTCGTTCATGTTGAAGCAGATCATGGTCAAGCGGACTTTCGTTTTCCTGCTCGCCGCCCTGGCGGCACAGGCCATCCCGGCCGCGGCGGGCGTCGGCTACTCCATCCGGTCGGACGGCGATCAGAAGCTCTACAGGATCGACCTCGAGACCGGCGTCACGACCGCGGTCGCCAAGGCCAGCAGCGGCTTCGAAGGGATCGAGGGGCTGACTTTCTCTCCCGGCTGCCAGACGCTCTACGGCGTCGACGACGTGCGGGACCGGCTGGTGACCTGCAACCGGACCACGGGCGTCTGCGAGACGGTCGGCAGCCTGGAGGTCGACATCACCGACGCCGGCCTGGCTTTCGCCAACGACGGCAATCTTTACATGTCGACGGACGCGCCCAAGGATCCGATCCGCTTCTTCCGGATCGACTCCGGCACGGGAAGCGCCGCCTGGGTGGGCAACACCGACGTCGAGGTCACCGGCCTCGCCGCCAACCCTCTGGCCGTCTATGGCCTCGGCGGCGACGGCAAGGACGTCCTGGTCAAGATCGATCCGATCAGCGGCGTGGCCACGACGATCGGCCCTCTCAAGAACGTCACTCTCCAGGACGGCGGCCTCGACTTCGACCGCGACGGCGTGCTCTACGGCATCAACGATCTCGGGCCGGGCTCGGGCAAGGCCAGCCAGATCTTCAAGATCGACCTGAAGACGGGCGAGGCCAGGGTCGTGGCCGTCACGCGGGATTCGTCAGGAAAGGCCCTGAGCGGCTTCGAAGGGCTCGCGATCGACGACGGCATGTGCGCCGTCCCCGGCTTCGGCGGCGGCGTGACGGTCGACGCTCCGGTCCTGGACGGCCTGGGCCTGTCGGTGCTGATGGTCGGTCTGGCCGTTGCGGCCCTGTTCCTTCTGCGCCGCTAGGTCGCAGCAAGCGGCCGGGAGGGGTTCCCTCTCCCCTGGGGGAGAGGGGCAGGGTGAGGGGGAATGGGATCAAAGCAGCATGCTGGCGAGATTGGCCAGCTCCGACCTCTCGCCCTTCTCCAGGTTCACGTGGGCGTAGAGCGGATTGCCCCGTAGCCGATCGATCAGATACGACAGGCCGTTGCTCTGGGCATCCAGGTACGGCGTGTCGATCTGGAAGATGTCCCCCGTCAGGATGATCTTCGTCTTCTCGCCCGCCCGGGTGATGATCGTCTTCACCTCGTGCGGCGTCAGGTTCTGCGCCTCGTCCACGATGAAGATGACGTTCGAGAGGCTCCGCCCGCGGATGTAGGCCAGCGGCACGATGTGGAGCTTTTCGGTCTCCACCAGCTCGTCGACCTTCTTGTACTCGCGTTCCTTCTCCCCGAACTGGTTCTTGATGATCCCCAGGTTGTCCCAGAGCGGCTGCATGAAGGGGTTGATCTTCGACAGGATGTCTCCCGGCAGGAAGCCGAGGTCGCGGTTCGACAGCGGTACGATCGGCCGCGCGAGGTAGATCTGCCGGAACTCGCGGCGCTGCTCCAGGGCGCCGGCCAGGGCGAGGAGCGTCTTGCCCGTGCCCGCCGAGCCGGAGAGCGACACCAGCGGGACGTCCGGGTTGAGCACCGCCGACAGCGCGAAGGTCTGCTCCGCGTTGCGCGGCGTGATGCCGTAGGCCTCCCCCTTCGTCACCCGCTCGACCCGCTCGGTGCGGGGGTTGTAGTAGCCCAGCCCCGAGCGGCCCTGGCTGCGCAGGATGAAGAAATGGTTGGCCGTCGGCTTCGGCTGGCCCGGGAACATCTCCTCCACCGGCACCGACTCTTCCCGGTACAAGCGGTCGATGATCTCCGGATGCGGCAGCTCGACCTCGGACTTCCCCGTGTAGAGATGATCGAGATCCTTGATCTTGGCCGTCTCGTAGTCCTCGGCCGGCAGGTTGAGCGCCCGCGCCTTGACGCGCAGATTGATATCCTTGCTGACCAGGATCACCTTGCGGTCGGGCTCGCTGCGGGTCAGGCTCAGGGCCGCGTTGAGGATCCGGTGGTCGGCCTTCTTGGTGCCGAAGATCTCGACGGCGTCGACCGGCGCGCTCTCATCCGTGAGCACGCGGAAACGGCCGCGGGCCGCTCCGTCCAGGGGGATCCAGTCGTTGAGCATCCCGTGTCCGGCCAGCTTGTCGAGCTGGCGGATGAACTCCCGGGCCTGGAGATTGAGAACCGAGTTGCCCTTCTTGAAGCTGTCCAGCTCCTCGAGCACCGTGATCGGGATCGCGACGTCGTGTTCCTGGAAGCTCTGGATCGCGTTGAAGTCGTACAGAATGACCGAGGTGTCGAGGACGAAGATCTTGTGCAGCTGGCGCGACATGGGACGAGAGGCTAGCTCAGACCGGACTCCCGGGCAAGGCTCCCGGTTTCGCACCGAGGCGCGGCTTTTGCACGCCGCTCTCCCCGAGGTACCAGCGGGAGCTGCCAGTCGCCGGTTTTCATCAGAATGAGAGGAAAGATCTGAATCTTGCTCGAACGGACCGTCCAGTCCCGGCGCTACGGCCTCTGATGATCCTGCTGGCCGGCCTGGCTGGCCTCTTCCTGGCGCAGGGAGGCCCCGCCCAGCGGCCTGAGCCGTCACAGCGCTTCCCGAACGTCCTGATCGTCACCGTCGACACCCTGCGCGCCGACCGGCTGTCCTCCTATGGCTACCGCCGGCCGACCACGCCCAACCTGGACCGGCTGCTGGCCCAGGGGGTCCGCTTCACCCAGGCGCGCACGGTGGAGCCGCTGACCAACCCGTCGCTCTGCTCGATGTTCACGTCGCTCTACCCGCACGAGCACGGCGCCACCCGCAACGGTCTCCGCCTCCGGCCCGACGCCGGCTCGGCCGCCCGCGTGCTCGGCCGGCGCGGCTACAAGACCGCGGCGTTCGTCGGCAACTGGACGCTGCGCAACGACATCTCCGGCCTGGGCGACCACTTCCAGACCTACGACGAGGTCTTCACCCGCAAGCGCTGGCTCGGCCTGTTCAAGGGGGAGGCCACGGGCGAGGATCTGACCGACTCCGCGCTCGCCTGGCTCGACAATCGTCACTCCGGCCAGTCCGGCCCGTCCGGTCAATCTGGTAGTAGGGACAGCCGCCGGCCGTTTCTGCTCTGGGTCCACTACGTCGACCCCCACGCTCCGTACCGCCTGCAGGAAGAAGACGCCGAGCGGCTCAACATCAAGGCGCACGGCGAGACCTCCCGCTCGGACCGCTATGACACCGAGGTCTCCTTCGCCGACCGCCAGATCGGCCGGCTGCTCGAGGCCTTCCAGCGCGATCCCGCCCTGGCCGCGAACACCCTGATCGTCTTCACCGCGGACCATGGCGAGAGCCTGGGCGAGCACTCCTACTGGGGTCACGGCCGCAACCTCTACGAGCCGACGCTGCGCATCCCGCTCGGGGTGGTCTGGCCCGGCCGCATCCGGCCCGCCGTGGTGGAGGCGCCGGCGCTCAACCTCGACGTGGCCCCGACGGTCCTCGCTCTGGCCGGCCTGCCGGTGCCCTCCGAGTTCCAGGGCCACGACTGGTCGCCGACCCTGCTGCGGGGCGTCGAGCCGCCGCGGGAACGGACCATGTGGTTCCAGGCTCACAAGGGCGCGGTGCTCTCGGCCCGCGAGGCCGGCAGCGCCCGGCGCAAGGGGCTGCTGGAGGTGGCCGAGATCACCGGCTCGCGCAAGGAGATCTTCCGTCCCGGCGAAAAGCAGCGCTGGGTCTTCGACCTCCTCCGCGACCCCGGAGAGATCCGCAGTCTCGATCCCAGAGCGATCGGCCTTTCCGCCCGCCTCGGCGGCTGGATGACCTCGGTGCAGAAGGGGCTGGCCGTCTCCGACCGCATTCTGGCCGCCCGCATCGATCCCGAGAGCGCCGCGAAGCTCCGCGCCCTCGGTTATGCCGACTGAGGCCGCCTGAGACCGACTGCAACTAAGATACCTGGCTACGATGACGACCGGAGGGTAGCGAACCTTGTCGACGATCAAACCGATTCTTCTGCTGGCCGACAGCCAGCTCCTGTTCTGGCGCGAAGAGGGAGAGCCCTTCCTCGGCCGCGCGCTCAAGGCCATCCGTGAAGGAAACGACGAAGGGAGCCCCGAGAGGGACCGCCCTCTCAAGGGGGCCTACCTGGGAGCCTCGAACGGCGACGCGCCCGAGTATTTCGACCTCTTCACCGCCGCCATGGGCGAGATCGGCATCCGCGACTGCCGGATGATCTCGTCGGATCCCGGCCCCGAGGACCGCTCCTTCCTGGAGTCCGCCGACCTGATTCTCCTGGCGGGCGGCGATGTCGAGCGCGGCTGGGACGTCTTCGAGCACACCGGCATGCGGGAGACGATCATGGCCCGCTACTACGCGGGCGCGATGCTGATCGGCGTCTCGGCCGGCGCCGTGCAGCTCGGGCTCAAGGGGTGGAACGAGCAGGAGAAGCTCTTCGACACCTTCCGCCTGGTGCCGTTCGTCATCGATGTCCACGACGAGCCCAGCTGGTCGCGGTTGAGCCAGATCGTGCCGCGGGCCGGCGAGCATGCCCGGGGCTTCGGCATCCCCAGCGGCGGCGGCGCGTTCTACCACCCGGATTTCTCCGTCGAGCCCGTGCGCCACTCCCTGGTGGAGATGTCGCTGGACGAGGACGGCGCCGTGCGCCAGGCCCTCCTCTTCCCCGGCGAGGTGGCCGAGGCCACGGCCGAGGAGCGCGGCACCTTCTCTCCCGAAGTGCAAGAGCTTCTGAAGCTTCCGCCGAACTGACCTCGATTGATCCCCAAAGTGACCCCAAAACTGACCCGATGAAGCTCTACGCGATCGCCGACCTGCACCTCCGCTACGAGGTGACCCGCCGGGCTTTGGAGGCTCTGCGCCCCCGGCCCTACGACTGGCTCATCCTGGCCGGAGACGTCGGCGAGACCGAGGAGCACCTGCGCTTCGCCCTGGGCATCCTGACCCGCCGCTTCGGGCGCCTGATCTGGGTGCCGGGCAATCACGACCTGTGGACGATCCCCTCGAAGCCGGACGACACGCGCGGGGAAGCCAAGTATCGGCGCCTGGTGAAGATCTGCCGGGATTACGGCGTGCTGACCCCTGAAGATCCTTACGTGGTCTGGCCCGGGGAGGGCCCGCGCTGCATCCTCGCGCCGACCTTCGTGCTCTACGACTACACGTTCCGGCCGGACGAGATCCCGGTCGACAAGGCGATCGAGTGGGCGGCGGAGGAAAATCTCCTCTGCTCGGACGAGGTGCTCCTCCATCCCGATCCGTTCCTCACCAAGCCGGACTGGTGCGAGGCGAGGATCCTGGAGACCGAGCCCCGCCTGGCCGAAGCCGCGGAGCGGGCGCCGCTCGTCATCATCAACCACTTTCCGCTGCGCCAGGATCTCGCCATCCTGCCGGCGATCCCGCGTTTCTCGATCTGGTGCGGAACCCGCAAGACGGAAGACTGGCACCTGCGGTTCCGGGCCGAGGTCGTGATCCACGGCCACCTGCACATCCGCGGGCGCTACGAGCGGGACGGCGTCCGCTTTGAAGAGGTTTCGCTGGGCTACCCGCCAAACTGGGACCAGCAGCTGGGAGCCGAGCCGTACCTGCGGCAGATCCTCCCGCATCCGGAGCCGGGCGACCGCCCGTCGCCGCCCCTGTACCGCCGGCCGTCGGTGTACCGGCCGCAAGACTGACGTCGAGCAGGTCGGGAAGCGCTGCCGGATCTCCGGCCGCCGGGCCTCGCGCGCCGTCTCCCAACTCTGGGACGCCGCAACACCCGCCGCGGGTGAAATGAACCGGGGGACGAGTCCGTGCGGAACACCCTGTGGGCTCCGCGCGGACCCCTGCGGTACGTTACCTGGCCTCCAGGTATCCTTACCTCATGGCGAGGCAGCCCTACGGTCTCCGGGGCAACTCACCTCGCCTCTGGGGAAACCCACCTCGCGGCGAGGGAAGCCGACCTGCTCGCCAGGTATCTTTCCGCAACGCCAGGCCGCTTTGCTCAAGGCGAGGGAATCTTCCCCAGCCCCTGGGTGACCTGGCGCGGCGGCGAGGGAAACTTCCCTGATCTGAAGCGAGCTTGCCTCGTGGCGGGGTGACGTAGCGGGACCACGGGGGAGCTTTACCTCGCAACGCGGTAATGTTGCCCAGCGCAGGGAAGCCCACCTGGTGGCGAGGTGACGGCACCCGGCGCCCGGGTGATCTCACCTCGCGGCGCGGAACTTTACCGGACCGCTGGGGAAGCCTGCCTGCTGCCGGGTAACCTTGCTTCGTCGCGAGGGGATCTTCCCCCGTGGCGAGGTGAATCTCCCTGCGCGCAGGCGGAGTACAACGGCGCCTGGAGCAACGCGGAGGTGACGCTCACCGTGAGCAGGCGGTAACATACGACCCCGCCATGACAAGACAATTCCCGACCGTCCTCCGCGGTGGCCTTGCGGCCGCCCTCGCTCTGACCTCTCTGGCCGGCTGCTCGCTCCATGCGGAGCCCACCCCGCCGACGAAACCGGCAACATCGACCGTGTACGCAGGTTATGTGCTGCTGGCGGAAACTCCCGCCGGCAGCACCGCCGCCTTCGCCCGCGTGATCGTCGACCCCGGCCGGGACTGCCCGGCGCTGGCCGGCGCGGGGACGGAGCGGATCGAGACGACGCCGCGCAAGAACCCGCATGGATTCAGCGTGAAGGTCTGCGAGGCCCGCTACCCGTTCGGGCGTTCTCTGACGGTCGAGGGCGGGCCTCGCCTGCCCGTGGCGGTCGAGGCGCCGTCGCGCATCGCAGTCCTCGGCGATTCCGGCTGCAAGCCGAAAGACCAGGCGGGCTGCGGGCTGGACGATCCGGAGTGGCCATTCCCGGTCCTGGCCCGGGCCGCCGCCGCCAACAAGCCGGACCTCGTGCTTCACGTGGGGGATTACAACTACCGCGGCACGCCGAGCGGCTTCAAAGTCACGGTGGATGGCAAGGAGGTCCAGAACTGGTACTACGATGCCGGAGACGGCGCCGAGCCGTCGGAGAAGTGCGGGCTTCCGGGCCCGTACTACAGCCAGAACAGCAAGGGAAATCCGGACGCGGATCAATGGGAGGCCTGGTGGCTGGACTTCTTCCAGCCGGCGGGCGATCTGCTGACCGCGGCGCCGTGGGTGTTCACGCGCGGCAACCACGAGCTGTGCAGCCACGCGGGGCCGGGCTGGTTCTACTTCCTCGACGCCAGCTCGGAGCTTCCCGAGGGCGGTCCTGAGGGTGGTGGGCGGCAGCTCGCGTGTCCGTCGCAAGGCGGGGCGCAGGTAGGAGACAACCCCGCGCTTCCGCATCTCCAGCTCGTCGAGCCCCAGGTGCTCCACCTCGGCGATCTCGACCTGGTGGTGATCGACTCCGCCAACGCCTGCGACCAGCTGCCCGGCCTGGTCGACGTCTACGAGCGCCAGCTCCTCGCGGCGGCGAAGCGGCTCCGAGGCCCGTCGGAAGCAAGGCAGGTCTGGCTGATGAGCCATCGGCCGGTCTGGGGAGTCGCCGACGCCTCCGCGCCGCTCTACGGCTGCGACGGCCAGCCCGAGACCGGCCCGCCGCCGCCCTACGGCGAGCTGAACCAGACCCTCCAGTGCGCTCTGCGCGGCGAGGCCGGCGACGCGCTCCTCCCCCGGCTCGACCAGATTCTCGCCGGCCACATGCACCGCTTCGAAGCGCTCTCCTTCACCGCCCCGACCCGCCGCCCGCCGACGCTGATCGTGGGCAACAGCGGCGTGGCCGAGGATCCCGGACCGCCCAACGGCGCCTTCGCCCAGTCGGTGGACGGCGCGCCGGCAGCCGGGTTCTCGGTGGATCAGTTCGGGTATCTGGAGCTGACTCGGGACGGCCATGGAACGTGGCAGGGCGCGATGGTGGCGGTCGACGGCGCCGCGGCGTGGGCGCCGTTCCTCGCCCCCTGCGCAACGCCGGCCACCGCGGATCAGGCGCTGTGCGTCAAGCCGTTGCCTTCGGCAAAGTAGCTGGTTTCCCGATGTTCCGCCGGAAGTGGCGCATGTTCGGCGAACGTTCCGCAGCCAGCTTTCAGGCTTTGCGGAGGTGACTTCGAATCCAGGAAGGGTTTCGCCGGCAATCCAACACTGCGTGGACGCGAATGGTCTCCGCCTCGACGCTGTAGTAGATGGCATAGGGGAAGCGCTTCGAGAGAGACCGGTGCTTCCCGTAAACGATACGGTGAACCCCGGCATAGACGAGCAGCGAATCGATGTCTGAGTACAACGAATCGAGAAAGTAACTACCGAGATTCAGCGCCTGCCGCTCATAGAAGTGATAGCCGTTGAGGAGATCCTCAGCGGCCTCGGAGAGGATCTCGAGCCTCATGAAGCCCGACTGCGGATGTAGGCCTTGGCCTGCTCCCAGTCCATGAAACTTGCCTCGCCAGCGGCGAGTTGCTGCTGTCGCTCGCGCAGAATCTCTTCATGCCAGGCGGGGGACTCAAGGATGTCTGGCTTACGGCTCAAGTCGTCCCAGAGAGCCTCCATCGCTTGGAGCTTCTCTTCGAAGGTCATCTCGCTCAGTGGAAGAGTCAGCGGCATTGGTAGATCCTAGTCCAAGGGGCGTTGAGACGCCAGAGTCTGCCGGGTTCTCGGTGGATCTGGCAATCGAATTGGAAAGCACAGCGTTCCCGCGGAGAGTGGTCAAGCGGCGGGTAGAAGGCCCGCCCGCGCAGGTTGGCCTAATCCAACTCCGTAACCGTCTCCGTGAACCGGACGCCGCGCGCCGCGAGCTCGCGGAAGACGAAATCGCAGCAGGACTGCTCGCGTCCGACCATCTCCGGCGGGGAGATCCCCTTCCGGCTGTAGAGGCCGGAGGCGAACAGCCGGACCATGGCCGTGCAGGTGTAGCCCGTGGTGCGGGCCATCGAGGTGGTGCCGGTCTCGCGGTCGAAGCGGTCCAGGAGATCCCAGGTGATGCGGATGTGCCGGTCGTTGCGCTCGCCCTCCACGGCGACGCGCATGGCCGTGAAGTCCTCCTCGCCGGGGCCGAGCTGCCAGGCCGAGAACAGGAGCTTCGCGGTGACGTCCAGCGGCCGGACCCGGACTCCGCCCACGTCCACCGCCTCCTGGCCGAAGAAGCCGGTCTCGCGGAGCATCCTCATCTTCTCCGCATGGCCTGGGTAGCGCAGGGTCTTCTCCACCATGCACGGGATCTGGACGGTCGAGAGGAGCGTGCGCAGGCCGTCCGTGTTGAACGCCTCCAGCGTGCCGACGCCGGGGAAGTCGACCGGCTCGGGCTCGGAGAGGGCGGGCAGGGTGACCCGCTGGCCGTTGCGGACGAAGCGCGCCGGCCGCGTGTACTCCTCGATCACGTCGATGGGCGAGAACACGGCCTTCAGCTCGAACGGCCAGGTGCGCACCGCGGGCAGGCCGCCCACGTAGCAGACGAAGCTGTCCAGGCGCTCGAACGTGGCCGCGGCGTGGCCCGCGAGGAGGTTGCTCGCGCCGGGGGCGACGCCGCAGTCCACCAGCGCCGTGACGCCGCGGTTCTTGGCGAGGGCATCCAGCAGGAACGGATCCTGGTCGAAGAACGAGATGTCGACGACGTTCTTGCCGGCTTCGAGCACGGCCTTCAGCGTGGCGAAGCCCAGGAAGCCCGGAACCGCGCCGACCGCCAGGTCGTGGTCCGCCACGGCGCGGCCGACCTCGGCCGGGTCCGCGAGATCCGCCTTGCGGGTTTGCAGGCGCGGCTCGTCCGCGAAGCGTCCCAGGGACGCCTCGGAGGCGTCCACCACCGTGACCTCGAATCCTTCGTCCCTGGCCAGATCCCTGGCGATCGCACCGCCGACCCGGCCCCCTCCCAGAACCACGATCTTCATGCTGTCTCCCCTCCGGTTAGCCAACGGCGCGAGAGCATATCCGAGAGTCGGGGTAGAATTGAGGTTTACCCTGGAGACCAACAAGCCATGAATTCAAGATGGACCTTGCTCGCCTTGGCCTTGATGGCCAGCCCGGCGCTCGCCACCGAGAGAGTCGAGCCCCTCGCCCTGCCGGAATCCGCTCCGGCCCCGGTGTCCCAGCCGCCGCTCCGCCTCGCCGAATCGCTGAGCCTGGAGCCCATGGCCACGCTGCGCCGGGCCTCGGAAGGCGCCGGAGACCAGCTCGAAGCCATGAAGGCCCGCAATTCTGCAGGCACTGCGGGCGCGCGGCCGATGCAGATCGGCTTTTCCCGTCCGCTGCCCCAGGCCCTGGCGATGCGCCTGAACGCCGACTCCGCGCTTCGCTTCCAGCGCCAGGGCGGCGGGTTCGCCGCCGAGTCGCTGGCCGGGCGCCGCGTCTGGGGAACCCACGTGCGGATCGACGGCGCCTGGCGCCTGCGCCTGCGGCTGGACAAGGTCCAGGCCCCGGAAGGAACCCGGATGTGGGTCTGGGGCTTCGGCGAGCAGCCGCGGGAATTCGGGCTGGAGCTGCTCGACTCCGACGGCGGCCTGTGGACGCCGAGCGTCGGCGGCGAGGATGTCTTTCTGGAGGTCGAGCTGCCGCAGGGCGCGACCGCGGCTTCGCTGGAGCTGCGGCAGATCAGCGAGACCTTCCGGCTCGGAGCCGACGGCGCCCCGTCCCTGGACGGTCCCATCTTCGAGCCGCACAGCGAGTGCATCCAGGACGCGTCCTGCTTCAACAGCGGCTCGTTCGACGCCATCGCCGACGCACGCAAGGGTGTGGCCCAGCTGCAGTTCCTCTCCGGCGGCGACGCCTTCATCTGCTCCGGCGGCCTGCTCAACGACACGGTCGCTTCGAGCACCATTCCCTACCTGCTCACCGCCAACCACTGCTTCAACACCTCGCAGGAGGCCTCGTCCCTGGAGGCGTTCTGGGACTACCGCACGAGCTCCTGCAATGGCAACGCGCCGAGCTTCAACAGCCTGCCCCGCAGCAATGGCGCCAGCCTGCTCGCCACCTCGGCGAACAGCGACTTCACCTTCGTGAGGCTCAACGCAATTCCCGGCGGCCGGTTTCTCCTGGGCTGGAGCACGCAGACCCTCACCAACGGCACGCTTCTCCATCGCATCTCCCACCCCGCGCCCGAGGCCGGCATCTTCCCCCAGAGCTACTCGCGCTCGACGGTCGACACCTCGACCGGAACCTGCGGCGGCATCCCGCGCCCGCGCTTCCTCTACTCCGCGCCCACGCTCGGCGGAACGTTCGGCGGCAGCTCCGGCTCGCCGGTGATGCTCCAGGGCGGAATCGTGGTCGGCCAGCTCCTCGGCGCCTGCGGCCTCGACCCCGACGACGGCTGCTCCAACGACAACTCGGATGTGGACGGCGCCTTCGCCACGACCTATTCGTCGATCAAGTCGTTCGTCGATCCGGCCGTGGCCACCACCTGCACCCCGGACGCGGACACCCTCTGCATCGACGACGTGACCGGCGACCGGCGGTTCAAGGTCGAGGTGGCCTACACCTCCGCGCAGGCCGGCTCCGGCTCCGGCAAGACGATCGTCCTCAACAGCCTGGGCGTGACCCGGGGAGGCCTGTTCTGGTTCTTCGATCCCACGAACCCGGAGCTGCTGGTCAAGATCCTGAACGGCTGCGGCCTCAACAACCGGTTCTGGGTGTTCTGGTCCGCGGGAACCGACGTGGGCCTGACGCTCACCGTTCAGGACACGGTGCGCGGCACCTCGAAGGTCTACACCAACCCGCAGGGGACGGCGGCGAAGCCGGTGCAGGATACGGCGGCGCTGAGCTGTAGCTGAGGCCGGGGGAAGCTCACGCGTCGAGCGCCTGCGCCAGGTCCGCCACCAGGTCGTCCGGGTGCTCCAGGCCGATCGACAGCCGGACGAGATCCTGGGCGGTGCGCGAGTCCGGGCCCTCGCTGGAGGCGCGGTGCTCGATCAGGCTCTCGACGCCTCCCAGGGAGGTGGCGCGGGTGAAGAGCCGGGCGCGGGCGACGGTCCGAAGCGCCGCGTCCCGGCCGTCCTTCAATTGAAAGGACAGCATGCCGCCGAACGCGGACATCTGACGCCGCGCCACCTCATGCCCCGGGTGACTCTCCAGTCCCGGGTAGTGGACGGCGGAGATCTCCGGCCGTTCGGCCAGGGCCCGCGCCACGGCCAGGGCGCTCGCGCTCTGGGCCGCCACCCGGCAGGCGAGCGAGCGCAGCCCGCGCAGTACCAGCCAGGAATTGAACGGCGAGGCGACCGCGCCCAGCACGTGCCGGACGTGGTCCACCCTCTCCGACAGCTCGCCCTTCTTCGCGAAGATGAGCGCTCCGCCCTGCACGTCGCTGTGGCCGCCGAAGTACTAGGTCGTCGAGTGGAGCACCACGTCGGCGCCCAGCTCGATCGGCCGCTGGAGCGCCGGGGTCGCGAAGGTGTTGTCGAGGACGGTCACGGCGCCTGCTTGCCGGGCCACCTCCACCAGGGTCCCCACATCCGTCACCTTGAGCAGCGGGTTGGAGGGCGTCTCCAGCCAGACCAGCCGCGTCTCGGGCTTGAGCGCCGCCCGCACCGCGGCCGGATCCTGCATGTCGACGGCGTCCGCCGAGATCCCCCAGTTGGGGAGATACTGCTCGGCCGTCACCCGCACGCCGTAGTAGACGTCGTCCGGGAAGAGGATGTGCGACCCCGGCGGCAGCGCCTGGAGCAGGGCGGTTCCGGCGGCCATCCCGGAGGCGAACACGAGCGCGGCCTCGCCGCCCTCCAGTTGAGCGAGGGCCGCTTCGAGCTGGCTCTCGTTGGGGTTCGACTCCCGGACGTAGGTATGGCCGCCGAGGGGAACGCCGTCCTCGTCCCGGGCAAACGTCGTGGACAGGTGGATCGGCGGAGCGACCGCTCCGGTCTCCGGGTCGACGGCGTGGCCGGCGTGAACCGCCAGGGTCTCGAATCGCATGCCGGCGAGATTAGCAGAATCATTTTCCATCCAGGGTGCGAACCTTTTTCCGTTCCCAACGTTAGAGGAGAGGAGGCGCCGGGCTGGCGCCGCCTTTCCGATCTCTTTCAAGGAGGCAAGACTTGCATCTCTACCGAACCTTCCGCTCCGCCCTCGCCGTGGGCGCCCTGAGCGTCCTGAGCCTGACAGCCGGATCTCCTGCATCCGCCGAGACCTGGATCGAGCGCAGCGACGCCAACACCCAGGTTCTGCTCGAGATCCTCGCCCGCCAGAGCCCCGAGGGCGCCAGCCAGCTCGGCATCGACGGCCTGGACGAGCAGATCTTCGACCTGAAGCCCGGCTTCAACGAACGCAACCGCGCCGAGATCCAGAAGGGCGTGGCCGCGCTCAGGCAGCGCCTGGCCTCCGAGACCGATCCCACCGATGCCAAGGTCAAGCAGGATCTGGAGATCCTCATCGGGGCCGCCAACGACCAGCTCGAAGGCGCCGACCTCGGCGAGAAATACTCCCTCCCCTACTTCGACGTCACCTCGGCCATCTTCCAGGGTCTCCGCGGCCTGCTCGACGACCAGGTCGAGGCAAGCCGCCGGCCGGCCGCCCTGGTGCGGCTGCGCAAGTACACGGGCGTCGAGCCCTGGTTCACGCCGATCACCACCCTCGCCGAGCAGTACATCCGCACGAAGCTGAGCCAGCCGGGCCTCCAGGGGCCGTTCAAGGACGAGGTCGAGCGCAACCTGGAGAACGGGCAGACCTACATCGCCGGTATCGAGGAGCTGTTCAAGAAGTACGGCATCAAGGGCTACGAGGCCCCCTATGCGAAGCTCAAGGAGCAGGCCGCGGCCTATGACGCGTTCGTGCGCGCGGAGATCCTCCCCCGCACCCGTACCGACTTCCGGCAGCCGGCCGAGATCTACGCCTACAGCCTGCGCACGTTCGGGATCGACATGCCGGTCGCCGAGCTGGTGAGCCGCGCCCAGGTGTCGTTCCGGGAGATCCAGAACGAGATGCAGGCGCTCGCGCCGCTGGTGGCGAAGCAGCACAACCTGAGCGTGACCGACTACCGCGCCGTGCTGGCGGAGCTCAAGAAGACGCAGCTCGCGGGCGAGGCGATCCTTCCTCTCTATCAGCAGCGGATCAAGGATATGGAGGAGATCATCCGCCGCGAGAAGATCGTCACCCTCCCCGACCGGCCGATGAAGGTCCGGCTGGCCAGCGAGGCCGAGAGCGCGGCCGTGCCGGCGCCGAGCATGAGGCCGCCCCGGCTGATCGGCAACACCGGCGAGATGGGCGAGTTCGTCCTCCCCCTGCGCATCCCCGGCAAACCCGGGAAGGCCGGGCTGGCGCTCGACGACTTCACCTACGACGCGCTCTCCTGGGCGCTCACTGCGCACGAAGGCCGGCCGGGCCACGAGCTGCAGTTCGCGTCGATCATCGAGAACGGCGTGTCCAAGGCGCGCGCCATCTTCTCGCTCAACAGCGTCAACGTGGAGGGCTGGGCGCTCTACGCCGAGGCCGAGGTGAAGCCCTACCTGCCGATCGACGCCCAGCTCGCCGCTCTCCAGAGCCGCCTCATGCGGGCCGCCCGCGCCATCCTCGATCCGGGTCTTCAGGCCGGGACGATCACCCGCGAGGAGGCCACCCGCGTCCTGCGGGAAGAGGTCGGCCTCTCCGAGGGCATGGCTCTCCAGGAGGTCCAGCGCTACACCTTCCTCGCTCCGGGGCAGGCGACGTCCTACTTCTGCGGCTACACCCGGCTGATGGAGATGCGCGCCGAGACCGAGCGCATCCTCGGTCCGAAGTTCGACCGTCTGTCCTACCACGACTTCATCCTCGCCCAGGGCAGCGTCCCGCCCGTGCTGCTGCGCAAGGCCGTGATGGAGGAGTACATCCCGAAGCGCGGCGGCGTCGTTCCCACGCCGTCGGCTCCTCACTGACCTGCGTCAACCTGCGGCAAATCCCGTCAATTCGCGGCAAACATGCCGCGGTGCGGTATAAACTCCTTCCGGCTGGTTCTCAGCCGGAAGGAGTCAGCGTCATGGACGACAGGAATCGGACGATCTTCATCACGGGGGCGGCGTCGGGCATCGGGCGCGAGACGGCCCTCCTCTTCTCGAAGCGCGGCTGGCGGATCGGCGCGGTGGATCTGGACGAAGCCGGTCTCCAGTCGCTGGCCGCGGAGATCGGGGCGGACCGGTGCTGGAGCGCGCGGCTCGACGTCCGCGACTACGCCGCCTGGCAGGAGCGCCTCCGCGAGTTCGGCTCCTGGAGCGGCTGGCGCATGGACGCCCTGTTCAACTGCGCCGGCATCATGCGCATGGGGCCGTTCGAGACGACCCCCATCGCCGAGCACGTGCGCACGGTCGAGGTCAACATCCTCGGCGTCATGAACGGCATCCACGCCTCGCTGGAGATGCTCAAGGCGACGCGCGACGCGCACGTCGTCACCATGTGCTCGGCCTCCGCGGTCTACGGGGTTCCGGACCTCGCGACCTACTCCGCGTCGAAATTCTTCATCCGCGGCCTGACCGAGGCTCTCAATCTGGAGTTGGAGCACCTTGGTATCTGGGTGACCGACCTGATGCCGCTCTACGTGGACACGCCGATGGTGCGAAGCCAGACCTACCGGGCCGGCAGCCTGGAGACCTTCGGCGCCCGGCTGACTCCCACGGAGATCGCGGAGCTCGTCTGGGAGGCCACCCGCGGCCGGAAGGTCCACTGGGTCCCGGGAGTCGCTCTCAAGGCGCTGAACTACCTGGGCGGCGCCATGCCGTTCGTCTCCAGACCCACGATGAGACTGCTGGACCGGCGCAAGGCGACATGAGAATCAACAGGTATTCAAGGAGATTGACGATGATCCGGAAGCCAGGATTCGCCGCGCTCGCCCTCGTGGGGCTTGCCGCGCTCACGCCCACGTTCGCCCAGGGCCAGGGCCAGTCCCTGCCGCGCCAGCCCATGCCCCGTCAACCCATGCCCGGCTCGCCCGCCCCTGGCGCGCCCACCGCGCCTGGTACCCCCGCAACGCCGGGCACCCGGCTCGGGGGCGCCACCAGCCCGGTGACCCCGACCGACCAGAAGTTCATCCAGGACTCCTCCATCAGCTACCTGGAAGTCGTCGAATTCGGCCGCCTCGCCGAAGCTCGCGGCGCGAACGCCGAGGTCAAGGCCTACGGCAAGCGCCTGGTCGCCGACCTCGGCAAGGTGCTCCAGCAGCTCTCCGCGGTCGGAGCGCCGAAGGGCATCTCGCTCCCCCCCGAGCTCCCGGATGTCTACGGAGCCGACCGCGACAAGCTCAAGAAGCTCACGGGCGCCGAGTTCGACCGGACCTTCCTCCAGATGGTCATCGCCAATCAGAAGATCGACACGGCCGAGCTTGAAAAGCGGTGGAAGGGCTCCCAGGACGCCTCGGTGCGGGCCTTCGGTCAGCAGACGCTTCCCACGATCAAGGGGCACCTGACTCAGGCCGAGTCGCTCGCCTCGAAGCTGCGCGCCGCCAAGTAGCCGGCCGGCGCTTTCCGGGACGGTCGGGACGGTCGGGACGGTCGGGGTGGTCGGGGTGGTCGGGGTGGCCGCCCCTCCGCCCGCCCTGCACCGGCCGTCATAGAATCCCGGGCATGAGCCCCGATCCCGTCACCAGTGTCACCGGCATCCCCCGCACGCACCAGGCCATCGAAGCCGGTATCCGCGAGCGTCGCGAGCGTCGCGAGCGCCTCCACCTGGGCGCCCAGATCTACGTCTCCCGCCACGGCGAGGTCGTGGCCTCCGAGGCGATCGGCGAAGACCGGCCGGGCGTCCCTCTGACTCCCGATCATCTGATGCTCTGGCTCTCCTCCACCAAGCCGGTGGGAGCGGTCGCGATCGGCCAGCTCTGGGAGCGCGGGCTTCTCCAACTGGACGACCCGGTCTACCGCCACCTGCCCGAGTTTGCCGCGAACGGCAAGGAGGGGATCACCCTGCGCCACCTGCTCACGCACACCGCGGGTCTGCGCATCGCCGAGGCGGGCTGGCCGCGCCACTCCCGCGAGGAGATCGTCGCGCGCATCTGCGCCATGAAGCCCGAGCCCCGCTGGGCGCCGGGCGAGAAGGCCGGCTACAACCACTCCGCCAGCTGGTTCCTGCTCGCCGAGGTGATCCAGCGGCTGGACGGCCGGAGCTTCGACCGCTACGTCCGGGAGGAGATCTTCGAGCCCCTCGGCATGGACGACTCCTGGATCGGCATGCCCCGGGAGCGCTACCACGCCTATCAGGCCGCGGACCGCATCGCCTCGATGTGGAAGACGGAGGTGCCTGGGGACTCGGAACCCGTCCCGCACGGCTGGAACACGGAGGACCGCTGCGTCTCGGTCAATCCCGGAGGCAACGGCTACGGACCGGTGCGGGACCTGGGACGCTTCTACGAGATGATCCTGGGGAGGGGCACGCTCGAAGACCGCTCGGTGCTCCTGCCGCAGACGGTCGAGGCGCTGACCGCGCGCCACCGGGTCGGGATGATGGACGTGACGTTCAAGCACGTGCTGGACTGGAGCCTCGGCTTCATCCCCAACTCGAACCAGTACGGCCCGGACACCGTCCCCTACGCCTACGGCCACCACGCGTCACGGCGAGCGGTCGGCCACAGCGGCTACCGTTCGTCGGTCGCCTTCGCCGATCCCGAGCACGGGCTCGCCGTCGCGATCGTGTTCAACGGCACCCCCTCCGACGAGGACAACGAGCGCCGCGTGCGCGCCGTGCTGGACGCCCTCTACGAGGATCTGGGGCTGGCCGTCTCGCACACGGCCTGAGGGGGCGGAGCAGGCCTCCACCCCCCGCGGTTTCTACTGGAGGCGCCGGAGAAAGAGGTCGAGACCGGAGTTGGGCTCGGCCTTGGAGCCCGTCTGCATGCAGGCGCCGGTAGATCTCAGGGATGAGCCGGCCATCTGGCGGATGCAGTCGTTGCCGTAGGTCTTGTCGTCGCAGCCGCACACCGGGTCCTCCTGCTTGGTGCAGCTCTGGGGGGTGGAGACGCAGCTGCCCTTCGCGCTGGAGCCCTCCTGCGGACAGGTGCCGGGCTCGAACTGGCAGTACGAGCCTTCTCCGCAGTCCACATTCTGGACACAGGTCGCCACCAACTGGGCCTGGACAGGAGCGGATGGAGCGGCGAATCCGATCGCGAGCGCCAGGATGAGTCCCAGGAAGAGGGAGTTGTGGATTCTCGTAGGCATGACAGACCTCCGTGGATGGTCGTTGGTGGGGATCGGCCGCCTTCCGGCAGCCGCTCATGGACGAGCTTGCAACACTGCAATGCCCGTGCCCCGCGGAGGTTTCAGAGGTGCAGGAAGTAGCCCAGGCCCTGCCAGATCCACCACGCGCCGACGAGGCGGAAGACCCAGATCAGGTTGTGCAGGCCCAGCAGGAAGAAGTTGTGGAGCGGAAACGGAACCTCGATCGGAGCGCGGTCCGTACCGGGGACGGTCGGCTTCCTGAACAGATAGCCGATGGCAGCCAGATTGACCGTCACGCCGACGGCCAGCCGGAACAGCGCCGTCGCCCCTTCCAGGTCGACCTCGCGACCCAAGGCCGCCGCGGCCAGCGATCCCAGCAGAATCAGCAGAGGAACGAAGATCCCGATCCGCATCGGCCATCGCCACGCGGACACGAACGAGAAGTACCGCGCCGCGGGCTCGCGATGCCCCGTGCAGCCCCGGGCCTGAACCACTCGAGCGTCCTGAGCGGCCGAGCGCAGCTCCAGGATCTCCTCGCCAGCCGGAGGAACCCGGTTGCACCACACGCACTTCGCCGCCAGCGCCCGCTCCATGTAGGGCCGTGCCAGAAAGCGGTGCCCCAGCATGAGAACGATGCCCCCCACCAGGCTCGCCCCAACCGGCTCCGGATGCCGGACGAAGAGGAAGAGCACGACGGGGATGAACAGGAAGAGGAGGACGCCGGTCGCCTGGAGCTTGAGGGATTGCACGGGGGCGGATTATCGCACGGCGCGAACTCTGCAGCCGGTCACCGTATCGCCATGCTTTGGAGGCTCCAGTTTGACGAATTGATTTGTGCCACCACCGGTGGCACTTTTGCCGGGGAGACTGGCCTTCAAACGCGGGTGCCGTTTCACTCGAGTTCCCTGGCGTCAGCTTCGAGGTCAGAAGCCACCGTGATGCCTGTGACACGCCGGATCTCCTGCCACAACCGATCCTGGCGCAAGGCCAGAAATGCTTCGTAGTCATCATTGGCCAGTGGCGACCCTTCACCTGTCGGGAGACCGTGAGAAGCCAACACCGTCTCAAAGGGGAACCCGCGCGTGTTGCGGATCTCGGCAAGGTAGTCGGACGGAGCGCGGCCGCCGATCATCTGGTTGGTCGTGCGGTCGATCAATGTGCGGTTGAGCACGCAGTCGCGCAGCCGGACCGGCGAAACGCCCGCGCGCTCCAGGTATGCGGAGGGGAAGACGTGATGGTCGTCAATTCCCTGCTCGGCCATGAGCTTGCCCGTGATCACGGCTTGAGTGTGGAAGTCCTTCGCGCCGCCACCGAGGATCAAACAGATTGCGCCGCGGTAGATCGCACGCTGACGGGGCGTCACGTCGCGGAGCGCCATCGGGTCGAACCGGACCGACGCAACGGATTCCGGTAGCTCACCGCCCGCAAGCCAGGGAAGAATCTCGACGACGTCCTTCGCTGACTTGCTGTTCGGCGCGCCCTCGTAGACTTGGCCGAAGACGGCGCACCAGAACCACCGTTTGACCATCTCGCGCTGAGCACCGGCCTCTGCGTTCTTCGGGGTTCCCGCCTTGGCCAGTACCGCCGCCAGCGGTGGCAGCATCGTCTGGTAGGGCAACCACTTGGGCAACATTACCTTGCAGTCATCGCGCAGGATTTCGAGCCCGGTCGCCAGCCCGACAACGACCTTGTCCCACCATTCGGTGATATCGGACGCAGTCATGTTCAAGACGTCGCTCCGTTTGCAGGAGGGTGCCTTGCGGCTTGCGAGCGAGATGCCTTGAAGGACGTAATAAGGATCGACCTCAAAATCCGCGATCACCGGATAATTGGCGAGTGCCTTGTCCCATAAGGCACGTAGCTTGATGCTCTGCGGCCAGAAGCGCGCTGTCAAAAGCTCAAAGACGCTGAGCTTCACGCCGGTGCGGTTTAGGGTTTCGAAGATAGTGCAGAGCGCGTCAGGCTCGGTCTGGGCCGAAAGCGTCACCACCGGAAAGTGGTAGTCATCGATCACGTGAATCCACTTTTGCTCAATGACATCGAGCGCATCCTCGAGCGCAATACGGTCCGCGTCCGACAGTTGGCGCGCGACCTTGCGGCTCCATTGCGCGAAGCCTCCGGCCCCTCCCTTCAGAACGGAGAGCGGCAACAGCAGCTCCTTTGCCTGGACCGCAAAGTCCTCTCGGGCTTTTGCCCACTTCGTAGAGGCGCGTATGTGGAAGATTGCCTCGTCGAAATCGACGCCCTCCTTAAGCTTGCCAAGGTTGAGATAATAACGATGCTCGCCGACGCCGTAGAAGGCCTGGTAGAGCGAAGTAAGGCGCTGCTGGCCATCCAGGACAAGGAAGATGTGCTGCCCGCCGTCGAGCGGTGGAGCGCCCTCGAACTCGCGCGCAGCGAACACGCGCTGAGCGTCGCGAACCCGCAGGATGCTGCCGGCAGGGTAGTTGTTGGCGATCGAGACGATCAACTCTTGGGTCGCGCCGGGTTCCCACACGAAATCACGCTGGAAGTCGGGGAGGACGGTCGTGCGGCTGTGGATCTCGGCCAAGAGATCCTTGAGCGCGCGGGGATTGGTGTCTTCGAATAGATTCATAGGGGGGTTCCCGTCTGTGGCTGAGGCTGTTCACTGCTTATTGGGCGAGCCGTGCTCGACCCTTTTCGGTCAGCCTGTAGCGCTGGAAGCGGCTCGTCGGATTGTCCGGAATGGTCCGCTCAATCAGACCAGCGGTGAGCGCAGGCATGAGATAGGCCCTGCGGAAATGCTCTCGGTGCTCAAGGTTCAGCCGTTCCCGGATGTCGCGGCCCGCCATGTCTCCGGTGATTGCCCGCAGAAGGCGCTGTATCTCTACCGGAAGTTCTTCTTCTACTTGCGCGGTGACTTGCGCGGTGACTTGTCCGGTGACTTGTCCGGTCCCCTCCAACCCTGCAGGTCGCCACAGCGTCTGGACGAAGTCGCCGCCCTCCTGCCGGAACCCTGGTGCGGGAAGCCCGGCCTCTCGGCATCTGGCAATCATGTCGAGGATTCCACTCCCCGCCTTCTCCACGTACCGGGCGAGGAACATAGGCTCCGCCAGGAGAGGATTGCGCGGAATGGAAGCATGGGGCCGAGTGAGCTGCTCGAAGCTGAGAGTGGCGGGAAGCCTGCCAGGGTTCCACACTTCGAGCCGGTCGGTGAAGAGCATCACCTGCACGCTGGCGTTGCTCGCATAGTCGCGGTGGGCGACGGCGTTGACGATGGCTTCGGCGACCGCTTCCCATGGGATCTCGTAGGTGAGAGGAGCCTGGTTGCTTTCGGATCGGGTGCCGACCCGCGCCGCGAGCTTGGAGAGGACGAAGTCGACAGCCCGGTCGACGAGCTCGAACACGGTGCCCTTGAAGATCTGGTATGACGGGATCGGCTTGCGGACTTCCGTGCCATGGAAGTGCATGCACTTGACCTCGGAGCTGGGGAGGAAGCGCTGAGGCTTCGTGCCGAAGAGCAGCACGGCCGCGTGGCTGGGCTCGGCTCCATCGAGAAGGTCTAGATGCGCCAGCGCCGCGGGCATCGGCGTGCCGGGACCAAGAGCGTATCCGCGTTGGGACTGGGCGCGCGACAGGAAGAGGTCAAGAAGTTCCGTTGAGAGATCGTCGACCGTGGCACCTGGACAAGCAGCCGCATCGAAGGGGCGCGTGCGCAAGCGGCCGGTGCGTTCGAGATGCTCCACGAGGCTCGCGTAGATCGCCCCCGTCAGGTCGGGGACATCCGTGACGCGCTTGCGGATGAGTTGGCCGCCCGCCTCGCGAATCAGCGCCAGCATGCGCGGGTCACGGCGAGCGTCGTCGGTGCCACGCACAAAGATCAGGCGCGCTTTTCCACACCGGGTCGCCTCCTCGAACTCGCGCTCGGTCGGCGAGACCCCCGCCTCGTCGGTCGAGCCGTAGTCATCGCCGAACAGCCCCAGATAGATGCCTGAGCTGGCGACTTCCTCCAGATAGACATCATCGGTGCGACGGTCCGAGGCAGGCAGATCTTCGAAGAGAAACACGTCGAAGAAGCGCCGCAGGAGGGCATCCCCATGGATGAAATCACGGACCGCCCGACGCTCGGCGGCAAACTCCTTCTGCACGCTGCTGATGAAGAGCCGCTCGGTCATGGCCGGGCCAGAAGGCAGTGTCCCGGCATTAGCACGACGTCTCCCACCAGGCTCGCTCCCACCGGCTCCGGATGCTGAACGAAAAGGAACAGCACCACTGGGATGAAGAGGAGCAGGAAGACGCCGGTCGCCTGGAGCTTGAGGGGTCGCACGGGGGTGAATTGTCTCACGTCGCGGAAGCCACCGCCGACTCGATTCCCGCCGCCCAGATGACGAGGCGAAGCTCGCTGTCATCGATCACGCTGTACTCCGGCATACGTCCGGACAGCTTCTTGCTCTCTTCGAGAATGATCGGAACGCCATCGCCGCGTCGATCCATCAGATAGGTTCGCCCCAGCCCCTCATTCGAGTCGAGAGGACACCGTGCCAGAAGCGACACGACCAGCTCGTTCCGGGTGTACTGGCGCAGTTGCATGCTGTCCGGAGTCAGCGTGTTGGCGAGGCCGCCGGGCACGTAGAGCTCGATGCGGTCCCCGAACATTTGCAGGCGCACTCTGGCGCCGGCCATCGAATAGTCTCGATGGGCGACCGCATTGACGAGCGCTTCGAACACCGCGCGCTCGCTGAACTGCGGGGTTTCCACGCGTGCGGTCGTCTTCGTCGCCTGAACCAGCATGTTTCGGCGAACAAAGTGAAGCGCCTCCATGACCTGAGCGTCGAGCGGGCCGCCCAGGTCGCGCGCGTCGCTCTGGTAGTTCACGTCCCGACGAGCGCCGACATAGCTCACGGCCTGGATCTGCGCATGCGGCATCCAGCGCTGCGGTTCCTGCGTGCAGAGCAAGACGCCAGCAATCGTGATCCGAGGGAGGCCATCGTCGTCGTCCGCCACAATCCTGAGCTTGCGAAGCGAGGCGTCGGCAGGCTCGGTGCTGTCGCGTAGAAACCGCCGCGCCAGTTGAGGATCGATCTCGGAGGGAGACGTTCCAGGCACCGGCGACTCGTCGAATCGAATCACGCGGCTCTGGCTGCGCTCCTGGAAGAGCCGCGCCAGGAGGTCTGGAGCCATCTCCCGTTTGGAGCTGCCAAGCCTGCGGAAGTAACCGCCAGGACTCTTGTGGACGAACAGGCTGCGAGGTACGTCCACTCGAATCAAGGGCGCGAGCCGTCCCGTGGAGTCCGGCAGCTCGAGCTTTCGAATCATCACATCAATCGCCGGCTTGACGGCGTCGTTGCAGACCTCGCGAACCCAACTCTCCACGGCGTCCATGTGCTCAAGAGGGAGCCCCAGGATCTCGCGCGTCTTGTCGTCAACGCCGAGCACGAGGGTGCCGCCGCGGCCGTTCGCGAACGCCGCCAATTCATCGGCGAAGTCTCCGCGCCCCGGAGCGGTGACGCGCGCTCCCGCGAGCAGCACGCGCTTGAGCTCGAGCTCGGAGTCCTCCCCGAGCCGGATTCGGCGCGCAAGGTCGTCACGATTCTCCATCTCATCGTCCTCCGGGAAGCATGATGCGGCGGTAGCGCGTCTCGAACGCGTCGCGCCCACCCTCCATCACGCGGCAGATCTCATCGCGAGCTTCCTGCTCCTGCAGCCCTCCCACAAAAGAGATCCGCGTCCGGCCGCCCTGCGCCTCCAGCGATATCACCAGCTCGGCATCGCCATGCACAACGATGTTCGGGCTGTGGGTCACGATGATGACCTGGCGGCTGGGCTTTGTCTCGCGCAGGCGGCTAACCACCACCTCGTAAATGAGAGTGTTGTCGAGGTCGTCTTCGGGCTGATCGAGAAGGATCGGCTCATGCCCGTAGCCAAGGACAAACGCGAGCAATGCCGCGGTCTGCTGGCCCGGCGACCCCTGGGCCAGCCGCCGCCACGATCCATTCTTGTCCCGCGGATCGCGGAAGCTCACCTCTACGGAGTCGTCCGGGAGGTAAAGCGCCACGCGATCAAGCTGTTCCGGTTGGAGCTTGCGCAACGCGGTCTCGAAACGCCGGTCTCTAGTATCCCATTGCTTCCGGGCGTCACCCAGCACTTCGCGAAGGCGCTCCACCAAGCCATCAAGGCGTTCAAAGCTCCAGGCGTGATCCTCGCCGGGGACGATCTGCTCGACGAGCGCGTGATAGTCAGGCTCGAAGCTGTGAATTCCCAGGGCGTTACGAAGAGAGTCCTCAAGCCCCTCCGTCATCGTCGAGCCCTTGATCTCAACCTTGATCAGATTGCTTGAGGTCAAGCCGGCGAATCGCTTGCGCCTCTCAGTGAGGTCGCTACGTAGCCCGCGGTAGCGCGCCAGAGCCTCTGCGGCCTCTCTCTCGCGATCGGCCGCAGTTTCCCGCTGTTTCCCAAGCGCTTCGATCTCCTTCTCAAGAGAAGCTGAGCGTTGGAGAAGGTCGCGATACTCATCGGGATTGGCGATCCCCGCTTCGGCAAGCTGTCGGGTAACCGCCTGGTAGTCCTGTTCGCTCGCATTCACCGAGGCGCGCCATGCTGAAGCATCCTCGCTCGTCTGCACACCTTCGATGTCCCGACGAGCCTGGGCGACGGACTCGGAAACGGTCTTACGCAAGGCAGCCACGATGCCGCGCATCCGCTCATGAGCACGCCTGAGCGCTGCCGTCGCCGGGTCACTATCGGCTTCAGCACCAAGGTTAAGGTCTGCGACGGCGAGCCCTTCGTCTGCCGTAGACGCTACGGACTCGACGGCCGCCATCGCTGTATTCTGGATGGACACCCAGGTGCCATCCTGCCGACGTAGAGTCCGGTAGTCATTCAACGTGCTGGCATGCCCTCCTTGCTGGAGCACGTCCAGCTTCCTCCGCACGTCAGCTAGCGAGGCCGTTCGAGCCGGCAGCTCCGCAGCCTGCGCACGGAGCGCGCGCGCCTCGGCGCGCAGGGACAGATACTTCGTCTCGGCCTCTTTGCGAAGCCTTAAGAGATCCGCACTCCGCACATCCGCACTGTCGTCGATAACGGTGAGTAGCGCGTCGGGTTTCCTGGCGAGATCGAAAAGCTGCTTCTGGCTGTAGATGCGAACCGGGAAGCGCTCACGGATGTCGCCACTCTCGGAGACGCGCTGGCTACCGTCGAGCCTCGCGATCGGCGTTGTCTCCCCTTGCTTATCCCAGGAGAGGACGTACCTCTCACCGTCCTTCCTATAGATGACCTCGACGACGGTGCCGGGGGTGAGCAGACCCTCCTCACGACGACCGCCGGGAACCCTCATGCGGTTGTCGAAGGCCCCGCGCAAGGAAGTGTCTCCGTCGTCGTAGAGCTCCCCCTCGCGCCGAAGGGCGGCCCGGCAGAAATCGACCAATGTGGACTTTCCGGTGCCGCGACCACCGATCAGAGCGTTGAGCCAGGGGTTGAAACGCACTAGCAGCGGCTCGGACCGCCCCATGTACTTCGCTGCCCGGACCTCAATGCTCTCGACAACGCAATCGGCGTGGCGGTTGGGATCTCCGGGGGCAGTCTTCTCCGCTGGCTGTAGGGAGCCCGCGCCATCCAGCAGCGCGAGGCGCAGCCCTTCGGCATCGGGCCGCGTCATCTTGACCCAGGTAAACCGCCGGCCGGATTCGTCGAAGCTGTGGCTGTCAGAACTCCAGACCTGCGTGAGCTTGCGGCCTTCCGTCCTGGTCCCATCCAGCCATTCCTGGATGTCGGCCCCATTCGGGTCGATCCATCCCGGCTCGGTCGGCAGTGGGCACACCTCAGCAGCAATGAGCCCCGGCGCCTTCAACGCCTTGAGGCGATCTTCCCCCGCGGACATCGTGAGCAACCCTTTGGGGCCGTTGACATGGGGAGCGACCACGACGGCACCGGCCCTAGTCGCCAGCTCGATCGCCTCGACGAGGCTCTTGCTGGAGGAAGCATAGTGCTGGCCGAAGGTGGCCGGTTCGATGCCGAGCTTCGACAGAAGCGAGACAACGTCGTCGCGTGTTCGTGCCGGGTCAAAGAGGCAAAGCAGGTGGATACCGCCCACAGTGACTTCGACGCCGGGAAAGATCGTCAAACCCTGGTCAGCGGCAGCAGCCTGGACACTGGGAATCCCGTCCGGAGTGTTGTGATCGGTCAGAGCAACCGCGTCTAGACCAGCGCTCCTGGCCGAGGAGGCCCAGGCGGCCCAGTCCTTGCCGATTTGGTCCACTTCCGGTTTGAAGTCATACGATGCGGGTGAGTGCGTGTGGAGATCTACGCGCCACCAACGAGATCCCGGCCAGCTCCAGGATGCACTCATGAATCACTCCCCTCCTCCGATGTCGAGACAGACCCAGCGGCTTCATCTTCGCACAGAGGCAAGTCTGTCGATCGGTAAGTAGGGGAGGTAGCTCCGGCGAGCGCTCCTCGTCACCGCCGCAGCTCCATCCGCAGCCGTTCCGCATACCCTTCGGCCTGCTTCCCCATCCGCTCGGCGTCGGACGCGAACGCCTCGTCCGCGGCTTTCAGGCTCTCCGCGGCCCGGGCGCTCCAGCCGGCCTGGATGGCGGTGTACATCTGGAGGTAGAAGCGCAGTTGGGCGGCGGGGGTCTTGATCCGGCGCGAGCGCTCGACTTTCTCCACCAGCTTGCCCTGCTCGTCTTCCGAGAGCCCCAGTTCCACGATGGCTCCCGCGAGATCCCAGGCGGGGTCCTGGACTCCCACTCCGTTCTGGAGATACCGGTGATGGTCGAGGGCGTCGGTCTTGAGGAGCTTGCCTTCCGGCGTCACCAGCCACTCCCAGGCCTGCATGCGGTTGTCGGTCAGGACCGGGCGCGCCAGGGCGGAGAGCTCGGGCAGGCGCTCCCTCCAGTCTCCGAGGGCCGCCGACTCCCGGACTCCCAGGACGGCGTCGGCTTCGGACAGGGCCCGGCTCAGCAGGCTCTCCGGCGAGGCTCCCGGCCGGTCTCCCGCGGGCAGGCGGCGTGCCCGGAAAGAGATGTAGCGGGCGACCTGGTCGAGCAGAAGCTCCCGGTCCAGATCCTCCACCAGCGGCAGGGGTCTCGCCCGGTCGAGCCAGGGGCCGACCAGGAAGCCGTGCCGGAGGCCGGCGACCGGCGGGATCAGGCCCGCCTTGTCCAGCTCCGTCGCGATCTCCAGGCTCTCCCGGCCGTAACGGCCGAGGCCGGCGAACCTCAGGAGCCAGGTCTTGCCCTTCGAGGTGAGCAGGAGCTTGCGGCGCTCGTCCGGCGCGAAGGCCGGCGCGAAAGTGGACGATCGCTCGGTCCCTGCCGGAAACAGCTGGTCCCGCCAGCGGCCGGCTCCGATGTCTTCAACCGGACCGTCGGCCGGGCCGGTCAGATCTTCGACCCAGCGCGCCACGGGCCAGGGTGAATCCGCGGCCAGGAACAGCTCCTCGAACCCCACCGTGAACTTCCGCGCCGCCTCCCATTGCCTCTGCTGATCTTCGGTGGCAGGCGGTCCGAGCGGTCCCGCCTGCCCGGGGACGAGCACGATCGAGTCCGGCGGCACTCCCTGCTCCGCGAGCCAGTCTGCCATGGCGCCGAAGGCGTTGCCCCAGCGGCCCGGCCCCTCGTCCACGATGGCGAAGAGCGGCCGGCGCCAGCCGGGCGCGTCGGCCGCGGTCAGGAGCCGGCCCGTCATCCGCGCCCCGATCGGCAGCGACGGCGCGAACGGATCGCCCTCCGGCCGCACGGTGGCGGAGGCCTCGCCGCGGCCCCCGGCGGCCACGGCCGCGGCGAGGCTCGTGCCCGTGCCGCCCGGCCCGCGGACCCCGATCACCCGCAGCACGCCCTTCCACTCGTCCCGCAGCCGCTCTCCGGCGCGCAGGAAGGTCTCCGGATAGAGCCCGCGGGACGCGTAGCCCTCGGGCACGACCACCGCCACCTCGGAAGGGAGGCGCATCGCCGAGAGGCGCCGCAGCGCCCGCAGCGCCGCGGACACGCCCACCATGGTCGGCGACAGGCCCTTGCCTTCCCAGGCCGGGGGGAGGCCCACGAAGCGGAACGACCAGAACAGCGTTTCTGCCAGCGCGCGGGTCACGGCCGCCGCGTTCTGCACCATCGGTGTGGGCCGTTCCCGGCCCAGGGCCAGAAGCTGATCGTCCAGCAGCCCCTGCTCCAGCTCTCCCATCTCGATCAGCAGCTCTACGATTTCGGCATGCCGCTCGATGCCCGGCGGCATCCCTTCCAGAACGGCCAGACCGGCACGGATTCGTTCCGCCTTGACCGCAGTCTCCTCCAAACGGGTCAGATCTCCAGGGAAAAGCATCATGGCCAGACTCTCAGCAAGAGCCGTACCCGCGGGGGATTGATCCCCCCACTGGGACCGCCGGCGTCCCGCCGGCCTACTAACCAGATCTGGTGTG